>CAYZES010000004.1:0-139839 GCA_964477845.1 uncultured Dehalococcoidia bacterium | reverse complement strand
CGGTCCAGCAACAACATGCCCACAAGCGGCGTGGAATCGACCGCGTAGGTGTCCACGTATCTCGGCTGACCGTCCCGTAGAACCGTTGCCCCGTATACGTCGAACGAGGCCTCCTGCCCGTCGGCCAGAATCGCATGGCCCTGCATGGCAAACGGCAGACCCAACTCCGCCACCACCTCCGGGGGCAATGTAAGGAAACTGTTGAAGCCGGTGTCCACAACCGCATCGACCTCTCGCTCTAGGCCTGACGGGCCTCGTAGAGAAAGAGTAATCACGGCCTCATAGTCAGCGCTCACAAGACCTTCGATCATGCACTTTTCCGAAAAGAGCCGCCACCGAAGTGGCACAACCCCCTGTATCCGACCCGGACACCCCAGATGTTGGCGTACGGACGCCTCTTCCGAAGGAGTTCCGCTGCGGTAACTGCCATGTCGCCGATAGCGTAGTCGCCGCTGTCGACGTCGATCGCGACGATCTCCCCGTGGTGGTCGCCCTCAACCTGACAGCGGATGTCCCGCTCGTAAATCTCGTCGCCGAGGCGGGCAGTCTCTTCGCGGGACCGGCGAGGATGTCCCCCCGCTCTCACTCCCTGCGCGTCTGCAGGGGCGTCTGTGTCTCTCATCTGTTCACCTCGCAACAATCACATGTTAATGATTCGCGGTGGCTTCCGGTAATGACTTGTCGCACGTCACCGGAATTCAGGACCGCGGAGGCGGAATCGGTGAGTGTCACCAACGTACTGTGGGTGGTGGAGCTGGGGGGACTCGAACCCCCTACCTCTTCAATGCCATTGAAGCGCTCTCCCAGATGAGCTACAGCCCCACGATTGGCCGGGAACGCGGGTAACAAGGCCCGCACGGCCCAATATAGCAGACCGTCTCCATCACCGGCAATCGGCCGACGCACACTTGGGGCCGCGCCCGCCGGCATCCGGCCGACGTATACTGGCCTGCGCTCGGGTTTCCCGCATGGGTACCCACTTGCTGCACGACGGGGGATCGATGCTCTCAGCCGGGCCCTACTCGGGTGTCGTCGTTATCGACCTGGACTCCGACGTGGCTGGCGCCTACGCGACGATGCTGATGGCCGAGCTAGGTGCGGAGACCGTGAGGGTCGATAGCGGCAGGTTCGCGGGCGATGAGCGCTTTCGGCTCTGGAACCGGCGAAAGACTATCGCCTCGCTGGATCCGCTCGGCAGTTCGGATCGGTCGGCTCTGTTTGACCTCGTGCGCGGTGCCGACGTCCTGGTCCGGACGATGTCCGGGGCAGGGGCGGGGCGGGCCGGCCTTTCTTACCCGTCGTTACGGCCCATGAACCCGCGCCTCGTGTACTGCGCGATTCCTCCCTTCGGAGAGACGGGCCCACTGGCCGACGCACCGGCCGACGAGGGGGCCGTCGCCGCGCATGCAGGCATCTACGGCGACCAGGGGGGCTGGGACGGCCCTCCCGTCTATGTCAACCTTCCGATAGCCAGCTACGGCGCTGCGTTCCTGGCCGCCGGGTCTATCGGAGCCGCCCTGTGCGAGCGGGAGGCTACAGGGCTGGGCCAGCAGGTGGAAGCCTCGCTCTACTGCGGCGCGCTGGCGATGCAGTCAGGGACCATGGTGACCGGCCCGAACGTAAGGTCGTGGGTTCGCGAGGCGACCGATCAGATGGGGGTAAACCCCGTCTACCAGCTTTATGAGTGTTCCGACGGCGAGTGGCTCATGTTCACCTGCGGCACCGACACGTTCTGGAACAAGCTGTGCATAGCGCTCGAGCGGTTCGAATGGACCGAGGATCCGCGATTCGAGGGTGCGCCGTGGAACCTGGAGCCGGCCCAGCGGCCAGTTCTGAGGAGCCTGATCGCGGACGTCATATCCACCGAAGCCGGCCGCCACTGGGTGGGGATTCTCTCAGAGCACGACGTCCCGTGCGACCTGGTCAGATCCCGCGCCCAGTTCTTCGAGCATCCCCACGCCATCGAGAGCGGCGTGCTCGAGCGCGACGACGACGACGTCCTGGGTCCGGTCACGTGGATGTCGCCCCCGGTAAGGGTTTCCCCGAAGCCGGCAGGTCCGCCCAGGGTGAGTGCGCCCTCCTTCAGTGGGAACCAGGGACCTCTGGCCGGAACGCGCGTGGTCGACCTCACCGGGTACATCGCGGGGTCATACGCTACCAGCCTCCTCGCCGACATGGGGGCCGACGTCATCAAGGTCGAATCGCCCGCAGGAGACGGATTTCGGGTGATAGGGGGCTCATTCCAGGCGTGGAATCGCGGCAAGCGGGGTATCGTGGTGGACCTGAAGACGCCAGGGGGTCGCGGTGTCGTGTACGACCTGGTCAGGCGGGCGGACATGGTGGCCGAGAATTTCCGCCCCGGCGCCGCAGCGCGCCTGGGCGTGGATGAACGGACCCTCCGGGCTCTGCGACCCGGGCTCGCCTACCTTTCCGTGAGCGGTTACGGGAGCCCGGGACCGCTTGCGGAAGAGCCCGCATTCGATCCGCTCATACAGGCGCTTACAGGTGCCATGTCCGCACAGGGCACCTGTGGCAGCCCCATCTTTCTGAAGGTGGCCATAGCCGACTACGCTGCTTCCATGCTGGCCTGCTTCGGCGCCGTCTCCGGTCTCTTGGCCCAGGTGAGGGACGGGACGGGAACCAGGGTCGAGACGTCGCTGCTCGCCGCCGGAGTCGCGGTCCAGGCGGCGGAGATGGTGCAGAGCGCGCAGCCGCATGTCGACGCGCGAATGTGGGGGCAGCTGGGCGTAACGGCGACCCGAAGGCTGTATGCGACAAGGGACGGACACATCTACCTTTCGTGCAGCGAGGACGAGCAGTTCGCCGCGGCAGCGCAGGCGCTCCGTCTCCCCGACCTCGCGGGCCGATACCCGGGCGAGGTAGAGCGCAGGGCCGCCGACCGGGATATCGCCAGGGCGTTAGGGTCGGCGATTGCGGATCTGGATACCTCGCCGGCCGTCGAGAGGCTGCGCTCGGTGGGCGTTATGTGCGCTGAAAGCCGCCACGTAATGGACGCCCACGAGGAGCCGCAGGCGCTCGCCTGCGGCCTGAGCGTCGAAGCCGAAACCCCTATAGGACCCGTAAGGCAGATGGGCCCCCCGTTCCGCTTCTCTGGGACGCCGGCCCCGGTGCTCAGGCCGGCCCCGGGACTTGGGGAGCACACCTGTGAGGTGCTCGGCGAGATCGGCTATCCGCCCGGGGAGATCGCCCGGCTCCGCGCCGATGGGGCGGTCGCCTAGCGAGGGGCCGGAACCTCCTACCAGTACATGGAGACGTTGGGCTCTTCCTTGGTCATCATCTCTATGACCGCGGGCTGGCCCTCCCTGTTAGCGCCCAGCGCCCTTCTCACCGCATCGCCGATTGCCTCCGGGCTCTCGATCCGCTCTGCGTGCGCCCCTAGGCCTTCGGCGACGACCGCGTAGTTTCCTCCCAGCTCATGGGTCCCGTAGACGTCGGCGGCCACGGGCATGTAGTTTGCCGCATATCCGGTCATCACACCGTTGTGCAGGATGATGGTGGTGATGCCGATCCCGTTGCGCGCGGCCGTCTCTATATCCAGACCGGCCATGCCGAAGGCGGCGTCGCCCATGAAGTTGATCACGTCGCTCTGCGGACGCGCCATCTTCGCCCCGAGCGCCAGGCCGAGGCCGTAGCCGAGCTGGGTGGACTTGCCCCACCCGATGTAGCTTCGAGGGGTTACCGGGCGCCAGAAGGGTACGAGTTGATCACGCGGGTAGCCGGAGTCGTGGGTGACCACGGTGTTGGCCACGTCAACCGCCCGCTCGACCTCGCGGAATATGCGGTAGGGGCTCATGGGCGTCTCGTCCGAACTGAAGCGATCCTCCCACTGGGCGAGCCACCCGGCGCGGCTGGCGGCTATCTCCTCGGCGACACCGGTCCGAGCCCTCGCGTCCTGAGATCTCGCCTCGGCGATCATCTGCTCGAGCACGAGCTTTGCGTCTCCCACCGCGCCGACGTCGACCGGATGGTCCTTGTGCAGGTCCTCACCCCGGTTGGTCACCTGCGCGAGCGTCGCGCCGTCCGGCACGGGCGACCCGAACACCGAGACGGTGAAGCTTGTGCCAATGCCGAGCACGAAGTCGGACTCCATCAGGAACTTGGCCGCCATGCCCGTCGCGGTCCGCGCGCCGCATCCGAGCGACAGCGGGTGGGTCTCGGGAAATCCGCTCTTTCCCGCAAGGGTCGTCAGGACCGGGATGCCGGTAAGCTCTGCGAAGGCGACCAGCTCATCGGTGGCCCCCGCGTTCATCACTCCCTGGCCGGCGTTTATGACCGGGCGCTCCGCGGAAAGCAGCGCCCGGACTAGGTCGCGCACGTCTGCCGGGTCCGCGGCCGACCTGGTCTGGGGGACCGGGCGATAGTCGAACGACGGGACATCCTGTGAGGCCAGGTTTGCCGGGATCTCGACGAGCACCGGGCCCGGCCGCCCGTTTCGCAGGTGGCTGAACGCGGTGCGCATCACGTCGACCGTGCGGTCGGCGGACATGATGTATCCGGCCCACTTGGTCACGCCCTTGTAGTGCTCAACCGAGTCGAAGTTCGGGTGCACCCCGTGGCGGCCCTGGGGGTTTCCGCCCGGAAGGAGCAGCACGGGCACCGAGTCGGCGAAGGCCTGGGCGACGCCCCCGAAGGCATTCTCGGCGCCCGGGCCGTACTGCATGGTGAAAACGCCGATGGTCCGTCCGTTGGTCATCCGGCTCAGGCCGTCCGCCATGTTGACGCCCGCCCGCTCCTGGCGGACGATCACCGGGCGGATGCCCTCGCGCGCTGCGGCGTCTATGAGCGTCTGGTGTGGGAAGGCGGCTATCCAGTCGATGCCCTCTGCCTTGAGGATGCGGCATATGGCGGTGTCTACGTTCATCTTTCCCCCGGGAATATCTGACTTGATGCCGACCGCTATGTGCGGACGAACTTTTGAATGCGCTTACCCTCGAGCACCTCTCCGACATACACGTCCCCGCGCGAGTCGACCGCGACGTCGTGGGGCGCAACGAACATGCCCGGCGCCAGACTCCGCTCGCCGCCCCACCGGGCCACGACCCCGCCCTCTGGGTCCAGTACGGTCAGCCGGTGCTGGAGCTCGGGGACGAACAGCAGGCCGTCTGGGCCCTGGGCGATCGAGGTGGGCTGAAGCAGTCCCTCCCACATGCCGAGGAACCCGCCCTCCTGGTCGTAGATCTGTATGCGGCCGTTTTCCCGGTCGCACACCAGCACCCTGCCGTCGCAGTCTATCGTGATGCCGTGCGGCAGGTGAAACTCACCGGGGCCACCCTTTCCGGGCCTGCCCCAGGACATCAGGAGCTCTCCCTCTGCCGAGAACCTGTGGACCCTGCTGTTGCCGTAGCCGTCAGCGACGAAGATGTCTCCAGAATCGCTCACGGCGACGGCGCAGCACATGTTGAAGGGCCCTGCCTCGCGCTCCACCAGGAAGCCCTCATTCCGTCCGGTGTCGGCCGGTGCGTCCGGCGTCCCCAGCGTCATCATCAGACCGCCCCAGGGGGCGTGCTTTTCTACCACGTGCGTGCCGACGTCGGCTGTGTAGACGTCGCCGGCAGAGTCGATCGCCACCCCGTGCGGCACCTTAAAGAACGCGTCCCAGTCGGTCCTGAATGTCCCGTCGGCTGACAGGATAAGCATCTTTTGCGGGCTGCGGTTAAAGACGAATACGTTGTCGTCGGCGTCCGTTGCCACACCCGCCACGCGGTGGAACATGTAGCCCGCCGGAAGCTCGCCCCAGCCCTCGTGCAGCTCGTAGCTGCATGATCCCGCCTCATAGCGCATGGCAGATCGCCTTTCCCTCTGAGCGCCCGGCCGCAGCCATCAACCGAGCCTGTCGAGGGCATGCTCTATCGGCATGCGGATGCAGGTGATGATCGGCGTGTCGCGAAGCGTGTACAGGCTGCCCCTTACGCCCCTGAGCTCTTCCACGAGGTCGAGAAAGTCAGAGGGGCTGTCCGACTCGAATGCGACCATGAACTCCTGGTCGTCCAGGCCGAAGGAGTAGCTGGTGTTTATCTTCACCGACGGGTACTTGTGGCCTATTCGAAAGTGCTCGGTCATCATCTCCTGGCGCTCTTCGGCGGAGAGCAGGTACCACTGTCTGGTCTTTACGAACGGATAGACGAAAAAGTACCTGGCTTCCTCGGAGGGGCTCACCCTGACCGAGCGGCCCTCCTGGCCCTCGTGCCGATGCCCGTCTACGTAGTGAGAGCGCCGGGTCATCGCCAGGAACGAATGCGGGGTGTCGAGGTAGGCGGCCAGCGCGGTCGAGTTGAGCGTGGCCGCCGATTCCTGAACCTGCTCCAGGGCGTCCGCCGCCTGCCATAGCAGAAGATCAGCATCGCCACGCATGCCCACGGTGCTGTAGGTGCGGGTCATCATCCCCGAGGAGACCTCGGAGACGACGGCCGCGAACTCGCGCTTTTCCTCGGCGCGGCGCTCGGGGGCAAGCCGACGCCAGGCGGGGTCCAGCTTATAGAAGGTGTACTTGACGAACTGACGGGCGCCGCTTGAGTTCACGGGCGGCGATTATAGCACCGCCCGGGCAGCGACCGGCGCCTCCGTCCTTGACACTGCCCGTAGCGGTTCATACGATTTTTCCGATGCCCAAGCGCTACGAGAGGGAGATCGAGGAGATACTCGGCCAGGCGGGGCCACTGGGCCCCCGCCCCGCTGCCGACTACGGACTGCCGACCCTTCTGGCAAGGTACGCGGCGCACAGACTGGGCCGGGCGGGCCGCCTCTCCTCCGGGAGGGTGATGGCGGCCGGTCTCGCCATGGTGATCGCCGCCCTCGCCGTCAGCCGGGCCGCCGATGGTGCGGGACAGGCGGTGTTGGTGGCCGGCCTTTCGGCACTTGCGGCCGGGTACGGTCTGGCCTTCGTGCCCAGGGTGACTAGCGACCTGCGGCAGCGTCCCAAGATCTGGCGCGGAAGGCCCATAGAGCCCGACGTCGAGGACTAACTGCCCGGGAACTGTCCGGTCCCCTTGGCCCGGTCAGACCATGCACTCTCCCTCGCCGCGCTCAAGGACGTACTTGATCGTCTTGTCCCAGTCCATGTAGCTGGCCAGGGTCTCCCGGTTCAGCTCGCCAACCTCCTTATAATCGGCGAGAACCTCATCGAATCTCTCCCTGCCCACCCGGGCCGCATAGTCCCTGAATGGCTCGCCCTCGTTTCTTTCCGCAAGGTACAGGGAGATCAGGCTGCGAAGGACCTCTGGGGCGCGCTTTGCCGGAACCTTGGTCCTGGTGCGGACCCCGAACCTCGGGTTGTCGCCTTCGTAGCTGCCTCCCAGGAACAGCTCATAGGCCGGCACCTGCCCCCCGGGCGCCTTCGCGGCCGCCCCGTGAAAGCCGATGTCGGCAACGTGATGCTGGCCGCAGCCGTTGGGACAGCCGCTTATCTTTACGTGCATGCTCTCGACCAGAGGGTCGCGGGTATCCAGGCCCTCGATGGCCTCCCTCATCGCCCGGCCCAGGCCCATCGACGAGGTGATTCCCAGCTTGCAGCTGTCGGTTCCCGGGCAGGCGACGACATCCGCGATCTGGTGGGCTCCGGGGTCGGCAAGGCCTATCGACCGCAGTCCCAGCCACAGCTCATATAGCGCCGCCCTGGGGACCCACCTGAAAGTCAGGTTCTGCTGGTGTGTGATCCGGCACCTGCCGCCGCCGTACCTTCTGGCCATGTCGGCGAGCTTTCCGAACTGCTCGGCCTGTATGTCGCCCAGCGGCAGCTTCACCGTGGCGGCGGTGTAGCCGTCCTGCCTCTGGTCGGTGACGTTGGTCTCGACCCACCGCTCAAAGCCGGCATTGGGCACTGCCGGCACGTAGTCGCCGTCGAGCGCGGGGGCGTCCGCCTCCTCGTCCTCGATGAACAGGAGGTCCGTGGGATCGAACGAGCGCTGCGCCCAGGGCCTTGCCATTTCCTGCTCGACCTGCTTTCTGAACTCGTCGATGCCGACCCTGTCGATGAGGAACTTTATGCGCGCCTTCATGCGGTTTCTCCTCAGTTCGTTTGAGCTGTGGAAGACGCGCAGGCAGGCCTCGGTCACCTTGAGGTACTCGTCCATGCGCACGAACTCGTACAGGGTGGGGGCGATGCGCGGCATGATGGAGGTGCCCCCGCCGGCGACCATCCTAAAGCCCCTCTCGCCGTCGACCACCCGGGGAATGAAGCCTATGTCGTGGATCGGGGTGATCGCGCAGTCCTTTGCGCAGCCCGAGAAGGCCGTCTTTATCTTGCGGGGCAGGGACTGGGTGAACGGGTGGCGTACGAAATAGCGGGCATAGGCGGCGGCATACGGCGTGACATCGAACTCCTCGATGCCGCATACCCCGGCCATCGGGCAGCCTGTGACGTTGCGCACGGTGTTCCCGCAGGCCTCCCTGGTGCTGAGGCCGCCGTCGGCCAGCAGCCTGAGCGCATCGGGCGCGTCGCTCAGGGGCACGTGGTGGAACTGGAAGTTCTCCCTGGTGGTCACGTGGCCCTTGCGCAGGGGTGCGTAGCGGTCGGCGAACTCGCCGAGGACGTCGAGCTGGTCTGCGGTCAGGCCGCCGAACGGCGCCTTCACACGCACCATCTGCGCGTCGGGTTGACGCTGCCCGTAAACGCCCTGGCGCAGGCGGAAGGCCATGAAGTCGGTCTGGTCCCACTCGCCGGCCTGGAATTTCCTTACCGCCGCCTCGAAGTCGTCTAGCTCCTGCGGCACCGAGGGGATCACCCTGTCGTTGGCCGCCCTTTGGCTTATCTGGGTCATTTTGCCGTCTCTCCCGGTGCCTCCCCGAAACAAAAGGCCCCGCACATTGAGCGGGGCCGGGTGGCGGGGCTTAGCTTAGCCGAACACCTACCCGGGCAAAGTGCGTCTACACTCTGTGACGGATGCCGATGGGTGAGGTGACACTGTAGGCCGAATGTACCAGCGGCGGCGATCAGATGTCAACTTGTCTACGGTCCCTGAGCGCCTATATTGACTGGTTAACGCGCCGTTGTGAGGCGATGCGGCTGATGGAGAATCGGAATCTGCGGCCCGTGCGTAGCATAGATATAGTGGTACGCGCGAGCGGGGCCTTTCTGCGGCCCGGGGCCGAATATAATCGGAAGGGCCCAGCGCACTTGCCCGCAACGGAGTCGACAGATGATAGAGGTCCCACTGGCATTCGCCTTCTCAGGAGGCACGGTCGCCGCCTTTAACCCCTGTGGTGCGGCGATGTTCCCGGCATACGTCGGCTACCAGCTCGGCAGCGCCGAGGCCGAGCAGAACCCGGTAATCGCCGGGCTCAAGGGCATCATGCTCGGCCTTGCCGCTACCGCCGGGTTCATCGTTGTTTTCGGGCTCGTCGGCCTGATCCTTGCGGCGGGCGGCCGCGTCGTGGGCAACTTCCTTCCGTTTGCGGGACTGGCGGTGGGAGTGCTGATCACGGCGCTGGGCCTGTGGCTTTTGATCTCCCGCAAGAAGATCGGCATCATGGCCGCCAGCCGCGTCAACCTGGGGTCCGGAAAGGGCCTGCGGCAGGTGTTCCTGTTCGGGATCGCCTACGCGGTCGCATCCCTGAGCTGCGCACTCCCTATCTTCCTTGCCGCCGTCGGGGTTGTGGCGGGCCAGTCGCTGTCCGCGGGCAGCTTCGCTGAGACCGTGCTGGGCTCGCTGGCCTACGGCCTTGGCATGGGGGTGATCATGGTCGCGGCGGCGGTGGGCGTGGTCTTCTTCAAGGGAGTGGTGCAGAACCTGATCCGCAAGATTTTCCCCTACGTTGAGCCGCTCGGAAATCTTGCGATGGTCGGGGCCGGCGCCTACCTGATCTACTACTGGTCGGCGGGCTCTGGACGCGAACTCCTGGACCTGAGGATAGACCAGTACTTTAGCTAGTCCCGGTCCGCCCCTACTCGTCCCTTACCGGGTTGCTCAGCATCCCGATGCCCTCCAGCTCGACCTCAACGGTGTCGCCCGCTGAGATAGTCGCCGTCGTCCCGGGGGTGCCCGTGAGGATCACGTCGCCGGGCTCAAGCGTCATTACCCGGCTCACCCATTCGATGATCGCGGGAACGTCGTAGAGAAGGTCGGCCGTGTTGCTCTTTTGCACGATCTCTCCGTTGACGCGCGCCTCGATCGCAAGGTTCGCCGGGTCCAGGCCGGTTACGATGACCGGGCCGATCGGGCCGAAAGTGTCGGCGGACTTTGCACGCCACCACTGCAGGTCGCCCGCCTGCCAGCCGCGCTCGCTGACGTCGTTGGCGCATGTGTAGCCTAGGACGTAGCTAAGGGCGTCCTCCCGGCTCGCGCGCCTGCATCGCCTGCCGAACACCACCGCGAGCTCCGCCTCCTCCTGAACGACCTTGGACTCGGCCGGAAGCACGATAGGATCGCCCGGGCCGATCACCGAGGACGGCGTCTTGAGGAACGGCTCGGGCACCTTGGGGGGCTCCCGGTCGCCGAGATGGCTCCTGTAGTTTAGGCCGATCGCGACCATCTTGGAGGGCTGTGCAGGTGCGAGCAGCCGCACCGACGATACCGGCCGCACATCGCTCGTGGTCTCGTATTCGCCCCACGGCGCGCCCGTGATGCGGGTCACGGCCTCCCCCTCGACGATCCCGTACTCGATGCTTTCCCCGACCTTGTATCTGGCGAACTTCATCTCGGCTGGTCTCCTAGTCTGCGGGCGTAGGTAACGGCTGCCAAATATATCACCTACCCCGCCCGGCCCCGCGTCGCCTAGCGGCCTCGCTCCGCCCCCCACAATAGGACATGCAGCCGGGAGGAGAAGCGAAATCCCCGCAGTGCGGCCTCCTCCATCACCCACTTCGATCTCTCGGCGACCACATCGGCGGCAGTTCCCTCGGGCATGAGCACGACCCGCCCGGGAGGGACGCCGTACCGCTCCGCCACGCGCGCCGCCTCCTCGATGTCGGGGCGGCCTGTTATGACGAACTTCCAATCGGCGTTCGGAAGAGCCGAAAGGGCGCTGAGCGCCTCCGGGACCTCTCGTCTGCCGGAGGGATTGCCGGAGCTTGCGATCTTGGGAGACACGTTCCACCGGGAAACGGAGGCGGCCATCTGCTCCGACGGAGCTATGGTCCCGTTGGTCTCGACCTCGATGTTGTGACCGGTCCCGGCGAGCGAGGAGGCCAGCTCGCCAAGGCCCGCGGCCTGCTGGAGCAAAGGCTCTCCGCCCGTGATCACCACATTTGTCGTCTCCAGAGCCTCGACCCGGGAGGCCGCCTCCTCAGGCCCCATATACATCACCTGTTCGTCGTAGTCGAAACGAGACCAGTTCCACGTGTAGGCGGTGTCGCACCAGCTGCAGGCCAGGTTGCACGTCGCAAGCCTCACGAACGCGGAGGCCGTACCTGCCGTGCGGCCCTCGCCCTGAATCGACAGGAAAATCTCCGGCTCACCCGAGGCTAGTCTGCTCACGCGCAGCAAGGCGGCCTCGCCCCCGCTTACCGGCTCAGCCCTGCGCGGCGGGATCGGGAACGCCTGCCTCGGCAAAGCCGCGCGCGCGAAGGACGCATGAGTCGCACTCGCCGCAGGGGACGGCGCCGCCGCGGTAGCACGACCACGTCATCTCAAGGCGGACGCCGAGCGCCAGGGCCATGCGGACGATCTCCGCCTTGGTCCTGTCGATGATCGGGGTCTCGACCTCTATTCGGACCGCGTGCTCGGTCGCGAGCTTTGATCCCAGGTTGATCGTCTCGATTGCGTTCCTGAAGAACTCGGGCCTGCAGTCCGGGTAGCCGCTGTAGTCGATCGCGTTGGGCGCAAGGAAGACAACCACCCTGGTGTCCGCCGGATCCTCGCCCAGCGACTCGATCGCATGCAGGGCCTCGCTCTCTGCCAGTGCCGCTCCAAGCGCGAGGAAGATCGTGTTGCGCAGCGGGACGTAGGTGATCGGAACCCCGAAGCCGATCTCATCGTCCGATCGGCCCGACGGGACCGGAAAGAGCTCCGGGCTGGTGAGCGCCGAATACCAGGCCACCTCTCCCAGGAAGGATATGTCGACGGTCCGGTGCGCGATCCCCATGCCGGAGGCAATGGCCCGCGCGGCCTCCACCTCCCTCGCGTGGGTCTGCCCGTACCGGAAGGTCAGGGCGGTCAGGCTGTCGACCTGGCCTTTCGCGTGGGCGGTGACCGTGGCCGAGTCTAGGCCTCCGGACAGCAGGCTGACGCCGTGGGAGCTCAACCGCTCCGGAACGAGGCGGTGACCGCGGTGTGCAGCCCGCCGCGGACCTTGTAATCGAGCTGTACTGTCATCGAGACAGGCCGGGCCGCCGCGACCAGGTCGGCAAGTATGCGATTTGCCGCATGCTCCTGAACGATGCCTACGCCCCTGTACTGGAGCAGGTAGTACTTGAGGGACTTTAGCTCGATCACCAGCGTGTCCGGGACGTAGCGGACGGTCAGAGTGCCGTAGTCGGGAAGGTCGGTCCACGGGCAGACGGCGGTGAACTCGTCGGTGTCTATGGCGACCTCGGCGTCGCTGCCCTGGTACTCGTAGTCAAAGCACATAAGGACCGAGCCGTCGATCTCCTCCGGCTCGGTCGGTCCGGGTGCCGAACCGGACCCCTCGCCCAGGGTGAGATAGCTCTCGCGAAGCTCTTTAATGGTAGGCATCTTTAGCGACTTGCTCCATGCGGAAGGCCCCGGCTCCACAGCACACACGCGCGGGCCCCGATTGCCGCCGTCTTCCCGCATATACTACAGTACCGGGGCCCATGGGAAACGACGTTAACGCCGACGTAAGCGGGGGCGCAGGCCTCGGACGGTCCGCGCCGGGACGTGCGTGCCCGCGATAGACGCAGGGACGCCCGCCATCGAGGTCGATGACCTCACCAAGTCCTATGGCCGCGTCCGCGTCCTTAACGGCCTGAGCCTTACGCTCGGGTGGGGTGAGGTTCTGTCCGTGCTCGGGCCCAACGGGTCCGGTAAGACCACGCTCCTTAAGGTGGTTGCCACCCTGACGAGACCGGACTCCGGCACGGTACGTGTGGCGGGCATGGACGCCGTGCGCAGGGCCGCGGGCGTGCGCCGGGTGACGGGCGTCGTGATGCACGAGCCCATGCTCTATGCGGACCTTACGGCCGGGGAGAACCTGCGTTTCTTCTGCCGCATGTTCGACCTTGACGGGGCCGACGAGCGCATAGGCGAGGCGGTCGCCCGCGTTGGAGTGGCGCACGGGCTCGGCCGCAGGGCGGGTGTCCTCTCCCACGGCATGCAAAAGCGCTTTTCCATCGCCCGCGCCCTGCTTCACCGCCCGAGAGTGCTGCTGCTGGACGAGCCGGAGAGCGGGCTCGACCAGTCCGCCGCAGAGATGCTTCGCGAGGTTGTCGTCGCTACCAGAGCGGGAGGAGGCGCGGTCCTCCTGGTCACCCACAACCTGGACCAGGCCATGGCGATGTCCGACAGGGTGGCCATACTTGCGCGCGGCGCGGTGGCGCACGAGTGCTCGCTGGGGCCGGGCGGCGAGGGCGCGGACGAGCTCAGGGACATGTACTTCACATACGCGTCGGGCGCCGGGGGCCCGGGAACGCAGGGACTCCCCGGGTGATGAGGGCGATCGACAGACTCCTTGGCTGGCCGCCCCTTGCGGTGGTGTGGAAGGACGTGTTGCTCGAGGCCCGCACGAAGGACACGGTGGTCTCTGTCTTCGTGTTCGCCTTACTTGTCATCGTCGTATTCAACTTCGCCCTGAACCCGACCCCGCAGAGCGTCGGCCTGGTCGCCCCGGGAATCCTGTGGGTGGCGTTCACCTTCGGGGGGGTGCTCGGCCTGACGAGAACGTTCGCCGTTGAGAGGGAGAGGGGCGGCATGCAGGGACTGCTGCTCACCCCGGTCGGGAGGGATGAGATCTACCTGGGCAAGGTGCTTTCGATCTTCGTGCTCATGATCGCCGTCGAGGTGGTCACCTTCCCCATCTTCGCGGTCATCTACAATCTGCCCCTGCTCGCACCGGGATTCGTGCCGGTCGCCGCGCTGGCCACGCTCGGAATAGCGGCGGTCGGCACGCTCTTTTCCGCCATGGCCGTCAACACCCGGGCCCGCGAGGTGATGCTTCCGCTGCTGTTCCTGCCGATAGCGGTGCCCGTCGTCGTCGCGGCGGTAGAGGCGTCCGGGCCGGCGCTGGCCGCGGACCCCTGGGGCGGCGCCCTTCCGTGGCTTCCCATCCTGGCCGTGTACGACGCCGTTTTCCTCGTGGTCTGCTCGCTGGCATTCAGCTACGTCGTACAGGACTGATGGCGTTCCATGCTCCAGTGCCCCAAAATGCGCTGGTTCATCACGAAATGCGATGAATATCCGCCGGACATTGGCCTAGATGATACCGGGTCCCTCCGCGCCTGTTTCACCGGCGAACAGACGCCTGTAGCACCGCCTAAATCGGTGCGGAAGGCCAATTGACACGGTAGATTTTCTCCTGTTATCTTCGCGTAGAGCATTAACCTGTCTGTACTGGGCTTCGCCGGTTAGGCGAAGTCCTTTTGTTCTTGGGCGATCCGATTATCTGATTACGTGATGGAGGGCGCCGTGAAAAAGAGCGACTTCGTGGTCCGGTTTGCCGGTGAGGGTGGACAGGGCGTCGTCACGTCGGCCGAGGGTCTGGCCCAGGCAGCCACCCAGACCGGCTATCACGCGCAGACCTTCGCCACCTTCCCCTCCCAGATCATGGGCGGACCCACCTGGACCCAGACGCGCATATCCACCTCGAGCATACGAAGCTCCGGCGACCAGCTCGACGTTCTCGTGTGCTTTAACCAGGAGGCGTACGACAACCACGGCGAGGAGGTCGGCGACGGGGGAGTGGTCGTCTACAACTCCGGCGAATTCGAGCCGACTGGCGCCGAGAACTCGTTCGGCATGGACTTTAACGAGCTTGCCAAGTCCACGGGCAACGCGCGCGCGGCCAACATGGTCGTGATAGGGGCGCTGGCCCAGCTGGTGGGCATGCGTCAGGAGATCCTCGACGAGTTCGTCAGGGCGCGCTTTACGAGGGGCAGGCCCAACGACGCCGAGATCATAGATTCCAACCTGAAGGCGATGCGGCTAGGGCGGGTCGAGGCCGAAAAGAGCGGCCTTAGCGTGGGCGAGCTCGCCGATGCGGATCCGCCGGACTACGAGCAGATACTGGTGAATGGCAATACCGCCGTCTGCCTGGGGGCCATGCACGCCGGCATGGACTTTTACGCCGGCTATCCGATCTCCCCCGCCACCTCCATCCTTGTGTGGATGGAGCGAAACGCACCCGCCCCGGACAGGTTCGTCTACCAGGTCAGCTCCGAGATCGAATCGATAACCTCCTGCATCGGTGCTGGCTTTGCCGGCAAGAAGGCTATGACCGCCACCGCCGGCCCGGGCTTTTCGCTGATGGCCGAGGGCCTGGGCCTTGCCTGGATGGCGGAGATTCCCCTGGTCGTCGTCGACGTGCAGCGCGGCGGGCCCGCGACCGGGCTGCCCACCAAGACCGAGCAGTCCGACCTTCTGTCGTCCATGTTCCCGGCGCACGGGGACGTCAGGCTGCCGATCATCGCGCCGGGGACGGTCGAGGAGTGCTTCTACGCGACCGTACAGGCGTTCAACTGGGCCGAGCGATACCAGGGGCCGGTTATCGTCCTAAGCGAGCACGCCCTCTCAGAGCGCAACCAGAACATGCCCAAGCCCGATCTGGACAAGGTGGCCGTTGAAGGGCGCCTCGTATACACGGGCACCAACGGGTACCATCGCTACGAGCCACGCGAGCTATCGGCGATGCCCCTGCCCGGCGGGCCGGGCAGCTACGTGGCGAACGGGAGCGAGCACGACGGGATGGGGGACACCACGCACCTGGCCGAGCGCCACGTGCAGATGACCGAGCGGCGCTGGGGCAAGCTCAGGCTGCTGGAGGACGGAGACTTCGAGATAGACAACGCCCCCGCCTCGATCGCCGTGGTGCCATGGGGCGGGTCTAAGGGCCCGTCCCGGGAGGCTTACGAGCGGCTGAGCGCAGACGGGCTCGACATCGCCTGGTACTACACGATGTTCCTCAATCCCCTGCCTCCCGACATGCTCGCCCAGCTCCGCGAGAAGGACCTTGTCCTCGTCCCGGAGCTCAACTACCAGGGGCAGTTCTCCATGGTTCTCCGCGCTCACGGCGTGAGAGCCGAGTCGATTACGCAATACACAGGCCTTCCCTTCAAGGTGGGCGAACTGTCGGACAGGATTGCCGAGCGCGTCCGTGCGGCGAGGAAGGAGCGGGTGCACGCTTGAGCGCAAAGAACCCCGAATACGACTTCAAATGGTGTCCCGGATGCGGCGACTTCGGTGTGCGCCGGGCCATCGAGTCAGCGGTGCAGCAGCGCATGGCGGCGACCGGCAGACCAATAGAGAACAACGTGGTCGTTGCCGGGATCGGCTGTTCCGGCAACATGGTGCACCTGCTTGAGGGCGATCAGCCCTTCGGTATCCATGGCATTCACGGCCGCACCCTGCCGATAGCCATGGGTGTGAAGATGGGGAGGCCGGACCTCAATGTCATCATCGTGGCCGGCGACGGGGACTTCCTCAGCATCGGGATGGAGCACATCGCGCCACAGGCGGGCCGCAACCTCAACGTGTGCGCGGTGGTCATGGACAACGGCGTGTACGGCCTGACAAAGGGACAGTCGTCTCCCACCTCGGAGCAGGGTATGGTCACCAGCTCCACGCCGTACGGCAAGGTGGAAGAGGAGGTGCACCCCCTCGCCCTGTACCTGACGCTCGGCGTCTCCTACGTCGCATCGGCCCTCTCGTCCAAGGTAAAGGACCTTTCCAGGATGATCGTCGAGGCCATGGAGCACCCCGGCTTTGCCATCGTGCACGTCCAGTCGCCCTGCACCACCTACAACGACACGTATGAGCTGCTCAAAGGGAGCGTCAAGAAGGGCATCGAGCCGATGGCATGGGCGGTACCCCCCGACCACAACCCGACCGATCTACAGGCGGCAAGAACCCTGGTGCAGTCCCGCGGCGTCCCGCTGGGAGTGATCTACAGGGACAGGTCGAGGCCCCCGTTCGAGGACCGCATAAGCGAGATGACCGCCAGGACCAGGACGCGCAGCGCCCGAGACCTGATCGACGCGATGGCGATCTAGCAGGTTCCCGCGGGTCCGGCTAGCCCGCCTCCTCCTCCAGCGCGACGTACTTGGACGGGCACTTTACGATCACGTTCTCGCTGTGAAAGACCATCTCCTCGTCGAACGAGCCCTCAAGGATGATCTCCGAGTGATCATTGAAGAACAGCTCGGGCAGCACCCCGTCGTGGATCGCCAGCATCGTCAGGCTGCCGTCGGTTAGCTCAAAGCGCGCCTCCGTAGAGCCCTGCGGCCGGCTGAATGAGGCGGGGATGAGCTTTCCGTTGACCCTGACTAGCCGCCCGTCCTCGGTGGGCCCGAGCGATGCCGCCTCGCCCACCGTGTAGTAGTAGACTGTGGCGCTCTGAAAGGCCATGAAACCGAAGTAGCTCAGGGCGCCGACCAGTACCAGCGCGCCCACCAGCAGCTTGAGCCGGTTGGCGGCTATGAACGAGCCCCCGTCCTCAATCTCGTGGGCGGGGTCCGGTGCGTACCCTTCGGGCTGGGCCATCTATCGTCTCTTCTCCTGCGGCCTTAGGGTTGCCATTATCTCAAATGTCCTCGGCCTGTCAGTCGTCCTCCGCCTCCGGTCCGGGCGGGGCGTCTCTTTCGGCGATCGATGCGCGAAGCGCCTCGATCTCGCGCTCCATGGCGCGCCGCTTGATCGTCATGTAGATCACATAGGCGAAGAACAGGGCCCAGGTGATGATGAAGACGGCGAACAGGAACGGCAGGTTCGCCTCGGGGTCTCCACCGCCTTCCTCCTGTGCCTGCAGCAGGACGTCGCGCTGCGCATCGTGTGCGTCCGGCGCGCCCGATGCGAGCGCCGCCGGTGGTGCCACCAGCGCGGCGAGCGCCAGGGCCAGGGCGGCCAGGGCCAGCGCGGCCCTAGCGGCTGACCGAGGCCGCCTGGTGCAGTTCGTCAAGGCTGCTCTCCGAGCGCCTCAGGGAGTAGCGCTCAGCGACTATGTATGCGAACAGGACTATGAACGCGATCATCGATACCAGGAGCGCGGTCGTCATCCGCGACTCCAGGGCGTCGGACTCGGCCAGCGGCCCGATCACCAGGTCGGGGTGGGCGTTGCGCCATATCTCGGTGACGTAGTAGATGATAGGGGCGTCGACGGCCCCGACCAGGGCTATCACCGCGGCGTAGCGGGCCTGCTGTATTCCCTTCGGGCCGTAGGCCCGCAGCATCAGGTAGCTGGCGTATATGAACCAGAGTATGAGCGTCGTCGTCAGCTTCGGATCCCAGGTCCACCAAACGCCCCACACCGGCTTTGCCCAGATGGCGCCCGTAACCAGGATCAGCGTGGCGAATATCATGCCCAGTTCGGCAGTTGCATGCGCGAAATCGTCCCAGCGCTTGTCCTGCTTCAGCAGATACATCGCCGAGGCGACCGCGACCATCACGATCGAGATCAGGCCGATGATCCCCAGCGGGACGTGGAAGTAGAATATTCGCTGGGAGACGCCCAGGTTGGCCTCGGTGGGCACCCAGAAAAAGACCAGGTACAGGGTCACGGCCATCAGGGCGGCGCTGGCCGCGAGAAGCGTGTGGTGAATCAAGCGGAACCGGCCGCCCGGAGCGCCTGATACGCCAGTGGCCGAGATAGCCTGCACCATCCGTGCAATGTATCACAATCGGCCCTGCCGGGGACTTGTTTCCACCGGGCCCGGCGGTGGTAGACTCGGCGTTAACGGCGCTTCGATTCTCGCCGGGTGCTAGCAGCGTGGAAAGAGCAGAGTTTGAAAACGTGGTGCTGCGCGCACTTGAGACGATCCCGGAAGAGCTCAGGCTCTACCTGGACAACATCGACATCGTGGTCGACGATCTGCCCACCCCGGGCCAGCTCGCGGGCAACTGCATCGCCGAGGGAGAGCTTCTCCTGGGCCTCTATGAGGGTGTGCCCCTGACCGAGCGTTACGACTACGGCGAGGTCCTTCCCGACAAGATCACGCTCTTTCAGGGCTCGATAGAGGCCCTCGGACTCTCCGGCGAGCAGATGGTGAGCGAGATCGCCGATACCGTCGTGCACGAGGTGGCCCACCACTTCGGCATCGACGACGATCGCCTGCACGCCCTGGGGTACTAGCCGCTCGCGGCACCGGGGAGGCTAGGTGGAGCCGAACAGGTCGGCGGCGTCCCTTTCAACCCGCGCCTTTCGCTCGGCTTCGTCCTCGTAGCCCAGCTGCCGGTGCGATTCCGGGCCCCCGTACTCGCGTATCCTGATCTCCACCGGCGTCGGCACCGCGTGGCCGAAGATCAGCGCCTTCCGGCGATGTGGACGGCCATGCGGTCGATCCGCGATGCGGTGGTTTCCAGGTCGAGCGGCATCAGACCGTCTCGCGCATGACCCTCGCGTCGCCGACCCTGCGCGTTATTCGCGATCTGTCAAGGTGCTCGAGCAGGGCCAGAGCGTACTTTCGGCTGGTTCCGAAAAGGTCACGTACATCGGCGACGGTCACCTCACCGTGCTCCGTCGCGTACGTCCTTATGGCGTCGAGCATGCGGGCGAATGCGTCCGCGGAGAACACGACCGAGTTCCCGGCGCGCACCACCTGTCCGAGCCCCTCGAGCAGGTCTAGGATGTCCTCCTCGGGCAGGGCGTCGGTCGGCGGGGAATACGGGTCCGCCGCCTTAAGGGCTGCCAGGAACTCGTCTGCGCTCGTCTGCTGTTCGGCAGAGAGTTGCGGGCTGTGGCCCGGGACCCGCACAGCGGCCCCTGCGTCGGTGAGCACACCGCACTCGTTCAGATGCTCGAGCACGGGACCGAACTGGACGGGCGAGAGCTTCAGCCGGCTGCGCAGCTCCTCCTTCGGCTCCCCGGCGCGCGCCGGGTAGCGCTCGTGGTAGCCGGCGACCGATCGCTCCGCGCTAGCCGCAAGATCGCGCCAACCGGCAGCGCTCAGATAGATCTTGCCGGCCCCCGATCCGATAACGACGACATCGCCGGCGCACTCCATCAGGTCCAGCTCTGCCGCCGCCTCCTTCCGGGAAATGTCCGCCCTGGCAGCCAGGGCGGGAAGGGTGATCGGCCCGTGATCCTCGACGCATGCGGCCAGCACCTGCCTGATCGAGCCTTCCTCGAGGGTCCTGAGCCTCGCCAGAAGCGGGGCGTGCCTTCGCCGGTGCCTAGGCGCGTGTGCGTCGACTATGGTGCCGCCTCCCAGGGTGGACTGGTTGGAGCGTATGACGAACCGGTCGCCCCTGACCACGGCGACGCTATCGTCGAGCTTGAGCTGAGCCCATGCCCACTCCCCGGGCTCCGCCCTGTCGCTGTCCAGGAGCCTCAGCCGGCCCACCGTCTCGTCGCTGCCGGTGTGCACGGTCACATACATGTTGTGCCGCAGCGCCCGCGGCACATCGGCCAGCACGCTGAGGTGCACGTCCATCGATCTGGTCGGCCTCAGCCAGCCCGGCCGGGTCAGCACCTCGCCGCGCTCTATCGCGTACTGCGCTATACCTGACAGGTTCACGGCCACCCTGCTTCCGGGCGGGACGCGTTCGGCCCTGGTCTTGTGGCTCTGCAGGCCACGGATGCGCGACCGCGCTCCCGATACGGCAAGCTCTACCTCCTCACCCACGATGAGGGGGCCGTCTATCAGCGTACCGGTGACTACGGTTCCAAAGCCGGTCATCGTAAAGGAACGGTCCACGGGCAACCTCGGTCGACCGACATCCCTGCGTGGTTCCGTATCCTGGAGAGTCACAGAGATGGCGTCGGTCAGCTCCCTGAGACCCCGGCCCGTCAGCGCCGACACCGCGATTGAACGCGAACCCTCCAGCGCGGTTCCGCCGAGGAGGTCCTCCACCTCCGCCTCGACCAGCTCCACAAGCTCTTCGTCGACCAGGTCGGCCTTGGTGATGGCCACCAGGCCGCGGGACACCCCGAGCAGATCCAGGATGGCCAGGTGCTCCCTCGTCTGAGGCATCACTGACTCGTCTGCGGCGACGACCAGCATCGCCATGTCTATCCCGCCCACCCCGGCGAGCATGTTGTTTACGAATCTCTCATGGCCCGGGACGTCGACAATGCTGATCTGCTCGCCCCTCGGCAGGGTCATCCAGGCGAAGCCCAGGTCGATCGTGAGGCCTCGCTCCTTCTCCTCGGCCAGCCGGTCCGGGTCGATTCCCGTGAGGGCCTCTACCAGGGTCGACTTACCGTGATCTACGTGGCCGGCGGTCCCGACTACAAACATGAGGCTGAAAGAATAGCACGGATGTACTTATATCCCGCCGTCGATCGTCCGGCGCTCGTGACGGCCGGCCGGGGCTGAAGCCGGGCTCAGCGGGATGGCTCAAAGAAGCGGGAGAACACCTCGTTGCCGAGCAGGCGACCCCTTGCCGTGAGGCAGACCGAGCGGCCGTCGGCCGGGTCCGGCCCCACACGCCACTCGAGGAGCCCCTGCCTCGCTGCCGAGTCGATGATCGGGCCGTAGATGTCGCTCAGAGCGCGGCCGAATCTTCTGCGAAAACCGGATTCGGATACGCCGATATCGAGGCGCAGACCCATCATCATCGTCTCGGCCATCTCCTCGTCACGCTCGATCTCGGTGACCTGCTCTACGAACGGCAGCGAACGCAAAAGGTCCGGCCAAGATTCGTCTCCCGATGCGGCGTGTCCGTCGGAGAGTCTAACCGTGTATTCCCGCGGGGATCTCATGACCGAAAAGCGGACCCGGCCCAGGTAGGAGTGGGCCCCCGGCCCGACTCCAAGGAAGGGCCGGTTGAGCCAGTACGTAAGGTTGTGCCTGCTCTCCCTGCCGGAAATGCACCAGTTGGAGATCTCGTAGTGGCGAAAGCCGCGATCCTCCATGATCGTCTCTGTCGCAGCGTACATATCCGCCGCAAGGTCCAGGTCTGGCGCCTCCGTCTCGCCCGCCGCGACGCTTCGCGCCAGCGGCGTTCCTTCTTCGACGGTCAGCGCGTACATCGAGGCGTGCGCCGTGCCCAGATCGAGCGCGCGCCCAAGCGTATCGGCCCACAGTTCGAGCGTCTGGGCGGGGAGGCCGTACATGAGATCGATGCTCAGGTTATCGAATCCGGCGTGCGCGGCCCTGGCCACAGCCGCTTCCGCCTCGGCCGCGCTGTGGCGGCGACCGAGGGCGACCAGCAGGTCGTCGTCTAGGGACTGGACGCCGACGCTGAGGCGATTAACTCCCGCCGACTGTAGCTCTTCGAGCTTCCCCTCCGTCAGGTCGTCCGGGTTCGCCTCGGCTGTTATCTCCGTGTCACAGGCAAGGTCGAAGGAGCCCCTGACCGTCTCCATGACCGCCGATAGCTGGCCGCGCCTGAGGTACGAGGGGGTGCCCCCGCCGAAGAACACGCTCGATACGGTGGGGGACCTGAGCGCCTCCCCCCAGAATCGCAGTTCGCGGCACAGGGCCCCTATGTAGGGCTCCATCAGGCCCTCGATCGACGCGTACGTATTGAAGTCGCAGTAGGGACACTTGGTGGCGCAGAACGGCACGTGCACGTACAGGGAGATGGTGCCGGCATCCGGCGGAGAAGCCATCACACGTTGAAGAGCACGTGGACCACGTCCCCGTCGCTGAGTACGTATCCCTTGCCTTCCTGGCGCATCCGTCCCTCGCGGCGCGCGCCCGCCTCGCCGCCCGCCTCCAAGAAGTCGTCGCAGGTGGCGACCTCCGCCCGGATGAAGCCGCGCTCCATGTCGCTGTGAATTGCCCCGGCACCGGTCCTGGCATCGGTGCCGGCCCTTACCGCCCAGGCGTGCGTCTCCTTTGGGCCGACCGTGAAAAAGGTGATCAGGTCGAGAGCGTCAAAGCAGGCCCTTACCATCTTGGCCATCCCGGACTCACCAATGCCGAGTTCGCGCCTGAACTCCAGGTCCTCCGCCGGATCCATCGAGGCCAGGTCGACCTCGAGCTGACCGAAGAGCGCCGTGGCCCGCAGCCGGCTGCCGGGGAGACCCTGGCAGAGCCGGGTCACGAATCCATCGGCCGCACCGATTTGAGACTCTCCTAGGTTGGCGACTATCACCGCCGGTTTTGCCGTGAGCAGGCCAAAGCCGGAAACCGCCTTGCGCTCCTCGGCCGACATCTCGGCATCCGCTACGCCAAGGCCGCCCTCCAGGCCCGCCGCCAGCCGACCGAGCATCTCCCTCTCCCTTTCCATGTTCGCACGTTCGGGGGCCTTGGCCCCCTTCAGGCCCGCACCGATCCGTCCGAGGCGCCGCTCGACTATCTCCATGTCGACCAAAGCCAGGTCGTCGAGCAACGCCGCGCCGTCTCCAGCAGCGTCGACCCTGTCGAGGACATGGGGGACCGACGGATCATCGAATCCGCGCACCACTATTGCCAGGGCATCTACCCGCTGAAGGTGAGTGAGCATCTCCCCGCCGATACCGGAGTGCTTGCCGAACCCTTCGGGCGAGGCGGGCAGGTCGAGATATGTCACCTCGGCGGCAACGGCCCTCTTTGAGCCCCCGACCCGGGCCAGGGCCTCCAGCCTCCGGTCCTCGACCTTGGCGACCCCGAGGCTCGGCCTGTCCGGCCTAGGTGCAGCCTGCGTCCGGCCGCGTGTGACGGCGCTGAATACCGTGGTCTTGCCGCTGCCGGGCAGCCCTACTATGCCGACTTCCAAGGCCGGTCAGCCCGTCCTGCCCTCGGCGTCGTCGTCGATGGTCCTTGCGGTGGTCTCGATCTCCTTGGGTTCGTCGTCCTGGTCGGGGGCACGTCCCATGTGCTCAAGGACCACCCGCCTCGGCGAAAGGGCAACGAAAAGGATCGGGGCCAAGATCAGGGCCAGGATGTCGTCCAGCCTGCCGAAGGGGAGGACCACGTCCGGGAAGAAGTCAATGGGAGAGACGAGGTAGACGATCGCCGCCGGCAGTATTAGCTTTGTGATCAACGGTACCCGGCGATCCAGCAGCAGCCGGAAGACCAGTCGTGGCAGCCCGGTGAAGCTGATCAGGCGAATTATGGAGAACATGGCGGTGGCGGGACCTGGCGGCAGGACCTTAATCAAATGATATACGTGTTGTTCGGGACGGACGCCCTGGCGGTCCGGGAACGGTTGGCGGCCCTTCGTGACGCGGTCCAGCCTCCGGATCTGAGGGAGGCCAACATCTCGTCCTTTGACGGCGAGTCTCTGGATCCCGGCGAGCTTGTCGCCGCCGCGATGGCGGTGCCGTTCCTTTCCAACCGCAGGTTGGTCATCGTCAGGGGTCTGCTGGCCAGGTTCGAAGGCAGGCGCTCCGCTGCGCCCGGCGCCTGGAAGGGGATAGCCGACCGGCTCAGGCAGGTGCCCGAGGCGAATGACGTCGCATTCGTGGACGGCCCGCTGGGCACAGCCCCCGGGCCGCTGCTCAGGGAGCTATCTGAGATCGCCAAGGTCGAGCGCTGCCAGGTGCCCAGGGGCGCTGCGCTGCGCCGGTGGATACTAGAGCGCGTCAGGGCCAAGGGTGGTGATATGTCCGAGGCGGCGGCTACGATGCTGGAGCGGGCGGCAGGTGGCGACATCGTGGCGCTCGATTCAGAGCTCGAAAAACTTGCGGTCTACGCCTCCGGCCGGCAGATAGAGCCGTCCGATGTCGAGCAGATGGTCACCGCCAGCAGGGAGGCGAACATCTTCGCGGCAGTCGACGCCGCGCTCGCCGGACGCTCCGGTCCGGCCCTTGGCCAGATGCACCAGGTGCTGCGGGACGGCCAGTCAGCAGGTTACGTCCTGTACATGCTCCACAGACAGGTCCGGCTTCTCATGCTCGCAAAGGAGCTCCAGCGTAAGGGGGTTGGACAGCAAGAGATGGGAAAACGCCTGGGTGTAAGGGGCTATCCCCTCCAAAAGACCCTTGAGCAGGCTCCCCGCTTTACCCGGGAGCGGCTGGCCGCAGCGCACCGGCTGCTGGCCGAAGCCGATGAGCGGGTGAAGTCTGGGGGCGCCCGCGACGAGGTTGCGCTGGATCTTCTGCTCTCGGACCTGGCCGACCTGGCGCGGACCCGCTAGCCGGGCCGCGGGGCTCCGGCGGGGATAGGGTTGTAGCAGGCCACCCTGTGTCCCGGCTCCGGATCTTCGAGATCGGGCATCGGTCCGGTCCGACAGACGCTGAGAGCCCTCTCGCATCGGTCCAGGAACGGGCATCGGTCCGGTGCGTCAAGGGTCGACGGCAGCGCTCCCCTGATGGGTGTAAGTCTCTTTATGGGCCTGTCGAACCTGGGAACCGCCTCAAGCAGGCCGCTGGTGTAGGGGTGCATGGGCCGATCATAGAGCGTGAGCGTGTCCGCCTCCTCCAGCTTGTATCCCCCGTACATGACGATGACGCGGTCGGCCATCTGGGCCATGACCCCCAGGTCGTGAGTGATCAGGATGACCGACGATCCCGTCTCGCGCCTGTGCTCGTTGAGCCGGTGCAGTATTTCGGCCTGCACGGTGACATCCAGGTTGGATGTGGGCTCGTCGGCGACCAGCAGCCTCGGTGACAGAGCCAGGCCCATCGCCAGCATCACCCTCTGGGCCATGCCGCCGCTGATCTCCCAGGGATGGCGGTCGAGCATTTCACGGCCGTTGGCGATGCCCATCTGCGTCATAAGCTCGACGGTCATGTCGGCCGATCGCTTCATGCTCATGTCCGTGTGAACCTGTAGCACCTCCTGGATCTGCTCGCCGATGGTGATGACGGGATTCAGGGCGCTCGATGCGTCCTGAAAGACCATCGCGATCTCCTTGCCGCGCATCGGTCTAATTTCGGCCTCGCCGAGCTCGAGCAGGTCCTTCCCGCCGAACCTGATCGAGCCCTTCTCAACCTTGCCCGGCCTGGGCACGAGCCCCATGATCGATAGGCCCGTCACCGTCTTGCCGGAACCACTCTCCCCTACGATGCCGACGACGCTCTCTTCGGGCACCTCGAAGGAGACGCCGCGCACCGCCTTTACCACCCCGTCCACGGTGTGAAAGTAGGTATGGAGATTGTCAACCTTAAGTAGCGGTTCGCCCATGGCCCCTTCCCGCCGGTCCCCTGAGGCATTGGCCGACGCACGAGGACCCTTAAACATTACTACGCCGCGATGGGGTCGAAGGTTGTGATCTTGCGTGAATACGTGAAGTTGATACGCATAGACTAAACTATATTGAACGACAGACTTCATATAACTATAATCTACTCATGCAGAAATTGACGCGGGCCGCTGCGGCGAGCGGCCGGGGAAAGAGAGGATGATGCTGCGACCTGACCAGTTCACAGAGCGCGCCTTTGAGGTGATCCAGCGCTCGCACCAGCATCAGGCCAACTACAGGCATCCACAGTGGGACACCGAGCACGTTCTGCTTGCCCTCCTGGAGCAGGACGACGGCGTGGTCCCCGAGGTGTTCGGCGAGATGGGCGCGTCGGCTGATTCCCTCAGGTCTTCTGTGGAGCAGATTCTTGAGAGAGCCCCGAGGATCGCCCAGCCAGCGGCCCAGACCTACATCACGCCGCGGGTGGCGGACGTTATAGAGCTGGCCAAGGGGGAGGCCAGCAGGCTCAATGACGACTTCATTAGCGTTGAGCACTTGTTGGTGGCCGTGGTCAAGAGCGAGGAGGGAAAGTCCACAGAGCTATCTCGCCTGCTGTCCGGCACCGGCATCACCGTGGAGAGGGTCTACCAGGCAATGCAGGCGGTCAGGGGTTCTCACAGGGTTACCGACCAGAGGGCCGAGTCCCGGTATCGCTCGCTGGAAAGGTTCAGCGTAGATCTCACGCAACTGGCAGCAGATGGTGGGTTGGACCCGGTGATAGGCCGTGAGCGGGAGATATCGCGCACCATGCAGACCCTGATCAGGCGGACCAAGAACAACCCCGTCCTGATAGGGGCGGCGGGTGTGGGGAAGACCGCCATCGCCGAGGGTCTGGCCAGCCGCATAGTGTCGGGGGATGTCCCCGCCGAACTCCAGGGGCGCCGCGTCCTGGCCCTGGACATGGGCGCCATGGTCGCCGGCAGCAAGTTCAGGGGCGAGTTCGAGGAGAGGCTGAAGGCGGTCCTGGACGAGGTCAAGCAGGCGCAGGGAGAGATCATCCTGTTCATCGATGAGCTCCACACCGTGGTGGGCGCCGGCGCCTCGGATGGGGCGATCGACGCCAGCAACATGATGAAGCCGGCGCTGGCCCGCGGAGAACTTCAGGCGCTCGGGGCGACCACCGAGGCGGAGTACAGGCGCTACATAGAAAAGGACGCCGCCCTTGAGCGCAGGTTCCAGCCCGTCCTGATAGAAGAGCCCGACGTTGAGACGGCAATGGAGATGCTCTCCGCCCTTCGCCCCAAGTACGAGGCTCACCACAGGATCTCGATCACGGACGGTGCCCTTGAAGCGGCCGTTCGACTTAGCAGGCGCTACGTCACCGAGCGCAAGCTGCCCGACAAGGCGGTCGACCTTATAGACGAGGCGGCCAGCAAGATGCGCATCGACGCCCAGGCCATGCCTCCCGGCATGCGAGAGGCCGAGGACAGGCTAAAGCGCCTCAAGGATGAGGAGGAGGCCGCGGCCCAGCGCGGCGACTACGAGCAGGCCGCCAGGCTGAGAACCGAGGGTGCGCGGGCACAGGAGCGCTGCGACGAGTTCACGGCCGAGAGGACGCAGGGTGAGACCGACATGGTCGTTACGGCTGACGAGATCGGCGTCCTCGTCGCGAGCTGGACGGGCATACCGGTAGACCGGCTGCTTGAGGCCGAGGCGGACCGATTGCTGCACATGGAGGCAAGGCTTCACGACCGTGTCGTTGGACAGGACGCGGCAATAACGGCGGTCTCCGATGCCATACGGCGGGGCCGCGCCGGCCTGAGCGATCCACGCAGGCCAATCGGCAGTTTCATCTTCCTTGGACCCACCGGCGTGGGCAAGACCGAACTCTCACGGGCCCTGGCCGAGTACCTGTTCGACGATGAGCAGAACATGGTCCGGGTCGACATGTCCGAGTACATGGAAAGGCACTCGGTATCGCGACTCATCGGCGCCCCTCCCGGCTACGTGGGTTTCGATGAGGGAGGTCAGCTAACCGAGGCGGTGCGAAGGCGGCCGTTCCGGGTGGTGTTGTTTGACGAGATCGAAAAGGCCCACCCGGATGTCTTCAACCTGCTGCTGCAGATTATGGAGGACGGCAGGCTGACAGACGGGCACGGCCGCACCGTGGACTTTAGGAACACCCTGGTGATCCTGACCAGTAACGTTGGGACGGTCGCTGCAAGCCGCGGCGGCGTGGGGTTCCCAGTCGGGGGTACGGCCGCTGCAGACCCGCCGAGGCGCGAGGCGGCGATCAGGGATGCCCTCACAAAGTCCTTCAGGCCAGAGTTTCTGAACCGCATCGACGAAATCATCATCTTCGACCCGCTCACACCGGAGCAGGTGGGCCGAATCGTCGAACTGATGGTGGCCGACGTCTCCGTCAGGCTGGCAGAGCACGGTGTGTCGATAGAGCTGACAGATGCGGGCCGGGACTGGCTGTCCAGAGAGGGCTTCGATGCCACTTATGGTGCGAGGCCACTGCGGAGAGCAATCCAGCGCCACCTGGAAAACGATCTTTCAAAGAGGATTCTCTCCGGGCAGGTGACGGACGGGGACCTGGTGATGGTGGACGCCGGCGAGCAAGGCCTGAAGTTCAATGTTCAGCCTGCGGCAGCACGTTCGTCCAATCTGGGGCCTGAAAGGGCGGGACAGCGACCCGGAGATGGTCGCGTAGCATCCCCCTAGGCCGGGGCCCAGGCCTCCCGGGGCGTGGAACTTGGGACCGAGTGCGTGCCGTCCACTAGAATGGACGCCCGTGGACGATTCCGGCCCAACGGGCTCCCCCGAACATTCCCAACAGGCGCCCTTGCTGGCGGCGGTATCCAGGCTTTCCTGGATGCTGAGGCCGGGCAGGACGGTTCAGTTCGGATTCCTGCTGCTGGGAGTCGGGCTGGTCGTTGCCGCCTGGCTGCTGGGGAGCAGGTACTCGGACCTGTCCGAGCTTTCCAACGTCGGTTATCCCGGCGTCTTTTTCCTCAGCTTCCTCGGGAGCGCCGCCATGGTGCTCCCGGTACCCGGGCTGATATCCCTGTGCGCCGTAAGCGTGGTGCTCAATCCGCTGGCGCTGGGTCTGCTGGCGGCTACAGGTGAGACCCTTGGAGAGGTCTCGGGCTACGCCGTGGGCTTCGGAGGAGGAGGTCTGGTCGATCGGAGCAGGATCTACGTTCGCATCCGCTGGTGGATGAGAAAGCGCGGGTGGGTGGTCATCCTGCTGGTGTCGATCATTCCCAACCCGCTGTTCGATCTGGTGGGAATCGCCGCCGGGGCGATCCGGTACCCGATGGCCCGTTTCCTAGGAATCGTGCTCGTCGGCAAGGTGATCAAGGGGCTGGTGATCGCCTACACCTGTTCATACGGGATAAGGGCGCTTCCCTGGGTTAACTAGCCGCGGCCGCCGGTGTTACAATTGCGCCATCCCCTGCACGTAGGCGGGCAGCCGCGTGTAGCCGCGCACGCTCCGCAGTAGCTCAGCGGTAGAGCAGTCGGCTGTTAACCGACCGGTCGTTGGTTCGAATCCAACCTGCGGAGCCAGATATTGCGGTGCTGAGTATCTCTCGCCCAGGGTGTTTCCCGCCGAGCGCAGGCGGCGTTGTGTGTTCGAGTCCGCCCCGAGTCTTTCTGAACTCCACCCTTACGCCAAAGGAGCCCAAGGAGAACCCCAGCGCTACGAGAACCATGGACTATGCAGGAGCCGACCTGCCGGAAGTCCCTTACTACTTGCCGTTAGTCGTACCAGCCCCGCGACTTCGTGGACCGGTGAGCGATGATCATTGCCCCTGGGGTCCGGGTGGAGCAATAAACTCGCAGGTGGGGCCGCTGGCACCGATGAGCCTTCGGTCGAGCGTTGCCAGCCGACAATCCAGCGCCTCTGCCAGTGCAACGTACCATGCATCGTAGCTGGTGAGATTCTTACGCAGGGCCCATATGCGTTGTGCGAAGGGTGCGAAGGGAAACAGCTCTATGTTGAGCCGCACGAGGTCCCCATGGGCGGCGGCGGCCTCAATTCGTGAAATCTGGTCGGCCCGTTCCAGGCGGCGCAGGATGTTACTGGCCTCGGCTAGGGCTAGCTCCGGACCAGCCAGATGGCCTTCAGCAAGTGCAGACTCGGCCCATTGGCCCTCCAGACCCGAGTCGACCAGTGCGGCGACCAACACGGATGCGTCGACGACTGTCGTCACCTGCGGTCTGGGTCACGGGCGCGAAGGATTCGGGAGGGCTGCACCCTGGTCTCCGCCACCGCCTTACGTTCGCGAACTCCCTTAAGCCATGCAGCTACGGAGGGACGTGAGGCGATTCGCTCCAGCTCTGCGCGCAAGAACTCCTGCATGGACTGGCGCTGGAGCGCAGCGCGCACGGCAAGCTCGTCACGAACTTCCTCGGGGACGCCTCTTATCGTAATCTGGACCGGCATGACAGCATATTGCCATCAGTGCATGCGTTATGCAATAGCATTGAATCTGACCTGATCCCCAGGACATTGTCTACCTGAGCGGATTCGACCGCACGGTTAGGCAAGTCAGAGCCCGCAAGAAGGCGAATGCCGGTTCCGACACCCGAAGGGGATTGATCTGGCCCCCAGACCTAGCCGCGTATGCGTAGCAAATGTGACCGTGTCATTTGGGCAAGGCCCGGCGGGCGTCACTACTACTCCGTAACCGACAGGGCGCCAGCCAGCGTTTCGGCACGGAGCTCGGGTCGGTAGTACGAATACACCTGGGAAACGACATCCATCGCCCTGACCGGGTACCTCGCCAGTGCCTGAAACTCCAGGGAAATGGTCTCACCGGGCATCATGTCCTCGATGTAGAGAATGACCTTTCGGCCAGCGATCTCAAAGCGCTTGAGCTTAGCCCTCTCCTCCACGAGCGTGGCGATCGTTTCGCGAACGGGCTCGAAACCGGTCGGCACGGCCACGTCGAGCACGACCATGCCCGCCTGGATCGGGCCGGGTGGTGTGAACGTGACGGAGGCGGCGATGGTTATCAGGTCATCGACCTCGACGTGATCGGTGCCGTAGTCGACCGTGATGTCGAACACGTCCTGAACCTGCGTGCGGGCCTCCGGGACGTTATACCTGAGCACCGACTGGAGGACGGCATCGCCCTTGCCCTCCACCGAGATTGAGAGCGTGTCGCCCAGAGGAACCTGCACGATCTGAAGCACGTCCGAGTTCCCCGGCGTGATGCGTACCTCCTCCTGCCAGCCGCCGCTCCGCAGGGTAACGGTCATATCCACGTCGGATCGTGCTCTCGCTGAAAAGGAGGTGAGCGCATTGAGGCTCACGATCGTGTCCTGCGTCGAGCCGAATCCGCCGAGGGCGTTGCGCTGGCCGACCAGCCACCTGGCAGCCCGGGAGGCACTCACCAGATCTCCATGCTCGGTAAGCGCGAGCAGGACATACCCCGTCGTCTCTATGGCTGCACTCCGGTCCCCATGACCCGGGCTCGGATAGTCCTCTGTAGGCGGCCCGGCCCCGCCCCAGAACAGTGCGCCGTTCTCGTCTTCCTGGGCCATGGACATCAGCTTCTCGTACGCCTGGTCCCTTGCTGGGCTGCCTGAGAGCTCCAGCGCATATGCGGTTATGGCCATCGTGTACGGGTCTCCTATAGAGGCCAGCCTTCTTTCCAGGTACCTGATGGCATTCGCCGTCGCAGAGTCCCGTCCGGCCTCAAGCAGGGCAACTGCGACGTAGGCCGTGAGGGCATCGCGACCCCGAAGCCCGCCGAGAAGCTCCTGATGGTGCAGGAAGCCGACGCTTTCGAACGAGCCGTCGCCCAGCTGGTGGCCTTCGATCCAGGCCGCCGCCTCGTCGAGCACCGTCCGGTCGATGTACATCAGATCCCTCGCCTCGGCAAAGGTCTTCAGGACGAATGCCGTCAGCCAGAGGCTACCCTCCCGGTCGCTGTTGCCGAAGGCCGAAAAACTGCCGTCGCTGCGCCGGTAGGTCAGCTGACGCTGATAGCCGACCAGCATCAGGTGTTCCGCCCTGGCCATGATCTCGGGCTTCAGTTGCCCGGTTTCGGCAAGGTAGCGCGCGATGTATACGTTAGGGGCGAACAGGATCATGTTCTGCTCGCCGCATCCGAATGGCATCCTCAGCAGGCGGTCGAGACCCTCGATGCTCTGCGTGAGGAGGCTCCCGGTCAGCGCGACGTAGGCCCGGGCGGACCCGTCAATTGCGCCCGGCGGCACGCCCAAGGCAACCTCGCGCTCATCTCCGCCGGAGACAACGTGGTTTTCGACGCCCTCGACCTCGACGCCCTCGGGTTCAACCAGGAGGTTCTTGATCACGGCGTCGGCGGCCTCGGCGCTGCGGGCGACGATCTTGATTGGGCCGGTGCCCAGTTTCGTCGGGCGGATAGTGAACTCTGCGCCGCCGATGTCGCTGGCGTCTATCGCGACCGACTTCGACGGCTCATCCAAAAGATCGAACCAGTCGGCCTCCTCGATCTCGACGAGGATCTGCTGGGGGGTATCCAGGTAGTTAAACAAAGCGACCTTAACCGGGAACTCCTCGCCCCGTATCGCCGAGAAGGGCAGGTCCACGGTCAGGAAGAAGGGCTGGAACACCCGCAGCGAGTCCTCGCCCACGCCCAGTCCGTGCTGTTTGGAGATGCCCACCGCGCGCAGCATCCACGTCGTTATACTGTCGGGGGCTTCGACGGCCACGACCGCGCTCCCGTCCTCGCCGGTCTGGATGTCCTGCCAGATCCAGGTCTCCGGGAAATACTGGCGCACCCGCTGAACGTCCGCGAGCGACTCGGTCCGGCTATCCTGCTCGGCCGAATCTGGAATCACTACCTCCCTCGACGCTTCCTCCATTACCTCAAACTCCGCCTCCAGCATGACCATGTCGTCATCCATCATTAGGTCGAACGTTTCGCCCGACGGCACGTCCTTGTTGGTAAGTACGACCGTCCCGGCTGCCTCGAACGTCTCCTGCGCGCCGCGGGTCTCGATGGTCTCGAGGTAACGTGCGTCGTGAAGCTCCACCTGGGGCTCGAGATACAGCCTTTCCAGCTCACTGAATACCTGCTGAAGGTTCAGCCGGTTCTCGGCAAGGATGAACACCGACCTGTCGACGGCCACAAGCCCGACCCGAGACACTCCCTGCGTCTGAACATCGATATCAACCGGGTCTCCGGGACGGACCTCATCCCGCTCGAACCCCACCTGCACCTGGTGCGGATATGCAGCCCTGACGCCGAACGGCAAGTAGTCGGCGGCGATCTCGTTGTTCGGCAGGATCTGGTAGACGAGGAGGCGCGATGACGGGGCCATCAGGTGGGTGGCCGTAAACTCGATCTCCGGGCCCGACGAAACGCCCGTAAAGAGCGTCGTACCCCTGGAGAGCACCTCGTAGTAGAAGTTGTTCGCTTCCTTGGTCGAGTTGACCCGGAACCGGACGATATCGCCTGCCCTTATGTCGCCGCCGGTCAGCTGCTCTACGTGGATGAAGCTGCCCGACGGCGAATGACCTGACTGCAGCGAAAGCGATGTGTACGAGCCATCAGCCTCGGCCCACAGTGTCAATGCGACGGCGCCTTCCGGAGGAGCGGTCCTGACCAGGGCCTTGCCTCCGGAGGCCGTTACCTTGTGTTCTTCCGTATCTACAGTCCCGAAGTACTCATCAACGTAGTCGATGTTCAGCGTCACATCGGTGTCGACAGGTGTCCCGTCGGGGGTCTGGGCGACGATCAGGTAGCCCATCTCAAGGCCCGGCTTAAACACACGGCTCTCCGGGATCACCTTCAGCGTTAACGGAGAGGCCACGACCGTCAGCAGCTTGCTCGTCCTCTCCTCGTATCCGGTGCCCTTCTCGCGGATGGTCACATCGAGCGTCAAGTTCCCCTGTCCGCCAGCCTGGGGAACGCCCGCGACGAACCCCACCGGCGGCAGCTCGAACTGAGTCTCGCCTTCGATGGTCCCGCTGAACCGGGCGAACTCTTCCCACTGGCCGATGTACCGCGAGGCTATGATCTCCACCTCGCCCTCGACCGGCTTACCGAACGAGTACTCCCCGGAGACCGAGCCCGTAATCGGATCGCCGGCCAGCACCCACTCTCTCTCGGTTGCCACCTTGACCTCATATTTCGGCAGGACGTATTCCTCGACGCGCACGTCAAGCTCGGTCTCCTGGTCTGCGGCAATGGCAGTGAGCTTCCAGACACCGAGGTTCGGCTCCGTCGAGAGCGGCAGGTCCACCGTGACCATGCCGAACTCGTCGGTCTTAACCTCCTTCCTGAAGACCTTTAGGCCCTTGGCGTCCTGAACCTCGACCGTCGCGGCATACGGCCTGGGTTTGAGCAGCGCGTCCAGGGTCATGAGCCGAACGTGGACGGTCTGGCCGGGTTTGTAGATCGGCTTGTCGGTCTCGACGAACAGGGCCACTCCATCGACGATTTCCACGGGCGCCGTGCGAGTCTCCCGAACGCCCTCGACCCTCAATTCGATCTCGTATGTCCCGCTTTCCACCTGCGGGACGAGAATCTTCAGGCCTCCCGTCCCCTCCACTCTTGCTACCAGGGAGCGCAGGGTGACTTCGCCGTCCCGAAGGGTCAGACGAACGTTGCCGGCCGCCGGCCTATCGCCCCTGAGAAGCGATATCGATACACGCTCTTCAAAGCCCGCCCGAAGTGCTCCGGGAACGACGGCTACGTAGCTGTCGGGATCGCCGGGCTCCAGGTCCGTCCGTGTCTCGTCCGCGCGCGAGATCGGCGCGTCCGAAAAATAGAGGCCAACCAGCCTGAGGACGTCGTCCTTGGAGAGCTCGCCGCCCAGGTAGTCGAATATGGCTGCCAGCACCTCATAGCGATCGATGAAGCCGCTATCGTTGGTGTCGTAGCGCTGGCCCAGGCCGGTATCGGCATGCACCGGCTGGTGCTGAATGGCCTGTGGCGCGGCCACCGCAAGCAGGGCGATCGCCACGGCCAACAAAGTTGAGAGCGTTCTCATATTAGGTCCCTTCCGGGCGCGTTGAGGGCCATAGTATCCCCTGTGGAATGTAGACGCTGCACGCCGGGGAAAGGTTCCATCCGGATCCCGCCGGTGCAAAGGAGGCCGCGGGAGCCTACTGCAGACTAGTCGCGCGCTAGGCGGATGACTCCGCAGCAAGGCTCCCGGGGATGGCTGCCCGGGCAGATCAACTTGGTGACTGTACCCGCCTAAGCGGCCCAGAGTTCAGGGCGGTCCAGCGCATGTGTTTCTCACTTGAGACGTATCACCGCCGGGTCGTCCTCGTCCGTGACGTTGATGGTTACCGTAATGCTATCGGTGGCCCCGAACGGGTCGGTGACTGTCACCACCACCGTGTAGCTACTCCTGGCTTCATAGTTCAGGTCGGCCTTCGTCATGAGCTGGCCGGTGTTCCTCGATATGCTGAAGGACTCGGCGTCCTCACCACCCAGGGTGTAGATCAGCAGGTCGTCGTCATCGTCACGGGCGCTGACTGCTTCTCGGATGCTCCGCCCGGCCTCAGTGTTCTCGGCCACCGTCCGGATGGTGGTGTCCGACTGGTCCCCTTCGGTGTGGTGGTCCTGGTCCGGGAACACGGGCGCGAAATTGGCAAAGCCGCCGTTGTGCTGCTGACCGGTCTCGGCGTGGCCATCTCGTGCGGGAACCTCCAGGGTGCCCGTCGCCTCATCGTTTCGGTTGCCTACGTTGTCCGTGTAGATCGCCGTGGCCCTCAGGCACATGCCCACGTCGGCCTGCGTCGGGGTGTAGACAGCCGCCGAGGCCCCGGATATCGCGGTCCAGCCGCCAACGCCGTCGATTCCCGGTGTAGCCGGGTCGTCCTCGCACTCGTACGACGGAATGCCCCTGTCGTTCACGGTGACCTGGGCGGACCGCTCCCACCGCCACCTCTTGATGATCACGCCACCGTCCTCGTCGCCGGCCACCGCATGTATCGCGATGCCCACCTGGGGCTGCCTCTGGGACAGGACGACCCCTCCGGGGTCCTCCCCATCCACCACCTCGATGGTCACGTCCAGTGTGGAGGTCAGGCGGCGGTCGCCCTCGCCTGAGTGGGCCTCGACGGTTATCGAGTACGAGCTCCGATCTTCAAAGTCAGGTTCGTGACCCGCCCGGAAGCTCAGGACGCCTGCTTCGTCAAATGCGAGGTCATCGCTGTCGGGACCGGACACCGAGTACGTGTAGATGGTGTCGTCATATCCGTCCTCGCCGCTGACGATGCCGTCCTGGTCGGTTACGGCGTAGGTGCCGGCATCGATCGGGGTGTTACCGTGCTCGATCCTGATGACCGGCGAGCCGTCGCTTTCGGTGACCTCTGTGACGCTCAGCAGCGCAGGTGCATTCACATCGAAGTGGGATGGCTCGTTCACCTCGGAGACCGTTACGATTACGTTGACCGTGGCCGAGGCGGTCGACGGGTCGGTCACCCTCACCCGCAGGACGTACTTGCTGTTGTCGGCCTCGCCTGCATCTTCCCCGTCGGGCAGTTGAGGATCGCCGTCCAACTCTGCATTTGTCGAGACCTCGTCCTCGGTCTCGCCGGGATCCGCACCCAGCATCCTGCCGACCCTGAGCTGACCGGAGAGTCTGTCGATCGTGAAGCGCGCGCGCTTGTCGCCGTCCTCAAGGTCGGGAGTGTCCAGCAGTTCGTAGAACAGCACGTCCTCGTCCTCGTCCGAAGCCGATAGCGGCTCGCCTATCGGCATGCCCACGGCCGTGTTCTCGGCGACGTACCGGGAAACGTCGATATACGTGGTGTCTTCGTCTTCATCCTGGCCGGCGAAGGAAGGAGTGTCATTGGTGACCGTCTTGGCCTCCACCCGATTCAAACTCACCGCTGAGGCGGTCTTATCGGCGCCGAAGCTGTCGGAATAGCTGACGGTCGCGCGCAGATACATGCCCACATCCCCCGACGCCGGGGTGCGCCCCGCCGATATCGCCCCTTCTATGTCAGTCCAGGTCCGGCCGTCACGTGATCTCGACCACTGCCACCTTTCATCCGTCACCTCCCCGTCCTCGTCCAGCAGCCGGGCCGAGAGCGGCCTGTCGACCTGCGGCTGCGGTCTGTCTATGCTCACCGTTCCGGCCTCATCCACGTCCGTAACGGTCACGGTCACACCGCGGGTGCCGCCCGCCGCCCTGATCGTCACCCTGTAGACGTTCCTCGCCGCAAGCTGCGAGCTGGTGGACGCAGACTCAGGGGTCTCGTAGTTCGGGGGACTCCTGAAGCTAAGCACGCCGCCGTCGATGGCAAGTAGGTCGCTGTCGGGACCGCTCAGGGACCACTCGATGGCGTGTCCCTCCTCGTCGAATGCGCTGTAGCCGGCGACCGGTCCCGTGTCGTTCTCCGCGTAGCGCACCGAGCGGTCTCCGGTTATGGTCACCGGGTCGTGCACATCGGTGACGTTGATGGTCACGTGTATGCTGTCAGAGGCGCCAGAGGGATCGGTGGCGATCACGATCACCGCGTAGCTTTTCCTGGCCTCGTAGTTAAGGGGTGCCTTAGTCGTCAGCTGGCCGGTAGTCCTGGAGATGCCGACGAATTCAGCGTCCGGGCCTCCCAGGGAATAGATGGGCAGGTCGCCGTCCTCGTCAACGGCACTGACCGGTGATCCGATGCTCTGACCGGCCGGGGTGTTCTCGGCCACCTTGCGGCTGGTCCTTGCCGACTGGTCTCCAGCGGCACTTAGATCTTGGTCGACGAACTCAGGGGCCGCGTTGGTGGGACTCCTGGCCTGCACGGGAGCCTCCGACGCTCCTGCCTCCCGTGCCATCCATATGTGCACACCTACCGTGCCCTCCACAGTCCTGGTCGTCTCCGTGCATATCCGCTCGAGGCTCACCGGGTCTTCAGTGCATGTTACGATCCGCTGCTCCGAGCGCACGACACCGGTCTCGCATGTCAGTTCACCGGTGCGCTGGTTATCCACGAGGCAGTCCTCGATGTCCACCGTCGAGACAAGGGGAGAAAGGGCAACGATGGCTCTGTGCAGATCGTCCCTGTAGACCGCTACAGCCCGCAGACACCGGCCTACATCGGATGCCTTCGGCGTATAGATCGGCGACGAAGCTCCTTCTATCCGGGTCCAGCCGCCTACTACGGCGACGGGCGTGTCGGGGTCGTCCCGGCACTCGGCCGACGGCGTGCCGTTCGCATCCTTCGTGATCGGATCGGATCGCTCCCACGTCCAACTCCGGACGGTCGGGACACCGTCGGAATCTCTGACCGACGCATGAATCTCGGTGCCCACCTGCGGCCCCCTCTGGGACAGAGTCACCTCTCCGCGATCCATCGAATTGCCCACGTTGATGGTCACATCCAGGGTGGCGGTCCGCCTGCGCGAGCCTGTGCCGGAGCGGGCCACGACGGCTATGGAGTACGAGCTTTTCACTTCAAGGTCGGCCTCGTGACCATCCCTGAAGCCCAGGATGCCGTCGCTGTTGAATTCAAAGACATCGCTGTCGTCACCGGACACGGAGAACGCGCGGGCGGTGTCGGCGCCGTCCTCGTCGGTCACGGCGTAGGTATCGGCATCTACGAAGTCTGCCTCGTTGCCGTCCACGATGGCGAAGATTCTTTCGCCCGGGCCCTCCCCCACCCACAGCTCCGTCGGTGCGTCTTCATCGAACACGGGAGCTTCGTTTACATCGGTGACCTTGACGATCACGTTCACCGTGGCCGAGGCGGTCGACGGGTCGCTCACCCTCAGCCGCAGCACGTACTCGCTGTTTTCGGGGTCGTCGGCGTCCTCGTCTGCGGGCAGTTCGGGGGGGCCGGGCAGGGACGTGGCGTCCTCGTCCTCCCGTTGCCCGTCGTCTGCGCCCAGCTCCTTGCCCACCCTTATCTGACCGGAGCGGCTGTCAATGGTGAAACGCGGCTGACCATGCTCATCCTCAAGGTCAGGAGTGTCCAGCAGTTCGTAGAACAGTATGTCGCCATCTGTGTCCGTCGCAGATATGGCCCTGCCCACGCTCACACCCACGGCCGTGTTCTCGCGGATCGACCGAAGGACGAGCCCGTCGTCATCCCTGTCCTGGCGGGCGAGGGAGGGGGCGGCATTGGACAGGGTCTCTGCCTCCACACGGTTGGCGCTCACCGCAGAGGCGCTCTTGCCCGGACCGAACCTGTCCGAGTAGGTGACCGTCGCACGAAGGTACATTCCGTCATCAGCCGGTGCCGGGCTCCTGTTCGGGGAAGTCGCTCCCACTATGTCCTCCCAGTAGGTCCCGTCCTCGGACCTAGCCCACTGCCAGCTCTCGCCAGCTACCCCTTCGTCGGCGTCCGACAATTTTGCAGAGAGCGGCCGACTGACCTGCGGCTGCAGCCTGCTGATGCTCACCTCTCCCGCCTCGTCCACGTCCGTAACCGTCACGATCACGTCGTGTGCGCCGCCGCTGGCCCTGATGGTCAACCTGTAGGCGTTCGTACCCGCCGCAGACTGTGGGTCCTCGTAGTCGGGAGGATCCCTGAACCTCAGGATGCCATCTTCGATCGAAAACAGCTCGGCATCGGGACCGCCAAGCGACCATGCGATGGAATCACCGTCCTGGTCGCTTGCCCTGAAGGTGCCGACCGCCTCCTGGCTGTTCTCGGCAAAGACGATGGAGGAGTCGGCCGTCTGAGCGAGTGCCGGGTGGCCTGCTGGAGTCCCCGGTATGGCAATCGCAAGAAGCATGCCGGTCAATGTGGCGGCCAGCGCCATGACCGGGGATGTGCCGCTTCTGGCAGCCGTAAGTCCAGGGCGCCATCCCCATCGGGATGGTGGCGTCAAAGCCGGGTAGTTCGGGGTCAGTCGAGAGTAGTCCTTGCAGTTATAGCGACTCGGTATCGATTGTCGCCTTCACCGAGTCCTTGCTTCAGTTTAAGTGTTTACCGTCAAGGCCCCTTTAGGGCACTCGGCGTAGTGGGGTCGTGCAGGACACCGCTGTCCAGCCTGGGACCGGCCCCGGGAAGTTGGTCGCAGCTGGTCGCTTGGGTCGTCGAAAGGTGGAGGGATGTCGATCCGCAGGCAAGGTCGGACCCGTCGATATGAATGCCTAGGGCCCAGAAGCCGGGTCAGATGAGCACCGGAGTACGCCGGACTACAGTGAGAGCTCCGGTTTGCAATCAGCAGGTTCACGGTTCGAATCTGTTTCGCGGATCCCTTAATAGACGGCTTTACAGGAAATGAACGAGAGTATTTTAGAGTTCGTGTCAGCAATATGTCATCAAATCCTGAAGGCACTCGTAGGAACGGCGCTGCGGATGCGGTGCTCTCTCGCGGCAGCCTTGGGAACGAATCCCAATTGCCGGTTTGACCGCCAGCCTACGCGCGACGCTGTAGCATCCTGGGCAAAGGCTTACATCTACGCCATTTGAGCCCTTGTAGGAGCATTCATTGAGCATGGACGGTGCCTTCTATGCCTGGATTGGGGACGATTGTTATCAACTGAAGCGAGAGTCCCTGTTCGGCCTGAAGGAAGAAAAGGGACACATGGTCGTCTCATACTCTGAACCAGGAGGATTGGCGTGTCACCGGCGTGGCGAACCACGGAGGTGCCATCTCTCTGCTGGGATCGACTAAACCGGGGCCTGAGATAACCGAGGTGAAGGGGATCACTACCCTCATTTAGCGAAGTGAATGCCAGGGTTCGGTAGGCTAGGCCCTTTCCCACACCACGGGGGACCGTCACGCCCGCCAGCGTTGTCGGCAGGACAGTAGCCATGATGATCAGGCCGCCTACCTGGCGCGGGACCGCACCGGCAGGTCGTCGCCGTTATTCCCACAGGAGATGCGAACGGTTATGCACGGTCCCCGCCGGGCCGAACGTCCCGGTTCGTCAATCGATCAGTCGCGAAGTGGAGGGGAGAACCGACACCCCGGAAGCACCGGCCGAAGACCGCCAGTGGTAACTCGGCCTGGATCGTGAACGGTGGAACGGAGACCAGCTAGACGCGGTGAGTTAATCCAGGCGTTCGATTCCTGGGCAGGCGTCGAATCCGTCGTCGAAGCTCAATATGCGGCTCACCCCCGCCCTCTGCATCACCGCCACGTGCAGCGCATCCCGTGCAGACAGGCCTGCAACGGAGCCGAGCAGCGCCCTCGCCGAGCGTATCTCTGACATGCCGATGGCAAGCACGTCGTCGGCTATTCCGTCCAGGCTCTCGAAGGCGGCATCGATGGCGTCGGGCCGCTGAATTGCCGTGTATCGGTGGAGAATCTCCCGGTATACCTCGACGTCGCTGATGAACCGCTCCCCGTCGCGTACCAGCTGAGTTAGCAGGGATACGGCCCGGTCCTTGTTCGGATGTGCAGATCCCACAAGGTACATGGGAACATTGGAATCGATAAAGATCACGGGAGCCGCTGCCCGGCGTCGATCTCCCCGAGCATGTCTTCTATATCAGCTGTCGGAAAAGCATGCCGGGAGGCGTCTGCGATGGCACGCAGCTTGGCCTCGACAGTTCCGGGGTAGTCGCTTCGCGCCTGACGCAGGGCCTGCCGCACCCACTCCGCAAGGGTCACGCGCTGCCTGCGGGCAACACCCTGAATCTCCTTATACTCTTCCTCATCCAAAAGAACCTGCAGGCGTTTAGACATAGAAACAGTCTAGTTAACTCATATCTGATTAGTCAAAATGTGTCAGGTACTGAGTCTCGGCTTCCGGACCGGCCGGCCTGATCGAGAATTTCGGGTCGAATCCCCTCAAGTGGGTCTGGCTGGACGATACACAGAACCACTGAGACCCACTGTGGTCGGCAGCTTGTGCAGCCACCTAGTCCTCTCACCCTGAGGTTCGTTTTGGACCTTCCAGTCTGTAACCGGTCCCGCTGCCTCCGGCTTCGGACCACCTACGAGCATTCGTGACGCGACAGTCTTTGAGGTGTGGCTGGATGCTCGGTGAATCCTGCCCCCGAGGTCCAGGCAGGTAGTTCGGGCCTGTTCGGGTTTGCACCCTGAGGTTAGCAAGGGGAGAACACGACGGCGGTCAGCCCCTGCCGAACCCGCCTCGGCGTCCGTGACGGCCCAAGCTCTTCGGTGACAAGAAATGGGCGGTCTCTGATCTGTCAGCCTCAATCAGGCACCTGAGAGGGGTAAGGTATCGAGTGCGATAGGGTCCTCACCTCGGCGTGAGCCCTGAGCGGGCGGGCTCTCATCAACGATCCAATCGCACTGCCCGCAGGTGGTGCGATTCGGGCGGGCTGCCGGAGAGATCGGTCCTTAAGCGAGCTTGATTGACTAGCCAGGCAAAGCCAGGGGGAGAGTCACGATGACAAAGAAGGCGACGTTTGATTTCCGGGTGAAGCCAGAGCAGGCCGCCGTGGCGGAGAAGATGCTGGGGGACGCCCTCCCTGATACCCGTGCCTTTAGCGGATGTATCTCCGTTGAAGTAATGAGGGACTCTGACGAGACCGACAGATGGTTCTTGATGGAGGAGTGGGAGTCGTACGCCCATCATCAGGCGTACGTAAACTGGCGGGTCGAAACGGGCTGGGTGGAGTGCTTTGCGGCCAACCTGGATGGTGAGCCTGCGCTCAGATACTTCGACCCGGTCGACATGTAGAGCGAGCGTCGTAACACCCTCCGTCCAGTCCGCTGCGCACCGCCGCAGAATCCGGCGGCGGCGAGTCGGGTATGCCCTGAAGTGTGATGCGTCGACCGAATGAAAGCCCATTCTCTGCTCCGTCCGCTCGCCGGCGCGACCAGGTCTTGGCGGAAGACAGGGTTGCTCACCACAGCCCCTAGGGAAGCCATTCGCTCTTGATCACAGAATTTCCGATACCGCCGGTCTCATCTCTTGCATCGTCCGGCAATCGCAAGTGCGAAACCAAGGGAGTCCTTTACCGGCGTGGCCTCCGATTGGCCGAGGCCGCAGCCTTGGGCCGGGGTTGACCTACAATCTTTACCTCCTTTGCCTTGGGGTCGGGCGAGTGAGCCCGAAGAACGGAGGCTGACGGATGGACGATAGGGCGAGTGCCGGGGGTCCGCTGGGCTGGCTGGGCGGGTAGCGGGGAACCTCAAGATCGGGAGAGCCGGCATTCGGGATCGCAATGGTTGTGGTTGGGAACATGGAACTGGGACCGGCTCTGTTCTCAGAGAGCCAGATAGCACGGGCGGTCGAGGAGATCGCCGCGGAGATAGGCGAACGATACGACCTTTCGGATCTGGTCCTGGTCGGGGCGATGGACGGGGCGGTATGTTTCCTTGCGGACCTGATGCGTGCATTCGGAGACCCGGTCCGCGTCACCACGGTGCGCATGAGCAGCTATGAAGGTGCCGGCCCCGGGGATATCGAGGTCATGTGGATGCCCCGCCGTGAACGGATCGAGGGAAGGGACGTCCTGATAGTCGAGGACATTGTCGATACCGGGGCAACTTGCGCGCTCCTGTCGGAGGGACTGACGGCCCTGGGAGCGCGGTCCGTCAGGATATGCGCCCTGCTGGACAAGCCTTCCCGCCGAACGCACGACGTGGAGGTGGATTACTTTGGGTTCAAGGTGCCGGATGTCTTCGTGGTGGGTTATGGACTGGACTACGACGGTGCTTTCAGGAATCTTCCGGCCGTCTATGCGCTCGGCACGGCACAGGTCCAGACCGACCCGGCTCGCCCGGGCTGAGACGGTCGAACCGCGGAATAGACGGTGCCAGCGATAACACAGCGGAGATGCGATTCAAAGGCACCTAGAGACGGTACCTCGGGGATCGAATGGGTGGAGAGAGCTCGAAATATCTGACGGAGATGACCCGCCTGGTCCGGCCACACATTCGACGGGGTCGGTTCGAATTGACCGACGGCCAGTCAACCGATTGGTACGTGGACGGACGCTCGTTCATGCTGTCTCCCAAGGGCGGTTTTCTGGTCGGCCGATGCATAGCCGAGATGCTCTCCGACGATGTCCGCTCCATCGGGGGGCCTGTCACCGCGGCCATACCCGTGGTAGCTGCGGTGGTACACCAGTCGCCGGTCCCGCGCCGTGGCTTCTACGTCCGCACGGAACCCAGGGTCCACGGCCTGCTCAAACAGATCGAGGGCAACCTCGAGCCCGTGGTGGCAATCGTAGACGACACTTGCGCGACCGGAGGTTCGATCATTAGGTGTATCGATGCCGTCGAAAGCGCCGGCAGTGTCGTCAGTCAGGTGATCGCAGTCTTCGACCGGGACGATGGCGGTGAACGCATAAGGCGGATGGGGTACGACTACCGCTACCTGCTGAGACTGGAGGACGGTCGGCCGGTGCGCTCGACGACCGGCCCGCTTAGCTAGAGAACCGGCCCGTAGACGGCACCCGCGTGCCGGAATCTCAGTAAGACAGCGCTGCCGTTAGTCCGGCGGTGCACGTCACTTGCGGCCAGTGCCCGGCCCCGTTCCCGGCATGCGGGACTTAGTGGGATTTCAGGCCGCGACCCCCGCCTTTCCGTTACGGCAAATGGCCCCTTCCCCGCAGGGCGTCTTAGTGAGTGCATCTGCCGATTCCGATCGCAACCGTGTCCCCCCTCGAAACGTTCTAGATAACACATGACAAAGACCCGGCAACCTGGGACGGCTATGGGAGGTCGCCGGTGGCCAGGGCTCCCGGGGAACGCACGGGGGTCTTTCGATGAAGGCTGGTGGGCGCGACCGGAGGCTGAACGATCTCTGGCTGCTGTTGGTGATGGTGCTGGCGGTCGGTTGCGCCGTCGCCATTTCGCTTACGACGTGATTCTCGCCGCCGCCCCGAGAGATTCCAGGCCGGCGCGCAGGCGAACTGCGTGACCAGGGCCCAGAGCGGCCGGGGCATTAGCGGACCCCACGGGCTGCGCCCGCCCACACCTTAGACCCTGGATTTAGAATCGCTTACTGCCTCAGGCCGTTTGCGGTTCTGCTCGTTGACGGCAGTGGTCAGTGGCATCTCGCATCAGAGGTGCGTTCTCGGTGCCCGGCCGTGCCAGGTGCCGGGCCTGGCCAGTCCAGGGTTTTGGGCGGGGCCTGCCGCATTCGTTATCCGGACCGCCCCGGCATCGCAATTCGACCGTCGGCTTAACCCAGCGGCTGGCCGGAGAGCCGATTGCAGGTCGGCCACCCGGTTTTCTGTTAAAGTGGCTAGAGCACGTCCAAATAGCGTGCGGACGGTGTCCGCTGCGGCGAACCGTCTCCCTTCCCATCTTTCGTCATTGTCCCCGCTTTGAATACCGATCTCGCCCCTTGGGCCTAAGGAGTCCGCTTCCGCATGCCGTCTAAATCCCCGTCCGCTCGCCCAGGTTTACACAACCGTAGACCCGGGCGCGAAGTCGTTTGCGCTGAATGCGCCACGCCTACGACCGTCCCCTTCCTGCCGAGCAAGAATCGTCCCGTGTTCTGCCGCTCGTGTTTCAAGGCCCGGCGCTTCTCCCACCAGCCATCCCCGCCCGGAGCTGGGTCGCATGGTACGGAGGAATCTCCTGCCGGCGTTCCGCCCGCAGCCGAATCAGCCTTTCCTGGAATGGCCCTTAAGGCCGCCACCAGGTCGGCGCTCTCGCGCCTGAACATATCGGTGCCCACGCCCATACAGAAGCAGTCCATCCCCCTTCTATTGGCCGGACGAGACCTGATAGGACAGGCGCGCACAGGATCTGGGAAGACCCTGGCTTTTGCAGTCCCGATGGTGGAGCGGTGCGACCCCTCGGTCCGGCAGGTTCAGGCGCTGGTGCTGGTTCCCACGCGCGAACTGGCCATCCAGGTGGCTGCAGTCACCAAGGAAATCGCCTCTCCGCATGGACTTCGCGTCGTTCTCCTTTACGGTGGCCGTTCCTCGCGCCCCGAGAGCACCGAGCTAAGAGCCGGCGCCCAGATTGTCATTGGGACACCAGGTCGCACCCTTGATCACCTTCGGCAGGGCACCCTGGGGCTCGAATCCGTGCGTCTGATGGTGTTGGACGAGGCCGACGAGATGCTGGACAGGGGTTTTGCCCCGGATGTTGAGGCCATCCTCAGCCGGACGCCGTCCAGTCGGCAGACAGCGCTCCTGTCGGCGACAATGCCCGCTTGGGTTGCAAAGACGGCCACAAAGCACCTGCGGAACCCTGCGAAGTCCGAGGTCGACTCGGACCTGCAAACGCTGCCCACCGTCAAGCACTTCGTCTACACCATCGACAGGAGCGAAAAGATACGCGCCCTTCAAAGCCTGTTGGACCAGCGCGACGGCATGCCCGTGATCGTCTTCGGAAAGACAAAGCACGGTGTCAAGAAGCTGGCCAGGCAACTGGACACCCTGGGCTATCCGGTCGGGGCTCTCCAGGGAAACCTTAGTCAAAATGCCCGAGAGCGCGTCATGACCGCATTCCGGTCTGGAGCTACGCCGATCCTGGTTGCGACGAACGTCGCCGCTCGGGGTTTGGATATTGAGGGCGTCGGCCAGGTCATCAACTATGACCTGCCGGACTCTGAACAACTCTTCACCCACCGGGTTGGCCGGACCGGCCGCATGGGACGAACCGGTCAGGCTGTGACATTCATCACGCCGGATGAAGAAAGGAAATGGCAGGAAATCACCAGGGATCTGGGACGCCGGTTCACATGCAAGCCATGGGACGGCAGCCGCAGCGTACGACCACGTCGGGGGAGCACGTCACAGCATCTCCAGGTGCCATCTGCCAGGTCGCTGGTACACGGAGGCGTCGGCGCTCCCTAGGTTCGACCGTCAGTTGGAGGCATCTGGCTCGGGGCGTTAACAAGCTGGCGGCATCGGCAGCAGTGACCAGAGCGCATCTCTTTGGCCAGCGTTCGTCGGGCACGAGCGAATTCCCGGGGATCAGGCTAGCCTAGAGGGAGGCGCGGGAGCGGCGGCCTCGGACCAACTGCTCAGCCGGCAACGATATGCCGATTGAGCCGAGTTGGTGTCAGGTACCTCTAGAAGATGAGGACATGTAGACTAACCGGCCAGCGCATACCTCCCGCGCAATCGCCAATGCACAGCTTTCCTGGTGCCTACGGAAGGATGCCTGCAGGGCACGGGCGGTGCGAGGCAGCGCTCCTTAATTTGGGGGTACGATTTGGCTGATGCCTAGGCAACTTATCGTATTAGTTGGACTGCTATTGGCTCTGGCCGCACTCTCCTGCGGTGGTGGCGGGGGGGACGGCCCTGAGCCTTTCAGAATCGGCGTGATGGAATCGTTGACCGGCTCCGGCGAAACGTACGGCACGGTGGCCAGTAACGCAAAGCAGATGGCAGCCGATGAGATCAACGCCGCCGGCGGGATAAACGGGCGACCACTCGAGCTCGTCGTGGAGGACTCCAAGTGCAATGCCCAGGACGCCATAACGGCCTATAACAAGCTGACGAAGGTCGATGGACTGAGGATCATCCTGGGAACGTCCTGCAGTGGCGCCATGCTCGGCGTCGCCCCGCTGGCGGAGGCGGATGGAGTGATCCTGTTCTCCGGGCTGGCGAGCAACCCGGACATCGCCAAGGCCGGCGACTACATCTTTCGCACCCAGATCAGCGACATACAGGTAGGCATCGACACCGGAAACATCCTGTGGGAGGACGGTATTCGCACGCTCGCGACGATTACAGAGGCCACCGACTACGCCGAGGGCGTCAGGCGCACCTCGGTAGCCCAGTTCGAAAAGCGCGGCGGCCGTCTCGTTGCCGAAGAGAGGTTCGCATCCGATGTCACCGATCTCAGGACACAGCTTATAAAGCTCTTTGAGGCTGACCCCGACGCGCTTCACATCTCCCCGCAATCGGAGTTCGCCGCCGGGACCATAATCAAGCAGGCGAGGGAGGTAGGGTTTGAGGGCCCCATCTACGCGGAAACGGTGTCCGTGGGAACGACCGCCCTTGATATAGCCGGCGATGCGGCAAACGGAATGAAGGCGATCACGGCCGACCTCGACCCCGATAACGAGAAGGCGCAGGAGGTTCTGGCCAACTTCAGGGAGCGCTACAACTACGTTACGCTTCCCTGGCATCTCGGCTCCGCATACGACGATGTGTACATCGCGGCCGAGTGCCTCAAGAGAACGGATGACGACCAGGACGCGGACGGCTTCAGGGACTGCATGTACGAGATCACCTGGAGTGGCGCGATCGGAGACAACTACAGCTTTGACTCAGACGGTGAGGTGGTAGGCTTGTCCCGGGTTGTCGTCGAGGTGCTGCCAGCCAAGGAGCGGACCGAGGACAGAATGTACAGGGTGTTAGGGCCGGCGCCCAGAGAGTAGATCGGCCAGCGCCGGAAGGGCCCTGGCGTTGCCGGGCGCGCCGCCGATTCGAATTCCCTGTGTCCTCGCGGGGTAGGGCCAAACCTGCGTCGCGTGTGGCCATTGTCCTTTCCTGTTTCCTGATTGAGGCCACCGATGTGCGGGCTTCAGGTAGCGCGGGTACCCACCCATGAAGATGTGCGGGATGTGGGCCCTGCCACCCGGTTCCTGGACGCAGAGTCCTCTTCGGCAAGGCGCCAGTCTGAAAGCAACCGCTCGACCCTGGTGGGCGGTGCTAATACCGAAGCAGGATTGCAGCGTGACGGGCGTCGGCCGCTCGATGGCGCCCAACGGATCACCACTCCCCAATCCCTGTCTGCTGTCCACCTGAGCATGGTCGACGTCCCGGCACGCCGGCGGTATTCGCTTGCGCGGGACGCCTATGTTCTTAAGGCCTTCTGCCGGATCGGCGCGCCACACGGGCAACCAGGGCAGTTTCCGGCATTGTTTCCAGTTATCCTTAAAGTCCATTTGGGACTACTCGAGGGGGCCGCACGGACCATGGACGATGCCAACAGGGGCTATTCGACGCGGATGACTCTCGCATTGCTGATCTATGCAGCGCTCGTCGTAGGGACAGGGCTGCTGACCTCAGCCTATCCGGATGCGGCTTGGCGCTATCCGGTGGCCGTTTTGCCTATGGTGCCGTTCGTGTATGCGATCGCTGCATACGTGCGGTTCATGCGCGGCCTGGACGAGACACAGAGGCGCATCAAGCTGGAGGCGTTCGCTATTGCCTTTGGGGTCACCGCGGCGGTCACCTTTTGCTACGGCTTCCTGCAGCATGTCGGACTGCCCCACATCAACTGGTGGTTCGTCTGGCCGGTAATGGGTGTCTCGTGGATAGCCGGTCACATCTTCGCCGAACGCCGCTACCGGTAAGGGATCGGATGGAGGAGCCGGGTGCCGACTGGGAACTCGTCTCGGGCGAAGCTGACTCATCGCCCGGGTTTCACACCGGACGCTAAATGCCGTCCAGACCGAAAAGTACGCCCTTGGCCGCCTCGTTCCCCTTTGGGGTTGACGGGATCTTCGATCAGGCCAGTGGGTGACAGCCGCCTACCAACGTTCGGGTACTGAAGCCTCCGGACACGCCCCTTCACGGCTACCTGAGGGTTGGACGTGACGTCCTGAGCAACGTGAGCGCGTATATGACCCCGATGGCCGGGACCACGGACATTGACAACGGCAACCACCAGTCGCCCTTCACGGAACCTGCGGCGATCAGCTGTGCGAGAAAAAGGTCGGCGGCGATGTTTATGACCATGATGAGCGTTACGGCGATGATCGCAGGGGTCGCGGGCCGCGGTCGCCAGGCCAATGCAAGCATGCCGATAGCGCACAGGGGATGAACGAGCACAAGTAGTAGTCGCGACCAGATGTCGCCGCCGTCCGCAAAGGCGCCAACTAGGGCCGTAAACCCCACAAACAGTGCGTGCACGATCGCAAGGACCAGCATGGGTGTCCGAAAAGCAGCCATGTCCTGATGATAGCCGCTCAGCTCCTCAAGAACTGCATACTCACGAGTGTAGGTTTCCTTTGGTAGGCTCCGAGCCGTTGGGATCCCTATCTCGGGACACCCTGAACGCAGCGTAAAAGTGGCGCAAGGATGTCGGGGTTGGCGGGGGTTTTTGAACCGTCCGAAAAAGAGTCTACGGTGCCTATGGGGTAGCGCCGTAACAGTCTTGTGTGCTGCGTTTGAGCGCCTAGTTATGCTGATTACCGGCTCGGATGGGCCGAGGGGACGTTCACCATACCAGGACCCGGAAATTGGACAATCATGATTGGATCTCGACCGGCCGGTAACTGTCGATCACCGTAACGGCCTGATCCTCGCTAGTTTTGCCGGCAAGACTTCCCATCTGGTCGGACAGATTGCACCTGTATGCCCGCAGGAAAGCTCGCTGAATGTACTGCAACGCCCCGTTGGTTGCGCCGGGTATGCGGGCGGTGTCTGTTCTGGCTTACCTGAGGACAGGTTCTCGCCCAAGCTGCCGGTCCTGTGTGACCAAGGCTCCTGGTCGAAATTCATGCCAGTCGCTCTTTATTCTGCTCAGGGATGCCGGGGCCACCCGTGATTGCTTGAGCCTGGCGGCGCGCCGATTGATTCGGTTCGTCTGACCTAGAGTCGGCGCGGCTAATGCAAGGTACCTTGCGACTTGTTTGGGGTGACGCAAGTTCGCTCTTGTGGCATATTATTAATGACACGTGTCGATCCTACAGTCTGTGTGACGATGCGGGACAATGATCGGAGGATTTTGTAGGTTATGCCGGAGTTCACGACTACGTCTGTTGAGGAAGCAATGAGGATCACGGGCGGTGGCAAGAGGCAAAAGGACCTGGCCGCCTACCTTGAGAGCATCGGCAGCCTGCCCAGGGGAAGTGCAGGAGTCGTCCAGCCGTCGCCGGGAGAGACGCTCTCGACAGTGAGGCGAAGGTTGGGAGATGCCGCCCGCATGTCCGGCAGAGACATTGAGATAAAGCGCTCGGACGATGCGGTGTATTACTGGCTTAAGGAGGGTCGACGTCGCGGGCGACCGAGAACGCGGCAGACCTAGCATCACCTCAAGGATGGTGAGGCTGCGACCTCCCAAACTTTGACCATATATATGGCTGAAGTTGTCAGGTGAATACACGGGCAAATAGATAACCAACTCCATGTGTTCGTGGTAAGGGCCGCCATTCGATACGTCGCCCTGATGTGAGTAACCAACTCTTGCTGCGCATCGGCCGTCGGAAAGCTGCTCGTGGTTCGGGCCGGGGCTATCAGACCGGGTCGGCCTGCCGTTCCGACCTCGCCGGCTGCCTGAGTATCGTCTTTTGCAGCACGCTGATCCCTTAGCCGGGATTCCGCAGGCGGGCATGCGACGGATGCTGCGCTGGGGGCAGCCAGATCAGGTCTCCGGGCGCCGCCGTCCTATATCGCCTGGGAGCAACCTGCCGCTGACCTCCGCACCGGCAGTAGGGCTGGAGCGTGGGCGATTCCAGCCCGTGTGATTTGTCTGAATACGTGAGGGCCGGCGTGCCCGCCCCGGGCCGGTATGGTGTTTCGCAGATCATCCTCCGTGTATTCAGATCACCAATCCTCGGGCCTACCGACCGTGAGGGCCCGCTGTTAGAATTTCCTCATGGCTGGGTTGGGGCGGCCTTTCATTGGCGCCCGAACTCTCCATCGGCACGCGATGAATAAGGCGGCCGGCGTGCCCAGGGAGCCATCCCGTCGGCAGGACAGTTACTTGATTAGAGGAAGAGCGGCTGCCTTAAGGAGATAGCTATGCAATTCCCTTCCAGCAGATGGATGGTCCTTGTGGGACTGTTCGCCGCGGTGGCGCTGGCCGCGGCTGCCTGCGGCGGAGATGCCGCCGAACCGACGCCTGCACCCGCTGCTACCCCGACATCCGCCCCCGAGGCGGTGGAAGAGCCTGAAGAAGAGGCCATGGAGACTTCGGATGAGCCTTTCAGGATAGGGGTCATGGAATCCCTCACCGGTCCGGGCGAGACGTACGGCACGGTGGCCAACCAGGCCAAGCAGCTGGCCATGGACGAGATAAATGCGGCCGGCGGCATTAACGGCCGGATGCTCGAGCTCATCGTCGAGGACTCCAAGTGCAACGCCCAGGACTCGATAACGGCCTACAGGAAGCTCACGGACGTCGACGGCGTGAAGATCATCCTGGGGACTTCCTGCAGTGGCGCTATGCTGGGCGCGGCACCGCTGGCTGAAGAGGACGGCGTGATCCTGTTCTCTGGCCTTGCGACAAACCCGGACATAGCGGAGGCGGGTGACTACATATTCCGGACGTCGATGAGCGACGCGCAGGTGGGGATAGACACCGGCAACGTTATGTGGGCCGACGGCGTCCGCACCCTGGCTACTATGACGGAGGCGACCGACTACGCAGAGGGCGTCAGGCGCACGACGGTCACACAGTTCGAAAAGCTCGGCGGCGAGGTTGTCGCCGAGGAGCGTTACGGCTCCGACACGATCGATTTCAGGACCCAGCTGACCAAGCTGCTTGGAGAAGACCCCGACGCGCTGCACCTTGCCGCGCAGTCGGAATCGAGCGGCGGGACTGTAATAAAGCAGGTCCGCGAGCTCGGATTCGAGGGAACCATCTACTCGGAGATAGTGCCGGTTGGAGCAACAGCCCTGGAGATCGCCGGTGATGCTGCTACGGGCGTGAAGGCGATCATAGCCGACCTCGACCCTGCGAACGCCAGGGGTCAGGAGGTGCTTTCCAACTTCAGGGAGCGTTACGACTACACCACGCTGGAGTGGTACCTGGGCTCGGCGTACGACGATGTGTACATCACCGCCGAGTGCCTCAAGCAGACGGGGGACGACCAGGACGCCGATGGCTTCCGAGACTGCATGTACGCCATCACCTGGAGCGGGACCATAGGGGACAACTACAGCTTCGACGAAAAGGGAGAGGTTGTGGGCCTTGCCAACGTGGTGGTGGAGGTACTGCCCGCGGCCGAGAGGACCGAGGACAACCGCGGCTACAGGGTGCTGGGCTCGGCCCCGACCGAGTAGGCGGCCTGCATAGTAGTATTGGCCCGAGCCGGGGGGGCCGCTTCGATCACTGCCTTGCAGCGGTCCCCGGCATCGGCCCATGTGGAATCGCTGAGCGCCGGGTGCCTTCGAGGGTAGCCCGGGGCGGGCCGCGGTCTCCTGGGCCGATAACCAGTCCATTGGCCGCCGGTGGGTTACACAGGGAGGCGGGTTGATCAGGTTCCGTGAGAGTCACGGCAGGATCCTAGCGACCGTACTGACCTTGGCGGTCGTGGCTTACGTCGGCTGGAAGGTGAGCCAGTCGGGTGAGCAGGCCCTCCAGTTCACATTCAACGGTCTTGCCGTCGGCGCCGTCTACGCCCTGCTTGCGATGGGCTTCACGCTCGTCTACAGCACCGTTTGGTTCTTCGACCTTTACTACGGGGCGGCCGCGGCCCTGGGGGCCTACGGGGTGTTCTACATGAGGTCGCAGGCCGCCCTCCCGGGCCGCTTCGATGTGAACAATCCCTACGTCAACATCGTGTTCGCGCTCGTGGTGGCCGGGGTCGTGGCCTGGGCCCTGTACATGGTCGTCTACCCTCGGCTGCGCTCGCGCCTGCGTCCTCCCGTCCTGGCCGCGGCTGCCGGTGCGGTGGTCGCCGGCTCAGGGATCTACACGGGATTCGTCCTGTCTTATCCCGAACACCTCAACGTCATGCTGAGCCCTGCGATCGGCCTTCTGGTTGCCGCCGCCGCGGGCCTCCTGCTGAGCAGGGTCGGTCGGCGAGTCGGCGCAGGTCCGCGGCGAACGGCACTGGCCGCGATCTCCTTGCTTGGATCGGCGGTCCTCGGGGCGTACTGCGGCCTCCTGGTTTCCGATGCCCCGGGATCCAATCTCTACCTGAGCTGGGCGGTCTCGTGCTTTCTGGCTGGCGCGGTGGGCCTGGCGCTCTACAGGGGCCTGTATGTGTACATGCGCCAGCGCGCAAGGTCTCCGCTGATCATGCTCGTGGCCTCCCTGGGCGTCCTGCTGGCGGTAACGGCCTTTACGGTGATCGTGTTCCAGAGCGCACCTAGGCCGCTTCCCGAGGCGTTCGGAAGCGACCCCTGGACCGTGGGCGGCGCCAACATCAAGGGCTTTAACGTCTTTACGATAGGGGTCGCGGTCCTCGGGTTCGGGCTGCTGCTGTTGCTCCTTAAGAAGACCTCCTTCGGCAAGGCCGTAAGGGCCATCGGAGACGACGAGGAGGTCTCCAAGGTGGTCGGGATAAACACCACGTACGTAATCGCCGTGGTGTTCTTCATAGGCGCCGTATACGCCGCCGCCGCCGGAGTGCTCAGTGGCCACGACACGGCGATTCAGCCCAGGATGGGCCTGCTGCTTCTGCTCAAGGGCTGGATAGCCTCGGTGGTTGGGGGCATAGGGAACCTGTACGGGGCGATCGTTGGGGGATTCATACTGGGACTGATCGAGCAGTTTGGCATCTGGGACCTGGCGGGCGAGTGGAAGGACGCCATATCGTTCGTGATCCTGATCATCTTCCTCTCCTTCTGGCCACAGGGCCTTTTGCCAAGGAAGTAGAGCTTGCTGAAGGACCTGCTGGCACTGAGGGCACTGGGCGGGGCGTTGCGCGACCCCGGGGACGCCCTTCGGGCCGCAAGGGGCAATGTTGAGCTCTGGGCCAACCTGATCGTCATTGGCTGGGCGGTCGCCTTCATGCTGTGGCAGGGCGTCGGGTTCGCTATAACGATAGGCACGGTGTTCGCCATCTGGGCGATCCTGTCGGTCAGCCTCAATCTTGTGGTCGGGTTCACGGGCCTCCTGTCGGTAGGCCACGTGGGCTTTTTCGGCGTCGGCGCCTACGCGATGGCCATACTCACGTCGGACCCGGCATACGAGCAGCTTCGCACCGAGGCCATCCCAACGTTCGGTCTGCCCTTCTTTGCGGCCCTTCCGGTGAGCGTGGTGCTCGCCGGCATCGTGGCCGTCATAGTTGGGGTCGTATTCAACAGGTTCAGGGACGACATCTACGTCCTTGTCTCGTTCGGCTTTGCGATCATCGCGTTTAACGTCTTCCTTAACTGGAGGGAGCTCACCAGGGGCGCGTTCGGCATCCACGAGATCGCAAGGCCGTCCTTCGGAGGGTGGGTGCTAGACGGGGAGCTCGAGTTCTTGCTGATGGTCCTGGTCTTCCTGGCGCTCGTCGTGCTCATTTCCTGGCTGATAGTGACCTCTTCGTTCGGCAGGGTGCTGACGGCCATCCGCGAGGACGAGCAGGCGATAGAGGTCTTCGGCTACAGGGTGACGCACTTTAAGCTTGCCGTCTGGGTGATCTCTGCGATGATGGCCGGCCTGGCCGGGGGGCTGTTCAGCAGTTGGACGAGCTTTATAGACCCCAACTCATTCATCCTGCTCGAGTCGATCCTCCTGGTCTCGATAGTGATACTGGGGGGGCTTGCCTCCATCTGGGGCTCCCTGCTCGGCGCGATGGCCTTCGTGCTGCTAGAGGAGGGGATGCGCTTTCTCCCCTTCATGCCCGTAGAGTTCATCGGGCAGGCCCGCCAGGTGGTGCTAGGTATCCTGCTGGTGCTGCTTATGCTGTTCAGGCCCCAGGGCCTGGTGGGAAGGTTCAAGCTGTGAACTCTGAGCGAGACGGAGCGGGCGAAGACTTCGCCCTTGAGACGCGCGGCATATCAAAGCACTTCGGGGCCGTAAGGGCGGTCGACGAGCTCACCATGGCCGTGCGCCAGGGTGGCATAACCAGCGTCGTCGGTCCCAACGGCTCGGGCAAGTCGACTCTCGTCAATCTGCTCAGCGGGACGCTGCCCCTGGACGAAGGCATGGTGATCATCGACGGGGTCGGCCTCAGGATCGTTCGGGCCCACGAGACGCCAGGACACGGCCTGACCCGCACCTTCCAGGAGGTCAGGCTCTTCGATCAGATCAGCGTGTGGGACAACCTGATGGTCGTGCTCACTGAGAGGCGCCTGCTTCCCTCACTCTTCGAGCGCGCCCGCCCGGGCCAGAAGGAGCTGGCCGAAGAGATCCTGAAGGATGTCGGGATGTGGGACAAGCGAAGCGCCCTTGCGATGAACCTCTCTTACGGTCAGCGAAAGCTCCTTGAGATAGGCCGCGCCATCGCCCTGGATGTCAACATCTACCTGATGGATGAGCCCTACGCCGGCCTGTTTCCACAGATGGTCGAGCGGGTCAAGATCATCATGAAGGGCATGCGCGAGCGTGGCCACACTCTGATCTTCATCTCCCACAACATGGATATAGTCCGCGAGCTCTCCGACCGCATCATGGTCCTTGACAGCGGTAAGCTCCTTGCGGAGGGAGAGGTGGAGGAGGTTCTGAGCCGCGAGGAGGTCATAGACGCCTATCTCGGGGTCTAATGCGGGACCGAGACACATGAAGATGCCGGCAGACGAAGATCGACCCATGAAGGAACCAGTGGGCAACGGTGCCGACAGGGAGACGCCGCTGCTGGAGCTGGTCAACGTCTCGGTCCACTACGGGGCGGTGGTCGCCCTCGACGAGGTGTCCATGAAGGTCCGCAAGGGAGAGGTCGTGGCGGTCATGGGGCCCAACGGCGCTGGAAAATCCACCGTGCTCAAGGCAGTCATGAGGCTGGCTCCGGTGGTCGGGGGGCACGTCTACTGGCGCGAGGACCCGCTGGTGGCGGCGACACACGAGATAGTCCGAGAGGGGATATCCTTCGTGCCTCAGGGAAGGCGCGTGTTCACGCACCTTACGATCGAGGAGAACCTTGAGATGGGCTGCCTCCACCTCTCCGACGAGGACGAGAAGGAGCGCCGGCGCGATGCGGTCATGGAGCTGTTTCCCGTACTGCATCAAAAGCGCCGGGACATGGCCAGCCAGATGTCGGGCGGGCAGCAGCAGATGCTGGCCCTGGGGCGCGGCCTGATGGCGGACCCCGAGGCGCTCCTGCTGGACGAGCCCACCCTGGGCCTGGCTCCGATCGTGGTAAAGGAGGTCTTTGCCAAGGTCGCCGAGATCAGCGAAAGGCTGGGCACCACCCTGATGATCGTTGAGCACAACATCAAGGGGGTGCTGGACATCGTTGACCGGGCCTACATTCTCAACCGGGGGAGGGTGGTGCACGACGGCACGCCCGACTCGGTCCGCGATTCGGACATACTTGCCCGGGTCTTCTTGGGCACCGTCGAATCCGGTCGCGCGGCCCAGTAGGGCCGGTCGAACCGCCCGTACGGGAGCCGTGCCCACGGCCCCACCGCGGTCTTACAGCAGAAAGCCCCGTTCCCTTAGATGGGAGACGATGCGCCGGGCGTTGTCCTCTGCGGAGTATTCGACCGTGTCCAGGGTGATCTCCGGATTCGGCGGCGCCTCGTAGGGATCGTCTATCCCCGTAAAGCCCTTGATCTCGCCCCTGCGTGCCTTCGCGTACATGCCCTTGACGTCGCGTAACTCGGCGACCTCCAGCGGGGTGTTAACGAAGACCTCGACGAAGCGGTCTGTGCCGCACATGGCCCTCGCCTCGTTGCGCGTGGCAATGTACGGGCTTACCGCCGCGCAGATCGCGATGCCGCCGTGCCTGACTATCTCGCCGGCGACGAAGCCGATGCGCTGGATGTTCGTGTCGCGGTCCTGCTTGGAAAAGCCCAGTCCCTTGGACAGGTGGGTGCGAACGACATCGCCATCGAGCACCGTGACCTGCCGGCCGTGCTCCATGACAAGATTGGTGAGAACGTCGGCGGTGGCCGTCTTGCCCGCCCCGGAAAGTCCCGTGAACCAGACGCATACACCCTGCCTGTGCATGGGCGGATAGGTCTCGGACAGGATCTCGGCGACCTCCGGCCGGGTGAACCATTCCGGTAGATCCCTCCCCTTCGCCAGATACTCGTCCCTTACCTGCGTGCCGGAGATGGAGGCCGTCTTGGTGTCCTTGCCGATCTTGTTGATCTCCTCGTACCTGCCCTCCTCGGGCAGGTAGGCCACCATCTGGAACGGGACCATCGTCACCCCCAGCTCGTCCTGGTGCTCGGCGACCGCCTCCTGCGCGTCGTACGGTCCGTAGAACGGCTCGCCCGACGAGTCGACTCCGGGGCCCGCATGGTCCCGCCCGACTATCAGGTGATTGGCGCCGAAGTTGCGCCGGATGATCGCGTGCCACAGGGCCTCCCTGGGTCCGCCCAGGCGCATCGCAAGCTGAAGGAGTGAAAGCAGGACGCGGTCGGAGTCGTAGTACTCTTCGGTCAGCGCCCTGTAGGTACGTACCCTGGTGTAGTGATCGACGTCGCCGGGCTTGGTCAGCCCGACCACGGGGTGGATCATCAGCACCCCGTCCACCGACTCGGCGGCGCGCTTGGTGAGTTCCTCGTGAACCCTGTGCAGCGGATTTCGGGTCTGGAACGCCACCACGTTCTCCCGCCCGAACGTCTCGAGCCTGGTCCTGGTCTGGGCCGGGTCCAGCCTCAGGTCTGCGAAGTCATGGTGCACGGGAAGCTGGATGACCTTGATCGGTCCCGAAAGGTTGAGCGGCGCCCATCCGGCCATCTCGGCAACCATGGGGTGTCTGGCGTCCGTGGTGCCGAACACCTTGCGGGAGACCTCGTCTGCGGACCACTCGTAGATGTCCTCGACCGTCATGGTGGCGAGGAGGTCGTTGTTCGGGCTGCGCAGGGCGATCTCTTTGTCCAGCGCCAACCCGTCGGTCGGCTCGGCCGGCAGCGGGACGGGTATGGGGAAAAGCCGCCCGTCGGCGAGCCGCATCTCCTCGACCACGCTGCGGTGGTCATCCCGCCCCATGAAACGGTCCAGGGGTGAGAATGCGCCGGTGGCCAGCAGCTCCAGGTCGCACATCGCGCGGGGCGAGAGCTGGACAGAGGGCAGGGTGGCCGCGTGCGACCTCAGTTCGGCCGCCTCGTCCACACCGACCGTGAGGTCGACCAGCTCGCCCCCGTAGGGGGATATGAGCCTTGAGCCGTTAGGGTTGGCGCTCACTGCCGCCCGTTTGAGCCAGGCGCCGGCCTGGTCCCCAGGGGTGAGCTCAGATGGATGCCGCACTCCTTGGGCACCGCCCCGTTCTCCCACCACCAGCGTCCCGCCCGGGGGTCCTCGCCGGGCTCGATCGCCCGGGTGCACGGGTCGCAGCCGATGCTCGTGTAGCCCCAGTCATACAGGGAGTTGTACGGGACCTCGTTTGCCTGGATGTAGGCCCAGACCCGATCCTCGTCCCAGTCGGCGAGCGGGTTGATCTTGATAAGCCCGTCGCGTGCCCTGTCGATCTCAAGCTTAGGGGTCTTGGCCCGGGTTCCGCCCTGGGACCGGACGAGGCCCGTGATCCATGCGTCCAGGCCCTTGAGCGCCCGCTCCAGAGGGCGCACCTTGCGGATCTCGCAGCAGCGCAGGCGCAGCGAGTAGCTGCGGTAGAACATGTTCATGCCGTGGCGTCCCACGATCTCACCGAGCTCTAACGGGTCCGGGTGGTGGACGTCGATTCGGCTCCCGTATCTCTGCTGGGTCCGGTCGATCAGATCGTAGGTCTCCTTGGGCAGACGCCCGGTATCCAGGGTGATGATGCGTGTCGTCGGCGAGATGCGGCTGAGCATGTCCAGCAGCACCATGCCGGTCATCTGAAAGCTCGTGGACAGGGCCAGCGCGTCCCCGAAGTGCTCGGTCGCCCAGCCGAGCAACTCCTCGGCGCTACGATCCTCGAATCGCTTGGCCAGCCGGTCCACCTCGGACGGCTGCAGTCGGGGCCGGGTAATCTTGGTCGCTGGGTCGCTCAAGCGGGGACTCTGGGTGTAACTTTTGCATCGCCCGGCAAAGCAAAGGCCCCTCGGCGTGACGTCCGAGGGGCCCGACCTCGCTTAGGCACAGCCGGATTAGTGTAGCCCCAGCCCTATCTACCGGTCAAGCAAGCCATCGGTGGCTGATGGCCCGCTCCGGAATCGAGTTGATGGGAGCCATTTTGCAGGGTTGATCCCGGCTCCGCTGAGCCGGCCCGCCGCCGGCCGTTCTACATGCTAGAATCGGTGCCGCTCAAGCGTCTATCCCCTTCAATTGAGAGCGCTTGGGCCGAGGAGTCCTAGTGCCGCCCTTTGACGATCTGAGGATACTCACAGGTAACGCCCACCGGGCCCTGGCCGGCGACATCTGCTCCTACCTGGAGGTGGATCTCGGCCGCAGCGAGGCGTTCAAGTTCACCAACGACAACACCTTCGTCCGCATCCTTGAGAACATCCGTGGAAAGGACGTTTTCCTCGTTCAGCCGCTCGCCACACCCGTCAACGACAACCTCATGGAGCTTCTGATCATGGTCGACGCGGCGAAGCGGGCCTCGGCCGGGCGGATAACGGCGGTCATACCCCACTACGCCTATGGCAGGACGGACAAGAAGGACCAGCCCAGGGTGGCCATCACGGCCCGGCTGGTGGCCGACTTCATATCGGTGGCCGGAGCCGACCGCGTGCTGACCGTGGACCTTCACGCCGGGCAGATACAGGGGTTTTTCAGCGTCCCGGTGGACGAGCTCACAGCCATACCGATACTGGCTCGCCACTTCAGCCACCTGGCCGGCGACGATCTGGTGGTCGCCGCAACGGATGTCGGCGACGCCAAGCGCGCCCGGAGCACTGCCAACCTCCTGGACGCCCCCATCGCGATAATCGAAAAGCAGCGTCTCGGAAACCAGGACCGTGTAGAGGCCTCGACGCTCATCGGCTCGGTCAAGGACAAGATCGCCCTGATCGTCGATGACGAGTGCGGCACCGGAGGTACCGTGGTGGCCGCGGTCAACGCCCTGCGCGAGCATGGCGCCGCCGAGGTGTACTGTGCGGTCACGCACCCGCTGCTCTCGGGCCGGGCGGCCGAGGTCCTTTCCGGGATCGGACTTTCCGAGATGGCCGTCACCGACACGGTGCCGGTCGACGACGACAAGAGGTGGGATGGCCTTACCGTGCTGTCGGTGGCGTCCCTCCTAGGAGAGGCGATCCAGAGGATACACAACGACGAGTCGGTGGGGGCCATGTTCGAGGCGACCGACTAGGCGCCCGACGGGTCGCCGCCGAAGATCCGAATTTCCCCCCGCCCGGGGCCGGGCGCGCTGCCGTGCGGGGCGTCCGCGCTGGTATAATCGACCCATCCCCCCTGACGACCCATCCCCCCTGACCGTGTTGGCGGCCTCAAATGGTGATTAAGGGCATAGCAAAAATCCTTGGCGGCTCCAACGAGAGGGTCGTTAAGCGTCTCTCCCCTATAGTCGAGGCCGTAAACGACCTGGAGGCCGAGACGGCCGCCCTGGACGATGCGTCCCTTCGGGCCAGGACCGATGAGTTCAGGAGCCGCCTTGATCGCGGCGAGACGCCCGACGACCTGCTCCCGGAGGCATTCGCCGTGGTGAGGGAGGCGGCCCGTAGGGCCATCGGGCTGCGTCACTTCGATGTTCAGATCGTCGGCGGGCTGGTTCTTCATCAGGGGAAGATCGCCGAGATGAAGACGGGTGAGGGCAAGACGCTGGTCGCCACCCTTGCCGCCTACCTGAACGCCCTTAAGGACGGGGGCGTTCACGTGGTCACCGTCAACGACTACCTGGCCCGCCGAGACGCCGCCTGGATGGGCGCCGTCTACCACCTGCTGGGCATGACGACCACCGCACTGCAAAATCAGGGGGCGCTTGCCTACAGGCCCGACAGGGAGCATGACAACGGTGCTGCGGCCGCAGAGGTCATGACCCCCTGCTCTCGGCAGGAGGCGTACCGGGCCGACATCACCTACGGGACGAACGCCGAGTTCGGCTTTGACTACCTGCGTGACAACATGGTCGCCGACCTCGATAAGCGGGTGCAGCGGCCCCTCAGGTACGCCATCGTCGACGAGGTCGACAACATCCTGATAGATGAGGCGCGTACCCCCCTGATCATCAGCGGGCCGGCGCAGGACTCCCCGTCCGACTACCAGAAGTTCTCCAGGCTTGTCCCGCAGCTGTCCGCAGAGACCGACTTCACGGTCGATGAAAAGCACCGTGCGGTCTCGCTTAGCGCAGAGGGCATCGACCGCATGGAGCGGCTCCTGAGGATAAAGGACCTTTACGGCGAGGATAACCTGCGGACCGTGGCGTTCGTCGAGAATGCGCTCAAGGCGCGCGTACTGTTCGAGCGGGACCGCGACTACGTCGTAAAGGACGGCGAGGTGGTCATAGTGGACGAGTTCACCGGCAGGCTGATGCCGGGGCGCCGCTACTCTGAAGGGCTGCACCAGGCCCTGGAGGCCAAGGAAGGCCTGAGGGTCCAGCGCGAGTCGATCACCTACGCGACGATAACGCTCCAGAACTATTTCCGCCTCTATGAGAAGCTGGCGGGCATGACTGGGACCGCGGCCACCGAGGCTGAGGAGTTCTGGAAAATCTACAAGCTGGACGTGGTCGTCATCCCGCCCAACAGGGTCAACGCGCGCACCGACGCCGGTGACCTGATCTACTCGACCGAACAGGGCAAGTGGAGGGCCGTGGTCGATGAGATAGAGGACAGGCACAGGGCCGGACAGCCGGTGCTGGTCGGCACCGTGGACATCGCCAAGTCCGAGCACCTGAGCGAGATGCTCAAGCGCCGCCGGGTAAGGCACGAGGTCCTAAACGCAAAGCACCATGAGCGCGAGGCGCAGATCGTCGCCGAGGCCGGAAGGCCCGGGGCGGTGACGGTGGCAACCAACATGGCCGGACGCGGCACCGACATCATCCTCGGGGGCAGCCCGGACAGCCGTAGCGAGAGCGAGTGGAGGCGCGACCACGACCGCGTGGTCGATGCGGGCGGCCTCCACGTCATCGGTACCGAGCGGCACGAGGCCAGAAGGATAGACAACCAGCTGCGCGGCCGGTCGGCGAGGCAGGGCGATCCCGGCAGCACCAGGTTCTATGTCTCCCTGGAGGACGACCTGATGAGGCGCTTTGCGGGCGACCGCATCAAGTCGATCATGACCTGGACCGGGATAGACGAGGATACCCCGCTCGAGAACAAGATGATCACAAAGACCATCGAGAACGCCCAGGTGAAGGTCGAGGCGCACCACTTCGACACCCGCAAGCACCTGGTCGACTACGACGACGTGGTAAACACCCACCGCGAGGTCATCTACGAAGAGCGTGACAAGGTGCTCAGGGGGGCCGATATCAGGGCCAACATCCTGCAGATGGTCGAGACGGAGATAGGCCAGATCGTCGGATCGCACGTGGGCGGCCTGTCCCCGCAGGAGTGGGACCCGGAGCCGATGATCAAGGAGATCGCGGCCATCTTCCCCTTGGAGCCGCGCGAGGCCGACGCCGATGGCCTTTATCGGGCATCCGCCGAGGAGATTGAGCAGAGGTTCGTCGACATCGCAGGCCGCACCTACGAGAGGCGAGAGACCGAGCTAACCCCCGAGCTGATGCGCATCATCGAGCGCCACGTCATGCTGCGCGTCATCGACATGAACTGGGTGCAGCACCTGACATCCATCGAGCATCTTCGCCAGGGCATCGGCCTTTACGCCTACGGACAGCGTGATCCCCTTGTCATGTACAAGAAAGAGGCGCGCGATCACTTCGACGACCTGCTCGCGAAGATTCGTCACGACGTGGTCCATGCCATCTACCACATGGCGCCGGTGCCCGCCGGCCCGGCGGGCAGGTCCGGGACCACGAACGGCGCGCAGGCGGCGCCGGCCCGTCTGAAGGCCGCGCGCGCCGCCCGAGAGAGCAAGAGCGTGATGGCCGGGGTCGTCGGTGACCATGGCCGCGGCGCTCGAGGTTCCGGCGGCAAGGTCGGCAGGAACCAGCGCTGCCCGTGCGGCAGCGGCAAAAAGTACAAAAGGTGCCACGGCGCCTAGCCTGTGAGCGCCGTGGACTCCACCGACAAGTCGGCCTCAGATGATGCCCGCGGCGGCTCAGCCGGGTCGGCGGATTCCGCCAGCAAGGATTCGGGCGATAGGGGTGACGGCGGAGAGGCCGCAAACCTAGAGACCTTTCGCCAGGCCCTCAGGGACGGGCAGGAGTGGGTGCTGGCCATGATCGACGCGATGGCGCGCTGGTCGGCTCCGGAGGGCGTCCACCGCGGCAGGCGCGAGAGCTACTTCATCGCCGGTGAGGCATTCGACTGGCCGCTGCTCGCCCAGCGCCTGTGCGCCGAGGTCGGCGGCCTGATCCCCGGTCCCGAGCGCGAGGACCTGCTGCTGAGAGGTCTGTTGCCCGGCCGGCTGGACGACCGGTCGATAGGGGACCTGATGAAGGAGCGTCTCGGCGTCGAAAAATACAGGGGTTACCTGAACTTCTACTACGGGGTTTCGGTGGAGGAGGCGATCCTGCACGCGGTGGAGGAGGAGGTACGAAAGGGCAACCTCGCCAGGGGGGCCAGGTACCGAACGGACGAGACCGATGTGGCCTTCAAGAGACTCTACGGTGCCAGCCGTGAGGACCTGATCGCCGAGTTCCGGGCCGAGACCGGCGCGAAGGTCAGCCGGGGAATCTCGCTCCGGCAGGCACGCGAGCTGACCTACTGGCTGTTCGGATACAGGGTGAAGAACTCGGACAAGGCGAAGGTGGCCTCCGACACCAAGAAGGGCCTAGACCAGCTCGCGCTCCTGGCCGATCGGGCGCGGGCCAAACGCCGGACGGTCTAGCGGGAGACGCCCGCAGGGGGCGTAGGTCAAGGGTCGCCAATGGCGTGGCCCTAGGGCCCCAGGCGTTCTAGGATGGTGCGAACGCGCTCGCGCCGTTCCATCAGGCCGGACAGGCGCTCGCGCTCGCGCTCCACCACCTCCGGCGGGGCCTTGGTGAGGAACTGCTCGTCGTCCAGCCTGCGCTCGAGCCTTGCCGCGCTTGCGCCGAGCGAGGCCAGCTCGGATTCGAGCCGCTCGATCTCCGCCCCGACGTCCACAAGGCCGGCCAGCGGCACCGACACGGTGCTGGCAGTCAGCACGAGCGAGGCCCTGTCTGCCCCGTCTGCCCCGTCCGCTCCAAAGGTCAGCGGATCTATCGACGCCAGTGCCCCGATGGCCCCCGCCTCCTCCATCATCACCCCGATGGAGCCCGCCGAGTCCACTGTGGCGGCTATGGTCCGGCCGGGCTGAATGCGGAACTCGGCCCGCAGGTTCCTTACCGCGCGCACCAGTTCCATGACGGTCTCCACCTCCGACTCGGCCCGCTCGTCTACGATCCCGTCCCCCCGGCCAGGGTAGCGGGCCACCATCAGCGATCCGTCCTCACCGGATGAACCGTCCGGCAGCCTGTCGGTGAGCTGCTGCCATATCGCCTCGGTCACAAAGGGCATGAACGGATGCAGCAGCCTGAGGATCTTCTCCAGGACGTATGCCAGTACGGGCAGGGCGGATGGGTCGCCCGCCCTGATCCTCACCTTGGCCATCTCGATGTACCAGTCGCAGTATTCGTTCCAGATGAAATCGTGAAGCTCGCGCTGCGCCTCGCCGAACTCGAAGTCCTCCATGTGCGAGCCGACCTGTCCGGCCACCCGCGAGAGGCGGCTGAGGATCCAGCGGTCATGCCGGTGGATCGGGGAGGGCCTTTCGCCCCAGTCCCCGAGATCGGCGGAAGCCCGGTCCATGTTGATCATCACGAACCGCGCCGAGTTCCATACCTTGTTGGCGAAGTTGCGCGCCCACTCGAGCTTTTGCTCGTTGAGCCGCATGTTGTTCCCGGGCGCCGTGCCCGTGGTCAGGGCGAAACGCAGGGCATCCGCGCCGTAGGCGTCCACCAGGTCGAGCGGGTCGGTCACGTTGCCCTTGGTCTTGCTCATCTTCACCCCGTGCGGGTCCAGGATGAGCCCGTGCAGGTAGATGGTGGAGAAGGGGGGACGACCACCGTTGTTGAACATGCCCAGCATGATCATGCGGGCCACCCAGAAAAACAGGATGTCGTAGCCGGTCTCCATGACCGTTCCCGGGTAGTAGCGGTCCATGTCCTCGGTGGCCTCGGGCCAGCCCAGGGTCGAGTGGGTCCAGAGGCCCGAGCTGAACCACGTGTCGAGAACGTCCGGGTCCTGTCTGAGGCCGCCGGAGTCGCAGCCGGTGCAGGATTCAGGCTCGTCGACGGCCACGATGACCACGTCACAGCCGTCGCAGTACCAGGCGGGTATGCGGTGGCCCCACCAGAGCTGCCGGCTGACGCACCAGTCGCGGATGTTCTCCATCCAGTTGTAGTAGACCTTTTCGAATCGCTCGGGGACGACCCGGATCTGCCCGCTGCGGACGGCCTCGATCGCCGGGGCGGCCAGCGGGTCCATCTTCACGAACCACTGTCGGCTGACCAGCGGCTCGACCACGTCACCGCTCCTGTCGCAGTGGCCCACCGAGTGGCTGTAGGGCTCCACCCTTACCAGCAGGCCGTCCTCGTCAAGCCGCTCGACCACCTTTGCGCGCGCATCGAACCGGTCGAGGCCCTGGAAGGGCCCTGCGTCCTCGTTGAGGGAGCCGTCTAGGTTCATGATGTTGATCACGTCAAGGCCGTGGCGCTCGCCTATCTCGAAGTCGGTGGGGTCGTGACCCGGCGTGACCTTGAGGGCGCCGGTGCCGAACCCGGTCTCGACCGACTCGTCCCCGATAAGCGGGATCTGCCTTCCCAGGATGGGCAGGACGGCCGCCTTCCCGATCAGGGCGCTATAGCGCTCGTCATCCGGATTTACGGCAACGGCCGTGTCCCCGAGCAGCGTCTCGGGGCGGGTGGTGGCGATCACCACGTGTCCCGAACCGTCGGCCAGCGGATAGCGCACGTGGTAGAGGGCCGCCTCCTCGTCGGCGTAGCGCACCTCCAGTTCGGACAGCGCCGTGGCGCACCGCGGGCACCAGTTGATGATCCTCTCGCCGCGGTACAGGAGGCCCTGCGTGTACAGGTCGAGGAACGTCTGCCTGACGGCCCGGCTCGGACCGGGGTCCAGGGTGAAGCTGCGCCGGTTCCAGTCGCAGGAGATGCCTAGTCGCTTGAGCTGTTCGTCGATGCGGCTCCCGTAGCGATCCACCCAGTCCCACACGCGACTGAGGAACTGTTCGCGGCCCAGTTCGTGACGGTCTATCCCCTGCTTTGCGAGCTCGCGCTCGACGACGACCTGGGTGGCTATCCCGGCGTGGTCGGCGCCGGGCAGATACAGCGAGGGCTCCCCCAGCATTCGGTGCCAGCGGGTCATCAGGTCCTCCAGCGCCATCGTCAGGGCGTGGCCCATGTGAAGGGCCCCGGTAACGTTGGGAGGAGGCATGACTATCACGAATGGCGGCTTGCCCGGGTCTCCGGCGGGTGCGAACAGTCCGCGTTCGGACCACATGCTGTAGATCTCCGACTCGTGCGCGGCGGGATCGTATGCCTTCGGTATGTCGGTGTAGGGGCCTGCGGTGGTCACTGGGCGTGCTCGGCGGGATGCTGTGCGGACCTGTGGAATTGTCCGCCGGTCCATTCTAGGCTGCCGCGGACGGCCTCATCAATTCGAGCCGGTGCCTTGCCGTTCGCCTGAGCGCGTGTCAAACTCGGCCCGGCCGGTCGGTACGAAGAGCGCAGGGAGCAGCTTTTGAGAACTCCACCCGCGGGCCGGGACAGACTAAGCGGCAAGGTGGCCATCGTCACCGGCGCCGGCTCCGGGCCGGTCGGTGTCGGCGTAGGGCAGGCCACGGCCACGCTGTTTGCCCGCGAGGGAGCGAGGGTCATCCTGGTCGATCAGGATGCCGCCCGGGCCGCCCGAACCCTGTCCGCCATAGAGGCGGAGGAAGGGGAGGCCGCGGTCCAGATCTGCGACGTCACCCGCTCCGACCAGTGCGAGGCGGCGGTCAGGTCGGCGCTTGAGCGCTTTGGAGGCCTCGACGTTCTCGTGAACAGTGTGGGCATAAGCGGCCCCGGCTCGGTCGTCGACGTGACGGATGAGGCCTACCAGCGGGCCATGGACGTGAACCTAAAGAGCATGGTCCTGATGGCGCGCCACGCCGTGCCGGCCATGAAGGGGCCGGGGGGCGGGTCCGTCGTTAACATCTCCTCGATCGTGGGAATGAGGGCCGGCAACTTCGGTGCGTCCGTGCCCTACGCCGTCTCAAAGGGCGGCGTGATCGCCCTGACGGGCGCGATGGCCGTTGACCACGGTCCCCAGGGCGTGCGCGTCAACTGCATCGCGCCGGGCCACATCTACACGCCTATGGTCGAGGGCAGGGTAAGCGAGCGCGTCCGGGAGCTGCGCCGCAGGGCGGCGCCCCTGCAGACCGAGGGCACTGCGTGGGACGTTGCCTACGCCGCGCTGTTCCTGGTCTCGGACGAGGCGCGGTGGATATCCGGTGTGACCCTGCCGGTGGATGCCGGCCTGCTTGTCACCACGCCCCTAGCCATGCTCGATAAGCTCACCGGCTGAGCCCCGGCCGCGATCGGCGAGCAGCCCGCCCACCCGGTCCAGGATGCGGTGGCCGACCTCGTACTTGCTCATCGTCGGCACGTGCTGCTCCTGCCCGTCGCGGGCGATCATGATCACCCGGTTCTCGTCCGCGCCCATCCCGGCGTCCTCCTGAAGGGCGTCGTTCGCGACGATCAGGTCCAGACCCTTGGCCGCCAGCTTGGCGCGGGCGTTGCGCTCAAGTTCCTCGGTCTCCAGCGCGAAGCCGACCTTGATGAGCCCCGGCCCTTGCACGGAGGCGATCACATCCTCGGTCCGCTCCAGCTCGATCGTGAGGTCGCCGGCCGCGCCCTTCTTGAGCTTGGTCTCCGATGGCGCGGCCGGCGTCCAGTCCGATACCGCCGCGGCCATCACCACCGCATCAGCCTGCCTGGCGGCCTCCCTTACGGCGTCCGCCATGGCCCGCGCCGACTCGGCCCTGACCATCGACACGCCCACCGGCCCGGGCTGTGTGGACCTTGCGGCGATCAACGTCACATCAGCCCCGCGGTCGCGCGCCGCCTCGGCGACCGCAAAGCCCATCTTCCCGCTAGAGCGGTTGGTTATCACACGCACCGGGTCTATGGGCTCCTCCGTGCCGCCCGCGGTCACCACGAGCCTGCGTCCGGCCATGTCTCCCGCGCGGCCCAGCACCAAGCGGGCATGGTCAACCAGCTCCTTTGGTTCGACCATGCGCCCGACGCCCTCAAGGCCCGATGCCATGCGTCCGCTGTCGGGACCCGCAACGTGCACCCCCCTATCCCTGAGGGTGGCGAGGTTGGCCCGGGTGGCGGGGTTTTCGAACATCCTCGCGTCCATGGCCGGCGCCACCATCACGGGCGCGCCCGTGGCCAGAACTGTATTCGTGACCGGGTCGTCGGCCAGCCCGTGCGCTATCTTCGCCAGCGTGTTCGCGGTCGCCGGGGCGACGATGACTAGGTCCGCCTGCTCAGCCAGCGCGACGTGGTCCATGCCCATCTCCGAGCGCGGGTCGTACAGGTCCGTAACGACCGGCCGATGCACGATCGCGGCAAACGACAGGGGCGAGACGAATCGGGCGGCCCCGTCGGTCAGCATGACCGAGACATGCGATCCGGCCTGCACGAGCCTGCTCGCAAGGTCTACCGCCTTGTAGGCGGCTATCGAGCCGGTCACGCCCAGCGCGACGTGCCTGCCCTCAAGCGGTGTCGGCATTCTAGGTCCCTTCCTAGGGCGGCCGGGCCGCCCTCTGTGGTAAAGGCCGTATCCGAAGGCACGGTCCCGGACTCGGGCCCGGCTCGCTGCCGGTGCCGGGGCGTGCCGGGCCAATTGTACTACTGGTTGAGCTCGTGGATTATCCTCAGGCCGATCAGGGTGAGGTCAGGGTCTACGACATCGAACAGGCCGGTCTCTTCCTGCATCAGGTGGGCCAGCCCTCCAGTGGCGACCACCGTCGCCGAACCGCCGAGCTCGCGGTCGAATCGGCCCACCATGCCCCTGACTAGCTCGGCGTAGCCGAGCACCAGGCCGGACTGCAGGGCATGAATGGTGTTTTTGCCTATGGCCGTGGCGGGTCTCACCAGCTCGACGCGGCGAAGCTGGGATGTGGAGTGGAACAGCGAGTCGGCCGCGACGGTCAGGCCGGGCGCGAGCGCGCCGCCCACGTAGTCGCCCTCGGCGGAGATGGCGTCCAGGACGGTGGCCGTACCGAAGTCGACCACTACCGCGGGGCCGCCGTAGAGGCGGAAAGCCGCGGCCGCGTCGGCTATCCGGTCGGACCCGACGTCCCTGGGATTGTCGTAGAGGACCCTGACACCGGTCCTGACCCCCGCCCCGACGACCAGCGGCTGAACCCCGGGGAAATAGTCCTGGCAGAGCCGTACGAACGTCGGCGTGAGCGGGGGGACGACGCTGCACATGGCCACGCTGTCGACCCGCTCGATGGGTACGCCCTTGGCGGGCAGCAACTGGGTGAGCGTCAGGCCGTACTCGTCGGACATGCGCCCGGGCTCGGTCGCCACGCGTGCGGTGGCGACCAGATCGAGCCCGTCGAACACGCCGATCGTCACGTTCGTGTTGCCTATGTCTATGGTCAGGAGCATGGCAGTCCATTATATCGACCGCCTGCGCCGCGCCGGTTCGGTCCCTCAGTCTATTGACGTGCGCGCGACGCCCGCAGCCCGATTTACAGGTTCCGGGTCCGGGCTGCTATGCTAGTTGATCGGGCACGGCTTTTGCCGCATCGAACGCGACCCCTTATCATCTAGGCTTCCGCGGTCGGTGGCGATCGAATCGGCAGTGGGAAGTGAGGACCCAGAAGATGACTACCACCAAGACCAAGACGAACGGCCGCGCGGCGACCGCCGCAGCCGCCGGGCAGGCCCTCACCCCCTACCAGGTCAGGCGCTACAGTCGGCACATCATAATGCCCCAGGTGGGCTCGTCCGGGCAGCGCGCCTTGATCAACGCCAGGGTGCTGGTGGTCGGAGCGGGAGGACTCGGGTCCCCGATAGCCGTCTACCTGGCGCTTGCCGGCGTGGGCACGCTGGGCATCGTCGACTTCGATGATGTCGACGTCACCAACCTGCAGCGCCAGATCCTGCATACCGACGGCGACGTGGGTAAACCCAAGGTTCAGTCGGCCACCGAGACGCTGAAGGCCTATAACAAGGACGTCAACGTCGTTGCACACGAGGCTCCGCTCAACTCGGAGAACGCCATGGAGATAGTCTCCGGCTACGACGTAATCGTCAACGGCGCGGACAACTTCGCCACGCGGTACCTGGTCAACGATGCCTCGTACCTTGCCGGAAAGCCCCTAGTCGACGGCAGCATTCTGCTGTTCGACGGACAGGCGACGGTGTTTCTGCCGGGGAAGGGCTGCTATAGGTGCCTGTTCCCCGAGCCCCCGCCCCCGGGCGAGGTGCCGAGCTGCGCGGAGGCGGGCGTGCTGGGAATGCTGCCGGGGATGGTGGGCACCATCCAGGCAACCGAGACCGTAAAGCTGATCATGGGAATCGGGACATCGCTCAGCGGCCGGCTGCTGCTGATCGACGCCCTGGACATGGAGTTTCGCTCCGTCAGGCTCAGGCGCGACACATCCTGCCCTCTGTGCGGAGACAATCCGACCGTTACCGAACTGATCGACTATGACCAGTTCTGCGGCACCCCGCCGGTGGGCTAGCCGGCCAACCTGGGCGGGAGACATCCGGGCCCCTTGCGGGCCCTCCACAACCACACAGATAGGAGGAAATTGGAAATGGCAGCAAGGGTTGCTCATCCCGAGTCAATCGTCGATACGGACTGGGTCTCCGAGAACCTGGACAGCGAGAACGTCGTCCTGGTCGAGGTCGATGTCGATAAGGAGGCATACGCGCAGGGGCACATACCTGGAGCGGTGGGATGGAACTGGACCACCCAGCTCAACGACGAGGTTACCCGCGACATACTCAGCAAGCAGCAGATTCAGAGGCTGATGGGTGGCTCAGGGATCACAAGGGCCCACACCGTCGTCCTCTACGGTGACAACCACAACTGGTTCGCCACCTACGCCTTCTGGCAGCTCAGGCTCTACGGGCACAGGCGCCTTAAGATCATGAACGGCGGACGCCAGAAGTGGATCGACGAGGGCCGTCCCATCACCACCGACCTGCCCAACCGCCCCAAGCGCATCTACCGGGCGACCGATCCCGACACGAGCATCCGCGCCACCAGGGACTACGTGCTGTCCGTTGCGCAGACTGCCAACAACGTCGGCCTGGTCGACGTACGGGCCCCCGCCGAGTTCTCCGGCGAACTGCTCGCGCCGCCCCACCTGCCCCAGGAGGGGTCACAGCGCGGCGGCCACATCCCCGGTGCCGCCAACATCCCATGGGCCAACGCAGTGGCCGAGGACGGCACGTTCAAGCCGGTCGAAGAGCTCCGGTACATTTACGGCTCGCAGGGTATCAAGGGCAACCGCGAGGTGATCGCCTACTGCCGTATCGGCGAGCGATCCTCGCACACGTGGTTCGTGCTCACCCAGATCCTGGGCATGAACAAGGTCCGCAACTACGACGGGTCGTGGACCGAGTACGGAAGCATTGTGGGTGCGCCGATCGAAAAGTAGGCGCTTTCTCAGGCCGTGGCCGCCCGCCCTATCGCGGCGGTCACGGACCCCGGGAAACCAGGACCAGGCTCAGGGCGGTCAGACCGCCCAGGACGGCGAGCGCCACCCCGTATAGGGCGGGCATCGGTATCCGCCTTGGGCGGGTACGGGGCCAGTTGACTACCTGCCTGAGCCTCACGTCGCCCGAGAGATCGATGTAGAACTCCTCCTGGCCCGCGTCGCCCCCGACTACTCCCTCGGCCCTGAACTCGAGCGTTACGATGTGGTATCCACGCTCCTGCGTCGAGTCGATCACCTCCCAGACCATCCTTTCGGTTGCCATGTGTGAAGCGTACGGGGCGCGGTCTTCGCTTGCCGCCGCAAGGGCCCTCATCTCCGCCTCGGCGCGGCTCACGCCCGGGCTCGCCTCGGCGGCCGGTCCGGGGACGGCCTCGGTCTCCCCGTCCTCCGGCGGCAGGAAGGTGCCACTGAAGGCCCGGACTAGCTCAGCGTGGATCCGCCTCAGGGACCTGAAGCCGAGGGCGACGATCGCGGCGATGACCAGCAGCGGGACGGGGGCGGCGAGGGAGCCGAGCGTCAGCAGCTTGCTCAAGAGGGGGATCGACCAAAGGCCGATGAAGAGCAGCACCACTACCGTGACCGACTCTGCGATCAGCCGGCGAAGCGGCCTGGGCGCGGTCAGATCGGTGGAGGGTATGCGCGCGAGCCGCGAGGTCACGCGGTAGGAGATCTCCTGAAGGGCGCGCCAGGCAGCCACCAGGGGCGGAAAGCAGAGGGCGAGAACTGCCACTCCGACCACGCTGCCCGCCACCGCCGCCGGGACGCCGAGGGCCGATGCGATCTGTGGTGCGAACTCAACGCCCAGGGTGCCGACGCCGATGATTATGACGATGACCGACAGATTGACCAGCAGCGCCCTGGCCGATCTGCGGATTTCGGCGGCGAAGTCCGGGTCGACCTGAAGCCGGGTCCGAAAGCGCTGAAAGGCGGCGGCCTTGTCAAGGAGATAGCGCTTTGCGGTCGGAGGGGCGTACCGGTCGATAAAGGCCGCCGCCCGGTCGGCGGATCTGAATACGAACGGGTAGACGAGCGTATTGATTGCCAGTGCGGCCGCGAAGGCCTGGTAGACGAAGGTGCCGATGGCCCCGTGCTCGACCCCTGACTTGACCATCGCCAGGGAGAACTCGCCCGACTGGGGCATTCCCATGCCGACCCTGAACGAGGTGGGAAGCGACTGCCCGGAGGCGAAGGACCCGAGCGTGTCGGCCACCACCTTGCCGACCATGAAGACCGCCATGATGATCAGCGCGGGCACTATGTTGTCGGGCAGGGCTCGCACCTCGATAAGCATGCCTATCGACACGAAGAAGATCGCCCCGAACATGTCCCTGATGGGAGACAGTGAGCCGGATACCTGCTCTGCGTCTTTGGTGTCGCCGATCACCGCACCGATCAGAAAGGCTCCGGCGGCGGCCGACACCCCGAGGGTCTCCCCGACGAGCGCCAGGCAAAAGCAGAGTGCCAGGCTCGTAATCACCATGGCCTCAGAGGATCTGAGCCGGGCGACGAAACCCATCAGACGGGGCACCACGATGGCCCCGATGGTCAGCGACGCCGCGCCGAAGATGGCCAGCTTCGCGACCAGCCAGCCGATGTCCGCTGCAGAGGCGGACTCGGTGGCGGCCACCCCTGAAAGGAGTGTGAGCAGGACGACCGCGACGAAGTCTTCGATCACCAGGATGCCTATGATCAGGCGACCGACGCGCGATCCGAGCTGACCTGTGTCGCTCAGCACCTTGATCAGTATGGCCGAGCTGCTGATCGCCATCGCAGAGCCCAGGAAGATGGATTCCAGGCCCGTCCAGCCCAGGAGCCTGCCCAGCTGGTAGCCCAGGGAGATCATGATGAGCATCTCCACGGTTCCGATGAGGAGGACGCCCAGACCGACGCGGCGGATGTTGCGCCAGCCGAACTCCAGGCCTACCGCGAACAGCAAGAGCACGAGCCCGAGGTCGGCGAGAAGCCGTATTATGGCCACGTTCTCGACCGGGGGGTGAGGGAGCGTGAACGGACCGACCGCCACCCCGGCCAGGATGTAGCCGAGGACGGTGGGCAGCCTGAAGCGGCGGAATATGATGACCGCGGCTCCGGCCACGGCCATGATGATCGCCAGGTCCTTAACTAGGGCGAATTCTTCGCTCATCGGTCAGTCGCCACAGACAGCCGCGCCCGGGCCGCGGCGCCCAAGATACCGGCTGCCCGGGTGCCGGGTCGAGCTATACGAAGTTGCCCCTGTCGACCCTCTCACCGTCAGCGAACACGTCGGCGACATTCCACAGGGCCGAGATGTCCTCCGACGGGTCCCCATCCACCACGATCACGTCCCCGCGCCGCCCGGCGGCGAGGGCTCCGGTCTCTCCGTCCACGTGGCATGACCGGGCCGAGTCCGAGGTCGCCGATGTGATCACCTCTAGGGGGGACATGCCGACGGTCGTCATCGCCTCGAGCTCGTGCTGGAACTGCCCCATCTTGTAGTTGAGCCAGGCCGAGTCGGAGCCTGCGACCATGGTAACTCCCGCCTCCCTCATACGGTCCACGAACTCGGCGTGGCTCGAGTAGCCGGCGCGCAGGTCGTCCAGGCCCGACTGCTCGGCCTCGGCGAGACCCTCGCGCTCGAGCTTGCTCTCTAGGAACCAAATCTGGTGGCGTACGGCGTGCAGAGTCGGGTTGATGAAGACTCCCTGCTCGATGATCCGCTCGGTCAGATCGGGCCGGTAGCGGTAGGTCCCGTCCCGTTCGGCGTGTATGGCGTGGACGATCGTGTCGACCCCGGCGTCGAGGGCGTTGGTCAGGCCGTCCGATGACGTGCAGTGCGCGACGACGTGCCTTCCGAACTTGTGGACCTCGTCGGTGATCGCGGCCAGCTCCTCGAGGGTGAATGAGGCGTGGAAGCGCAGCGATGTGCGCGTGCTGCCGCCGGTAGCGGTGACCTTGATGAAGTCCGCCCCCTCCTTGATTAGCTGGCGGACGGCCGCCCTGCACTCAGTGGGACCGGTGGCCGGCGAGCCGAAGTAGCTCAGGTGACCGCCGATGATGGCGATGGGGCGCCCGGTCAGTACCAGCCGCGGGCCCACCGTGATGCCCATCTCCATGGCCTCCCGGAGAAGGAACGTCGTCCGGTTCTTGGCCCCGCAGTCCCGGACCGTGGTGACACCGGAGTAGAGGTGATTGCGCGCGTTTCTTGCCGCCTGGAGGGTGAGGATCTCGTCCGGGAGCAGCGTGAGGTCGTCTCCGGCCCGGCCGTCTCCAAGGCTGATCAGGTGGACGTGGCAGTCGACCAGGCCCGGCATGATCGTCATCTCCGGGTAGTCGAAGACCTCGACCGCAGCCCCCTCGGGGGCGGCCACCGCCTCCTCGGTTCCAACCTCACAGATACGGGTGCCCTGCATCAGCACTGCCCCGCGCTCGAGCGGCGGCCCGCCCAGCCCGTCGATCAGGCGGGCACCCTTCAGTAGCGTGAAACCGTCACTCAACTCCATGCCTCCGGATCTGTACCGCGAGCGTCGCGGACGACTCATACGGGCTCGATTGGCTCATATTAAACGTTCGGCTCACCTAAGCTCCATGATCGCGGCCAGCGAGTCCGGGTTCGCCATGGCCCCGCCCGCCGCCACCTCCTCGATGGCGGCGCCCTGGAGCAGTCGCTTTACCGGCACCTCCATCTTCTTTCCGTTAAGGGTCTTGGGCACCTCCCCGATGCGGTGTATCTCGTCGGGAACATGGCGCGGCGAGAGCTCGGTCCTGATCCTGCGCCTTATGCGCTCGATGAGAGCGTCGTCGAGGACGTTACCCTCGCCAAGCGCCACCATGAGTATCAGGCGTCCGTCGCCATCTGCCCCGCCCGTGTCGACCACCAGGCTCTCGCTTATCTCGGGCATGTCCTCGACGACGCGGTAGTAGTCGGCGGTGCCGGCCCGGATGCCGCCTCGGTTGAGGGTGGAATCGGACCTGCCGTAGATCACGCAGCTTCCGCCCGGCGTCATGCGCACAAAGTCACCGTGCCTCCAGGCGCTCCGGTAGGGGGTGAGGTAGCTTTCCCGAAACCGGCGCCCGTCCGCGTCGTTAAGGAGGTGCAGGGGCATGGACGGCATGGGTCCGGTGAGGACCAGCTCACCGAGCTCGTCCACGACGGAGTTTCCACTCTCGTCGAATGCTGCCACGGGAGCGCCCAGGATACGGCAGGGTATCTCTCCCGCCCGCACCGGCACGAGCGGACTGGCGCCCACGATGCCGGTGCAAATGTCCGTGCCTCCGCTGAACGAGTTAAGGAGCAGTTCCGAGCCCACCGAACCGTAGACCCACTCGAACCCCTCGGCAGAGAGCGGAGAGCCGGTCGAGCCGATCCCCCTAACGCAGGAGAGGTCGACCTCCTTCCCCGGCCTTAGGCCGGCCCTCAGGCAGGAATGGATGAAGGGCGCGCTCGTGCCGAAGTAGGTGATCCCCACGTCGGCCGCCAGCCGCCAGAGCGCCATCAGGTCCGGGTGGGCCGGGTCTCCGTCGTAGAGCACGATCGTTCCCCGCAGCAGGAGGCCGGACATGAGGAAATTCCACATCATCCACCCCGTGCTGGTGTACCAGAACAGCCTGTCGCCGGGCCCCAGATCGAGATTGAGAGAGGCCGTCTTTAGGTGGTCGATCAGTATGCCGCCGTGGCCCTGGACTATCGCCTTGGGTGGTCCGGTGGTGCCCGATGAGTAGAGGATCCAGAGCGGGTGGTCGAAGGGGACCGGCTCAAAGACCGGCTCTGCGGCGGGCCCGGTCATCTCGTCCGGCCAGCCGGCGACTCCCTCTGCCGCTCCGCGCTCCGGATGCAGGTATGGGATCACGATCGTCGCCCTGAGGCCCGGAAGGCCCTCCCGGACCCTGGCGACCGTTTGTGACAGGTCGAACCTCCGCCCGCCGTATGTGTAGCCGTCCGCGGCGAGCAGGACGGACGGGTCGATCTGGCGGAAGCGGTCGATCACGCTGCGCACGCCGAACTCGGGGGCGCAGCTGGACCACACGGCGCCGATCGAGGCGCACGCCAGGAGACCTATCACCGCCTCGGGGATGTTCGGCACCAGCGCGGCCACGCGATCACCCTTGCCTACGCCCAGCCGCCTCAGGCCCGCGGCCGCGCTCGCCACCGACTCTGCGAGCTCCCGGTAAGAGAGCGTGGTGGAGGCACGCGTTTCTGAGTGGGCGATCAGGGCGGTCTGGTCGTCGCGCCTCAAAAGGGCGTGCTCTGCGTAGTTGATGAGAGCGCCTTCGAACCAGCGGGCGCCCTGGATCGTGCGCTCAGCGAGCACCCGCCGGTAGGGCCGCCGGGCCCTTATATTGAAGTACTCCCATATCGAGGCCCAGAACGCCTCCGTATCGTCCACAGACCAGCGCCACAGGGACTCGTAGTCCGAAAAGCCGAGCCCCCTGGTCTCGCCCAGCCAGCGCATGTATCTGGCCACGTTCGAACGCTCCAGTTGCGCCCTGGTCGGCGCCCAGAGGAGTCGGCCCTCGGCGGCTGACATCTCGGGCGCTATGAGGCCGGGGGCTGCTGTCTGATGGGTGCGCGGGAGTCGGAGGAGCCGCGATCGACGCGCCGGCCACCGAGAAACACGTCGGCCACCTTCCACAGATCGGAGACATTGCGGTCGGGCTGCCCGTCGATCACCACCAGATCGGCGTGCTTGCCGGGCTCGAGCGTGCCGACCGACTCGTCGACTCCCAGGGATCTTGCCGCGTCCCCGGTTATCGAGGCGACGGCCGCCGGGCCAGACATTCCGGCCTCCGCGAGCAGTTCGGTCTCGTAGGCGGCGTTACCGAGCCTGTAGTCCGCCCATGACGAGTCCGAGCCGGTGATCATCCTAACGTCCATGTCGAGCATGCGCCTTGTGTCTTCCATGCGCCGCTCGAAGTTGCGCTCGGCCTCATCGAGGCTGCGCTGCTCGGCGTTCGTCAGCGGCCGCTCGGCCTTCCTGTCCATAAGCGCCCAGGCGCTGGCACGCTGCACCTGCAGGGTCGGGTTCACATAGGCCCCCGCCTCGGCGATGCGCTCGACGACGTCGGGTCGGTAGGTGTCGGTGCCGTCGGCATCCCTGAAGATGCAGTGGATGATCATGTCGATGCCGGCGTCCAGGGAGTTTCTGATCCCCTGGGTGGAAGAGCAGTGGGCGGCCGTCAGCTTGCCGAGCCCGTGTGCCGTCTCCGTCAGGGCGGTCAGTTCGTCGACATTGAACGAGGGAAGAAGGGGAAAGGATGTCGCGGTTGTTCCGCCGGTTGCGGTCACCTTGATGTAGTCGGCTCCCTCCTTGATCAGGCGCCGGACCTGCTCGCGCACCTCATCGACGCCGGTTGCAACGGTGCCGAAATACCCCATGTGACCGCCGATGATCGCCACCGCACGGCCGCAGAGCACCATCCTGGGCCCGTCGACGATGCCCAGCTCCATAGCGTCCCTGAGCCTGAGCATCGTGTAGGCCTTCGGACCGTTCTCGCGGATTGTGGTCACGCCCGAAAACAGGCTGGTCCGGGCGTTGCGGGCGGACTTAAGGGCGAGAATCTCGTCGGGCATCCCGCCAAGCTCGTCGCCCGCCCGCCCGTCTCCGAAGCCGTTGTGGTGAGTGTGGCAGTCGACCATTCCCGGCATTACCGTCATGTCGCGGTAATCGACCGTCTCGACCGGTGCACCCTCGGGGGCGATCACCTCCGAGGCGCGGCCGACGGCGGCTATCCTTCCCCCGTCTATCAGGACGGCGCCGTCTTCAACGGCGGGCGCGCCGGTCCCGTCCAGCAGGCGGCCCGCCTTGACCAGGAGCAGCTTGTCCCCGGCCGCCCTCACCTGCCCCTGTCTTTCTCTCGCCCCTTTTCGCCCTTGTCCAGCTTGGGATCGTACCCGGTGACGTTGGGCCGGTACTGGGTTGCCGGGGTGCGTGAGGAACGCCCGCTTCGCTCTGGACGATCGGGCGTTCGCTCCGGCTCGGCCTCGGCCTCCGCCTCCGGGTACGGCTGCACGTCCGGCGGGTCCTGCTCGGCGGGCTGCTGGTCCTGATCCAGCTCGAAGGGAATCTCCTCGCCGCGCTGGCGCGCCTCGATGATCGCCAGCTCGCGAAGCTCCTGCTCCTCGTCGTAGTCCGAGTGGGTGTCCCTGAGCCGTATCAGCCGGTCGGTTAGTTTCGAAGATGCCGGAACGAAGGCCAGGCTGACCCTTCCGCCCTCACGCATCCTTATGTCGATGGCGTGGTAGCCGAGAAGCCGGCCGAAGACCCCTGGACGTTCCACGATTCGCTGGAAGCTCTCGGCAGGCAGGTAGTACATCTGCGGAGTGCCGAGCAGACCCCTCTGGAAGATCACGCCGTCGCCTGTGATGTAATAGACGGTCTTCCTCCACATCAGGTAGCGGGGTATCGTTACTGCCACTCCCAGCGCGAGGGCGAAGATGAACAGGCCCGATCGCGGATCGAGTGCGCCGAACAGAATCGCAAGCCCGATCCAGGGAGCCCCGCTCCACCACCATGACCAGGGGGATTGCCTGACCTCGTCTGCGCCCGGCGGGACGACCGTCGTCGGTCCGCCCTCAGTGCCCGTTGCGTCCTGCCCCTCGGTCATGGGGCCTGGCCCCGAAGCTGCTGTCTCATTTTCACTGTCTCCGCCCTCGGTCGGCCCTCGTCTGCAGGCGGCGTCGGTTCGCCCCATCCCTCAGCGTGCGGTTCTCCTCTTCCAGCTCGGCTACGCGCTGCTCGGCCTCCTCGATGCGCCTGAGCAGCCGTAGGATAACCTCAACGCCCGCCAGGTTCACGCCCAGGTCGTCCACAAGGTTGCGCACCCTGCGCACGCGGTCGATATCCCTGCGCGAAAAGACGCGCTGGTTGCCGCGCGTTCGGGCGGGCGTGATCAGGCCGAGGGTCTCGTAGTAGCGGAGCGTCTGGGTGCGCACCCCGCACATGCGCGCAGCGACGCTAATCACGAAGACCGGCTCGTCCCGGCCGAACAGCTCTCCCCGGCTGATGCTCATGCCTGCGCGGACGTACCGGCCATGGCGGCCCTGGATCGCCTGTAGGTCTCGAGCAGCTCGCGCTGATCGTCGGTAAGGTCGCCGGGAACCGTCGGCCGGACGGTCACTATCAGGTCGCCCCGGCTCTCCGGGATGCCGAGAACGGGCATACCCCTGTCGCCGAGGCGTATCTTGCGTCCCGTGCCGCTGCCGGAGGGTATCTTGAGCAGTATCCGGCCGGTCATCGTCGCGACCTCCGCCTCCCCGCCGAGCGCAGCCACCTCGAAAGGCACCTCGGCGTCCACGTGCAGGTCGTCCCCGCGGCGCCTAAAGCGGGGATGCACGTTCACCCTGACATTGATCAGAACGTCGAGCCCGTCTGAGGGCGATATCCGCACCTTGGATCCCGACCTCACACCGGGGGGTATCTTCACCTCCATGCGCCGCGGTCCCTGCGGGCCCGACAACGACACGTGCCTGGTGGTGCCGGCAAAGGCCTCCTCGAGACTGATGTCGACCGAGGTCTCGAGCCGCTGGCGCCCGCGCGCCCCGGAGCGCCCGAATCCGCCCAGCAGATCGAACAGGTCACCGCCGAACAGGTCACCGGCGCCCCCGTGGGCTCCCGCCCCGTATCCGAACCCGCCGCCGGACTCGATGCGGTCCGCGTGCCTCCAGTTGTCGCCGTACCTGTCGTACTTGCTACGGCTCTCGGGGTCGGAGAGCACCTCGTAGGCCTCGTTGATCCTCTTGAACTCGCGCTCAGCCGCCTCGTCGCCGGGATTCAGGTCGGGATGATGCCTGCGGGCCAGACGCCTGAAGGCCGCCTTGACGTCCTTGTCCGAGGCGTCCTTCCCTATGCCCAGTACCTGGTAGTAGCTGCTCATGACCGTGGCTCGTCAGACCTGATTTCTAAAGCTGTTGCAAATATTATACTTGAGCAGAGTGACTAACAAGACTTGATGTATTTGCTAAAGGTCTGATAAATTACCTACTGTAGGTTGCCGGGCGGGCCCGGCGGCCGAAACGGATGAGCGATGGCGAGTAATTCAAGGAGGAATCGGCATGATACTCAGACACTGGGACCCGTTCACCGAGCTTAACAGGATGGACGAGACGTTCGGACGAATCCGGCGGGGCAGGGTGGCCACCTACTCGCTGCCCGTGGACGTGCTGCGGGGGGAGGACGAGATGGTGATCCGCGCCTCGGTGCCCGGAATAGCCCCGGAGGATATCGAGGTCACGGTCGATCAGGGGATTCTGACGATCGCCGGCTCCACGGAGACCGAGCGTGAGGGGGAGTCCACCGACTACCTGCTCAGGGAGCGCACCGCCGGGAGATTCAGCAGGTCTGTGCGGCTTCCCGGCTACGTCGACGCCGACAAGGCGGAGACCTCGTACGAGCGGGGCGTGGTAACGGTCTCGCTGCCGAAGAGCGATGCCGCCCGGAGTAAGCGCCTCGAGATCAAGGTCTCGGCAAACTAGCGGAGCCCCGCCGGCGCGCCCAAGCGGCCCGGCTTCCGGTCGCCTACCCCCTGGCCTGCAGCAGCGCTATTCCGATAGCGCCCGGGCCCGTGTAGACGCCGAGAGCCGGGCCGAAGCGCGCTATGTAAGGATCTGTCCCCTCCGGCAGCAGCTCGCCAAGGTCGCCAGCGAGCTGCTCAGCCGCCTGTGGCGTCGTACTGTGCATGACCGCAAGGGCCTCTAGCGGCTCAAACTCCCGCACGGCCTGCCTGAGCTTTGCCAGACCCCTCGAGAACTTCCTGGCCTTGCCGAGCTGCTGGACCTGCCCGTCGCGGATGATGATCATCGGCTTGATGCTCAGCGCAGAGCCGATCAGGGCGCTGGCCCTGCCGATGCGGCCGCCCTTTTCCAGATACTCAAGGGTCTCGAACAGGCACATGCACTGGACCCGGGCCACCGCGTCGCTTGCGACCGCAACGACCTGGTCGTGATCGGCCCCGCCGCCCGCAGCCTCAGCGGCCGCGACCACCGCAAGGCCCAGGCCCATCGATGCCTGGGCGGTGTCTATGACCTTGACCGGGCAGGACGCGGAGGTTAGCGAGGCGGCCTGTACGGCCGAGTTATAGGTGCCGCTGAGCTTTGCGGAGACGTGAATCGATATGATGCCGTCGGCGTCCTCGCCGAGTCGGTCGTAGACCTCCTTAAAGTCGCCGGGAGAGGCCTGAGAGGTCTTCGGGAGTTCTGCGCTGGCGGCCAGCATCGGGTAGAACTGTTCAGGGGTCAGGGTGACGTTGTCCTTAAAGGTCTGTTCGCCGAAGTGGACGTTCTGCGCGACCACGGTTACCCCCAGCCGCTCTGCGGCCTCGGAAGGGAGATCTGAGGTGCTGTCGGTTACGATCCTGACACTCATAGCTTCACCTGCACTTTCAGTCGATTACCGTCCCATTTTCTTCGCACGCGCCCGCCATTCCGGGCTCCGCACTGCCCTCGATATTAATGCAACCGCCACTATCAGGCGTACCGGCGTGAGATGGAGCCGGACCAAGGCAACTGGGGGAAGGGGACTCTGCGATGGCCGTAGAGTCCCTCAGGGGACTCGCGGGGCACATCCACTCTCGGTAATGATTGCATTGCATGCGTTGTATAATACTGCACGGTAGAGCAAGGAGGGACAGCCTTGGCCAGCATAACCGTGCGCAATCTGGACGAGGGGCTAAAGCGTCGGCTACGCATCAGGGCGGCCGAGAACGGGCGCTCAATGGAACAGGAGGCACGGGACATATTGCGGGCCGCCCTTGACGAAGACGCCGCACCTAACAGGGACCTTGGTACAGCGATACATGAACTGTTCAAACCATTCGGCGGAGTAGAACTGGAGATTCCCACCAGGGAACCCATGCGCGAGCCCCCGCGGCTAGGCTGAGGACTCCACTGGTGTTCGTTCTAGACACCAATGTGGTGTCCGAGCTGATGAGGGAGCGTCCAAGCCTTCAGGTACTTCGATGGATGGACAATCAGCTCACGGCTAACCTGTTCGTGACCTCCGTCACCGAGGCGGAGATTCGGACCGGCATCGCCATCCTGCCCGAGGGAGGGAGGCAGCGTAGTCTGGCCGACGCCGCCGAACGGCTCTTCGGCGTGTTTTTTGCTGAACGAATCCTGCCCTTTGACAGTGATGCTGCCCAGGCCTACGCGATGCTGGCTGCTAGACGCAGGGCTGCCGGCCGGTCCATAAGCCAATCCGACTGCCAGATAGCAGCCATAGCCCTCTGCCGGGGGGCGTCCGTGGCGACAAGAGATGTGCTCGGCTTTGAGGGGAGCGGGGTTGAGGTGATCAACCCCTGGTCAGGTCAATGAGAACATCGATGCTTGATGGTGATGACCATGCCGTAGTGGGACGCACCGCATCCCTCGCCCAGGGCCGGCACTACCCGGAATGGCCAGCACGCTTTTGAGAATGCCGAAAGACGTACCCCTGCGGCCCGCCGCCGGATGCAAAAGAACCTGATTGACCGCGCGTGGGGCGAAAACTACAATCCGAGCGATAGACGCGTGAGCAAGCGCTCATGGCGGCGGCCGGACACCTTAGCGCCGGGGCATGCGGCCCCGAGAGGGATGCCATGACCACCTCCGTTGCAGCGGACACACAAGCAGCCCTTATGGCACACCTGCTCCGCAGGGCCGGATTCGGAGCGACGAGAGACCAGATAGACGCCTACCTGGCAAAGGGTTACGACGAGACGGTCGAAGAGCTGCTCCACCCCGAGTACGGAGAGCCCGAGGAACAGGACCTGCTCGAACGCTACTTCATCGCCGCCACCGAGGCCCGTGCGCCCGCGCACGCGGACCCCCAGTGGTCCTGGCGCCTGGCGACCAGCGATAAGCACCTGGAGGAGAAGATCGCGCTGTTCTGGCACGGCCTTCTGGCGGTGGGTGGCGTAAAGCTCGACCACGGCCTCGAGATGCTCACCCAGATAGACCTGTTTCGCAGGGTTGGCCTCGGGAAGTTCCGTGACATCCTGATAGAGATATCCAGGAGCCCGGGAATGATGTTCTGGCTCGACAACCAGAACAGTCACAAGCACGCGCCCAACGAGAACTACGGTCGCGAGCTGCTCGAGCTGTTCTCGATGGGCATCGACGAGAGCGGGCGGGGCGCCTATACGGAGGACGACGTCAAGGCCGCCGCACGCGCCTTCACCGGCTGGGCCTCCAGGACCACCATGCCTCCATTCTTCCTCGGGCCGTTCCCCATGGAGTTCCGCTTCGACCCACAGGACCACGACGAAGGCGAAAAGACCTTCCTCGGGGAGACGGGCGACTGGAACGGCGAGGAGATCGTCGAGATCATCGTGCGCCAGCGCGCCACGGCCGAGTTCGTCTGCCGCAGGCTCTACCAGTTCTTCGTGGCCGACGAGCCGGACGAGGAAGAGGTCGGCAGGCTCGCCGACGTGTTCGAGGAGAGCGATGGCGAGATACGCGCGGTCCTTCGCGCGGTGTTCACCTCCGACCACTTCAAATCACCGGAGGTGCGGTTCCGCAAGGTAAAGAGCCCGGCAGAGCTGGTGTACGGGACGGTTCGGCTCACCGACCGGCTCGGCCTGCCCGACATGGACGCCTCGAAGCTGGCCGAGTACTCGATGTTCATGGGGCAGCACCTGCTAAACCCGCCCAGCGTCGAGGGCTGGCACGAGGGCGAGGAGTGGATCGACAGCGGCGCGCTCGTCGAGCGCATAAACTTCGCCTCGCGCGAGCTGGAGCGCGCCGACGCCCCGGGCGTGGACCGGATGGTCGAGAGTGTGGTCTCGGCGGGCTGCGGCCTGACGGCGGGGGAGTACGTCGACACCTGCCTGGACGCGATGGGCGCCCTAGAGGTGTCGGACAGGACGATGGACATACTGGTCGACCACGCATCGGGCCAGTCGGGACGGGCGGACGGACGGGACCGTGCCGTCGAGATGTTCCAGCTCATAGCCTCCACACCCGATTACCAGTACTGCTGACAGCAGGGCCCCAGGGGTCACTACACCTAGGAGTATTCAGATGGCTTCCAACGGAAACGGTGCCGGCGGACCGAAGAACCTAGTAGTCATCCAGCTCTCCGGAGGAAACGACTACCTGAACACCGTCGTGCCCTACCAGGACGGACTGTACTACGACTACCGGCCCGTCATGGGCCTGAGAGGCCCGGACGTGATCCCGATCGATGACCGCGTCGCGTTCAACTCTCACATGGGTCCCTTCAAGCGCCTGTTCGATGAGGGCAAGATGGCGGTCATCATGGGCGTCGGCTACCCGGAGCCCAACAGGTCCCACTTCCGGTCGATGGACATCTGGCATACCGCCGAGCCCTCCGTGGCCTCGTCCGAGGGCTGGCTGGGCAAGGCGACAAAGGCCCTGGACCCGGAGGGTAAGAATCCAGTCACCTCCGTTAACTTCGGCCGCGGACTGCCCAGGGCGCTGGCATTTCCGGGCGTTTCGGTCTCCTCGGTGGGCGCCCTTGAGAGCTACGGCCTGTATACGGGCCTTGCCGGGGCGTCGAACCGCGACGCGCTCCTGGACACCGTCAGCCGAATATACCAGCCGATGTCAGACGAGGGATTCCCGTCCCTCAGGCTGCTTCAGACCGGCAGGGGCATGCTGGACGGCGCTGATCTGCTGCGCTCGGCTCCGGCGAGCTATGCGTCCAGCGTCGAGTACAACGCGAACAATCCGATCGCCCAGAGCCTCAAGGGCGTTGCCCAGGTGATGGCGGCCGGCCTGGGCACGCGCATCTTCTACACCCAGCACGGCAGCTTCGATACGCACACCAACGAGCTGGTCAATCATGCCAAGCTCTGGGACGAGGTGTCCGAGGCGGTCGAGTGCTTCTGGGCCGATATCGCAGAGCAGGGGCTGGCGGAGGATACGGTTGTCTGGATGTTCTCCGAGTTCGGCCGCCGCATAGAGGACAACGGGGCCGGGACCGACCACGGCTCGGGCGGCGTCGCGTTCATGATAGGAGACGCGGTCAGCGGGGGACTGTACGGGGACTACCCGAGCCTGAGGCCGGATGACCAGCTGGAGGGCGACGTGCACTACAGCACCGATTTCAGGGATGTGTACGCCACGCTGCTGGACGAGGTGCTAAGCGTCGACTCCGAGTGGGTGCTCAACCGTCGCTTCGGCCAGATGAGGGAGCTGGTGCACGGCTAGGGCCTTTTCACCATGGGCAAGTACTCGTACAGCCACACGATCGGCATAGCCTCGTTCGAGGGACGAGGGTTCATGAACCCGGTCGACGTCAGGATGGCTCGGGACGGCAGCCTCTACGTCCTGAGCAGGTCCAACGCATCAAACAAGAACGTTAGGGTGAGCGTGGTGACGCTGGATTCGGAGTTCCTGTTCGAGTTCGCGAACTGGGGAAACGGGCCCGGAAAGGCGGTACAGCCGACCGCGATGGATTTCGGTCCGGACGGGCGCCTCTACCTTGCCGACGAGTACACCCAGAAGATCTCGGTGTTCGAGGCTGACGGCACGTTCGTTGAGCGCTGGGGCGAGCAGGGCTCGGGCCCCGGCCAGTTCAACAGGCCGTCCGGCCTGGCGGTCGACTCTGCCGGCGACGTGTACGTCGTAGATCACCTGAACGCCCGCGTGCAAAAGTGGTCCCCGGACGGTCGCCACATCTCTTCGTTCGGCACCTTTGGATCAGGCCCGGGACAGTTCAACTTCCCGTGGGGCATCTGCATAGACGGCCAGGACGGCATCTGGGTGGCGGACTGGCGAAACGACCGCGTCCAGCGCTTTACGCCCGAAGGGGAGATGGTCGGTGCGTTCGGCCGCAGCGGAACCGGTGACGGGGAGTTCAACCGCCCGTCCAGCGTTCACGTCGGCGGGGACGGCGTGGTCTACGTTTCGGACTGGCGAAACGACCGCGTGCAGGTTTTCGGCCCCGGCGGAGACCACCGTGAAACGCTCGTCGGAGACGCGACCCTCTCCCGCTGGTGCCGCGAGTTCCTGGACGTCAACCCCGAGCAGGCCAGCTGGCGGGAGAATTCCGGAATGGCCGAGCGCGAGAAGCTGTTCTGGCGGCCGGCGGGACTGGACACGGGTCCCGACGGTCACCTGTTCGTCGCCGACAGCTGCAGGCACCGCGTGCAGATATATCGCAGGGTGGCCGAGCCGGCGCTGGCATAGGGGGCCCGCAAGGTCAGGGCCGGGCCAGAAGCCACCCGCGGCGGGTCGCCGACCGGGCCAAGCCGTCGACCGTGCCGTAATATGGACGGGTGTCAAATCCAAGGGTATACACGCGGTCGGGCGACCTCGGAGAGACCGGACTGCTGTTCGGGGGACGGGTCGCCAAGTCCGATCCTGCGACCGAGGCGTACGGGACCATAGACGAGGCGGTCTCGATGATGGGGCTCGGCAGAGCTCTGTCGGGATCCAAACGGGTCAAAGACGTCCTGGTGCGCGTTCAGCGAGAACTGTATCTGCTCGCCTCAGAGCTCGCCACCGCCCAGGAGAACAGGAGCCTCCTAGAGGAGAGGGTAGGCACTGTATCCGCCTCCATGGTCGGGGAACTCGAGCGCCTCATAGACGACCTCAGGGAAGATGTCGAGTTTCCCTCGGCATTCATAGTGCCCGGGGCCTCGCCCGCCTCCGCCGCGATCGACGTGGCCCGAGCCTCGTGCCGGACCGCCGAGAGGCGCATCGTCTCGCTCAGGCAGGCGGGCCGCCTGGCGAACGATGAGGTCCTACGCTACGTAAACCGCGTGTCCGATCTGCTGTTCGTGCTGGCCAGGTACGAGGACCGCGACCTGCCGCTGGAACTGATGACCGGTGGTGAGTAGGGAAGGTATGGCCCGTTGAGCAGGTCGTTGCGCGTGGCGATCATCGACTACCGGGCGGGTAACCTGCGCAGCGTGGCCAAGGCACTCGAGGCGGTGGGAGCCGATCCGCTGGTCACCTCGGACGCCCGGGAGATCGACCGGTCCGAGGCGCTGGTCTTCCCCGGACAGGGGGCCAACGATTCGTCCATGAGGGCGCTCAGGCAGAGGGGCCTGGTTGGGGCCATCACCGACTTCATCACGGCCGATCGGCCCTTCCTCGGCGTGTGCCTGGGCCTTCAGCTGCTGCTGGAGCGCTCTGAGGAGGGGACCGAACCGGGCCTGGGCGTGATAGAGGGGCGTGTCCGAAGGCTCCCGGGGGGCCGGAAGATCCCGCACATGGGCTGGAACAGCGTCAGCCTTAGCACCGGCCACGAGGTGCTCTCCGCAGTGCCTGACGGCTCGCACTTCTACTTCGTGCACAGCTACTATGCCGACCCATCTGACCCGGGTCTGGTGGCCGGGACGACCGAGTACGGCCTCGAGTTCTGCAGCGCCGTTGCCCGCAGGGCGCTGGTTGCGGTCCAGTTCCATCCCGAAAAGAGCGGCCGGCTCGGCCTGGCACTGTACCGGCGCTTCGTCGAGTTCGCCAGGCTGGCCGCCTGATGCAGGTCATACCGGCCATAGATCTGGTTGACGGACGCTGCGTCCGGCTCCTGCAGGGGGACTTCCAAGAGCAGACCGTCTATTCCGACGACCCCGAGTCGGTGGCGCGGCGGTGGGCACTCTGCGGTGCCGAGCGATTGCACGTGGTGGATCTGGACGGGGCGCGCACGGGCGATCCGGTCAACATGGACACCGTTCGCCGAATAGCAGCCGCGGTCGACCTTCCCTTACAGCTGGGCGGGGGCATACGCACGGCCGAGTCCGCGGGGCTTGCCCTGGCTGCGGGCGTCGACCGCGTGATGGTGGGAACCGCCGCAATCGAGGGTGCCGTGGTGGCCGAGATTATCGGGGCCTTCGGGGCCGAAAGTCTCCTGGTGAGCGTGGACGCCCGGGATGGTGAGGCCATGGTATCGGGCTGGACGGAGCCCGCAGGGGTTTCGGCGGACGACCTGGTAGCCCGCGTCCGGGGACTGGGCGCAGCAAGGATCATGTACACGGACATCACCAGGGACGGTACGCTCACGGAGCCGAACTTTCAGGCCGTGGGGGATATGGTTACCAGGGCGGGCATGCCCGTGATAGCCGCCGGCGGAATCACCTCCACCGGCCACCTGGTCCGGCTGGCCGGTCTGGGCGTCGAGGGCGCTGTGGTGGGACGGGCGCTGTATACTGGACACATCGACCTGGAGGCGGCGATCGCCCGGGCCAGGTCGGCATCACACCCCTCTGAAGACCGGATGAGCTGATGGCCAAAAAGTACGATCCTGCCGTAAAGGAGGCGCTCCTTTCCAGGGAGAGGGCGGACATGCTCGATACGCATCGAGTGATGTCTTTTCTTCCCCTGATGCCGTACCAGCAGGTGGCCGACGTGGGCTGCGGCCCCGGCTACTTCACCATACCCCTGGCGAAGTTCGCCTTCGACGGCAGGGTGTATGCACTCGACATCCACAAGCAGATGCTGGAGGCGGTTAGGGAGGCGGCGGAACGGGTGAGACTGACCAACGTTGAGACCGTTCTCAGCCGCGAGCGAAAGGTCACCCTTGACAAGCAATCCATTGACGGCGCGATGGTGGCGTTTCTGCTCAGTGAGGCGTCGATGCCGGCCAAGGTGCTCAAGGATGTGTACGGCGCGCTGAGGACGGGAGGCTGGCTGGCGATCATCGAGTGGCGGCAGGCGGACCAGGAGGGCGGGCCCCCGGCTGCCTCCCATTTCTCCGAGGAGGACTCAAGGGAGCTGGCCGCCGAGGTCGGCTTTCGCCTGACCGGCCGCTACGACGTCAACCCGCTCCACTACATGCTGGTCTTCCGGGCCTGACCGGGCTCCCGCCCGCCGCGGGCCCTCCCGCCAGGTCCGACAGGATGGAGCATTGCTGACCAAGAGGGTTATTCCGTGTCTTGATGTGACGGGCGGACGCGTAGTCAAGGGCGTCAGCTTCGTCGGCCTCAGGGACGCGGGCGATCCGTCGGAACTGGCTTCGTTCTACGACCGCGAGGGGGCCGACGAGCTCGTGTTCCTCGACATCACGGCCAGCTCGGACGGTCGCGACATCATGGTCGACGTCGTCCGCACCGTCTCAGAGCGCGTGTTCATTCCCCTGACCGTAGGCGGCGGGATCCGCAACTCCGAGGATGTCCGGGCGATGCTCGAGGCGGGCGCCGACAAGGTGTCGTTAAACACCGCGGCAGTGGGCGATCCGGACCTGGTGCGGACTGCCGCCGACAGGTTCGGCAGCCAGTGCATAGTTGTCGCGATCGACGCCCGGCGAATCGGCAGGTCCGCCCTGGACCTGCCGCCTGGAAGCGCCGGGACCGGGGGCGACCTTGCGCTGCGCGACGATTCCGTGTGGGAGGTGGTGACCCGCGGAGGACGGACCCCCACAGGTATCGATGCGATCGAGTGGGCCGCAAGGGTCGCCGAGCTAGGTGCGGGCGAACTGCTGGTGACCAGCATGGACGCGGACGGGCAGCAGACCGGCTATGACCTGGAGCTGCTGGCGGCCATCTCGAATCGCGTGCCGGTGCCCCTGATCGCCAGCGGCGGTGCGGGTGATCTCGACCACCTGTGCTCGGCCGTCCAGGAAGGAGGGGCCGATGCCGTGTTGGCTGCCAGCATCTTCCATTTCGGTACGTACACCGTATCGGAGGCCAAGGCCTTCATGGCCAGCCGCGGGCTCCCGGTCAGACCGGCCGGGTAGACTTCCGATCAGAAGGCCTGCCGGCCTACGACGCAGGCCGACGGATTGAGTTACTGATGAGTAGACGAGGTATTAAGGCATGATTGAACTGGATGAGAGGGGGCTGTTCCCGGCCATCGCCCAGAATGAAGACACCGGCGAGGTACTCATGCTCGGCTGGATGAGCCCGGGCTCGCTCAAGCGCACGATCGAGGGCGGTGAGGTCTGGTTCTACAGCCGGAGCAGGGCCGACCTGTGGCATAAGGGAGAGGTGTCGGGCAACTACCTGAGGGTTCGCAGCGCCGTGCCGGACTGCGACGGTGACGTGCTCTTGCTCAAGGTGGTCCCGGACGGCCCCACATGCCACAGCGGTGAGCCCACCTGCTTTTTTGCCGAGCCGATCGAGGGGCTTCCGGCCTTTGAGCAGGTGGAAGGGGGTTCCAGCATCCTGGACGAGCTGTTCTCGGTGATCCAGGACCGGCGGGAGGAGATGCCCGAGGGGAGCTACACTGCCGAGCTATTGGCCGGCGGTCCCGAGAGGGCAGCACAGAAGGTCGTCGAGGAAGCCGGGGAGACGGCGATAGCGGCGGTCTCCGGGCGAAAGGACGGGCTGCCGGACGAGATCGCGGACCTGCTCTACCACACGCTCGTGCTGATGTCCGCCTCGGGTGTCACGCCTGGCCAGGTGTGGTCGCGTCTGCGCGACCGTCGACGCTGATCGCCTCTTTCATGGCCGCTATGGCCACCTCGATCTGGCTATCCTCGGGCTCCCTGGTGGTAAGGCGCTGAAGGGTGAGGCCGGGTAGCGCGATCAGCCTGACCAGGGCGTTGCCCTGGTGAAACCCGCTCAGGCGGATCACCTCGTAGCTGACGGACGCTATGACCGGGATCAGGATCACGCGCGAGGCGAACAGCCACCACAGGGGCTCCCTGCCCGTGAAGGCGAACAGCACGATCGCAACGAGCATGACGACCAGCAGGAAGGCCGTCCCGCACCGTGGATGGGCGGTCGGGTAGCGACGGACCGACTCGACGGTGAGATCTTCTCCGTTCTCGTGCGCATGGACGGCCATGTGCTCTGCGCCGTGGTACATGAAGACGCGGCGGATGTCCTCCATCCTGCCGATGAGCGCTATGTAGGCGAGGAACAGAACCAGCCGGATCACGCCTTCGACGATGTTTGCCAGATCCGGGCCGATCATCCCCTCGAGCCCGCGGCTGGCGAACACCGGCACCAGGAAGAACACGCCTATTGCCAGGGCCAGGGCGACGGTGATCATCCCTGCGATCGACCCGGCACCCAGCTCCTCATCCTCGCCTGCGGCGACATTGGCAGAGTGCGTGAGGGCGCGCATGCCGAGCGTGAGCGTCTCCGCCATCACCAGAACCCCCCTGACCAGAGGGATGCGCCGGGCCCTACCGCTGTACCAGGGACTCAGAGACAGGTTGTGCAGTGAGATGTCGCCTTCAGGGGTGCGGACGGCGACCGACGCAGCGCGCTGGCCGCGTATCATCACGCCCTCCAGAACGGCCTGCCCACCGTATGTAGGGCTGTTCTGCTTGTTCATGGAATCTGCTCTGCGGGCGTCCGAGGCCGTCCCGCCCTGCCCGGATCGTCTCCCAACTACAGAGGGGTGAGCATGCTCACCCCTCTGGCATCGATCTACGGATGTGGGCCCGACAAACCTACTTGAGGTTGTAGCGCCTCTTGAGGCGGTCGACACGCCCCTCTGTGTCTACGATCCTCTGCTCGCCCGTGTAGAACGGGTGGCACAGGTTGCACAGCTCCACCCTCAGGACGGCCTTGGTGGCGCCCGTCGTGAATGTCTTACCACACGAGCATACGACCTGGGCATCTGGGAAATACTCGGGGTGAATTCCGGTCTTCATGGCTCTTCTCCAGATGGGCCCTTAGGCCCCTATGCGGAGTAAACGCTGACGCGCTTTTTCTTCCGGGCGGCGTGCTCGAACTTGACCTTCCCGTCCACCAGCGCGTACAGGGTGTGATCCCTGCCCACGCCCACGTTGGTTCCCGGTTCGATCTTGGTGCCGCGCTGGCGGACGATGATCGAGCCTGCGGTCGCGAACTGGTTGTCGTAGAGTTTGACTCCCAGCCTCTGGCCTGCGCTATCGCGCCCGTTTCGGGAGCTGCCCGAGCCTTTCTTGTGCGCCATGGTCTATGTCTCCTAGCGTCACTTAAACCGTGCGGCCGAGTTGGCCGACGCCGGCGATAATCTACGAGATGTTCGTGATCCTGAGGTCGGTATACGGCTGGCGGTGCCCGTTCTTGCGCCGGTAGCGGGTCTTGGGCTTATACCTGAAGACGGTCACCTTCTCGCCGCGCCCTGCGCCGACTATCTGAGCGGTGACCTTGGCGCCCGTCACAGATGGGGCGCCCACCGTCACGTCCCCGTCCATGCAGAGCATGCGTATGTCCTCCAGCTCGACGAAGTCGCCTTCGTCGCCGGGTATGGTCTCGACGCGTATCACGTCGCCGGCCTTGACGCGGTACTGCTTGCCGCCGGTGTGAACTATGGCGTAGTCGGACAAGGTGTGTGCTCCGGGAACTACTGTGGCGTCGGGCTGAAACCGTCACCACCGGCGCTCAGGACGCCAGAGATAATTCTAGGGTCCGATTGCCGAAGGGTCAAGAATTATGGTCGAGTCCCGAAGCCTGATCCGGTCGCAGTGCCGTTGAGCTTGGCGCACCGGCGGGCGCACCCTCTCTCCATGACACACCGCTCCGCTCGGGGGCCAGAGCGCCGAGCGCGTCTCTATCATCGAGTCCGCCGAGACCAGGAGGACTGGCCGACCGCCACGAAACGCTCGGCGATGACGACCAGATTGGGCGGAACGTAGATCGCAAGGCCGGTAAAGATGGCAATAAGGTAGACGAAGAGCCTTCCCAGGAAGCTGTGGCGGTTGTTGACGATGAAGGAGATGGGCCAGCCGCCCTCATCCAGATCCTTCAGGACGCGCCCTATGGTCCCGCCTTGGATCTCCCCCTGAGGGCGTCCCACCAGCCCCCGCCGAATATCACGCGAAACTGTTTGTGGAGCCGTCTATGGCCCGGCGGGGCTGTATGAGGCCGACTATGCGTCCTCAGTGTATGTTCAGGCCTGTGTGAAATCCCTGGGGATTCGCCGCCCGGCCCGGGTCAACCGGGGGCGTCGCGTCCGCTCTTCTCCCCGCCGTCTTCCAGGTACGAAAGATCGAACACCTTCTCCGGGCGCCACTGCCCGCTGGAGCCGTCGAAGACCAGCATAGCGATGAACTCACCGCCCGTTCCGTATGCCCTTGCGCGCTGGCCCCTCCTTGCGGGAGGGATCCGGGCACCGGCCGGTATGGGTTGACCCTGCCTGACTATCCGGGCTGCGGCCTGCCCCAGTACCACGGCCGGTAGATTCATCAGCACGGCGTCGGGGGCGTGCATGATGTCCTCCAGGCTCCCGGCGGCCAGCAGTTCCTCGGCGTGCTCGAGGCTGAGGGCCTCCTCCAGGCGAAAAGGTCCGCTGCGAAGCCGCACCAGGCCCTTGAGATTTCCGCCCACACCCAGGGTCGTACCCAGGTCGTGGGCGAGCGACCGCATGTAAAAGCCCCTCCCGCACCGGACGAACACCGAGGCGAGCGGCGGCTCGTAGCTCTCCAGCGCAAGATCCTCCACCAGTACCCGTCGAGGGTCCAGCGCCACCTCTACGCCGCTGCGGGCCAGATCGTACAGGCGCCTGCCCTCCCTCTTGAGGGCGCTGTACATCGGGGGCACCTGGTCGATCTCTCCCCTGAACCCGCCCAGGGCCGCCTCGATCTGATCGGCCGTTATCCCCGATGTGTCCGACCTGGCGGTGACCTGGCCGGCCGAGTCGTAGGTGTCGGTCTGAACCCCCAGCTCGATCAGGCCGCGGTATTCCTTTCTGCCGTCGACAAGGTACTCCATCATGCGCGTGGCCTGCCCTAGGCAGATCGGTATCACGCCTGTGGCCACCGGATCGAGCGTGCCCCCGTGCCCGACCTTCCTCAGCCCGCTTGCTCGCTTTACGCGGCGGACGACATCCATCGATGTGATGCCGGCGGGCTTGTCGATGACGATCACGCCGTCGACGGACCGGGTGGTGCGGGCCATCTCCCTAACGGCCGCCGGAAGCCGGATCCTGGTCGACGATCCTAAGGATCTTGTCCGACAGGTCAGCCCCGCGCTCTATCGACTCGTCCAGTCTGAACTGAAGGTGGGGGACCGATTTCATTGCCAGCCTGTCGCCCAGCCTTCGTCCCACGAAGCCCGCGGCGGAAGACAGCGCCCTGAGCACGCCTCGCCTGTCGTCGGTCCCGTATACGCTTACGAAGACCTTCGCCCTGCGCAGGTCAGAAGAGGTTTCAACGGCCACGATGCTTATCAGCCCGTCGATGTGCGGATTCTTGACCTCGTTGGCCAGGATGAGGCTGATCTCCTGGCGCAGGTTCGCGTTGACGCGATCTAGCCGGCGCGTCATCCGGCGCCCCTATCCGACGCCGACTTGCTCGGTGCGGTGGGCCTCCAGCACATCGCCTTCCTCAAAGCCGTTGAACCCGTCGAGCACGAGGCCGCCCTCGTTGCCGTTGGTGACCTCGCGGACGTCGTTCTTAAAGTGCTTGAGGCTGGATATCTTGCCGAGGAACAGGCGGTCGCCGCCCCGCAGTACGTGTATCTCCGAGTCCCTTGCGACCCTTCCGCGACCGACGTAAAAGCCCGCGATCCTGGCGGTTCGCCCCATCGGGAACACTGCCCGGACCGTAGCCTCGCCCTCCACCACGTCGCGGTACACGGGCTCCAGCAGGCCCTTCAGGGCCTTGTCCACGTCTTCGACGAGATCGTAGATGATCTCGTAGCTGCGTATCTCCACGCCCTCCTGGGCTGCCAGGGCGCGTGCTCCCGCCTGCGCCACCGTGCTAAAGCCTATGATGATCGCGTCGGAGGCGACCGCGAGCAGTACGTCGTTCTCCGATATGCCCCCCGCGGCTGACCTGATAACGTTGACCCGCACCTTGTCGGTGCTCAGCCCGTCGAGGGCCGACAGGACCGCGTCGACGCTGCCCTGCACGTCCGTCCTGACGATCAGGTTGAGGGCCTTTGCCTCGCCCGACTCTACGCGGGTGTAGACATCGCCGAGGGACGCCCCGGCCCGGGAACTGGCCTCACGTTCCCTGCGCTCGGCAAGGGCGCGCCCGGTCTTGTCGTCGGTCACCACCTCAAATATCTCGCCCGCCTCGGGCAGACCGCTGATGCCGAGTATCTCGGCGGGGGTGGATGGTCCGGCCTCATTGAACCGCTGCCCCCACTCGTTCATCATCGCCTTGACCCGCCCGCGGATCGTGCCGACAACCAGGTGGTCACCGACCCTTAATGTGCCGTTTTGCACCAGAACGGTCGCGACGTTGCCCCTGCTTCGGTCGACCCGCGCCTCGACCACGACGCCGCTGGCCGGCTTTTCGGGATTGGCCTTCAGTTCGGATATCTCGGCGACAAGGCCGATGTGCTCCAGCACGCTGGAGACGCCCTCACCCTTGAGGGCCGAGACCGGGACGGATATCACTTCGCCGCCCCAGTCCTCCACCAGCAGGTCGCGCTCGGCGAGCTGGCGCTTGACCTTCTCCGGGTCGGCGTCCTGCCTGTCCATCTTGTTGATCGCTACTATCATCGGCACGTCGGCGGCCCTTATGTGGTCGATAGCCTCCTCGGTCTGGGGCATCAGCCCGTCGTCCGCTGCGACCACCAGTACCGCGATGTCGGTGACCTTCGCGCCCCTGGCCCTCATGGCCGTGAACGCCTCGTGGCCGGGCGTGTCCAGGAACGTGATCGAGCCTTCGTCCTGTTCCACCTGGTAGGCGCCGATGTGCTGCGTGATACCGCCTGCCTCGCCGGCCACGACGTTGGTCTTGCGTATGGCGTCTAGCAACGTTGTCTTACCGTGGTCTACGTGCCCGAGTATCGTCACGACCGGTGATCTGGGCCTCAGGCTGGCGGGGTCCTCCCCCTCCTGCGTAGGCACGATGGAGGTCGCGTCCTCCCCCTCCTCCTCCGGCTCGAGGATGTCATAGCCGAAGTCTTCGGCAATGTCGGCCGCCAGATCGTAGTCGAGCACCTCGTTGATGGTGTACATGTAGCCGCGGCGCATGAGTTGCTTGATCACGTCGATCGCGGTCACGCGCATCATCGCGGCCAGATCTCCGACGGCGATGGCGTCGGGTATGTCCAGCGACGGCGGCGCCGCTGGGCGCGAGGCGGGTCGGGCCGACTGGGCACCGGCCCCTGCGGTCCCGGTCGCCGATCTCTTATGTCCGGTCTTGCTGGTCATCTGTCTCGCGGCTGTGGCCCTCACTCGGGGCCCGTCCCGACAGTTCGGTTATCAGCCTCGCCGCCTCCTTCTCGGATATCGTGGTCCTCAGCGCGTAGGATAACCTACGCGCCCTCAGTGGTGTGGGGTCGCAATCCGAACCCAGGCACAGATAGGCTCCGCGGCCGTGCATCTTCCCGCTCGGGTCCACCCGGACACCCTTCCCCGATGCGACCAGCCTGGTGAGGGAGGACTTGTCGGCCTTTCTACCGCAGGCGATGCAGGTCCTCTGGGGCGATCGGCGCACCCTTGCGCCCTGAGACCGTCCCGCCGCAGACACGGCGCCCGGCTCGATTCGCCGCCCGGGGGTCAGCGCCTGCGGGACCTGTAGGAGCGCCTGCGCCGGCCACCCCTGCGCCGGCCTGGCCCGTCGGGTCGGAGTTCCTCGATATCCTCGGCGAACCTTATCTGACCTGGCTCTGCGGAGACCGGCGGCCTGCGCACCGTCCAGACCTCGTCCGGCAACTCCGAAAGGGACTGGGCGGCAACCGCGACCGGTTCGGGCTCCTGGTGTGCCTGTTCCTGCTCGAACAACGTCTCCGCCAGCTCGGCCTCGACCGGCACCTTCACCTCTGGTTCGCTCGCCACGACCGGCTCTGGCTCGGCCGCGGTCGTCTCCTGCTCAGCGGCGGTCTCCTCGGTAGCCTCGGCGACCTCGACCAGCTCGGCAGCCACCTCCACGACCTCCGGCACCGGCGCCGGACCCTCGGCGGGCTGCTCGCCGTCCACCGCGGGCTCTGCCGGGACCTCCGCCACCGCCGCCACGGCATCGAGTACGGGCGCAGGAGTCGGCGCGGGGGCGGGCTCGACGGCCTCGGCGTCGCTCTTTATGTCCACCCTCCAGCCGGTGAGCTTGGCGGCGAGCCGGGCGTTCTGGCCCTCCTTCCCGATGGCCAGAGAGAGCTGGCGATCCGGTACGACGGCCGCGGCCGAGAGAGTGGTGGGCTCGACGTCCACTCGCAGGACCTGCGACGGGCTCAGGGCGTGGGCGATGAAGACCGTGGGATCCGGGTCCCATTCGACGACGTCGATCTTCTCGCCGTGAAGCTCATTTACGATGTTCTGGATTCGGATGCCCCTCAGGCCTACGCAGGAGCCCACGGGGTCGACGCCAGACTGCGAGGCCCAGACCGCCACCTTGCTGCGTGCTCCGGGCTCTCGGGCGATCGCCTTGATCTCGACCGAGCCGTTGTAGATCTCGGGGACCTCCATCTCGAACAGGCGCCTGAGCAGCATCTTGTCGGCGCGCGAGACGATCAGCTCCGGACCCTTGGTCGAACGCTCGATCGACTTGAGCAGGACCTTCATCTTCTGTCCCACCCGGTAGCGCTCGTAGTAGACCTGCTCTGTAGGGGGCAGGACGGCCTCTGCGCGGCCCAGCTCGGCGATGATCTGCTTGGGCTCGATGCGCTGGACGGTGACGGTGTATACCTCACCTTCCTTGTCCGCGAACTCCTCGTAGACAAGCTCGCGCTCCGCCTCGCGAAGCCTCTGGAGCACCACCTGCTTGGCCGTCTGCGCTGCAATGCGGCCGGCGCTGTGGGGAAGACTCTCGTAGGCGACGCTCTCGCCTATCTCCGCGTCGGCCTTGTACCTGCGCGCCTCGTCGAGGTCCATCTCGAGTTGCGGATCCTCGACGGTCTCGACTACCCGCTTGAGGAGATACACGCTCACCTCGCCGCTGCCCGGGTCGAGCTTTACCGAAATGTCCTGACCGGCCGCTATGCTATCCTTCCGGTAGGCAGAGACCAGCGCCGCCTCAATCGCGGATAGGACAATCTCGCGGGGGAGGTTCCGCTCCGCTGCAAGCTGAGTCAGCGCGATCAGGAAATCGCTCTTCATGCTCTTTGTCAGTCCCTCCTCATACGCACCTCTGCGCAGCGCGAGTACCGCAAAAAAACCTCCCCTTTAATCAAGAAAAGTGGGGCCGGCCCCACTTTCCGCGAAAAGGAAAAGTTGTCGCCGACAAGTATACCAACAGGCGCCCTTTCTCACAAGGTCATCGGTGCCGTAGACGCGGATTTGCAGCCATCGAAGGCCGGACTCTCTCTACTATCGGGGCTCCTGCTGGCGCTCCTTTGCATCGCCCCCCTAGCGGCGTGCGACGGCGGTGGAGACGAGGAACTGGTGGTCTTCGCCGCAGCGAGCCTCACCGACGTCCTTAGTGAACTCGGCGAGGAATACGAGACCGAGACCGGCACGAAGGTGCTGTTCAACTTTGGCGCCTCACAGCAGCTCGCACGCCAGATAATCGACGGTGCGCCCGCGGACCTGCTGGTCTCGGCCGGCCGCCAGCCGGTCGACCTGCTCATCGACAGGGAGGGGCTCGCCTCAGAGCCGATCGACCTGCTCGGCAACGTACTGGTCGTCGTTGCCAGAGAAGGTTTCGCAGACCCGCCCGACGACCTGTCAGCGCTGATGTCAGATTCGGTCGCGAACGTGTCGATACCCGACCCGGACCTGTCTCCGGCCGGCAACTACGCCAGGGAGGCCATCACATCGCTCGGACTTTGGGACCGGCTGACCGACAAGATAGTTCCCACGGCGGACGTGCGGGCCGCCCTGACCAACGTCGAGCGCGGTAACACCGATCTCGCGATCGTGTACCGCACCGACGCGCTGAGCGGGGAGGGGCTGGTCATTCTGGACATAGTGGATGCAGGCTCGCACTCGCCTATCGTCTACCCGGTCGCCCTCACAGCCCGGGGAGAGCGGGTGGAGCCGGCGCGCCGGTTCGCTTCATACCTTGCGGGTCCCCGAGCCCAGGACGCGTTCTCGCGCTACGGGTTCGCCCGCCTGCCCGCAGGACCTCAGGGGGGATGAGCTGGAGCTTTCGCTAGTCGGACTTTCGCTGCAGGTGGCCGTGGTGGCCACCGCAATGAACCTGATTCCGGCGCTAGCAGTTAGCTGGCTGCTCGTAAAGCGCAGGGTGCCGGGAGGCTTCGTCCTGGACCTGCTGGTCTCGCTTCCGCTTGCGCTACCACCGGTGGCGATCGGCTTTTTCCTGCTGCTCTTGCTGGGCAGGGAGGGACCTTTCGGCACGGCCGCCCGGGCGCTGTTCGGCTCGGACATCATCTTCACGTGGTTTGCGGCCGCCATCGCCGGGGCCGTGGTCTCCTTCCCGCTCGTCACGCGCTCGATCATGGTGGCCATGGGTGGCGTGGACCGCCGGCTGGAACTGTCGGCCAGGACCCTCGGAGCCGGTCCGTGGCGGGTCTTTTTCACCATCACCGTTCCCCTCGCCTACAGGGGGATACTGGCCGGCATGCTGCTTGGCTTTGTCAGGGCGCTCAGCGAATTCGGCGCCACGATAGTTGTGGCCGGCAACATAGCGGGCCGCACCGAGACGCTGCCCCTCGCCGTCTACTCGAACATCCTCCTGGGTAGGGACGGACAGGCCCTGAAGCTGATAGGAATAACGATCGGCCTCGCCGTTCTGACACTGGCGGTGCACAACTGGCTGCTGGCGAGGATGGGTGGGGCCAGGGAGGGACCGCATGGCGCAAGAAGCTAGGACCGGCCTGGCCGAGCGTGGCCGCGCGGAAGGCGGTCCGCTCGTCAGCTTCGACATCGTCAAGTCCTATCTGGGCTTTAGCCTCGCGTGCAAGGCCGACTTCACGTCGGGCGTGACCGCGGTCTTCGGCAAGTCCGGCAGCGGCAAGACGACCCTGCTGAACTGCCTTTCCGGGATCGAGCGGCCAGACGGCGGCCAGATTGAAATCCTTGGTCGCAGGGTCTACGGAGGCACTTCGCCCGCCATGCACCTGCCCCCCGAAAGGCGCAGGGTCGGGTACCTGATGCAGGGAGGCAGCCTGTTCCCGCACATGTCGGTGGCCCGCAACATCGCATACGGCCACGAGTTGCTCCGCCCGGAAAGGCGCACGGTGAGCCCCGGAGAGGTCGTCGAGCTGTTGGAGTTGACCGGCCTCCTCGACCGTCCGGTGGCGGGCCTGTCGGGAGGAGAGGCCCAGCGGGTCGGGCTGGCCAGGGCGCTTGCCACGTGTCCCGACCTTCTGCTGCTGGATGAGCCCCTGAGCGCTCTCGACGCCCCCATGCGCGGGGTCATCATCCGGTACCTGATGGCGGCCCGCGAAGAGCTCGGTATTCCCATGGTCATCGTCTCGCACTCGCTGTCCGAGGTGCTGGCCCTGGCCGATGAGGCCCTGGTGTTGTCCGGCGGCCAGGCCATCGCCCAGGGACCGCCGGCCAAGGTGCTGGTCGATCCCTCGGTCGGGGCGCTTGCCGACTACCCGGACCTTGAGAACCTGCTCGACGGCGAGATTGTCCGTCCCGCGGACGGTCCGCGACCGGGCCGGGTCCGGGTCGGCGAGGCCACCGTCGAGGCGCCCGAGGTCCGCGGCAGGCCGGGCGACGAGGTGACGGTCTCGATCGGTGCAGCGGACGTCATCGTGGCGAACGCCATGCCCACGGGTCTAAGCGCCAGGAACGTTTTCGGCGCGCGTCTGACCGAACTCCACCCGGTGAAGGGCAGGGTTCTGGCCTACTGCGACGTGGGCGTCAGCATCGTGGTCGAGTTGACGCAGGACGCCGTGGCCGACCTTGAGCTCCGCGAGGGCCGGGACGTCTACCTGATCGTCAAGACCAATTCGATAAAGGTTCTCAACCCGGCGTGACCGCCGCCCTCGCGGCCTTCCCGGTCGGACACAGATCGACCAGGGAGCATTCCCCGCAGAGGGGGGACTTACGGCAGGTCTGCTTTGCGTGACGGACCAGCAGGGCGTGGAACTCGCCCAGGGCCGGGGCGTCCTTCGGCATGGCGCCGGCGAACAGGGCGCTTAGCTCCGAGTAGCTGGCGTCCTCGCGAGCAAGCCCCAGTCTGGCGGCGATCCTGCGGGTGTAGGCGTCGACGACGAACACGGGCCGATTCGCCGCGTAGACCAGAATGTCGTCGGCCGTCTCCTCGCCCACGCCGTGCACCGACAGCAGCATCTGCCTGAGGCGCTCGGTCGGCACCTGAGACATTCCCTCCGGATCGCCGCCGAACCTGTCCATCAGGAAGCGAGACAGCGCCTTGAGCTTTCGCGCCTTGGCGTTGAAGTAGCCCGCCGGTCTGACCAGCCCGGCAAGCTCCCGTTCTGGCAGGGCGATGATGGACTCGGCGCTGAGGGCGTTAGCGGACCTCAGGGCGGCTATCGCCCTCTCGGCGTTTACCCAGGTGCAGGCCTGAGTGAGCACGGCGCCGACCATCATCTCGAAGGAGCTGTCGGCCGGCCACCATCCCTGAGGGCCGTGAACCCCCAGCAACCGCTCGTATATCCTCGGTATCAGCGCTGACATGGACCGGTGTACAGTATTTCAGGTTTCTAAAGGTGCACCCGTATACGGAAAGACTCCGCATGGCGATGGCCAGATCCCGAAGCTTGGTATGCGTCGGCCTGGATCCCGAGCCGGCGAGAATGCCCCTACGCGATGTGGCCGCCTTCAACCGGGCCATCATCGATGCGACCGCGGATCTGGTTTGCGCCTATAAGCCCAACCTGGGTCACTACGAGGCGCTGGGTATCCCGGGCCTTTCCGCCCTGCAAGAGACCATCGAGCACATCCGCTCGACGGCTCCGGGCGTCGTGCTGATCGGAGACGCAAAGCGCGGGGACGTGGGCTCTACCAGCGCGGCGTATGCCCGCGCCATGTTCGAGGTCTGGGGCTTTGACGCGACCACTGTCAACGCTTATGGCGGAGGCGAGGCCCTGGCGCCGTTCCTCGAGTACGCGGACCGCGGCGTGTACGTGTGGTGTCGCTCGTCCAACCCGGGGGCGGCCGAGCTGCAGGACCTGGTGCTTGACAGTGGCGAGACTGTCTTTGAGCGGCTCGCCGCACAGGTGGTGGACTGGGAATCAAGGGCCGCCGTCGGGCTGGTCGCAGGTGCGACCTATCCCGCGGACGTTGCAGCCCTTCGTGCCGTGGCGCCCGGAGCATCGTTGCTGGCGCCGGGTGTCGGTGCCCAGGGCGGCGATCTCGGCGCGGCCGTCAGAGCGGGGGCAGGGGAAGACGGCAGGGGTATCGTCATCGCCTCGTCGCGGGCCGTGGCCTACGCCTCGGCGTCTGAGGACGATTTCGCCGAATCGGCCCGCGCCGCCGCCGCCGCGCTGCGCAGCGGCGTAAATGATGTCCTGGACGGGGAAGGCCTGGGGTGGTGACAGCCGTCCGCATCGTTTCGACTCCGCCTCAGGCCCGTTCAGGCGATGCGGACGGTGGATGGCGGCCGACCTGAGGCTCGGGGACTTCGTCCGGCTCAAGAAGGCTCACCCCTGCGGGGGATTCGAGTGGGAGGTGGTCAGGATCGGTGCCGACGTGGGCCTGGTCTGCCGCACATGCGGGCGGCGCGTCCTGCTGACCAGGAACGAGCTCGCAAGACGCCTAAGGGGGGTCGTGAGCGGGTGAAAAGCGGCGTCCACGGTCTCATCGCACCGCCCGGGAGCTTGGTCAGTGGACGGGGTCACATGCCTAGACCGTGCTCGGGTGCCCGAGCGCCGGCTGTCGGCCCGGATGGAGATCATCCCATCCTCGGTTTCCCGAAAAGACATCCGGTCTGGGGCCAATACAGCCTTCAGTCCGACCCGTATGGGATGGGTCGCGGGCCATCGATTCGACACTGCCTCAGGACGTTTCCAATCTCCACCAAACACCTGTGCGGTCTGGTTGGTGCGGGGGTCGCGGCCTTCTCCGGACCGTTTGACACTCCTGAAAACCGGCCCGTAGAATTGACCTCGCCGGGGTGGTGTTAAGGCCTTTTCTTAGGCCCTTGACGGTCCGCTAGGGACCTTGATCGAACCGCCCGCATGTTGAAACTGGGGACGGGATCGCAAATGCGGGAGATGATGATAGACAGCATCCGCGTGAGCCTGACTGACTATCAGCGGGTTGTGATTCTGCGCGTAAAGGACACCGACCGCTACCTTCCCATCTGGATAGGCCCCAATGAGGCTGATGCCATCGCCGTTAAGCTCCAGGATGTCGCGGTCTCCCGCCCGCTGACCCACGACCTGCTGGGCAGCGTCATAGACACGCTGGGAGCGAGCGTCAGCAGCATCGTGGTTTCGGAATTGAGCAACGATACCTTCTATGCCAAGATCGTCTTGGGCGTGAACGGCAGCAGCGTCGAGGTGGACTGCCGGCCCAGCGACGCGATTGCGCTGGCGGTCAGGTCCGAGGTGCCCATATTCGCCGAGGAGTCGGTGCTCGAGAAGGCCAGCGTGCAGATGGACGCCGACACCGGAAAGCCCATCGTCTCCGGCGAGGAGGCGGGCCCAAAGCCGCTGCGTGAAGAGGAGCTAAAGACCCTTTCGGCCTTCAGCGACTTCGTTTCGACCCTGGATCTGGACGACATAGGCGAAGGATCCAAAGGGTCCGGATCCAGCTAGACATCGGTAGGACCCGGTCTCGGACGCCGATCCAGCCAGACGCCTTGCTCGGGACCTGGCCTTGGGCAATCATCTGACCCCTTTCAGGCGCCGTCATTTGGCCCCTTTTCCGCATTGTTGACCCCTAAATCGAGATTGTGATAAGCTTTGCAATCGCCATCGTGACGGGCCGGGAACGCCGGTGAACAGGGGCGCGGGTTGGTTGAGTGGACGGTCCTTCCAGGAGCAAGAGGGCAGTAATCGCGCGGTTGGTGGGCGTCGGCTGGTTTGTCGCCCTGACCATCGCGGGGGGCGCCATTGGCGGGCTGGCTCTTGATGCCTGGTTGGGCACTGCGCCCGTACTGACAATCGTGGGGACCCTGGTGGGTCTGGCGGTTGCGGTGACTGGCATGTACAGAATGATTCTGGCGGTGCTGAGCGGCCCGCCAACGGTGAAGTGACGACCGGATAGATCGATTAGCCTTGGCAGGCGCCGGGCGTTCTTAGGAGACGTTTAAGCTGCTGCGCAACCCGAAGGTTCTGATCGTCCTGCTGGCCTTTGGGGCGCTTTTTATCATCGGGCTGGCAGGCGGCGCGCTGGGCAACGAATTCGGTGGCGGGTTCCTGGGCGCTCCGATAGCCCACCTTCAGATCCCGGCCGAGAACATCTCCTCCGGTCCGAATATCGGCGGCTTCCACATCACCAACACGATGGTGACCACTTGGGCCGCTATCGTCATAGTCCTGCTGATGGGCCTGATCGCATCGCGCCGCGCGAGCCTCGTTCCGAGGGGGCTTCAGAACCTGTTCGAGGTGATCATCGAGTACTTCCAGCGCATCGGGGAGGGGCTCGCCGGGAGGCGGGGTCTGACCTACGTTCCGCTGGCTCTTTCGATCTTCCTGTTCATCCTGGTCGCTAACTGGATGGGCATACTCCCCGGCTTCGGTACCATCGGCTGGATAGAGTCGCCCGAGGAGGTCATCCACCACCTTGAGGACAAGGAGGATCACCCGGACCTATCCAAGGTCAAGGTCAATGTGTTCGCAGGCGCGGGGACCGTCGGGGTGATGGGATTCGGCTCGGTCGACGACACGATCACCGCGGCCGAGTGGGAGGAGTGGAGCCACACCGAGGAGTCGGAGGGCAAGCAGGCGGGGGTCCTGGTTCCGTTCCTGCGCTCGGCCAACACTGATGTAAACACCACCTTGGCCATAGCCCTGGTGGCGATGTTCTTTGTGCACTTTTGGGCCTTTCGCGAACTGGGCGCTTTCTCGCATCTTGGCAAGTACATCAATCTGCGTCGGGGTGAGATGTGGTTCTTCGTGGGCATATTGGAACTGGTAGGCGAAGTCGCCAGGATCATCAGCTTTACCTTCCGACTGTTCGGCAACATATTTGCCGGAGAGGTTCTGCTGGTGGCCATGGCGTTCCTCATCCCGCTGATTGGCGTGCTGCCCTTCATGGGGCTCGAGCTGCTCGTGGGCCTGATACAGGCCTTCATATTCGCAATGCTGACATTGGTGTTCGCCGCGGTGGCCAGCGCGGCGCACGACTCGCACTAGGCCAAAAATCGGAAGCAGGCTGTGCCGGCCCGAAGAGAGATCGGCGCGGCCAATACGGAGCGGAGGTAAAGCTCGATGCTTGAGGGAGACCTTAACGGAATTGGTGCAGGGTTGGCGATCGGCCTGGGGGCGCTCGGCCCCGGGATCGGCGTCGGACTTTTGGCGTCAAAGGCGATGGAGTCGATAGGACGCAACCCGGATGCAGCCGGTCTGGTTCAGCAGAACATGATACTGGCCATCGCGTTCGCCGAGGCGATCGCGATCTACGCGCTGGTCGTGGCCATCATAATCAAGTTCGTGTAGCCGTCGGCAGCTGCCGAGGGCGACAGTCAGAGGATACAGAGGCGGTATGGGCGTACTAGGAATAAACCTATCCGGTCTGATAACCCAGATCGTTAGCTTCCTCATCCTCTTCGTAGCGTTGTGGCTCGTTCTCTACAAGCCCATCACCAGGGCGATGCGCGAGCGTTCGAGCCGAATCAAGGAGGGCCTTGAGGCCGCCGAGAAGGCGCGCGAAGAGGCGGCGGTGGCAAGGTCGGAGATGGAGGAGCAGATAGCTGCGGCAAGGGCCGAGGGTCAGGAGATGATCGCTCAGGCCCGGCAGGTGGCCGATCGCTTTCGGGAAGAGGAACTGGCCAAGGCCAGGCAGGAGATCAGGTCCGAGCGCGAGCGGGCGGAGGCGGATATCCAACGTGAACGGGACGCGGCCATCGAAGGGCTGCGCAGGGAGTTCGGGGCGTTGGCCGTCGACGCCGCAGAGAAGATCGTGGAGCGCTCGCTCGATGAGTCTGCGCACAAGGAACTGATCGACAAGATCATAGAGGACAGCGGTGCCCTGGCCCGCGGCCGATGATGGCGGCCATCCGAAGATGAGGTCGAGCTGAGCCGATGCCCGGTGCACCTACCTCAAGGAGGTTCGCTCAGGCAGCCTTCCAGATCGCCGTTGAGGGCGATCAGCTGGACGAGTGGCGGCAGGATCTCGCGACCGTGGCCCAGGCGATGCAGGGATCTGATCTGGCCACCCTGCTCGACTCTCCACAGGTGCCGCTGGACCGAAAGCTGAGCGTAATCGACGAGGTACTCGGCGAGGACGTTGGGCCCCTGGCCCGCAACTTGGCCGGTCTGCTCGCCTCGCGAGACGCGGCGGGCACGATCCCGGACATAGCCGACCACTTCGAGCGCATGCTGGACGCACACAGGGGGGTGGTGCGGGCGGAGGTCACAGCCGCCGTCGAGCTGAGCCAGGAGCAGATAGAGAGGCTGGAGCGTACCATCGGGGGGGCGGTGGGCGCCGATGTGGTGGTGGAGGCCCGCGTCGATCCGGCGGTGATCGGCGGCGTTATCGTCAGGGTGGACGACCGGCTGATAGACGGCAGCGTTCGCACCAGGCTGCAGGAGATGAAGAGGGAGCTATCCCGGTAATGGCAACGGCGGATCCCGCGTTTCTGAAGGCCCGATATCGCGTTACCGGCGGCGATTGAACACCGGGCGTCCCAGCCCACAACACTAGCGGAGAACGACATGGCAGTTAGAGGACAGGACATCGCCTCGGTCATTAAGCGCCAGATCGAGGACTTCGGAGGCGACCTGACGATGGTGGAGGTCGGAACCGTGGTCGAGGTAGGCGACGGCGTCGCCCGCATCCACGGCCTTTCCGGGGTCAGCTACTCGGAGTTGCTCGCGTTCGAGAGCGGCGTGACGGGCCTGGCCCTGAATCTTGAGGAGGACGGCGTCGGAGCCGTCATCCTCGGCGATCCCCTCGGCGTCAAGGAGGGCAGCGAGGTGCGCAGCACCGACCGAATCGTGGAGGTCGCGGTCGGCCCGGAACTTATCGGCAGGGTGGTTAACGCGCTGGGCGAGCCAATCGACGGTAAGGGCCCGACCGGCACGACCAGCACGATGCCCGCGGAGATCGTAGCCCCCGACGTCGCCTCCCGCAAATCGGTCAACAGCCCGGTTCAGACGGGAATCAAGGCGATCGACGGGATGATTCCCATCGGTCGGGGCCAGCGCGAACTTATCATCGGCGACCGTTCCACGGGCAAGTCGATGATCGCCATAGACACCATCATCAACCAGAAGGGCGGCGACCTGATTTGCGTGTATGTCGCGATCGGGCAGAAGGCCGGCAAGGTCGCACAGACCGTGGCGATGCTCGATGAGCACGGGGCGATGGACCACACCATCGTCGTTGCGGCCAACGCCGCGGACCCGGCGCCGATGCAGTATCTGGCCCCCTACGCCGGTTGCGCCATGGCCGAGCACTTCATGAACGAGGGCAAGGATGCCCTTATCGTCTACGACGATCTCTCCAAGCACGCATGGGCCTACCGGCAGATGTCGCTGTTGCTGCGCCGTCCCCCGGGACGCGAGGCCTACCCAGGAGACGTGTTCTACCTGCACAGCCGCCTGCTGGAGAGGGCCGCAAGGCTGGACGATGCCCACGGCGGCGGCTCCCTCACCGCCCTGCCCATCATCGAGACGCTTGCCGGCGACGTGTCGGCCTACGTACCCACAAACGTGATATCGATCACCGATGGCCAGATATACCTTGAGCCCGAGCTGTTCAACGCCGGCATCAGGCCGGCCGTGAACGCGGGGCTGTCCGTTTCCCGCGTGGGTGGGTCGGCCCAGACCAGGGCGATGCGCGCGGTCGCTGGCGGCCTGCGCCTCCAGCTCGCTCAGTACCGCGAGCTGGCCACCTTCGCCCAGTTCGGCACCGAGGACCTGGACGCCGCCACCAGGGCGCAGCTCCAGAGGGGCCAAAGGGCCGTGGAGATCCTCAAGCAGGGACAGAACAGGCCACTGGCCCTGGCCGAGCAGGTGACGATCATGTACGCCCTCTCAAACGGACACCTGGACGATATCGCTCTCGACAAGATCGGCGAGGCGGAGGGTGCCCTCCAGGGATACCTTGCATCCAGCCACTCTGAGCTCCTGTCCGACATCAACGAGTCGGCCGCGCTCAGCGACGAGATCACCGGCAGGCTGGACGATGCTCTGGCCGAGTTCAAAAAGTCGGTGCCACTCTAGGAGGGGATCGCGGTGAGGGTTAAACGCGGCGGCTAGTCCATGGCTTCAGTACGGCAGATAAAAAGGCGCATATCCAGCGTCGACAACACGGCCAAGATTACAAAGGCCATGTCGATGATCGCCGCCTCCAAGATGCGCCGCGCCCAGGAGATGGCACTGCAGACCCGGCCGTACGCCGACAGGATGCAGGCGCTGCTCGCGGACCTGGCAGCGCAGCCCCAGGATGTCGACGAGACCCATCCGCTGCTGATGAGGCGCAAGCTCGGCAGGGTGCAGCTGATAGTCATCACCCCCGACCGTGGCCTTACGGGAGGCCTGAACACGGCGGTCAACCGGCGCGCCGCCCAGCAGCTCGTCGACCTCGGAGCCGAGGCCGACGTCGTTGCGGTCGGAAAGAAGGGTAGGGACTTTTTCGCCCGGACGGCGAACCTTCGGGCCGTCTTCACGGACATTGGCGACCGCCCGACGGTGGCGGCCGCCGGTCCGATCGCCCGCGTGGTGATCGATGATTACGAGGCCGAGCGGGTCGATGCCGTGTACCTGGCATACTCCCACTTCGTAAACACCACGCTGCAGAGGCCGGAGGTGATGCCCCTGCTGCCGGTGGTTCCGGCCGAGCTGGAGGCCAAGGACACGGTGGGCTACATATTCGAGCCCAGCCCGCGCGCGGTGCTCGCAGAGCTGCTTCCCAGATACGTGGAGATGGAGATCTATCATGCCCTGCTGGAGGCGGTTGCCAGCGAGCAGAGCGCCCGCATGGTTGCCATGCGGGGCGCCACCGACAATGCTCTGGAGATGAAGGCTGATTTGACCCTTGAGATGAACAAGGTTCGGCAGGAGTCGATCACCACCGAACTGCTGGACATAGTGGGCGGCGCGGCGGCGGTCGAGGCCTAGCCCGCAACCGAACGGTTTAGGAGAACGAAATGGCCAACGGAAAGGTAACCCAGGTTATCGGTACGGTCGTGGATGTGGAGTTCCCCCACGACGACATGCCGACTATCTACAACGCACTGGAGACGGCGGTGGGCGACCAGAGGCTGGTGCTTGAGGTCGAGCAACACGTAGGCAACAACTGGGTCAGGTGCCTGGCTCTGGGGCCGACAGAGGGCCTGAGGCGCGGAGTCGACGTCGTCGATACGGGTCGGCCGATCGCCGTACCGGTGGGCGACCCCACCCTGGGCAGGCTGTTCAATGCCCTGGGTGAGACCCTTGACGGCCTTGAAGAGATAGATTCAGACGACAACTGGCCGATACACCGAGCGCCACCCGGATTCGAGGAGCAGGCCACACAGGTCGAGGTGCTGGAGACCGGCATCAAGGTGATGGACCTGATCACCCCGTTCACAAAGGGCGGCAAGATCGGGGCATATGGAGGCGCGGGAGTCGGCAAAACCGTAATCATCCAGGAGCTGATACGAAACATCGGCACCGAGCACCAGGGCGTGTCTGTCTTCGCCGGCGTCGGCGAGAGATCGCGCGAGGGAAATGACCTCTGGCACGAGATGCAGGAGTCCGGCGTCATAAAGAGCACCGTGCTCGTGTTCGGTCAGATGAACGAGCCGCCGGGCATACGGGCCAGGGTCGGCCTCACCGGCCTCACCATGGCAGAGTATTTCAAGGAGGAGCGCGGGCAGGACGTCCTGCTGTTCGTTGACAACATCTACCGCTACATCCTGGCCGGCATGGAGGTTTCCGCACTGCTGGGCCGCATGCCCTCGGCGGTTGGATACCAGCCCACCCTGGGAACGGAGATGGGCGATCTCGAAGAGCGCATCACCTCTTCCAAGAACGGCTCGATAACCTCGTTTCAGGCGATCTACGTGCCGGCCGACGACTACACGGACCCGGCGCCAGCGACGACCTTCGGACACCTGGACGCGGTCGTAGCCCTGGAGAGGTCGATCGCCGAGCAGGGTCTCTACCCAGCCGTCGACCCGCTTACCAGCTTTTCTCGGATCCTGGAGCCGTCCGTGGTAGGGCAGGCTCACTACGATGTGGCCCGGGGCGTCCAGCAGGTGCTGCAGCGGTACAGGGACCTGCAGGACATCATCGCAATTCTGGGCATCGAGGAGTTGTCGGAGGAGGATCGCCAGACGGTCGCCAGAGCCAGGAAGATACAGCGCTTCCTCTCACAGCCGATGTTCGTTGCAGAGGCATTTACCGGCCAGGAGGGCCGCTACGTGCCCGTCAGGGAGACTGTGCGCGGATTCCAGGAGATCCTAGAGGGCAAGCACGATGACCTGCCGGAGCAGGCGCTGTACATGGTCGGTACGATCGAAGAGGCGGTCGAGAGGGCCGAGAGAATGGCGGCGGTAGGCGGATAGGGCTTGTCAGCGATGCGTCTGGACATAGTCACCGCTGAGCGGCTCATGTACTCGGAGGAGGTTGAGGGCGTGGTCGCGCCCGGGGCCGCCGGCGTGCTGGGAATACTGCCCGGGCACGCCCCGCTCCTTACCACCCTTGCGCCCGGCGAGCTGTTGATCTCCAAGGATGGAGAGCGCAGCGCGATGGCCATCTCGGGCGGCTTTCTCGAGGTGATCAGGAATCAGGTGGTTGTCCTGGCCGACACGGCCGAGCAGGCCGAGGAGATCGACATCGAGCGTGCTGAAGCCGCGCTGAAGCGGGCCCAGGAGAGGGTGGAATCGTCTGAGTCGGCGATGGACCTGCAGCGCGCTCTACTGGCCATGCGGCGCTCCCGCGCACGGATCGCCGTCGCGCGGAGGAGGCGGAGGGCCACGGCGCGCGGCATGGGAGGCGAGCAGCCCTAGGTCTAGCTCCAAGGAGCACGCCGCGTCCCCGGGGAGCGGCGGACGATGCTCAGTCCAGCCCGGACTCCTCTAGCTCGTCCAGCAGGTAGTAGGTCATCGACTGCAGTGAGAGCACCGGGTCGATGTTCCGCAGGACCACATCCATGGGCACCTGTGGGGCCACGGGGGCGTAGTTGAGGATCCCGCGCACGTCGTTGTCGACCAGGTCGTCGATGACACTCTGGGCCTCCTGGGCGGGGACGGCAACGATGGCGATGGCGATCTTTTCAGTTTCGAGGGTATTCCTAAGCTGCGCCATCGGCTTGACCTTCAGCCCGCCCACCATGTCCCCTACCTGCTCGTGGTCGCTGTCGAATGCGGCAACGATGTGGAAGCCCTTGGGGGCGAAGCCAGGGTAGTTGATGATCGCCCGACCCAAGCGCCCCACTCCAACCAGACAGGCGGGCCACTGGCGATCCAGGCCCAGTATCTGCCCAAGCTCGTTCAGCAGGAACTCGACGTTGTAGCCCCTGCCTTGCTTGCCGAATCGGCCGAAATAGCTCAAGTCCTTTCGGATCTGCGCGGGGGTCATCTGCAGGCGGGCCCCTAGCTGCTGCGAACTGATCACGTTGGTCCCGTCTTGACCCATCTGCGTGAGCGCCCTGACGTAGAGGGGGAGGCGCAGCACCACGACCTCGGGTACCTGTGGGGTATCGCTCGCCATTCAGACTTCCAACAGCTATGGTAGCGGCGCTGCAGAGCGCGGCCCTGGCACCGACCACCTACCGTTGAGTTCGCCGCAGGAACCGCCCCCTCAGGCGCCGGTTAAGCTCGGTGCTTGCCGCCTTCTGGAGGTGGCCTCATTGTATGGAGGAGGTCGGTTACCGTCAACGACTTGTGAAAGAAATAACGGCGTTGCACGCCTGTGTACCAGCCATGCGTATTGGCCGGGTGTATCTGCCGTTTATCCCATGTCACAGGCGTCAATGCGATAATGATATCTTGACGAAACGGGCTCCAAATGTTAGAGTCGGCATATCCGCGAGCGAGGCGCGAACATGTCGTTGGGGCCCCTCGGCTTAGGTCTTCAGTTGGCCGCTGGCACTCTCTAGGTAGTCCCGGTATTCCGACCCCAGGTCAGGCTGTTCTCACCAGACGGAAGGGGTGGGTCGCTCGGAAGAGGAGCTCATGACCGAGGACGCGAAAGTCGAGATCAGGCGAGGCCTCAGGGAGGTCTATGTCGACAGGACCAAGGCCAGCTACATAGATGGCAAAATCGGAAAGCTCCTCTACCGCGGCTACAACATAAACGATCTTGCCGAGCACTCGACCTTCGAGGAGACGGCTTATCTGTTACTCCACGGGGAACTGCCCACCCGGTCCCAGCTTGAAGCGTTCGACGAGACGCTGAGGGCGGGCAGGGAGGCGCCCGACCAGATCCTAGAGGTCGTCCGCATGACCAGCGCGGCGCACCCCATGGACGCCCTGAGGACGGCAATCTCGGCCAGCGCCGCCTTTGAGCCGGACGCCTCCGACATCTCCGTCTCCTCAACCCTGCGTAAGGGAATCCGCCTGTCTGCCCTAGCGCCTACCCTGGTGACTGCCCACGCAAGAATCGCCGAGGGCAAGGAGCCTGTGCCCCCGAGACCGGATCTCGGTCATGCGGCAAACTTCCTGTACATGCTCTTCGGCGAGGAGCCGGACCCCGAGGACGCAGCGATCATCGACAAGGATTTTGTCCTGCACGCAGAGCACGGCATCAACGCCTCGTCCTTTGCCGCCCGCGTGGCCGCCTCTACCAAGGCGGACATCCACTGCGCCATCACGACCGGCATATCGGTGCTCAAGGGCCCGTCCCACGGCGGGGCCGCCGAGAGTGTGATGAAGATGGCCCTTGAGATCGGTTCGGAGGATCGGGCCATGCAGTACGTCGCGGACCGGCTGAGCCGCAAGGAAGTGATCGTCGGTTTCGGTCACCGGGTCTATCGGACGGAGGACCCTAGGGCCAAGCACCTTAAGGAGGACGCCCAGAGGCTCAGCGAGCGGCGAGGGGACCCCAGGTGGTTCGCCATCATCAGCGCGCTCGTCGATGCGATGGAGCCGTATGCAAGGAGGGGAATCGCCCAGAACGTCGACCTGTGGTCGGGAGCCATCTATCAGATTCTGGGTATCCACGAATCCCTGTATATCCCCATATTCGCTATGGGCCGGATACCTGGATGGACCGCGCAGGTTATAGAACAGCTGGAAAACAACATCCTTTTGCGACCGCGGCTCCAGTACGTCGGCGAGATGGACCGAGAGTACGTGCCCTTATCCCAGAGATGAACGAACGGATACCTAGCACTGCCTTAGTCGAGGAAGGGGCCAGAATTGACCATAGATGAAGCGAACGGCTCGGACTGCGAGCACTTCTGGATGATCGAGAGCCCAAACGGGCCGACCAGCATGGGCACCTGCAGAAACTGCGGGGAGAAATCCGAATTCAGAAACTCCATGCCGGGTTCGGGCTGGGACCGCGAGAGTCCGCAGGCCAAGAGGGCCAGGCAGCTGAGCAAGGCTGCCAAGGCCGCAAAGGCCTCGTAGGCGGTCCGGCCAGATAGGCTCTTCGGGGGCACCCTGGACCGCCGTACACCTCCACCTCATCCCAAGGAATCTGGCAGGGTGCTCGGATCCCGAGGCCGTCCAACTGCTGCGGAAAGGCAGATACGGTCCCGCATAGCCGACCGCGGGATGATAACTTTCCGCGAGTTCATGGAGCTGGCGCTCTATTGTCCCGCGCAGGGGGGCTACTACACGGATCCGGGTGCCCGCCCAGCCAGAGACGACTACTACACCAGTCCGGCCGTCCACCCGGCCTTCGGTGCGGCAATTGCGATTCAGCTGAGGTCGATGTGGCGCGCCCTCGGTCGGCCCCGACCGTTCTCGGCGGTCGAGCTCGGAGCAGGTGACGGGCTTCTGGCGCACGACGTGGTCGATTATGCCGAGCGACTCGATGGAACGTTCGCCGACTCGCTCAGGTACGTCACCGTCGAGCGCGACGAACGCGCCCCGGCTGCGGTGACCGGTTGCGTTCTATCCAATGAACTGGTCGACGCCATGCCCGTTGCAAGGTTCCAGGTGGATGCGGGGCAGGCCAAGGAGATCTTCGTAACCGTAGATGCAGATGGCAGCCTCAGCGAGAGGCTCGGTGAGCCTGTCACGTGCGCCATCGGCGAGCGCCTGGCCACCCTCGGTATCGACCTGCCCGACGGCCTCCGGGGCGAGGTTAACGATGGGATCCGGCCGTGGATGGAAAGGGTGGAAAGGATCCTGTCACGTGGTTTTGTCCTAACGATCGACTATGGGGGGACTGCCCAGGAGGTCTATGCCCGGGAGAAGGGCACGCTACAGACCTATTTTCGTCACGTCGACGGTCTGAGCCCCTTCCAGAACGTCGGGCGCCAGGACATGACCGCACATGTGGACTTCACCGCGGTAGAGGCGGAGGGCACCAGGGTCGGACTGAGGCCGATCGGCCTTATGACGCAGCAGCGAATGCTCAAGCGCTGCGGCATCGACAGGATCGGGAACCAGCTCAGGGAGACAGAACTCGCCGAAGGGGAGCTTGATGCGAACCTGTACGGGGTTGGTAAGCTCACCCGGGCAGACGGCCTTGGCGGGTTCAGGGTGCTATATCAGGAGCGCGGCACGGGCGTTGAGGCCGCCGAGCAGGTACTGCCTTCCGGCGAGGAGCTTGGGCACCTGCCGGCGCCTCCGGTCTTGGGCCCCGGCCACATGAGGCTGCGGGAAGGAGGCTATCTTCCCTCCTCGTTCGAGATGGATGCACTGTGGCCTGTGGAACCCGACGGATAGCGTGGCTAGCCGGCGTCCGGGCCGGACGAGGCCGGTCTCGGCTGACACAGCCTGGCGGTCGTTATGAACCCGGTGTGGCCGACCATCCGGTGGTCGGGACGCACGCTCCTGTTGGCCACGGTCCAGGACCTTACGATCGATTCGGTGGTTTCGACCACCGCGAAGCGACCGCTGGTCTTAAGCGCCTCCGCAAGGTCCCTGACCTGAAGTACGGTTGGTAGAAAGCTCACCAGCAATCCGCCCGCCTTGAGGGCACCGGTCGCGTGCGGCACTATCTCCCAGGGCTCCGGCAGGTCCAGGACCAAGCTGTCGACCGGTCTTTCGGACCTGCTTCGTTCATCCAGTGCCTCCGACACGTCCCCCAGCTCGATCGACACGTTGCCGAGGTCGGCGGCCAGGGCACGCACGTTCTCGGCGGTCCGATCCACCATGTCCTGCCTCAGGTCGTAGGAGTGGACGAAGCCGCCGGGACCGACCGCTCGCATCAGGGCGATCGTAACCGCGCCCGATCCGCACCCCGCCTCTATCACGGTCGCCCCCGGGAAGATGTCGCCGCCGATCACTATGCCACCGAGGTCCTTCGGATAGACGACGGTCGCTGTACGCGGCATCAGGCGGGTGTAGTCCGCCATGGTCGGTCTCAAGGCCAGCAGCAGGTGGCCGCGCGACGTCTCGATCCACGAACCCTGGGGCATGCCGATCACGTCCGTATGCGCAAAGTGGCCGATATGAGAGTTGAAGCGCTCGTCTTCGGCCAGCAGGACCAGGTAGCGTCGACCTCGCCGGTCGACGAGCAGGACGTGCTCTCCCGCTGCGAAGGCCCGATCACTCACCGATTGTGTCCTCGCCCGCAGAGCATGAAACCGGCATCCCCGGTCAGGCCGTCCGGGGTTCGCTCCGGCGGCCCGGGCTCCGACTCGACCGGGCCTATAGGGCGTCGACCTCGGCGATCAGTTCGTCAATATCGATGTGCGCAGGCGGCCCGTACTCCCTTCGGTACCGTACGGCTCCCTGCTTGTCGACGATGACGATGGCCCTGTTGGCGGTGCCGCGGTCCTCGTTGTACAGATCGTACGCCTTGGTCACCTCGGCTATGGGATGAAAGTCCGATAGCAGCGGGTAGGGCAGGTTGCCCAGGGATGTGGCATATGCGGTCTGCGTCGGCTTGGGGTCGGTGCTTATACCCAGTACCTGGGTATCTTTCTCAACGAACTTCGGGTACGCGGCCCGAAACCCGGAGATCTGGTCCGTTCACCCACCGGTAAACGAGAAGATGTGGAATGACAGGACTACGTGCTTGGAGCCTTTGAACTGGCTCAGAGTGACCGTATTGCCGTGCTGGTCTGGCACGCTAAAGTCCGGGGCTTGGTCTCCGATTCCGGGCATCTGACGCTCCTTTCTCACGGTCCGGCCGGCTGGCTCGCCGGCGGCCCGGCGTCCCTAAGACTGCTGTGCGGCGCGCCAGCGAAGGTCCGGTTTGCGCGCCGCAAGCGCCTCGTCCAGGCGGGTGTTGGGTGTGTCGTGCGGCGCCTGCCTGAGCAGGTCCGGGCTGTGTCTGGCCTCGTCGGCTATTCGCTTCATGATTTCGATGAACTGGTCCAGGGTCTCCTTGGACTCCGTCTCGGTCGGCTCGATCATCAGGGCCTCGTCGACGATCAGCGGAAAGTACATCGTCGGCGGGTGGATACCGTAGTCTATCAGCCGCTTTGAAACGTCCAGCGCGGTCACGCCGAACTCCCGTTTCAGGTTCGCGGCCGAGAGCACGACCTCGTGCATGCAGCTCCGGTCATACGGCAGGTCGTAGACCCCTCGCAGACCCGCCAGCACGTAGTTGGCGTTAAGGACGGCGTCCTGGCTTACGGCCGAGATCCCGTCCCTGCCCAGGGTGCGGATGTAGGAGTAGGCGCGCACGAGGGCGCCGAAGTTGCCGTGAAAGGCGGCCATCTTCCCGATCGTCTTTGGCGGCGTGGCGAACCGGTACATGTCCGACCCGTCAGGTCCTTGCGTGCGCTCGACTATCGGGGCGGGCAGGAACGGAACGAGCCGCTCCGCGACCATTACGGCGCCCGCACCAGGGCCCCCTCCGCCATGGGGCTGGGTGAACGTCTTGTGCAGGTTGGAGTGGACGATGTCGAAGCCGAGTTCTCCGAGCTTTACGCGGCCGAGCAGGGCGTTCAGGTTGGCGCCGTCCCCGTAGATGACGCCGCCGGCATCGCGCACCATCTCAACGACCCGCTCCACGTTGCTATTGAACAGGCCCAGGGTGCTCGGCTGGGTCAGCATGAACCCGGCCACGTCCTCTCCCAGAACGAAACCCAGAGCGTCCATGTCCGCATTGCCGTTGGCGTCCGTGGGCAGGGTGACCACCTGAAAGCCCGCCATTGCCGCGGAGGCGGGATTGGTGCCGTGGGCGCTGTCGGGCACCAGCACCTTGGTGCGTCCTAGGTCGCCGCGCGACCGGTGGTAAGCCCGGGTCATGAGCATCCCGGCCAGCTCGCCCTCGGCCCCCGCCATGGGTGAGAGAGCCGTGCCGGCCATGCCGGTGATCTCGGCCAGGATCTCCTGCAGATCATGCATGAGAGCAAGCGCGCCCTGGACGGTCGTTTCCGGCTGCAGGGGATGAATCTCGGAGTTGCCCGGAAGCCCCGCCATCTCGTCGTTGAGCTTGGGGTTGTACTTCATGGTGCAGCTGCCGAGCGGGTAGAAGTTGTGGTCGATCGAGAAGTTAAATGTGCTGATCTGGGTGAAGTAGCGCACCAGCCCGCTCTCGCTGATCTCCGGCATCGGGAGCGAGTCCCGCAGTAATTCGGCCGGCGGAGGCGCCTGTTCGGGAACGTCGACGGCGGGCAGGGTGGTGCCGATGCGGCCCGACACGGTCCGGTCCATCGAGAGTCGCCGCCTCGGGTCGTCCGTGCCGATAAGCTCAGCCACGGCCGCTACCGATCTCCGCCAGGGCCGCAACGAACCTGTCGATCTCCTCGCGGCTGTTCATCTCCGTGACGCACACGAGCATGCCGTTGGGGAACCGGTCACTGACGTCGAGGCCGCCGATTATCCGCCTTGCCAGCAGCCCGCCGGTGATCTCTGAGACGGGAAGCGGGCAGGAGACGACGAACTCCCTGAAGAAGGGCCGGTCCCCGAGCGCGAGCGAGTAACCGGGCAGACGGCCGATCTCGGAGGCCGCATAGTGCGCCTTCTGGTAACACAGGTTCGCTATGTGTCGCAGTCCCCTGCGGCCCTGGGCGATCATATGAATCGTTGCCATCAGCGCGATCAGGCCCACCGATGTGCAGATGTTGGAGGTCGCCCGCTCCCTCCTGATGTGCTGCTCGCGCGTCTGGAGGGTGAGCACGTAACCCGTTCTCCCCTCGCTGTCCACGGTGCGTCCGACGATCCGGCCGGGCATCTGCCGGATGTGCCGCTGCTTGCAGGCGAAGATCCCCACGTATGGTCCCCCGAATGTCGGCGCGATGCCCAGGGATTGGCCCTCGCCCACGACTATGTCCGCCCCGTAGTCCGCCGGCGGCCTGAACATGCCCAGAGAGACCGGGTCCGTCAACACGACGACGAGAGCCCCCGCGCCGCGGGCGGTCTCGGCCAGGGCCTCCAGCCGCTCGAACGTTCCGAAAAAGCTCGGCTGCTGGACGATGAGGCAGGCCGTGTTATCCGAGAGGCTCGCAACGTCGCCGGGTACCGGATCTATGGCCAGTCCTGGGGCGTCCAGGTAGGTTCGCAGCACCTGCAGGTAGGAGGGGGAGACGGTATCGAGCACGGCGATCCGGTCCCGCCCGGTCAGGCGGGCGGCCATGAGCGCGGCCTCGGCCAGCGAGGTGGCGCCGTCGTACATCCCCGCGTTGGCCACCTCCATGCCCGTCAGCTGGCAGACCATCGACTGGAACTCGAAGTGGGCCTGGAGCGTGCCCTGCGACACCTCCGGCTGGTAGGGCGTGTAGCAGGTCATGAACTCGGCACGGCTGGCCAGTTGCCTGACTATCGCGGGAATGAAGTGGCGGTAGGAGCCCGCGCCGAGAAAACAGGCGTAGTCTCCCGGAACGGCGTTGGATCCGGCCAGCGCCCTGATCTCCCGTCCCAGTTCCAGCTCCGAGGTGGGCGGGGGAATATCGAGGTCCGGGTTGCGAAACTCCTCGGGGATATCCCGGAACAGCTCGTCGATCGAGCCGACCCCGATGGCCGCAAGCATCTGCTCGCGGTCCGTGTCCGTGTTGGGGCTGTATGGAGAGGTGAAGCCCCCTGCTGATGACCGAGCGGTTGGCATTCGCCCTGCTAGCCGCCCTCCGACTCCAGGAAGCTCTCGTACTCGGAGGATGACATCAGCACGTCCATCTCCGAACTGTTGGCCATGGCGACTCTGAGAAGCCACCCCACTGAGTAGGGACCGTCGTTGACGAGCTGCGGGCTGTCTACCAAGCTCTGGTTGACCTCCGTGATCGAGCCGCTTATGGGCGAGAACAGGTCTGAGACCGCCTTTACCGACTCGATCTCGCCAAATTTCTCGAACTGGGAAACCGAGGCGCCCGCCTCCGGCAGGTCCACGAACACGACGTCGCCGAGGCTCTCGGCGGCAAAGGCGGTTATTCCGATGGCTGCGGCGCCGTCGGTCTCTACACGTACCCACTCGTGCTCTTTCGAGTAGCGTAGCTCGTCAGGGTTCATGTTCGCAGCTTATCTTGCCCGCAAATAGAAGGGCAAACTCGCCACCTCGACCTCCACCTCGTTGCCCCGCACGTCGACCGTCAGCCGGGTGCCCTCGGCGGCGAATGCGGTCGGAACGTAGCCCAAGGCTATGTTCCTGTCAAGCGTCGGCGAGTAACTCCCGGAGGTCACCAGGCCGACCTGTGCCCCGCCTGACAGTATCGAGTGGCCTCCCCGGACGACGCGCCGCCCCGAGACATTGAGCCCGGCGAGACTGCGCGAGGGCCCCGTCTCCTTGATGCGGAGCAGTGCCGGACCGGCCACATAGCCTTCTCTACCGGCGCTTACGAAGCGGCCCAGGCCTGCCTCGTAGGGATTCACCGTTACGTCCATGTCGCTGCCGTGGAGCAGCAGCCCGGCCTCGAGGCGCAGCACGTCGCGTGCGCCCAGGCCGCAGAGCGCAGCACCCCTTTCGGCCAGCGCCGCCCAGATTTCCGACGCCGCCCCCGAGGGTACGAAGAACTCCACGCCGTCCTCTCCGGTGTACCCGGTCCTGGCGATGGTGGCGGGAGCCCCGTTGATCAGTCCCTGGCAAAGCGCGAAGGGGCGCAGGACGGAGATGTCCGCGTCCACCAGCGGCCCGAGCAACTCGATGGCTCCCGGCCCCTGCAGGGCTATCATCGCCAGTTCTTCGGTTATGTCCGTCGTGGAGGCCTCGTCGGCAGTGGGAGACCACTGCGCCAGCCACTCCTTTACCGCGGGGGTATTGGCCGCGTTGGGGACGAGGAGATACCTCTCCTCGCCAAGCCTGTAGACGATGCAGTCGTCGATTATCCCGCCCGACTCGTCGCACACGACGCCGTAGCGCGCGCGGCCTACGCTAAGCCTGGGCACGTTGACGCTCAGCACGCGGTCGAGATAGGCGGCGGCCCCCGGCCCCTCGATCACCAGCCTGCCCATGTGGGATACGTCGAAGATGCCGGCATATCCCCGGACCGCCCGCGCCTCGCTGAGGATGCCCTCGTACTGGACCGGCATGTCCCAGCCGGCGAATTCGACCATCCTGGCCCCCGAGTCCCGGTGGGCCTGGTGGAGGGGAGTCGTCCTGAGGTCGGGCAACCGCTAGCCCCTCACCGCTGCTGAGAAAGCCTCCAGGGCCGACAGGTGGTCGGCCAGTGAACTGAGCCCCGAGTTCATCGTGTTGAGGGATATATGCGTGGCGCCGTATTCGGCCCATGCCGCCGCTCCCTCGGCCCAGCCCACGTCAGGTCTCGTGCCGTGGCGGAAGATCTTCTCGATCCCGACAGAGCCGGGGTCCCTGCCTGCGGCCTCGGCCGCCTCAAGCATCAGCGCCCTCCGGCGCAACGCCCCCTCGTCCGGCATGGGATGGTCTCCCGGATAGAACCATCCGTCTGCCATCCGCCCGATCCTGTTCATCACGGCGCCTGCCCCACCTCCCATCCAGACCGGTATCGGTCGCTGTACGGGCAGGGGATTCAGGCCGGCGTCGCTGACCTTGTGCCAGCGGCCCTCGTAGGTGATCAGATCGCTCGTCCACAGCAGCCGCATAAGCTCAATCTGCTCTTCGATCCTCTCCCCCCGGTCGGAAAAGTCCTGTCCCAGGGCCTCGAACTCGACATCGTTCCAGCCCACGCCCACGCCCAGCCGGAGCCTGCCACCCGACAGGATGTCGACCGCCGCCGCCTGCTTTGCCGCAAGGGCGGTCTGGCGCTGTGGAAGGACTAGCACTCCGATCGACAGTTCGATCCGCTCCGTAAGGGCCGCAAGATAGCCGTAGAGGACGAACACCTCGTGGAACTGGTCGTCGCTGCTGTAGGCGCCGGACCAGCCCGGCCGACTGCGGGGGTTGGCCCCGAGGACGTGATCGTAGACCACCATGTGGTCAAAGCCCATGGACTCGACGGCCCTGGCGTACTCGGTGACGGCCGCAGGGTCGGATCCGATCTCGGTCTGGGGGAACACGGCCCCCACCTTCACATTCAGTCTCGCCATCCCTCAATCTTCTCGCATCGGGCGGCCTATGAAAAGCACTTTTGCACAACGCGGTAGGGCCCCCGTCGGGGTTGACCTGGTCGCAAGACTCCTCGCCGTCGTCGACCTCCAGCGGAGTGCCGCACCAGTACGTGGCCGCGCATGAGACCCACAGATCGTCCGGCCCCAGCGTGAACATGAACTGCTTCGCCGACGACCGCCGCCTGCAGGGCCCGGCGTATGACCTTTACATCGAGTGGGGCCTGGCAAGCCAAGACCGACCGGTGAGGTGCAGTCCTGTCCGGCTGGCAAGGTGGGCGGCACCGGAGCCGCGGGCCGAATGCGCGCAGGGGGTGCGAGGGCCGCGATCGGCGGTCAGTCGAAGGAGACGCAGGCCTCCGAAACGACCCTGAGGACCGACTCCTGGCCGAACCGACGCTTGTAGCCGTCGGAGATTTCACCGATCAGGCCGGCCGGACCGTCTCCCGGGGGCGCCAGGATCAAAAGAAGCTTGGAGCGCTCCCTTTGGACCAGGCCCTCAGAGTCCCTCCACTGCCCCCGTCCGTCAAGGACGGTAAGGCCATCGGGGAAGCGCTGGGTCACCGTATCCGCAAGGAAGGTCTCCCATGCGGCGTCGTCCACAACCTCCCCGTCCGGCCCGCTGCGGCCCATTAGCAGTTCGTACCTTACGAATCGCTCGGTTTGGTCCGGGCATGGAGGTTCGCCGGCACCGGAGCAGGAGGCCAGCGAGGCTAAAACGACCGCCAGAAAGGCCAGGAGCGCCGTCCTCACCATCGGTCCGTCCTTCGTGCCGGGTTGTCCCATCGTCGTCGGTCCCGCCTAGTAGGGCCGGTAGCGGTTTATTATCGGCATCCTTCGGTCGCGGCCGAAGTTGCGCTCGGTGATCTTTATGCCGGGAGGAGCCTGACGGCGTTTGTACTCGGCCCTGTCGACGAGCGAGATCACATGCCTGACGGTCTCGGGTGGGTGGCCGAGGCCGACGATGTCGCCGTAGGGCATGTCGTCCTCCACGTACGCCTTGAGGATGAAGTCAAGCACCTCGTACGGCGGCAGCGAGTCCGCGTCCAGCTGGTCGGGACGCAACTCCGCGCTCGGCGGCTTGTCTATTACCGACTCGGGGATGACCGCCGAGATCGTGTTCCGGTACCTGCACAGGTCGTACGCCAGCGTCTTGGGGACGTCCTTGATCACGGCGAACCCCCCCGACATGTCGCCGTAGAGCGTGGCGTACCCGGTGGCGTACTCGCTCTTGTTGCCGGTAGTCAGCGCCAGGTAGCCGAACTTGTTGGACAGGGCCATTACGATGTTGCCGCGCACGCGGGCCTGAAGGTTCTCCTCGGTCACATCCGGCTCGGCGCCCCCGAACATCGGCCCAAGCGTGTCCAGGTAGGCGGAGAAGGCAGGCTCTATAGAAGAGGACAGCAGCCTGGTGCCAAGGCCCTCTGAAAGGGCCTGGGCATCCTTGACGCTGCCCACCGACGAGTACCGGGAGGGCATGGATATGCCCAGCACGTTCTCCGCCCCGAGGGCGTCCGCGGCTATGGCGGCCACCAGCGAAGAGTCGATGCCGCCTGACAGGGCGACGATTGCCTTCCCGAAGCCGCTCTTATGTGCGTAGTCCCGGGTGCCCGTCACGAGGGCCGTGTAGACCTCGGCCACGTCATCCAGGGTCGGCGCCTTGATCGGCGGTGGGATCGGCCGCCGTTCGGCGGCGGGTCCGCAGACCGCCATGTATCCGTCTCCGGTGCCCGGAGCCCGATCGTCGACAGGGATGTCGCACACCACGAGAGCCTCCTCGAACTGCGGGGCCCTGGCCAGTGTCTCCCCGGACGGGGAAAGGACGATGCTGCCGCCATCAAAGACCAGTTCATCCTGCCCGCCGACGACGTTTACGTAGGCGATCGCCGCGCCCGTTTGTCCGGCGCGCTCGGCAAGCATCGCCTCGCGCTCTTCGCGCTTACCGTGATGGTACGGGGAGCCGTTTATGTTCACGATCAGCCGGGCTCCCAGGGCGGCCTGCTCGGCTATCGGCCCATCGGGACGCCATATGTCCTCGCAGACGTTGACCGCCACGGAAGCCCCGCCCACGCCGTAGATCCGGGTGGACGTGCCCGCCCGGAAGTAGCGTTGCTCATCGAATACGCCGTAATTGGGAAGCAGGTGCTTGTGATAGATGTCGACCAGCTCGCCATCATGGATGATGGCGGCGGCGTTGTAGACCGCGCCGCCGGCCGCGTCAACGAAGCCGACCACGGCGGTCAGACCCCCCGACGCGGCGATCACCTTGTCCAGAGCCGCGCGGTTGTCCGCGACGAACTGTGCCCTGAAGACGAGGTCCTCGGGCGGGTATCCGGTGACCGCCAGCTCGGGCAGCGCCACTATGTCGGCGTCCATTTCCCGTGCCCGGCGGATGCTCTCGACAATCTTGCCCGCGTTGCCGTCGAGGTCGCCGACGGTGGTGTTTATCTGGCCCAGGGCCACCCGCACCGGGTTCATCGGTCGCCTATCGCTACCGGGGCACGACGGTCCGTGGCTGTTGGCCGGGACGCCCTGCCTGTCGGCGCCGAGCTGACATCGCTAGGAGACGAAGTCCCGGATGCGCCCGAGGGCCTTTTGTATGTTCTCGGTCGAGTTGGCGAAGGAGAAGCGGACAAAGCCGTTTCCGTACTTGCCGAAATCCTCACCCGCCAGCGACGCCACCCCGGCCTCGCTGAGGAGCCGGTCGGCGAACTCGCGGCTGGTCATGCCCGTTCCCCTAACGTTCGGGAACACGTAGAAGGCCCCCTTGGGCATCTGGCAGTCGATGCCCGGGATCCTGTTGAGGCCGTCCACGATGACATCGCGGCGGTTCTTGAACTCGGCGACGATGCCGTAGGCATCCTCCTGGGGACCGTTCATCGCCTCCAGGGCGGCCATCTGGGTGGCTGCGGCCGTGCAGGACGAGGAGTTGGCCATGAGCTTTCCCATGTGCTCGGCAAGCGGTACGGGCATCACCCCGTAACCTATTCGCCATCCCGTCATCGCGTACGTCTTTGAGAAACCGTCCAGGATGATCGTGCGCTCGGGCATGCCCGGGAACTGGGTGATGCTCTCGTGGCTGCCCTCGTACAGGAACCGGATGTAGATCTCATCGGACATCACCGTGATGTCGTGTTCGATCGCGAGCTCGGCAAGGCTCCGCAGGTCGTCCCTGGGGATGATGCTTCCGCACGGGTTGTTGGGTGAGTTAATGATCATCAGCTTGGTCCTCGGGGTGATCTGCGAGGCCACCTCCTCAACATCGATGCTGAACTGCCTTTCCTCGTGCAGCTGCATCGGCACCGGTATCCCCCCGGCGTAGTTGATCATCGATTCGTATATGGGAAACCCGGGATTGGGGTATAGAACCTCGTCCCCCGGGTCCACCAGCGCCATCATTGTGAAGAAAATGATGGGCTTACCGCCCGGCGTCACCACCACGTTCTCGGCATCGACGGGGATGTTGCGGGTAAGCGATACCTCCTCGGCGATCCGGGCGCGCACGTCCGGCATGCCGGGGGACGGCACGTAGTGCGTGTAGCCGGCGCGCAGGGCGTCAATGCCGGCCTCGACTATGTTGGCGGGCGTGACGAAGTCGGGCTCTCCGATCTGTAAATGCACGATGTCCCGGCCCTCGGCCTCAAGCTTCTTGGCACGGGCCAGGACCTCAAAGGCGGTCTCGGTCCCGAGGCGCTCGGATCTCGCGGCAAAATTCATGGGTCCTCCAGGTAGACGGCGCAGACGGTCAGGGTGATCATATGAGTTTAACCGCACTCCGGTGCCCGAGCCCCCGAGAGATCGACGCTCCAGTGCCAGGATGGCGACCGCCAAGGCCGGCTCGATGGCCCTGTGCGAGGCTCTCGCTGTGCTAGAATCCGGCATCGGAGGTGCCCGTCAATGAAGGTCTATCTGGGGGTTCCGCGCGGCTTTTGCGCGGGGGTTGTTCGCGCCATTGATGTCGTCGAGCTGGCGCTGGTCAAGTACGGCTCACCCGTCTACGTAAAGCACGAGATCGTGCACAATCCCTACGTGGTCAAGTCCCTTGAGAACAAGGGTGCCAGGACGGTGGAGAAGGTGGAGGAGGTGCCCCACGGCTCGACGGTGGTCTTCTCGGCCCACGGCTCGCCCCCGGACGATTTCCGAAAGGCCGAGGAGCGCGGGCTGCATGTCATAGACGCGACCTGCCCGCTGGTGACCAAGGTCCACAACGAGGCCAAAAAGTACACCCGCGAGGGAATGCGGGTGATCCTGGTCGGCCACCGCGGTCACCAGGAGGTGATCGGCACGATGGGCCAGTCCAAAATGCACCTGGTGGACGACCGCGAGGGCGTCGAGCTGCCGGAGTGGGAGACCGAAGAGCCGATAGCGGTGCTGACGCAGACCACCCTGTCGGTCGACGATACCCAGTCGTCGATCGACGAGATCACCGGCCACTTTTCCAACGTCACGGTGCGAAACGACCTGTGCTATGCGACCACCAATCGCCAGGCGGCCGTAAAGGAGCTGTGCAAGCAGGTCGAGCTGGTTCTCGTCATCGGCGCACCGAACAGCTCCAACTGCAACCGGCTTCGCGAGGTGGCAGAGGCGGCCGGCGTGACGGCTTACCTGGTCAACGGTCCCGAAGAGGTCAACCCTCGCTGGCTCACCGGTGTAGAGAGGGTCGGTATCACCTCCGGGGCCTCGACCCCGGAGGACCTTGTGCTCGCGGTGATCGATAAGCTCGCCCCCGAAGAGGTCAACCGCATCGATGGGGTGGAGGAGGATGTGAGCTTCGTCTTGCCGCGCGAGCTTCGCCCCGCGGCCAAGGCCTCCTAGCGGAGGGACGGCTCACCACAGAAAGGGCCGGTAGATGGAAAACATCGCGTTCAGCCCCAGATTCCATGCGCTGGTGGACGAGTACCCGGTCTGGCAGGCGGGGGACTCGTACGGCTTCCCGGAGGGGCCGCTGTTCTTCCCCCAAGGCTTCATCATATTCAGCGACATAGCCCGTGAGAGGCTCATACGGTACGCTCCCCCCTTCTGGAACGGAGTGCTCAGGGAGAACTCCGGGGGAGCCAACGGCAATACCCTCGACACAGAGGGCCGTCTGATCTCCTGCGAGGGCAACTACAAGCGCCTGACGCGCACGGAGCCGGACGGGACGATCACCGTGCTGGCCGACTCTTACGCCGGCCGTCCTCTCAACGCCCCCAACGACGTGGTGGTCAGGTCGAACGGGACGATCTTCTTCACCGATCCCATATTCATGGGCGAGAACGAGGCGGCCCTGGCGCCCTCACTGATGACCCAGGCCGCGAACTCGGTGTTTAGGCTCGGGCCGGGAGGCGATCTGGTCTCGGCCACCGAGGAGGTCTCAAAGCCGAACGGCCTGGCCTTTTCGCCCGACGAGTCGGTGCTCTACGTCGTCAACTCGGAGGAGACGAACGTGTCGGCTTTCGATGTTGACGAGGCCGGTGTGCTGAGCAACCATCGCATCTGGCTCGACATGGACTATGACCTTGAGGGCCCGGGCGACGGCATGAAGGTGGACGTCGAGGGCAATGCCTACGTGACCGGTCCCGGAGGGGTCTGGGTCGTCGAGCCGGACGGGACCGCCCTCGGGATCATTCGCCATGACGGCACGGCGACCAACTGCGCCTTCTACGGATACGATTCCAGGCTCCTTTTCATCACGGCTACCACCGGCACATACGTCGCGCGCCTGAAGGTGCCCGGCATCTCCGTATACGACCGTGGCCCCGGGGGAGGGGCCGGCGTCGCCTGGGCCACCTAGCGATAGGTCGCCTGAGGGGGCAGGCCTGAGATGGAGGTGGTCATCGAGAGCCTCTTTGACGGGGCTCGCCGCAGCCGCGGTACCGTAGTCGTAATAGACGTCCTTCGGGCCTTCACCTCAGCCTCAGTGGCCTTCGCCCGCGGTGCGGAGCGGATCATCATGGTGGCCGAGGTCGATGAGGCGCTAGATCTCAGGGATAGGGGCGAGGCGGACCTTTGCATGGGGGAGATCGACGGGAGAAGGCCCGAGGGGTTCGATTTCGGAAACTCGCCCTTCGATCTCTCATCTCGGGACCTGCGGGGCAAGGTGATCGCCCAGTCCACCAGGGCTGGGACCACCGGTGTGGCCGCGGCCCAGGGTGCGGACAGGCTCTACTGCGGTTCCCTTGTCAACGCCTCTGCGACGGCCGCCGCCGTAGGAAGGTCGCGGCCCGAGCGGGTCACCCTCGTTGCGATGGGGGCCTGGGGCAGGACCAGGTCCGACGAGGATGAGCACTGCGCCCTGTACCTGAGGAACCTGCTCGAGGGCAGGCGCCCCGATCAGGAGGCCGTCCGCAGCCTCATCATGGCGGGCGGCGAGTCGAGTAAGTACCATGACCCCGGCCAGGGCCAGTACCATCCGCAGGACCTGGACCTTGCGCTGCGCATCGACTCGGTCGACTTTGCCATCGAGGTCGAGCGGCGCGGTGGGCGCCTGGTGGCCAGTCCGGATCGCCCGCAGTGCGCGGTCAGGTGCGCGCCGGATCAGGATTACAACGAACAGACACAGAGCGAGGAGGCGACATGCAGTACCGAAGACTAGGCGATTCCGGCCTGGAGGTGTCGGCGATCGGCCTTGGGACCAACAACTTCGGAGACAATTCCCGCTGGCCGTTTCACATGGGCCCCGAGGAGGTCGCCGCTCTCATCCATGCCTCACTGGACGCCGGTGTCAACACACTTGACACCGCCAACGCATACGGCGAGGGCAGGTCGGAGGAGTACATCGGCCGCGCCCTTAAGGGAAGGCGGGAGGACGCCGTCATCGCCACCAAGGTGCACGGGAGGATGGGCGAGGGACCCAACAGGGAGGGCCTCTCGCGAAAGGCGATCATGCATGAGGTCGAGCAGAGCCTCAGGCGGCTGCAAACGGACTATATCGACCTGTACCAGCTCCACCAGATCGACCATGCAACGCCGATAGAGGAGACGATGCGCGCTCTCGACGACCTGGTTCGGGACGGCAAGGTTCGTTATGTCGGCTGCTCCAACTTCGAGGCCTGGCGCCTTTGCGAGGCGGTGTGGACGGCGCGGACGGCCGGGCTGGCGCCCATGGTGAGCGTGCAGCCTCCCTACAGCATGCTCAACAGGGACGTGGAGAGGGAGCTTTTGCCCGTATGCGACAGGTACGGGATAGGGGTGCTCCCCTATTTCCCCCTGGAGCACGGTCTGCTCACCGGCAAGTACAGGCGCGGGCAGCCGCCGCCTGCCGACTCGCGGCTCGCGGTGCATGGGGCGCCCCTTCAGGCGGCCGATTTCGATCTGATAGAGGCTCTGGCGGGCTTTGCCGAAAGCAGGGGCCACACGCTGCTCGAGCTGGCGTTCGCATGGCTGCTATCGCGCCCTTCGGTCAGCTCGGTCATAGCCGGCGCGACCCGCCCCGAGCAGATCCGGGCCAACGCGGCCGCCGTGCACTGGCGGCTGAGCGAGGAGGAGCTCGAGTCGGTCGGTCGGATTCTCGAGGGCCAGTAACGGCCCGTCAGCTAGGTCCGGCTAAAAGACCGACCAGCCGCCGTCGACCAGCAGGTTCAGGCCGGTGATCCAGTCGCCCGCCGGCGAGGCCAGGAGCGCGACCGCGCCCTTGAGGTCCTGGGGAGTGCCCGTTCTCCTGATCGGCTGCCTGAGCCGCATGCGCTCGACCATCTCGGGCATTACGGTGGGCTTTGGCATCTGGCCGGGGCTCAGGCAGTTCACGTTGATGTTGTGCTCGCCGAGCTCTGCGGCCAGCGCCCGGGTCAGGTTGACGACTCCGCCCTTGGCCGCAAAGTAGCCGATCGACGATCGCTTGTGGCCTGTGCCCTCGTAGAGCCGCTTGTCGGTGCCCATGATTCCGTGGGTGGAGCCGACGGTGATGATCTTGCCGCCGCCCTGGGCGATCATCGCCCTTGCCGCCGCCTGGGCGCAGATGAACGCCGTGTCTAGGGTCATTGCGAGCGACTCGCGGAAGCGGTCGACGTCGGCGTGCGGTGCATCGTCGTCGGTCGGGGAGCCGCCCGCGTTGCATACCATCACGTCCAGCCGCCCGTGCCGGCCAACCACCGAGTCGACCAGGCGCTGGACCTGGGCCTCGTCGGTTGCATCGCAGCCTGCGCCGTGGGCATCGATGCCGCGTTCCCTCAGAGCGGCGGCCGCCTCCTCGCAAACGCTCTGGCGTCGGCTGGCGAGCACGACGGTGGCCCCGAGCTCCCCGAGCGTCTCGGAGATCGAAATGCCCAGGTGCGTCCCGCCGCCGGTGACGATGGCGACACGGCCGGACATGTCGAACAGATCCTGGACCCTCGGCACTAAAGGCCCTTGTCAAGCTGCTCTTGCTGCCAGTCGTAGTCGACCCTGTCGGCGTAGAAGCGCTCCGGATTCTCGATGGCCCAGACCTGCTTTCTGATGTTGAAGTTGCCGGGATCTATCGCAACGGCCGTGCGCCACTCGGCGAGCGCCTCGTCGATCAGGCCCCGCTCGTACAGGCGCTGGCCCTTCACGAAGAGGGAGTTGGCCTCGGCTCGCCCGCCGCCCGCGTCGTCCGCGCTTTCCCGCCCCGCAGCAGCGATCTCCCCGGTCCGGGCCCAGTGATCGACCAGGGCGCGTTTGCCAGGCTCCCGCACGTTGAACGTTCCCAGCTCCCGGAAGGCTACGGTGCCGTCAGACCCTATCAGGAACAGGTTGGGCAAGGCCCGAAAGCCGTATAGCGCGCCGAGGGCGTTGGATTCGTCGACCAGCGTGGTGAAGGTCGCCTGCGCCCTGTCCACGTAGGGCTGCACTCGCCCCGCTCCCTGCACATCGATGGCGACCGTGAGGACGCTGGCGCTCCCGCCAAGGTTCTCTGAGTGGATGGTCTGCCAGACCGGCAGCTGGGCGCGGCAGGCTCACCACGAGGCCCAGACGAACAGGGCCACGCGTCTTCCCATGTAGTCGGAGAGGCTGACCTCGCGCCCGCTGAGGGAGGGCAATGTGAAATCGGGGGCAGAGTGTCCGACGTCGACGACCGTAACCATCCTCGCAGTGCCTCCTTAAGGGGAGCCGACGGCCCCCGCAACTAGAACGTTCAGCCTACCCCGTGGTATCCGATCTCCAGGCTGGCTGGACCCACATACACGGGTGTGATGCGCTCGCCGCCGGTCAGCTCCTCGAGCTCCGCCCAGCGGTCCGGCTCGAGGGCCAGGTCGACCTGCTGGTAATCTACTCCCTCCTCGTCCAGCTCAGCCTTCTTTGCGGCTGAGTAAGTGCAGTCGGGATGGGTGTATAGGATCGGAGTCTGTTCGGCGCTGGACATGTGTATTGCGTTGCTGGTCGGGCCCAATTCTAAGCCCACCGGGACGCCAAGCTCAATCGGGGCCGGTGAGGTAAAGTGGCGCCCGGGCGGCGCCTGAGGGCAAACGGAGACTGAGATGGTTACGGTTCTACTGATCGGTGCGGGGGGCTTCCTGGGGGCGATAGCGCGCTACGGCGTCGGTCGGGGGCTCGGCCATCTGGCAGGGTCGCAGTGGATACCCTACGGGACGCTCGCGGTAAACGTGGTCGGGTGCCTTCTGATCGGTCTGGCAGCCGGCCTGATGGACCAGAGGCTGGCACCCGGCGCCCCGCTGCGGGGATTCCTCGTCGTGGGCATGATCGGCGGCTTTACGACGTTCTCGGCGTTCGGCTACGAGACGCTCGCCCTCATGCGGGAGGGAAACTTCGGGGCGAGCGCTGCCAACATAGCCCTGCAGGTCGCCGCCGGAATCGGCGCGGTATGGCTCGGCTACCGGCTCGCCGGGGCGGCCTAGGGCACGTCCATCGTGCGAAGGCGCCTTATCGTCAGAAGGAAGAAGAAGGCGGTCACGATCCCGGCCCCGGCGGCCGCGGCCGCAAGCCCTATGGACGATCCGTCCAGCGTAGCCAGGTTGACGTCGTCTATACCGTACATTATCGACAGGGTGTACGAGCGAATCGACAGGAACCTGATCCCCTCAAGGAAGGTGGCCAGTACGCCCTCCCACAAAAAGACGTAGAGGAGGGCAAAGCCCAGGGCCCTCGTCGTCATGAGCCCGAGCCACATGAACACGCTGGCGTAAACGACCGAACCTACGGCAATGCCCACCGCAACGGCGGCCGCAGCCCGCGCGTCCGCATCCAAGGCGATCAGGGTGGTCACAACTCCGCTAATCACGAGCAGCGGCCCGGCCATCAGCACTATTACGGCGAATTTCGGCGCAACTATTCGCAGCCGGCTGACGGGCTTTAGCACCAGGTAGCCGAGCGTCTTGTCCTCCAGCTCGTTGCCGAAGGCGGTCGTCGCGAGCGCCATCGTGACGATGGGCAGTATCGCAGTCACCAGCAGGCCGTTCAGGATCCCGCCGACCAGACCGCCTTCTTCGCCGCTGCCGGTGCCCACGATTATCCCGGTAATGATCACCGGGATGGACGACAGGATCACCACAACCGCCAGCCGCACCGGGCCGGACAGCTGCCTCAGCGATATCCGAAGGACCGGGTCCCTGAGCACGCTTGCGGTCACGCCTGCACCAGGTAGCTGAAGACGCTCTCCAGCGAGTCGTCAAGCGGCTCGACGCGCTGCAGACGGATGTCGTATTCGGCCGCCAGCTTTGGCACCGCCATCTGGAGTGAGGCGACGCTCTTGCTAAGGACCTCGAGCATCCCGTCCTCGTCGACCTTCACCGATTCGACCTCGTCCAGCGACACCAGCGCCGCGGCCAGGCGGCGGGGGTCAGAGCAGCCTATGCTCACCGTGTAGGGACGCTCGTTCAGCTTCGCCCTTATCGCCCGGTAGTCACCGGCCGCAGCGAGCTTTCCGCTGATCATCAGCAGTATGTTCTCGGCGAGCGCCTCGACCTCCTCGAGGATGTGGGACGAGATGACTATGGTACGTCCCTCTCCCGCCAGTTCGCCAAGAAGGGTGGAGAACTCGATGCGCTGTCGCGGGTCGGTGCCGGAAAGGGGCTCGTCCAGCAGGATCACCTGCGGATCGTGCACTATCGAGGCGGCTAGGCGCATCCGCTGGCGCATCCCCCGGGAGTACTCGCCCAGCCGCCGGTGCTGGGCGTCGGCCATGTTCACCGCCGCTATCGCGCGGTCAACCATGTCGGGACGGCCGGCCAGGCCGTGCAGGTCGGCGGAGAATTCTACGAACGCCCGGCCCGTGAAGAACTCGTAGACCGCCTCGTGCTCGGCCATCACCCCCATCCGCCTGTAGATGCCGGGGTTGTCCCTCACCGGCTCGCCAAGCACCGTGATCTCCCCCTCCGACGGTGCGCTGAGGCCGTTCATCATGTGCAGCAGCGTGGTCTTGCCCGCCCCGTTGGGTCCCAGGAGCCCGGTGATGCCGGGACCTATCTCAAGGGATACGTCGCTAACGGCGACGACGGTGCCGAACCACTTAGATACGCCTTCGACGCATATGGTCGGCGCTCCGACGGTCGGCGATGTCATGCGCCCAACCCCCGGTACCTGCGCCACAGGAGACCCGCCGGAACCGCCACCAGCACCAGGTACCAGACGACAAGGACCGCCGTGGGAACCTCCCCGATCTCTCCGCCGCCGGAGCGCTCTACGGTCAGCCCGAAGATCAGGTCGTTGATGTCGACCGGGCTTGCGCCTATGTCGATCAGAAAGAGCCAGGAACCGGCGGTCCCCCCGATCTCGTTGCCGAGCGCGTTGCCCACGGCCGCCGCTATGAACCACAGGCCGATCACGAATGCTGCGGCCATCGCACGCCGGTTGATGAAGGCGGCGACGGCCAGGGGGAGCGTGGTGGTGAACAGGGCCAGGGCCGCTCCGGCCAACAGGAACCGCGGCACCTGCAGCCAGTTGTCGAGCAGATATCGGCCCGTATCGGAGTCCCCCAGGGTGACGCCTACGAACAGGACGATCTGCGGGAGCCAGACGACGATCAGCGACAGCAGGAAGAAGGCCAGCCAGCGGCCCAAGACGTAGTCGCCCACGGTGATGGGTCGCACTAGGTACAGGCTTAGAACCCCGCTCCTTCGGTCCGCCGTCAGCAGCTCGGGGGCGATGATCGCCGAGAAGATCAGCAGCGGTATGGCGGCGATACGGTAGTAGCGGGGTACGCCGATCAGGTCCTCGGGGATCTCACCGGCAAACACGGCGATGATCATGAAGACCAGGGCCGGGATCAACAGGGCCAGGAACAGGAGTGCCGGGAGGATCTTGGAGGGCAGGCCGCGGCCTATGCCCAGGGCCGTGCGCATGCCGTCCAGCACCAGCGCCATGAGACGGCCCTCGCGGCCCTCCAGCGCCCCGGCGTAGTGCTGGTAGCCGATGTCATAGACTTCGCCGCGGCCCGGCTGGGTCAACTGCCGGATCCTCCATCACTGGCCGCCTTCCGCCGAACAGGGCTGCCCGCAGCTTCTGCGCGTTGCTGTCCGGGGGCCCGGAAGATGTCCGAGAGCTGGCCCCGCTCCGGAGCCAGTCGCCGAAGCGGCGCGCCCGAGGCGACCAGCGCATCGCGTATCGCATCGAACGCCTCATCGCGCACGTCCTCGATGAGGACCGGCCCCCTGCCGTCTGCGGCTGCGGTCAGGCCGCGCTCTGCCAGCGCGGCCACCAGCTCATCGCGCCTGTCGTCCACCTCGATGAACATCGATAGCGTCTCCCTGGTGAACCTGCGGACCGCCCCCTGCTCCGTTACCCGGCCGTCCTCTATCACCAGGATGCTGTCGCAGGTTCGCTCGACGTCTCCCATCAGGTGTGTGGAGACCAGGGCGCTGATCCCGAACTCGGAGCCTATCCGCCTGATCAGGTCCAGCATCTCGTCGCGGCCGACCGGGTCCAGCCCGGCGGTGGGCTCGTCCAGGAAGATCATGACGGGGTCGTGGACCAGGGCCTGGGCCAGCTTGACGCGCTGCTTCATCCCTGTCGAGTACTCGCCGATCGCCCGGTAGCGCTCCTCGTCGAGCCCCACGTGCCGAAGAACGTCGGCCGAGCGCGTGCGCGCCTCGGCCGCGGGAAGTCCGCTCACACGGGCCATGTGGCTGAGGAACTCCGATGCGCTCGTCGAGCTCGGAAGGCAGTCGTGCTCGGGCATGTAGCCAAGCCGCGTGCGTGCCTCCGGGCTCCGGTACGGCTCATCTCCCATTACCAGCGCGCGACCCGACGTGGGTGGTATGAGGCCAAGGAAGAGCTTGATGGCCGTGCTCTTGCCGGCACCGTTTGGGCCCAGCAGGCCGGTGACTCCGTGTGACACGGAAAAGTCGACCGAATCCAGAGCGACCGTCGCCCCGTAGTGCTTGCTGAGCCCTTCGGCGTGCAGGAGCGAGGTCATACAGATAGCGTGCGCCCCCGGCCCGCGCGGCGTCAAGGCGCGGCCCGCCGGCGTCTGCCGCCGGGTCAGCGATGCCTAGGGGACGCCCGGCCGCTCAGCCGGAGAGAAACTCCACCACGGCCGGAGAGACGACGTCCCTGCGCTCCAGCTGGGGAACGTGCGCCGCCCGATCGACAGTCAGGACCCTCGAGCCGTCTATCATCTCGGCAAAGTCATCGGCGTATACCGGCGGGACGAGGCCGTCGCCGTCGCCCCAGACGATCAGGGTGGGGGCCGAGATCCGGTGGATGCGCCTGGAAAGGCCCTTGTCAGGGATGGGCCAGACGAAGGCCCCCGAGCACGCCAGGGCCCATGAGCGCCTTATCTGCTCGTCCTGTTTTGCGATCTCCTCTTCGGGCATGGCCGTGAGCTCGGCGGCAATCGGGCCCTCCGGATCGTGGAAGACGAGTCTGGCCAGCTCCTCCTCGCCCATCCCCATCCAGTCCTTGACGGGCTCGCTCTGCCTCCAGAGACCTATGGAGCTGATCAGCACGAGCTTGCTCACCCGGCCCGGGTTGGTGGCGGCGACCTCGGCGGCTACCATGCCCCCGAACGAGTGCCCTACGACCGCGGGTGATGAAAGGCCCAGCTGGTCAAAGACCTCGTAGTAGTGCAGGACCAGCTCCCAGAGGCCCCGGATCTCCCTCACCGCGTCCGGGTCGCCCTCGGTTCCGGGCAGGGACGGTGCGTAGACGGTGAACCGCTCCGACAGGTCGTCCAGGAATCCATCCCAGGCCGGACCTCCCGCGCCGTGCAGGTAGACTAGAGGCGGTCCCTCCCCCGCGGTCGCGACGAACGATTCGACGCGCCCGTTCATGGTGCGAAGCGCCCTCTTCTCGGGCGCGCCCACGGTCATCTTGCCAGCGCGGGCTCTGCGCTCGCCTGGCGGGCGCCCGTGGGCCACCAGTGATTCTCGTAGCCTTCATCGTCCCAGATGGGACGGATCTTGGGCAGGACCTCCTCTGTGAACAGTGCGATGTTCTTCTTGGTCAGCTCGTGGGGCATCGACCCTATGTGCAGCAGCACCATCAGGTTGCCCACACGCAGGTTGCGGACGGCCGTCTCGAGCTGCTGTGCGACGGAGTCCGGACCGCCGCCGATCACGAACTGGTGATCGACGTAGTCCTTGAACTTCCAGTCGGCCCGCTGCTCCATCAGATCGGACTTTGCGTACCCGCCCATGCGGGTCGCCTTGACCAGGCTGGCGTGATCCACGTGACCCGGAGCAACGAAGAAATAGGGGGCGACGTGCAGGCACTTGTCGTAGAAGTACTTTATGTGCTCAAAGTAGTCCTCTTCGGCCCTTGCGTCCGTCTCCCCAACGACCACAAGCTGCAGGAAGCCGAGCCGGTAGGGGTTATCGTCCTTGCCCAGTTCGGCGGCCCTCTCCCAGAAGCGGTCGACGTTCTTTTTGGCGAACAGGTTGCCGAAGTAGCTCAGAAAGCAGTAGCAGTAGTCGTTCTCGGCGGTAAAGTCCCAGGTGGACTTGCTCCCCGTGCCGGGCACCCAGACCGGGGGATGCGGCTTCTGGATGGGCTTGGGCCAGGTGTTGACGTACCTGAGCTGGGTGTACTTGCCGTTGAAGCTGAACACGTCATCGCGCGTCCAGGCCTGGACGATCAGGTCGTGCGCCTCCCGGTAGCGTTCTCGCTGTTCGAGCGGCGGGATGCCGTAGCAGTAGTTGATGTCCATCGAGCTCCCCAGCGGCATGCCGGCCACCAGCCTTCCGCCGCTGATCACGTCGATCATCCCGTACTCCTCGGCTATGCGCTGGGGCGGATTGGAGGCCGGCAGCGTGGCGCCCATCACCACAATCGCCGCGTCCTTCGTCCGCCTGGCCAGCGCCGAGGCCATCAGATTTGGCGACGGCATGAAACCGTAGGCGTTTTGGTGGTGCTCGTTTATGCACACGCCGTCCATGCCCATCTCGGCGGCGTACTCCAGCTCGTCGAGCGTCCAGTTGTAGTACTGGCCCACGCGTTCGGCGTCCGCAAGCTCTGCCCACGGCGGGTCGATCCACACGGAGTGATAGCGCTTCTCGAAGTCGTCGGGAAGCTCCCGGTGCGGCATGAGGTGGAACATGGAGACCTTCATTTTCTTCCTCCTTCTACCCGCCTTGGCCCGGTCCCCGATGGGGGGTTCCGGGCGGCGCCGGGCCGTTAGCAGTCCTCGTCGTTGGTGTCACCGTTCGGCATTATGGTGTTGCAGTAGATGGCGTCCCCTTCGGTCCTCCTGAGGCTGGCGAAGGTGAGGTTGGCGCCGGTGAAGTTGGTTCCCTCGATGATGGCGCCCTTGAGCGTGGCGGAGTGGAGCCTGGCGTCGGTGAAGTCCGCTCCCGTGAGGTCCGCCCCCTCGAATATGCCCTCGCTGAGGTTGGCGCCGGTGAAGTTGACGTTCTTGAGGTTGGCGTCAGTGAAGTCGGCCCCGGTGAACTGCTTCCAGCCCTCGCTGCCTGGAGCCAGGTCCGCTCCGCTTAGGTCCGCCCCCTCGCAGTCGGTGCCGGGCCCGATCTCGCACTCGCCGGCCTCGGACTTGCGCATCGCCTCCGCTGTCACCTTGGCGGTGGCGCTCTCGGCCTCCTCCTCTGCGCGGCGCGCATCGGTCACCTCGGTGGCCGTGGGCTCTGGAGCGGGGGCGGTTGCCTCGGCCGGTTGGGCGTCGGGCTGGGAGGCGGCCTCGTCTCCCGAACACGCAGCCAACAAGGCAGCAGCCACAGCGGCGAGAAGGACAAATGTCAGCAGTGCACCCAATCGAGCGTGACCGTTAACTAGTCTTCTCACCGGTGCACCTCCAGGTCCCGTGGGTCGGTGGCTTATTAGCGCGTCAATAGACTGCCGCGGCGACCGTGATCAGGTGGACGGCCGCTTGTTGCGCAGATTATACACAGTCCGGTGCGGGTATTGCTCAGACATGGAGGCGGCTAACAGCCCTCGTTGTTTTCCTGGCTGTCCGGCATGACCGTCCGGCAAAATATGGCCCCGTCGAGCTTGGTGTCCCTTAGCGATGCCCATGTCAGGTTGGCGTCCGTGAGGTTGGCGCCGGTAAGGTCGGCGCCGGTGAGGATGGCCGACGCCAGCCCCACGCCCGTCAGGTTGGCTCCCGCCAGATTCGCCCCCTCAAGGTTGGCCTCGTGCAGATCTGCGCCCGACAGGTCTGCGCCTGACAGGTCTATGCCGGGGAACTCCACACCCTCGTACTGCTTCCACTGCTGGCCGCCCTCGCGGAAGCGAAGGCCCCTGAGGTCGGCATCGGGACAGGCCCGGTCGGGCCCAAGGACGCAATCGCCCACCGTAAAGGTGCCATCGCCGTTGTACTGCGCGTCGGTGATCTGTTCTTCCACGCCGGATATCTGGGCCCTCTCCGCCGCCAGCGTCGGCTGGGGCGTCGGCGTTGATACCCCCGCTGATCTGGTAGGTTCGCCGGGCGGGTCGCCTGCTGTTTCCGGCGTCCCCCCGCACGCCGCCGCGATCACGAGGGTCAGGGCGATTGCGATCGCCGCAGAGGACAGGGACGGACCGATGTGTTTCATGTCTCGTGCTCGGGCGGCGCCCAGGCTGTCCCATCCTTGATGGTGGCCACCGGGCGGAACCGGCGGCCGGCGCTAAGCACCTTTCCGTCGCCGTCATCGTAGCTGAACTCTCCCTGCTCGATCTCGAGCACGGTGGCGTCGCCCACCGCCCCGACCCTGAGGGTGCCCAGCTCCGAATCTCGGTCTATGGCCCGGGCGGGATTGACCGTGACCGCCGCGATCGTCTCCTCCACGCTCATCCCCAACCCCAGGTACATGCTCATCACGTCGGGGAGGTTGTAGATGTAGCCGACATCGTTGACCGGCTTTGTTATGTCGCTGCTGATGGTGTCGGGGAGGAACCCCTGGGCGATCGCGGCGCGGGATATGTCTATGCCGATGTTTGGCTTGGCGGCACCGATGTCCATGATGATGCCCTTGTCCCTGGCCTCAAGGACCTCCGGCAGGACGTTGCCCCCCGCGTCCAGGATGTTGTTCTCGGCGCTGTGGAACA
>CAYZES010000003.1:0-161357 GCA_964477845.1 uncultured Dehalococcoidia bacterium | reverse complement strand
CAACCAGCAGCCATGGGCTAATCGGTCCGACAAGCCGTGCCTTGTGACCTACAACCCGAACAGTCCCATCGACGAAAAGAAGATCGTCAAAAGGTGGTGGTTTCAGCACATCGTCCATGACGTGCGCCACGTCACTTTGCTCGTCAACCTGTTTCGCTTCATCCAGGGCAAGAGAAGAACGTGGCACTGCGGCGCCCACACGCTGATCAACAGCCAGGAGACCTGCTTCGTTACCGGGCTCGCCGCCGCAAGACAGCTGGGCGCAGACTATCCCTTCGACGATCGGGCGGCCAAACGGTCGTTCAACTACTACGGGAGCATCATGTACGGCCTGAGGTTCAGAAAGGTGTGACCCCGGATGAGATCGGGGCTCCCTTTGGACCGGTCTATGCCACGGGCGTTCCCGGTGCGCGCCCGGCAGTCGGCGCCGTCCGCCGCCACACTCCGCCCTCAGCACCGAAGCGCCCGACCCTAGTAGGTACACTCTCCCTGCGGGAGCCAGCGCTGGCGCAGCCCGGCCGCTCCCACCACGATGGCCTGACGGCAATGCGGGCCCCCGCCCTACGGCCGGGGCCCTCGGCTAGTCGAGCCCTGCTGCGATCTTCTCGGCCACCATGAGGGTCGGCAGGTTGGTGTTGGCCCGGGGTACCGCCGGCATGATCGATGCGTCCGCGACATAGAGTCCCTCTGCTCCAAAGACCCTGCCTGACGAATCGACGACGGCGCCGGCATCGGAGCCGGGACCCATCTTGCAGGTGCCGACGGGGTGGTAGTAGTGGAGACCGAAGCGACCGACTTGCTCCGCCGACACGATGCTGGCCGTATCGTCCAGCTCCTCCCCTATCAGGCCGGCAAGGGGCGGTTGCCTAGCTATCTCCCTCCCGATCGCCACCCCGTCCATGAGCTCGGTGAGGTCGTCGCCGTCCGCATCGGTAAAGTAGCCGGTGTCGATCACGGGGCTGCTCGACGGATCGATGTCGCGCAGGGCCAGGCGGCCCCGGGACCGCGGAGCCATGTGCGCAACGAACATCGTGCACTCCCACCTTCCCGCCCCGTCAGGAACAACCGTTGAGACGGGAGCTATGTGAAGGTCGAATGCCTCGCCACAACGACTACTGCGAACCTTGGCCAGGCTCTGCTCAGCGAAGACGGTCCTTCCGGCGACGACGAAATCTTCCATCTGCGAATCAAGTGACGGCGTGCCATAGTGCCTCATGCTGAAGCTGGGATGATCATGAAGATTCCGCCCTACCCCGGGGAGATCGATCCGGGTTGAGATCCCCAGGGCTGAGAGATCCTCAGGCGGGCCGATGCCGGAACGGAGCAGGACGGCGGGCGACCCGTATGCGCCGGCGCACAGCACTATCCGCCCCGCCTCGACTGTGGCCGTCTCACCCGCCCGGACAAAGTCGACCGAGACCGCCCTGGAGCGGTGTAGATTGATCTTGTCCACCAGGGCCTCCCCGACCACGGTCACATGCCCTCGATCACGCACCGGATCGAGATATGCAAAGTGCGTGCCCCACCGCATGCCCTTCCATATGTTGACCGGGGAAGGCGCCGCGCCGACATCTTCGTCCATGTCATTCAGGTCCGACGTCGGCCGGATCCCGGCGGCGATCATCGCCTCAAGGCATGCCCTGTGGTACGGAGTTATCTCCTCCGGCTCAAAGTTGCGGACCCGCAAACGCTCCGCCGCACTTCGGAAGTGGGGAAGAACCTCCTCTGTCGACCATCCATCGCTACCCGCTGCCGCCCAGCCGTCGTAATCGACACGGCTGCCCCACAGAGCGATGCAGCCGTTATGCGATGAGCATCCGCCGATCACCCTGGCCCGCTGAAGGCCGTGGCCAGGCTGGCCTCTTGACGCCGCGCTCGTGTATGACCAGTCATGGGTATCACCTATGACATTGCCCCTTAGCAACTCGGTCGGCCAGCGCCCCTCCGACAGGTGGCCATAATCCGGTCCGGCCTCCAGAAGCAGGACCGACCCGCCACCGCGTTCGGCCACGAGGCCCGCCACGGCGGCGCCCCCTGTACCGCCGCCAATGACCACCGTATCCGCGTAACGGGGAAGCTGCGAGCAGGTCATATCCTCAGTCCGTCCTTGCACTTGTCACCCGGGCCGCAGAGCCGCGAACAGGGTGTTGCCGAATTCTCAAGGGGAGTTGCCGCCCCGGCCATCGCGCCTGTGGCACCTCCCTGACCGCCATCTCTTCTCGGCCCGCGTCTCAGCCGCGTCCTCGGGGTCCCCTAGTAACCCTCCGCATGGGCCGCGTGGAAGGTGTCCACCCCAGCCGTGATATCGCCGGTGGACGGCCTGACTATGGCCACAGGGCTGCCGAAGTTGGCGAATCCGGTTATGGCGAACTCGGGGCCCATCACGGTCAGCTGGTGGCCGCGTTCCTCAAGGCGGCTGCGCACGTCCACATCCAGTTCTACCGGCACACTGGTGCGCGGCGTTGAGCAATCGACCCTGGGTGCATCGATCGCCTGTTGGGGACCCATTCCGAAGTCGACCATGTTGGAGACCAGCTGGCTGACCGCATTGGTTATTCGCCGCCCGCCGGTGACACCCACCGCGATGCATGTCCCGTCCCTCCCGAGCACCAGGGCGGGCGCTGCGTTGTTGAGAGGCCAGCGACCCGGGAGGATCGAGTTGACCCGGCCGGGAATCGGATCGAACCACATCATCCCGTTGTTCATGAGCACGCCGGTGCCGCGAGGCACTACCCCTGATCCGAAGCCGCCTCCCACCGTGTTTGTAAAGGAGACGGCGTTGCCCTCTTCGTCGATCACGCACAGGTGGGTCGTGCCGTCGTCCAGCGCCGGTGCCGAAGGCGCAAACACCCGCTCCGGTCTCCTCCCCTCCTCCACCCAGGGATCGCCCGCCGACCAGATCCGCGGAGCCACCGCCCCGATCTCGGCGCGGCGCCGGTCCGAATACGCGTCCGACAGCAGCCCCTTCCAGGGAACGTCCACCGTCGCGGGATCGGCCAGATACACATAGCGATCCGCGTAGGCCATGCGCGCTGAGCTTATGAAGGCGTGAAGGGACTCGACGGAGTTGTGCCCCATGGCAGGCAGGTCGAAGCCTGCCAGGAGCTTCAGGGTCATCGCCGTGGTGACGCCCGCCGTTGCGTGCGGGGGCACGCGCACCGTCAGGCCGCGATAGTCGAACTCCATGCCTCTCTTCCACACGAACGGCCGATACGCGGCCAGGTCCTCTTCAGTCAGGATCCCACCCTCTGCACGAATGCCCTCTATGATCGCCTTTGCCAGATCTCCCCTGTAAAAGGCGGCGGCACCCTCCCGGCCAATGGTCTCCATCGTGTCCGCAAGGTCCGGCTGGCAAAGGTTCCCGGGGCGGAAGTTGTCTCCAGCGGGCATCTTGCCGCCGGGCATGAAGATGCGGGAGAGCTCAGCGTGTCTAAACAGCATGTCCGAGAGCAGACCGAACGCGTAAAGGTTGTGCCAGCCCGGAGTAAATCCGTCGCGTGCAAGTCGCACGGCCGGGGCCACGACCTCAGGGAGCGGAACTCTTCCGAAGAGCCGGTGTGCCTCGCACATCGCGGCCACGACGCCCGGGACTCCGATTGACATGGCGCCCTGCAGGTTGGCATCTCCCTCCACCTCGGCCCACCCGAACGGTCCGGTCGCGGACCCGCCGGTGAGGCTGAACATGGTGGGCTCGGCCGATACCGGAGCAGGCATGTGCCCGCCCACTACACCGCCCTCATCGCCCATCTGGTAGACGATGTAGCCGCCTCCTCCTATGGTGGCCGAGTTGGGCTCTACCACCCCGCTCGCAAAGCAGGCGGCGACCGCGGCATCGACGGCGTTTCCACCCGCCCGCAGCAGTTCCAGCCCTGCCCTGGTCGCGTGGGGATCCTTTGTGGCAACCATGGCGCGCTCCGCCCGGGCCTCCATCTTGCTGATTGCGGTGACTGTGGGCTGGCTCATCTCGTCCTCCATGCGGCCGCCCCGGTGCGTACCCGGGCCGCCGTATGGATGGTGGTCTGTTTCAGCGGACCCGTCAACGCCGCCACCGGCATGCAGCCATGAGCTCGAGGGGCGGCGGCGCCTGCCTTGTCAAGCCGACACCAGGGCGCGTCCATCGAATCGTCCGCTGTATACTCCCGACGGTGAGGTGGACGACATGACCTGCATGAAGGGCAAGGTTCAAACGGTACTGGGACCGATAGATCCATCCGAGCTGGGTCCAACGGTTACGCATGAGCACCTGCTGATCGACTTGCGGCCCTATTTCCAGATGCCCGACGAGGCGACCGCCCGCGGGGACGTGGAGAGGGAACTCACGTTCGACATGATAGGCCGCAGCCGCATCGTGTTCATGTACAACTACGACCAGATGACCCTGCTCGACGAGCAGGTCGCCCTGCGGGAGATCACCCGCTACAGGCTATGGGGCGGAGGCTCGCTGGTTGACGCCACATCCATCGGCATAGCCAGGGACCCGTTGGCACTTGCACGCATCTCAAGGGCCACGGGCCTGAACATAGTCATGGGGGCCAGCTACTACGTGCCCCTTTCTCACCCGCCCGACATGGACGACCGCACGGAGGACCAAATCGCCGCCGAGATAGTTCGGGACCTGACCGTGGGTGTCGGCGAAACGGGGATAAGGAGCGGCATCATCGGGGAGATAGGCTGCTGGAACCCGATGTCCGACAACGTCGAAAAGGTACTCAGGGCGTCGGTGGCCGCCCAGCAGGAGACCGGCGCAGCCATCCTCATACACCCGCCCTTCCTCTCAGACGGGCCCGGATGGATCGTCGAGATCCTTCAACGGGCCGGAGCGGACCTCGGGCGGGTGATAGTGGGCCACCTCGACTACATCCTCACGGAGCCTGAGCAGCTACTGAGGCTGGCCGCCTCAGGCTGCTACATGGAGTGGGACCTGCTCGGGAACGAGGACACCTCCGGCAATCCCATCGCGCCGCTGGACCGCGTAAATGACGACAGGCGGCTGGACAACATCCGGGCGATGATCGACGCCGGTTACGGCGAACGCATCGTCGTCGCGCACGACGTGTGCACCAAGGGACAGCTGATCGGTCGCGGCGGCAAGGGCTATGCCCATCTGCTGGAGAACGTCGTCCCGCGAATGAGGCTCAAGGGCTTTACCGAGGTTGAGATCGACGACATAGTCACCAACAACCCGGCCCGCATCCTCGCCTGGGCCTGACCCCCCGGCGGGGTCCGTGCCCCCGGTGCTAGGCGAACTCTTCGGGGGCGCGGCTGTTCTCGAACTTGGTCTTGGCGTCGATGAGCACCGTTCTGCCCTCGGCGTTTAGCCGGCGCGCCCTGACCAGCGCCGGGCCCAGCTCGCCGGGCCCTGTCACGCGAATCCCGTCCGCGCCCATCGCGGTCGCCAGACCCGCGTAGTCGCCCTGCATGATTGACACCCCGAAGGTCTCACGCGCGGTCGGAAAGCCGCCTGGGTAGGTGGCCATGCCACCGTTGTTCAGTACAACCGTGGTGATCGGTATGCCGGCCCTTGCAGACGTCTCGATGTCGAGGCCGGACATGCCGAAGGCGGCATCGCCCATCAGGTTCAGACAGAACCTGTCCGGCATCGCCTGCTTGGCTCCTATCATCAGCGGGATGCTAAAGCCCAGGTGCGTCGTCTTTCCCCAGCCGACGTAACTGTGGGGACTGGTCGCCGTAAAGAACGGGACCATCTGGTCGCGCGGCGCGCCGGCGTCATGCGTGACTATGCTGCCCTCAAGGTCCAGGTTCCTGTTGAGTTCGTGGATCACCCGGTACGGGTTGATTGGCTCGTCATCGTCCTCAAGGTAGCGGCGCCACCGGGCAAGCCACTCGCCCCTCACCGCAGCGATCCGATCACGGACGCCGGTTTCCCTGGGCTCTTCGGCAACCTCGCCCTTTGCCGCGTCGATCAGGTCTAGCAACGTCAGCCTGGCGTCGCCGATCAGTCCGATCGAAGAGGCGACGTCCTTGTTTATCTCCTCGGGGTTGAGCACGTTGTGAATCACGGTCTTGCCCGCAGGTATGGCCTGGCCGTAGGGCGTTTCGGTCAGCGAGGTGCCGAGCGCCAGCAGCACGTCGCACTCGTCAAGCCACCGCCGCGCGGCCAGGGTGGTGTTCATACTCCCGGCGCCGACCGACAGCGGATGACGCTCGTCGAAGGCCGACTTTCCGGGCATGGTCGTATAGACCGGCACATCCAACAGCTCGGCGAACTCCCTGAGCTCGTCGGTGGCACCTGCGGAGAGCACGCCGGCTCCGGCCCAGATAAGGGGGCTCCTAGCAGAGGCAACCGCCCTTACCGCATCGCGCACATCGGAACTCGACGGCCTGCATGTCGAGACCGGCGGGGAGGTGTAGGTAGCCGACGACTCCGGGACAGCCCCATCGCAGACGTCAAGCGGCATCTCCACCACGACCGGGGCTCCCCGTCCGTTGCGAAGGGCGTGGAACGCCCGGCGCATGGCATCGGCTATCTGGTCCGTCCTTGTGACCAGCTGTGCGCTCTTTACCAGCGTCTCCCAGCTGCGGGCGGCCACGAAGTTTGGCCGGACCAGGATGCGGTCGAGGGGATTGCCGCCGGGCAGCACCAGGATCGGAACATTGTCGGCGTTGGCCTGGGCCAGCCCGCCGACGGAGTTCTCCGCGCCCGCCTGGGCCTGCACGGCCACCACTCCGAACCTTTGCCTGTCGCTGACCCGCGAATAGCCGTCGGCCGCCATCACCGCCCCGCGTTCGTGCCTGAAGGCCACGGGACGGATGCCCTCCTTTGCCACCTCCTCGATGATCGGGTTCGAAAGGTAGCAGGGTAGCCAGTCGGTGCCCTCCTGCCTGAGTATTCGGGCTATGTACTCAAAGCCGTTCAATAGAATTTCCCTCCAAGCGCGGCCGATCGCCGGGCCATAGTCGATTTGTTGTCCCCGGACCGCGTCCGGGGCAGAAAATGATACCGATTTCCCTCCCCCGGGCCGGTCACCCGCCGGCCGGGGTCAGGGGACTTCCGTCAGGTTCTCGACCGAGGGCGACAGCTCTCCTGACTCGACTCGGTTAGCGAGTGACCGGATGGCATCGTTAACGGGCGTGGCGATGCCGACCTCGGCGCCCTTGCGGGACACGTATCCGTTAAGGTGGTCGACCTCGATGCGGCGGCCCTTCATCAGGTCCTGCGCCAGCGAGGGGCGACCGACGCCCACCTCGCGGGCACCGGATACCAGGACCCCCTCAACCTCCTCCATGACCGCGCCGTCGACGAGAGCGCGCGGGTAGAGTTCCGCCCTGACGCCGGTGATCGGCTCGATCGACACCCCGTGAGCCGTGCCGACGGTGACCACCTCGGCCGCTATGCGGATCGAGACGCGGCGGCTCGCCTCCACCTCCCGCAGCTCCGCCGACTTTAGCCCGGTAGCCCCGGCCACCGCATTGGCCATGGAGTTGACGCACAGCTTCGACCAGCGCTCGCCCCACAGGTTGGTCGTGGTTGAAACGTTCCCACCTGAAACATTGTCCAGTATGTCCACCACCTCCCGCACCCGCGGCGTAACCAGGCCGCTGGGCTCACCGACCGTGAAGGGCTTGCGCTCGGAGGGACTGGTGTAGGTTATGTGGCCGGGGTCGTACATGCCGGCCCCGAAGGTAACCACCGCGCCCACCACTCGGGTCCAACCGATGACCGAAGCGATGGTCTCATCGTTGATCGAGTTCTGTGCCGAGACGATGTAGCCGCCGGGCGCAAGGTGCGGCCTGATGAAATGGCACGCCCACTCGGTGTCGTAGGACTTGAGCGCGAGGAAGACGACGTCGAATAGTCCGCCCGCGATCGACACGTCGGCCAGGTGCAGCGCGGCCGCCGGGCGTGCGACAAACTCATCCTCCATGGTTGTGATCCTGATCCCGTCGGCCCGTATCACCTCCACGTTGTCGGGCCAGATGTCGATCACCGTGACCTCCACCCCGGCCCTGGCCAGGAAGGCGGCGATGCTCCCGCCGATCGCTCCCGCCCCCAGTACGGCGATTCTCTTTTCCGTCATGCTCTGTCTCCTGGTTCAGTCGGTATCGGCGGCAAGGGCTCGTCCGAGGCGAACCTCCTCATGACGTTTCCCGTGATGCGCGACACGTTGTTGTCGTAGTCGTTGTGCGACAGAACGCCGCACCAGTCTATGGAGCCGACCGAGAAGACCCCGCCGCCCTTGGGTCCCTCGAAGTAGGTCATATCCGACCGCACGAACGGGTTGACCTCCCCATGCTGCAGCGAGTCGGTGATCGCGATCTCCTCCACCACATGATGGTAGACCTTCGAGTGGCGTCCCGCCGAGGTCGCCAGGAGCAGGGTGTGCCGAGGTGTTCCAAGTTCGAAGTCCAGACGGTCGATCTCGTCTCCGGCCGCCCCGTGCGCCAGCATGAGCGAAGGGTAATCGCCGATCAATTCGTCCTCGCCGATCCCCTCGAATATGAACGCAGCCCGCGGATCGAACGAGTCTGGCAAGCGCTCGTATGGCGAGTTAAAGTCGAATCCCTGGGCGGTGAAGCCCACCCCGAACATCTTCTGCGGCGGTCGGGCACGCTTTCGCCATATCCCCCCGAGTTCGCCTGTGGTCGAGTGGTAGTACTCACCGGGCTCCGCCTCCCAGACGTCGGTACCGCCCCAGCGACGGATCTCGATCACATGCGGCCTTTCTGGATCGAACGAGGTCACCCAGTAAAAGCCGTTGCCTCCTAGGTACATCGCCCGACCGCCGCCGGCAAGGTAGGCCTCAACCGCCTCCAGCATCTGGCGCGACCAGTACTCCGGGTGGCTGCCTATCACCAGCACCCTGTAGGGTGCGAGCAGCGCCGCCCCGTCGAAGTGAAGGTCCTCCGAACAGAACACGTCGAATGCAAAGCCCTGGTGCTCCATCCAATCGGCGATGATCAGGTCCGCTCCCATTGCGTGGGGACCCCCGCGGGCCGGGTATATGAAGTCGGGGCGCATGTTCAGTATGGGTACCCTGCGGGTCTGGTAAGGCACCCCGCTGCCGTCCCTCTTATGGTCGTACATCGAATGCAGGCCGTTTTGCAGGATGTAGTCGATCTCCTCTAGGTGGATGTCCTTTCTCCAGTTCGGCAGCAGCTCGGCCGGGATCGAATCCTCTCCCTCCGGGTTGAGCACGTGCTCGTTGCCGTAGGCCAGATAGGTATTGGTCTCCAGAAGGAAGGCGATCTTGGACTGGGGCACACCGACGTGCGGACGTATGAAGAACGGTATGTGATCGGTCGCATCGCCGGCCGATGTCCGCAGGGCGTAGATCCCGCTGCGCGCATCCTCGGGCACTGCGTACTCGACGCTGACGTCCCAGCCGGCATCGTCTATGTCCTCTTCGTGGAAGTGGATCGCGCCGTATTCGCCCGGCCTGAGCGCAGGGTTGTACTCCTCGCCGCTCCAGTTTCGGCCGATGACCGCCCGGTGCGGCAGGTTGACGACCGTCCCGTGAAGCCCGTTGGGCGACGTATCGGTCGCGACCTGCGTGGACATGCCGATCGAAAAGTCCCATGCGGCGACGAGGGAAGAGCCGGCGACTTCGACCGGATCGGCCCCTCCGCACAGGGCGTCGATCTCATCGGCAGCGAGCGGGCGGTCGAAGATGCGTGGAGAATCGATCTTCCCGTTGAAAACCTTGTGGTGACGGCCGTCCTCGCCGGGCGAAGCCGCGATCATCAGTGGCCCGCCCGATGGCGCGACGGCGCTTACCGGTACGCGCTTTTCCACTGCGGCGACCTCGCCCCCCGAGGTCCACCCAAGCGGCCTCTGGCTCATGCGGACGATCGCCGCACCGCCCTCGAAGCTGACGGCGACGAAGTACCACTCGGGTCTGCGCAGCCTGCGGCCGGTGACGACACACTCACTCGCCGATCCATCCCCAACCCACAGGGCCAGATCGCCGTTTCTCGACACGAACAGGCCGTAGCCGCTGTCACCGTCCCGCGAGAGCTTGGTCACCAGGGCCTGAGGGCTCTTCCTGTCCGGCCAGGTGGGCCATATCCAGGCGGTGATGGTAAAGCCGCCGGACAGATCCAGGAGCGGGCTATCCGGGACGGTCACGTGAGACCCACCGTGAAGGAACTGCTCTTTACCCTCGTATTCGCCTTCGACGGTGGATTCGACCGGTTCGGTCTTTAGGCCCGGTCCACGCGGGTTAGGGTCGCCGTGGACGAGCCGGACGACCTGTGCCCGGTATCTGGGCGCCCTTGAAGAAATGTGAAAGCCGACGGTCTCGCCAGGGCGGACGCTGAACCTGTCGGGGTAGCCGGTTAGCTGCATGGTGCCCCCTGATACCAAGCGTTGCGAAAGCTGCCGGAATTATAGGCGCGGCAGCAGGGCACGTCGACCGAGCACCCCTGGCCGCGCGCCGGGCGTCCAGCCGACCGTTGACCGGCCCATCGGCCGCTGATACTCTGGCCGGCAACAGTGCGGCGTCGCCGTGCAGCACAGCAACGGAGGAGAGCCTTGCCCGAGCGCGGAAGAGCGGCGGTACTCGTCGACGACTACACATTCGAGATCCGGGAGCTACCCACACCGGAGGTGGAGCCGGAGGGCATCCTTGTGAGGGTGACCGGCTGCGGGGTCTGCGGCTCCGACCTTCACATCTGGCGCGGGGACATCAAGCTGCACGGCTTCATCAACGGCCACGAGCTGGTGGGCCGGGTCCACTCGATGGGATCGAACGTGTCAACCGACTACCTGCAGCAGCCGCTGAAGGAGGGAGATCGGGTGATCTTCACGTACTTCACGCCGTGCCACCGCTGCTACACCTGCATAAGGGGCGAATACACCGACTGCGCCTTCAACTTCCAGATGCTCAAGTCAGTCGAGGAATACCCCTTCTGCCACGGCGGCTTCGCCGACTATTACTACCTGAGGCCCGGGACCTTCGTGTTCAGGGTTGACTCCGATCTTTCCGACGAGGCGCTGACATCCGTTAACTGCGCGGCGGGCACGGTCATGGAGGGTATTGAGCGCTCGAACCTGCAGGCGGGCCACGCTATCGTGTTCCAGGGAGCGGGCGGTCTGGGTCTCTACGGGATTGCGTACGCCCGCGAGCGGGGCGCCGGGCCGATCATAGCGATAGACGGCCAGCAGCCGCGCCTTGAGCTCGCCAGGCAGTGCGGGGCCGACTACACCATAGACATCAACGAGATCACCGACCCCCAGGACCGGATAGAACGTGTCAAGGAGCTGGTCGGCGGAGGCCGCTTGGGCGCCGACACCGTGGTCGAGGTTGTCGGCTTTCCCGGCGTCGTGCCCGAGGGCCTGGAGATGCTGAGGCCGGGAGGTCGCTACATAGAGATCGGAAACATATCGGCAAAGTCCATGGTCGAGATAGACATCAACAGGGTGCTGCACGGCATCAAGTACATAGTCCCGGTCTCCTTCTACAGCCCCCGGCTGCTCCCGGCGGCCCTGGAGATGCTGGAGCGGACCAAGGATCGATACCCGCTCGTCAACCTGATGTCCCATTCGTTTGGACTGGAGGATATCAACGAGGCGTTTGAGACCGCCGAGTGGTTCGGCAAGGACCGAAAGACCCCGGTGACCAGGGCGGTGGTAAAGCCATAGAAGACGCGGAGCCAAAATGGAATGGGCCTGTGTCGACCCGGCACAGGCCCTTTTTCTTACCCCAGTGACAGTGTCCAGCGATCCACAGCCAATAGTCAGGGGATCCGCACTCGTAAAGAACTACGGGGATCTCGTGGCGGTAGACGGCATCGACTTCAGCGTGGAGAAGGGGGAGTGCTTTGGCTTCCTCGGCCCGAACGGTGCTGGCAAGACCACGACCCTGAGGATGGTGACGTGCGTGTCGCCGGTGACCTCCGGGGCACTGACCGTCTCCGGCCTCGACGTGCGCACCTCTTCCCGCGCCATAAAGGCGAGGCTCGGTGTCGTCTCTCAGGCCGACAGCCTCGATCCGGACCTCAGCGTGATCCAGAATCTGCTCGCCTTCTCGCGCTACTTTGACCTTCCCGGAGATGTCGCCAGCAGGCGCTCCATGGAGGCGCTGGACCTGTTTCAGCTGCGCGAGAAGGCCGACCGCAAGCCTGACGAACTTTCCGGTGGCATGAGGCGGCGCCTGCTGATCGCCCGCGCACTCCTGCACGGGCCCGAGGTACTGGTGCTCGACGAGCCAACCACCGGTCTGGACCCTCAAACGCGGCTGCTGGTGTGGGACAAGCTGACCAGCCTGAAGTCCGAGGGCATAACGATGCTGCTGACCACCCACTACATGGAAGAGGCGGCATATCTGTGCGACCGGCTCGTAGTGATCGATCACGGCCGCATACTGGTCGAGGGGACCCCGGGTGACCTGATCAGGCAACAGGTGGGCGGCGAGGTCCTCGAGGTGCGTGTCAGCTTTGGCGACAAGCCGTCCGTCATTGACCGGCTGAGCGGCTGCGGTGCCAGGGTAGAGGACCGCGGCGAGTCGCTTGTGGTGTACGGCTCGGCCAACGGGGCACTGGAGACCGGGGCCCTAGACGGCCTCGAGGTCACCTCCCGGCCCGCCAACCTGGAGGACGTGTTCCTTCGACTCACAGGCAGGGGGCTGAGGGACGAATGACAACCGCCGCCCTTGCCCTGAGGCGGACCGTGGTGTGGGGCGGGTTTCGGGTCTGGCAGCGCAACCGCGACGTTTTCCTGCGCGCGTGGATGCTCGACACCGGCGGCCTGGTCGTAGAGCCCTTCTTCATAGTCCTGGCCATGGGCTTCGGCCTCGGACTCTATATCGACAACATCCACGGCCTCCCGTACGGGGACTTCGTCGCACCGGGCATCCTCGCGGGCTATGCGATGTACCACGCCTCTTTCGACCAGACCTTCGGCGCCTACCTGCGGCTGGAAACGCACCACATCTATGATGCAATCCTGTACACGCCGCTCGGGCCGTCCGACATCGTCCTCGGTGAGGTGATGTGGGGTAGCACACGGTCGGTGATGACCGGGACCGCCGTGCTCTGTGTGGCCGCGATCTTCGGTCTGGTGAACTCGCCGCTTGCCGTCCTCGCCCTGCCGGCGGCCTGGCTGGTCGGGGTCGCGTTCGCATGCATAGGCATGACCATCACCGCATCGGTCAGGTCGCTCGGCGCGATCGAGAACTATTTCACCGTCATCCTTACCCCGATGTTCATGTTCAGCGGCATATTCTTCCCGCTCGACGACCTGCCGGTAGGGGTGCAGGTGTTCTCCTGGCTGATGCCCCTTACGCCCGGGGTAGAGCTGATCCGGGGCCTGTTCACGGGCGAACTGTCCGGCTGGATGGCGCTATGGACCCTGGAGCTGGTGGGATTCTCGGCGGTGTTCTACGTGCTGGCGACCCGGCTGATGGCCAGACGCCTCATAAAGTAGGTCTATTCGAAGGTGAGCGCCCGGGCCGGATTGTCCACGAAAATGCGGCGCAGGTCCTCATCACCGAAGCCGAGCCGCCTCATGCGGGGCACGATGCTCTCCAGGTGGTGCGCATACCCTTTGCCCCCCCTGCCTACGTACTGCCAGGGCTGGCAGACGTCCTGGGCGACCAGGACATGGTCGATGAATCCCATGTCGGCTATGTTGGCAATGCTCCCGAGGCGCTCTGCGTCATTGGTGAACCGGAAGCCGGGCAGGATGCGCTCTATCGATGTGTCCTCCCAGCCGAATACGTCGAGCTGTATGTAGCATCCGGCCTCGGCGAGTGCCCGCAGGTCGTCGGGGTCAAGGTACCCGTCTGAGTGGCCGAAGATCACCTTGCGGGGGTTTGCGCCGCCCTCGAGCAGGGCGTCCAGGATCTCATCCTTGGCCTCCCTGGGTCCGCCGGTGTGAAGCGTAAGGGGCGCCCCGGTCTCTCTCTGCGCCATGCCGGAGGCGACCAGAGACCTGCGCTCATCGGGATGCAGGGGCACCGAGCACCCCACCTCGCCGATTATGCCGCTCCTTATCCCCGTTTCGCCGACGCCGACCGTCAGATCACGGACGATTTCCTCTGCGATCGAGTCCACGGTCCGCTCCCCCATATCAGGCGGATGGGAGACGGAGACGTAGTAGCCGGAGCCCATGACAACGTTAAGGCCGGTGGCCCTGGATATGCGGGCGTAGGCCAGCGGGTCGCGCCCGATCGTGGCGCTGGTGGTCTCCACCACGGAGTCACCGCCCGCATGGCGAAAGCGCAGCACCTCCTGCGTGGCCGACCGCTCGTCGAGCAGCCTCATGTTCTCGAGGCTGTGTAGAAAACGTGAAGGCAGGTCGCCGAGCAGGTCGATTGTGACCGGGGCATCGCGCAGGGCGCGTCCGGTCGCGTGCTCTGCCTCCACCGTATAGCAGGTTATGTCAAGCAGCAGGTGCTCGTGGGCGACCGTGACGCCCAGCTCCGACGGCTCTATCGGCCCGAGCACGGTCTGCACCCTGCCGGATATCTCGGTCATGCGGTGGTGCGATCAGGTGTCGGAGCCAACCGACTCTTTCACTCCCGGGCAGCGGGGGCGGCTACCGTAGTGCCAGATCGCCGCCCGTGGTGACCTTCGTCCGGCTGTCGAGGAGTATGCTTCCGTCCTCGTCCAGGTCGAGGTTGCCCTGGTTATCCTCGTACTGGTCTTCACCCTTGTACGGGGTGCCGCGTATCTCCCTGGTCACCGCCTGGGTGACCTTGCGGATCTGGTCGAACGGCTCGAATTCGCCTCCGAGCCAGGCCTTCCAGCTACCGTCGGTCAGGTCGAACTCCCAGTAAAAGTAGACCGCGGCCTTCCAGGGCTGTGCCGGTGCGTAGCGCTCGTCCTCACCTTCCGTGAACCTGACCCATGGCCGCTCGTCCGAGTTGTACCACTCCGTGGTCTCCACTATTCGCCTGAAGGGGATCTCCATATCGGTGAAGGCCGCCGCGAACTCCGGCGCCAGCTCACCCAGCTGGGCTACCGCGTACTTGTTGATCGTGCCGGAGTCGCCTTCGTACAGGGTGCCGTAGTCGGTCGCGCCGGAGGCAGACCAGCCCGCAGGCGCCGCAAGGACGTGGACGGAGCAGTCGGCGATGCCCGATGCTGCGGCGTCGAGAGACACGGACCTGACCTGCGTCGGATAGCTGTAGCCGAACTCGGCAAGGTACTCGATCACATAGGCGGCCGTCGCCCCGTGCTCGGCCTCATCCGTTATCTGGGCTACCACCAGGGTACCGCCGCCCTGGTTGGCGCAGGCACCGGTTTCCAGCGCGGCCAGCCCATCGCTGGCTCCGCCGCCGTCATCACCACCCCCGCACGCACCTGCGGCCAGTCCGATGAGTAGTAGAAAGGTCAGTGCCACCCATCGCAGGCGCGCGCCAAGCCTCGTCATTGTGCCAAGGTCCCCCGTCCGAAGATGGCGCTAATGATAACACCACGCCGCCGCGTATCGGCGGCTCTACTCGGGCTTACCGCGCCTATGAAATGGGAACCGTGGCGGCCGGACCCAGGGCGGTCTGGCCGCGGTCCGCCGAATACGATTCCAGGAGCGTTTCCGCCATCCGGACAGCGGCTGACAGGTTGGTCGCCATGTAGTCGCCCAGCATGAGTTCCGCCTCCCGGCCGCGCTGACGGGAGAGCAGGCGGGCTGCCTCCGCGGCGACCGGGTAAGCCGTCTCCAGGAGCTGCGACTGGAGCCCCGCCCAGCGCGTCCTGACCTCCGCCGCCCGGGGCCCAGGGGCCTCGGACACGGCGCCGGCCAGCCGTCGAAAGGTCCACCAGACGCTGTCCGAGCTGGGCTCGGCGCCCCCCAGCGACAGGGCGGCGGGTAGTCCGCCCTGCAGGAATGCCGGGAGGAAGACGCCGAGACATGGCGAGTACATGCTGGTCCAGAATATCGGGAGACGGCTGCCGTCGTCGCACAGGTCGGCCACCAGACTGGCGGCAGTGTTGCCTCCGGCTCCATCGCCCCTGACCGAGTGCATGCAGATGCCGCGCCCGGGGTCGATGTCGGTGACGAAGCCTCCCGGCTCGGAGTCTCCATCTGCGTGATCCGAGAGCAGGGCCATCATCACCCCTGCGTCGATGCGTCCCTCATGCCGGGCGAGCACCCCGCACGACCGCGTGCGCCTGAGGAATCCGCTGCCGGACAGGTGATCGCTCTCCGTGAAGGCTTCCGCGAACGACAGCCGTCCGCCATTCCACCCGATCCCGGCGGCTGTCTCCTCGGCGCCCGGCGAGATCCGGTCCCAGTCACCGGTGATCGAGTAGACATTGCTGATCGCCGCGTGCGTCGCGACGCTGCGCACCGCCCACTCGTGTCCCGCCGTCTCGATCACATAGGCCTCGCGCGGGTCGGCGACGATAAAGCCGTTGTCGTAGGTGTGGTGACCGCCCGGATGCTCGAATTCCCCCTGCCCGTGCTCGGAAACCGCAGAGGTGATGACCTCCACCGCCTCTGCGGCCGTGGCTCCACGCTCAAGTCCCAGCCGCACCAGGTCCATCCCCACCAGGGTCGGTCCCGTCGGCCGCAGCCTGGACCGGAGGGCCTCGTTGCCGACCACGACCTGGTGCTCGTTAAAGCCGTGCTCATAGCCCCAGCACCAGTACGGGCGCGATCCGACGTGCCGATAGGTCACCGCAGCCTGAGGCATGTCGACGAAGGGGGTCCTCAGCCTTGACCCCGAGGGATGCTCTGCGCGCCCGTGCAGCTCAAGCGGCTGGGACTCATCGGCCGGCCTGTCGGAGTTCTTGGCGAAGATGGCGTGTCCGTCCCGCGTCGCCGGGCCGAGCGCCACGAAGGTGTCGCAGCCGGTCGGCGTTCTAGTCACCGGACACCTCTCCCCGCACGATCCTGGCGCCGGCCGCCAGTGCACGGAGCTTGCCGACGGCCATGTATCGGGGCGACCAGCCGAATCCGCAGTCGGGGTTTACGTAGAGTCGTTCCGGCGGAACGTGCTCGAGTATGGTGCGGATTCGGTCTGCCACGTCCCCGGGACTCTCGGGGTGGAAGGACTTTACATCAACCACGCCGGCGCCCAGCTCACGCCCGTCGGTCCAGTCGCCGAATTTCTCCACCTCATACATGCCACGGGCCGCGAATTCGACCACGAACTGGTCCGCCCTCGCATCCAGAACGCCGGGGAAGTAATCGGAGTAGTGAGGCTTGAATCGGCCCCGTCCAAAACGGTTGCCAAAGCAGATATGGTAGGCGACCTTGGCGTCAACTCCATCGGTCGCCATGTTGAACAATCGGGCCATCTCCTGACCGGTAACGTTTCCGCGGGCCGGCTCGTCGATCTGCAGGAACGTTGCGCCGGCGCTAACCAGCGCCTTGAGCTCGGCGTTGATCACGTGGGCAAAGCGCTCGGCCACCGCGACGGGGCTCTCGTACACAGTTCCCGGGCGAATGCGGGAGCCGAAGGTGAGCGGCCCGGCGCAGGTCACCTTGGTCGGCCGCGCCGTGTGGTCGCGCAGGTACTCGAATTCCGAGACGATGCCGAGACCCTCCGGCGCGACGATACTCGAGACCGCCTCATATCGAGTCTGCTGATCATAGCCCCAGGGCCCTCCCCTGCGTCCGGCGGGCAGGGCGCGAATGCCGTCGATGATCGCGTAGTATCCGTCGACATAGCCGTCGAGACGTCGCGACTCTCCGTCGGTGATTATGTCAAGGCCGGCCCGCTCCTGGTCCAGGATGGCTACGTCCACCGCGTCGGTCAACATCTCTTCCAGGTCCGACGGGCCCCACCGTCCCGACTCGGTGAGCTCCTTGCACTCGTGCCACCAGGCCGGCTTTGCGTGGGAGCCTACAACGGTGGTCGGTATGATCGGCAGGTCGGTCATATGGCTGCCGGACCCATGGGTCGCAGTGCACTCCCGGATGCCAGGGCAGGCCGGCGGCACAAGCGAGGACGGGCACCGGGGAGACCGGGCAAGTCAATCGCCAGGTTCAAAGTTCTCTCGCCTCAAGGATCGTTGTTGCTTCATTCGATTCTCCGCTGCCGGACTGAATGTTAACCTGCGGACAAAACCCCTGCCCGGCCAGCATTCTCATCTCTGGATATGAGCTGTCTTGCGGGTCCACTCAGACGGTGCGCCCCTCGGCGCTGTTTCCTCCGACGTACCTGAGCAGGCCTCCGGCCAGCAGGATCTGGCGCTGCCGGTCGCTCAGCGCGACGGTCGCGCGTATGGTCAGGCCCGCGGCTGCTTCTGCAATATTGACCGAGGTCGCGCCCATTTCGACCGCCGACCTTGCATCCTCCAGGACGAGCCGCTGGCCCTGCTCGAGCGACTCGAAGTCGGACTCGTCTGCGAAGGTCAGCGGCATTATCCCGTAGTTGACCAGATTATCCCGGTGAATGCGGGCGAACGACTTGGCGAGTATGAACCCCACGCCAAGGTATGCGGGCGAGAGCGCCGCGTGCTCCCTGGAGCTGCCCTGTCCGTAGTTCTCGCCGGCAACTATGACCCCTCCGCCGCAGGACTTGGCCCTCTGTGCAAATCCCTTATCCAGGTAGGCGAATACGTGCTCTGATATGGCAGGCACGTTTGAGCGCAGAGCAAGTGTCGTCGCTCCCGCGGGGAGGATGTGATCGGTGGAGATGTTGTCCCCGAGCTTTATCAGGACCTGCCCGCCGATAGACTCGGGCATGGGCTCACTGGCCGGTATGGGCTTTATGTTGGGGCCGCGCCGGATGGCGACCGATTCGGGATCATCGGCCGGTGGGATGATGCCGGAATCGTCCGTTGTGAACCGCTCCGGCATCTCCATGGACCCGGATCCGCGGGCGTAGTCCCGCGGATCCGCTATGTAGCCCGCCACGGCGGTAGCGGCGCACACGGCAGGAGAGGCCAGGTACACGCTGTTATCCAGGCCGCCGGAACGGCCCGGGAAATTGCGGTTGAACGACCGCACCGAGACCGCCCCGTGGCGCGGCACCTGACCGATGCCGGCGCACGGCCCACAGGCGGACTCCAGGAGACGCACTCCCGCCTGGACGATATCGGCCAGTGCTCCATCCTGTGCGATCAGTTGCAAGACCTGGCGCGAGCCCGGGCTCATCACCATGGTCACCCCGGGGTGGACGGTGCGCCCCCTGAGCAGCGAGGCGACCTCCGAAAGATCGGCAAAGGACGAGTTGGTGCAGCTTCCGACCGCAACCTGGTCTACCGGCGTGCCCTGCAGCTCGGCAACGGGGACCACTGCGTCCGGGCTATCCGGGCAGGCTATGAGCGGCTCGAGGGAGGCGAGGTCTATGGACATCGACTCGTCGTATGCGGCATTTTCGTCCGCTGAGAGCTCCCTGTAGGCCTCGCCCCTTCCCTGCCTTGTCAGGTAATCAAGTGACATCGGATCACTCGGGAAGAGGGAGGTCGTCGCCCCCAGCTCGGCCCCCATGTTGGCAATGGTCGCCCTCTGAGGGACAGTCAGTGTCTCCACGCCCGGCCCATGGTACTCGAGGATGCGTCCGACACCGCCCCTGACAGATAACCTACGCAGGAGCTCAAGGATCACGTCCTTGGCCGACACCCCCGGTGCAAGGGCACCGGTCAACTCGACCCCCAACACGAGCGGCATGCTCATGTAATAGGGGCCGCCGGCCATCGCCGTTGCAACATCCAGTCCGCCGCAGCCTATTGCCAGCGAGCCCATGCCTCCGCAGGTCGGCGTATGCGAGTCGGTGCCAATCAGGCTGGCTCCGGGAACCGCGAACCGCTCGAGGTGCACCTGGTGGCAGATGCCGTTGCCCGGCCTCGAGAAGTAGACCCCGTACTTGGCCGCTACGTCCTGCAGATAGGCATGGTCATCGGCGTTGCGATAGTCGGCCTGCAGCATGTTGTGATCGACATAGCTGACGGAAAGGTCCGTCTTTACGCGATCGACCCCGGTGGCCTCCAACTGCAGGTAGGCCAGCGTGCCCGTGGCATCCTGCGAGAGCGTCTGGTCAACGCGGATCGCGATCTCCTTGCCCGGGATCATGTGCCCGGATACTAGGTGGTCGCCCAGCAGCTTGTGCGTCAGGTTCCGCGGTTCAGACATCGGGGGATCCAGAAGCCCTGAGTTGCGATCGTTGCTTGAGCCTTGACGGCGGGATCAGGACGTTTCCCTCCATGATGCGCCGGGCCGTGCGGTAGGTCGTTACTGTTGGAACTCGCCACCGCTCACCGTCGGGCTCGACCGTGCAGTCGATCGGCATGACCCCCGCGGGATGGCCGATCCGCATCGGCCCCAGGGCGGCTCCCTTCGCCGCCTCCGACACCAGTGTACCGTCGATTCTCGCCGCCACGGCGGTCGCCATCGATACGCTCGTCGGGTAGGTCCGATGAAAGCGCTCCATTGACACGGCGCGGGCGAGAATGTCCACGTCGGCGGGTGCCACGCTCCTGCCATCGGAGGTCTCATAGCGCGCGGGCGGCGCGATCAGGGCGACCTTGGGTACGGCCCGCAGCCGCACATGGGCCTCCTCCGGCGTCTCGCACAATCCCATCCGCACGGCGCCCATGCAGCGGACCTCCTCCAGGCACCTCCTCAGCCCGGCCTCGTCGTCGAGTTCGGCAGCGGTTGCACGCGGGTCCGCCCCAACGTCGGAGGCGCGAACGAACACCGAGGGGATGGCGACGTCAACGATGGAGATCGCAAGGTTCCTCCCGGACGGCAAGTCCACGCATTCGCGGGAGGTACCCGTCGGTAGCGCCCCACCGCCCTGGGAGCCAGCGGGGTCAATATACTCGAGGTCGATTCGGGCGCCGGTGCCCGGCACTCCGTCTATGGCGAACTCGCCCTCCGAGACTGACCGACCGCTCCTCACTGGCACGCGGGCGACAAAGCGCTTGTCTGAGTTGACCGCCAGTACACGCACCTCCGTCACTGGCTCCATTGCGTTGACCAGTCCCTCGTCAATCGCGAACGGACCGACGGCGGACGATATGTTGCCGCAGGTTCCCGACCAGTCTACGAACGGGCGCTCTACATCGACCTGGGCGAATTCGAACTCTACATCAAAGTCCGGCAGGTTCGAGGGAGATATGATCGCTGCCTTGCTGAGCGAAGAGGTGCCGCCACCGAGTCCGTCGACCTCCCGCCCGTTCGGGTCGGGACTGCCAAGGGCTGTCAGGATGACGGCATCTCGCTCAGCCGCGCCGAATCCAGCAAGGTCGCGGCCGTGGAATAACACCGCGCGGCTGGTGCCGCCACGAACGAAGACGGCCGGTATCCTCAGGTCCGTAGTCAATCGCCACCATCTAGTCTTCTACCCCGATCGCCTACGTAAAGGGCCCTCGGGCGTATCAGGCGGTTATTGGCGTACTGCTCAGCGATGTGCGCCGACCAGCCGGCCACCCTTGCAGAGGCCACCACATTGGTCATCAGGTTCATCGGGAAGCCCAGCTGGAACAGCACCGGCGCGGCAAAGTAGTCCACATTCGGGATGATCCCCTTGGTCTCGGCCATCCGTCTCTCCGTCGCGATCGCTATGTCAAACCATCTACGGTCGTCAACCGCGCCCGCCATCTGCAATGCCATCTCGCGAAGCTCCGCGGCCCTGGGGTCTCCGGTCCTGTACACGCGGTGGCCAAAGCCGGGCAGTTTGCGTCTCGCCGCCAGTGCATCGTCTACGTAGGCGGCTGCAAGGTCGGGTTGACCAATGTCCAACAGCATGTTCAACGCATCGTCGATGGCGCCGCCGTGCAGGACGCCCTTGATCGCGCCTATCCCCGCGACGATGGCCGAATAGTAGTCGGACATGGTCCCCACCACCACTCGGCAGGCGAACGTGGAGGCATTCGTCTCATGCTCGGCATATAGCACCAGGGCAGCATCGAACGCCCTCCTGAAGGGCTCTGCTGGAACTTCACCCGTGACCATGTACAGGTAGTTCTCCGCATGCCCGAGCTCAGAGCCGCGGGGTGCGATGGGCTCGTGACCGGCCTGGATGCGCACCTGGGCCGCAACGACGGCAGGGAGCTTTGCGAGCAGCGCCTTTGAGGTGGCGAGCAGGTGATCCTGATCCACCATCTCTGCGTCGGGTTCCAGCACGCCCATAAGTGAGACTGCCGTGCGTAGCACCGCCATGGGATGGGCGTTCGGGGGCGCTGAGCGAAGTACGTCCAGAACGGGGCCGGGCAGCTCACGCTCGGCGGCCAGTTCGGAGCTGAAGGCTGATAGCTGCCCAGGCGTCGGCACGGTTCCGCTCATGAGCAGGTAGGCCATCTGCTCATAGCCGAGGTTATGGGCAAGATCGGCGATGTCGTAGCCGCGGACGCTGAGCTCTGGAGCGTGTCCGTCGATATAGGCAACCCTGGACTCGAAGGCCAACACGTCCTCGAGTCCGTAGGAGACCGCCGGGCGTTCGCTAGATTCGCTGTCCGCCAACACTGCCCCCTAGCCTGCCAGCGGCCCCACCGCGGTCGCCCCCACCTGCCGGCCAGGGCTGTCACCTCGGACGGTCAGGGCTCCGAAGCGTGCACCGTACATATCCGAAAGGACACCCAGAAGGGCCAGGACCTGGGGCGGATACGAATCGGCGAGCTTGAGCAGGAGACTGGTCTGCAGGACGACGCGATTCTTAGGGCCCAGCGAAATCGTTCGCAGCCCGCCGCGCGCCACCTCCCTCCGGATCGCGCTCCTGGGCAGAAAGGAGATTCCGATTCCCAGCTCCACCATGTGCTTGGTGGCATCGATGCTGTCGAGCCTCATCTCGACCCTGGGCTGTATGCCCTCGCGGCGGCAGTAGGTCTGTATCAGGCGGAAGTAGGCCGAGCCGGGGTCGTACAGGATGAAGGGCTCCTGGGCGACCTCTGCCAGACTGGCGGCGCCCAGGGTTGCAAACCGGTGGCCGGGGTGGGTGACCAGGACGACCTCCTCGTCATAGAGGTGCGTTGTCACCACGTCCTCATGCCTGAGTTCACGCGCAAAGCCCAGCTGGGCCTGCTCGCCGACCACCATGTTCAGGACGTCCCTAGATCGGCCTACGGATATGTGCGCCTTTATATCCGAGTGCCGCCGCCGGAGGCGCTCAAGGATCGCCGGGAGCGTGTAGGTGCCTATGTTTCGCGCCGCGGCTATCGTCAGCAGGCCCCCCGAAGCGCCGCGGCCTGTAGCCAGGACTTCGCGGCCCTCGCGCAGGGACTCCAGAGCGCTCTGGGCGTAGGGTAAGAATGCCTTGCCCATCTCGGTGAGCCGGACGCCACGACCAGCACGGTGGAAAAGGGGCACCCCCAGTTCTTCCTCAAGCGTGCGGATCCTCGTGCTCACCGACGGCTGGGAAAGATGAAGCGAGATGGCGGTCTGACGAAAGCTGCCCTTGTCCGCGGCGACCAGGAATGACTCTAGCTGATGCAGTTCCATCTCGTAGTTACCTCGCGCTCGACCACAAGCGAGATATAAAGAACTCTTATATATCCGATAACCACTTGGGCCTGTCAATTATATGCGACGGCGGCTTAACTATGAACATCGGACACTACTGGGCGCTGGAGTCAGCACATGGAGAACGGACAACGCAACGGGCACGGCAGGGTTTCGTCGGGCCAGCTGATCGGACAGGCCGAGGAGCTAGAACTGCGGTGGGCCACAGATCCCAGATACGACGGGATCAGGCGCGACTATATGGCCGGCGACGTGGTGTCGCTGCGCAATTCGCTGAAGGTTGAACACACCCTGGCGACGCATGGCGCAAATCGCCTCTGGGAAGCGCTGAACTCCGAAGGTTACGTTCACACCTTTGGGGCCCTTACCGGCGCTCAGGCGGTTCAGATGGTTGCCGCAGGCCTCCGGGCGATATATGTCAGCGGGTGGCAGGTGGCGGCCGACGCCAACAACGCCGGACACACCTACCCGGACCAGAGCCTGTACCCGTCCTCCAGCGCGCCCGACCTGGTCAGGCGAATCAACAACGCGCTCCTGCGCCGCGAGCAGGTCGACCTCCTTCAGGGGAAAGCAGGCAAAGAGTGGATCGCACCGATCGTCGCCGACGCAGAGGCCGGTTTTGGTGGGCCCATCCACGCCTTCGAACTGATGAGGTCAATGATTGAGGCCGGCGCGGCCGGCGTCCACTTCGAGGACCAGCTGGCCGCCGAGAAGAAGTGCGGTCACATGGGCGGCAAGGTCGTGGTGCCGACCTCCACGTTCGTTCGCACCCTCAAGGCGGCCCGCCTGGCCGCGGACGTTCTGGACGTTCCAACCGTGCTATTGGCGAGAACCGACGCCCTGGCCGCGAGGTTGCTCACAAGTGACATTGACGAGTGTGACCGCCAGTTCCTGACCGGCGAGCGCACCGAAGAGGGCTATTTCGTAGTGACCGGAGGCATCGAATCGGCAATAGCGCGCGGTCTCGCCTACGCTCCCTACGCGGATGTGATCTGGTGCGAAACGTCCCTTCCGGACATTGAAGAGGCAAGGGAGTTCGCCAGTGGGATCCACGCCAGGTACCCGGGAAAGCTCCTGGCCTACAACTGCTCGCCGTCCTTTAACTGGACCAAGGCGATGAGCGGGTCCGAAATCGCGAGCTTTCAGCGAGAGCTCGGGGAGATGGGATACCGCTTCCAGTTCATCACTCTGGCCGGGTGGCACTCGCTGAACCTGAACACCTTCGAGCTCGCCTCCGCCTACAGGGACGAGGGAATGAGCGCCTACGTCAGGTTGCAGGAGCGGGAGTTCGCCCAGCAGGCCGCTGGCTACACGGCTGTCCGTCACCAGCAGGAGGTGGGTGCCGGTTTCTTCGACCGGGTACTGGCCACCGTGTCCGGCGGAGAGGCCGCAACCGCGGCCCTGGCCGGCTCTACCGAGGCCGCGCAGTTCGAGAGTCGGGTCGCCGTAGCGGACTAGTTCCCAGTCGCCCATACCCGCACCCCATCCGCTCGACCTGGCTGGCGCCCGGGCCGAACCGTAGACCAGTCGGCCTGAACCTCCGGGCATCGGTCTTGAGGCCCACCGCCGTCTGTCGACGGACCTTCCGCCCCGGCAGGGCGGACCCTGGCGCGGCGACCATGCAAGGGAGGCGATCTGTCGGCGGCGCCAGGACCTGTATGGGCAGGGCCGGACCACCATGGGTCTTCGAGACCGAGAACGGTCTCCCCCGACCGCCTTGCCAGGCGGCAACGGCGCACCCGCAGGCAGCGACCCTGCCCATCGACCTTCGTTCGCAGTCCTGTTCCCGGCCACGGGCACGTGGGGCCACTCCCCGGGTCGCCAAGGGAAGATGCGCACCCATCCTCGGCAGGCGCGAGTTCTGGCTGAACTGTCCTGTTGGATAGAACATGGGTTAGTGTTACGGGCAAAGCAACCTGGGGGAGTCGTGCGTCCTGGCGGCGGGCCGATTTTCAGGGCATAAGACGATTCGCCCGTAGGTTCAAACTCATGCGCTCGTCCCGCGGTGAGCGCACATACAAGCTCGTGTCGGGCTAAGATAGCGACCGGCAATCGTCGGGGGCAGGTCATCTACCAACCAACATCCCGCAATAGTGATGGCGGGCACCACCGCCGGATTCTCCCTTGCTGAAACTGCTAACGCCTTCAATCCGGCAGTATGACCTGCGAACCTTCCGAGGGGACGTCCTCGGCGGCATAACAGCGGCGGTGGTGGCGTTGCCGGTGGCTCTGGCCTTTGGCCTGGCGGCTGGACTGGGTCCGGCAGCCGGTATCTACGGGGCCATATCAGTAGGCTTCTTCGCCGCCGTTTTCGGGGGCACCCGTTCCCTCATATCCGGTCCCACCGGTTCGATGACCGTGGCCATGGCGGTCATAGTCGCCGCCCACGCCGACAACATCGCCGAGGCCTTCACGATCGTGATCATGGCGGGGCTGATTCAGATAATGCTGGGCCTGCTGAGAATCGGCCGCTTCGTCACATATACTCCGTACTCGGTCATATCCGGCTTCATGACCGGCGTCGGGGTGATCATCATTCTGGTACAGACCCTGCCATTCCTGGGGGCGCCCGTCGCTGCGGGTGGGACGATCGCAACGCTCCGCAACTTTTCCGGGGTGGTCGATCATTTCGAGGGCAATGCCCTTTCCATAGCCGCAGCCACCCTCGCCGTTGCCCTGCTATGGCCCAGAAAATTCGACAGGTACCTGCCGTCGACCCTGGTGGCGCTGGCGGTCGGGACGCTCATCGGGGTGCTGTGGCTCACGGATGCACCAGTCATCGGCGCGGTGCCCACGGCCCTGCCGTCGTTCCAGCTACCGGACGTGTCCCCGGGCGTGGTGGTGCGTTCAATTGAGCCGGCGATGGTCATAGCGCTCGTAGGTTCCGTGGACACGTTGCTGACCGCACTCGTCGGCGATTCGATGACGCGAACACGTCACAACCCCAACAAGGAACTGCTGGCCCAAGGGATAGGCAACGTTTTCACCGGATTCATCAGGGGATTGCCCGGGTCCGGCGCCACCCCTAGCACTGTGGCGAATATCCGGGCGGGCGGGGCTACATTCGGCTCCGGAGTGATCTCCGTGGCGATACTGGTGGTCATGGTGCTGGCGCTGGGCCGCTACGTGGCGGAGATACCCAATGCCGTGCTTGCCGGAATTCTGGTGAAGGTCGCACTGGACACCGTGGACTGGCGCTTTGTGACCAGAATTCACCGCGTTCAGCGCGAGCACATGGTCGTGATGTTGCTCACCCTTGGACTGACGGTCTTTTTGGACCTGGTCACCGCCGTGGCCGTAGGCATGATAGCCGCCGCGGTGACCAGCGCAAGGCAGTTCGAGCGCCTCGAGATGGACAGCGTCGTGTCTGTGCCCCTGCTGGACCACAGCTTCCTGGGCTCCGGACAGGACGATGAGGAGGGGGACGAGTTCTCGGCCAGAGTGGGCCTGGTGGCGCTCAAGGGCAGTTTCACCGTCGCTTCTTCAAGCAAGCTGATCGACACCATAGGAGCGGACATCAGGGACCATGAGGTGGTCATCATAGATTTTTCCGACACGGTGTACGTGGACGATAGCGCCGCACTGGTGGTCGAACAGCTGATCGAGACCGCCGAATTGCAGGAGACCCATTGCGTCGTGATGGGTCTTTCGGGGATGCCCGCCCGCAACCTTCGTGCGCTTGACGTTCTCAACCGGGTGCCCCGCGAACAGATAGTGGAGGATTGGGAACAGGCGAAACAGACCGCAGCCAGGCTCCTGACGGAGTAGGTGGGTCCCCACAACCACCGCACCATGGGCGGTCAGGGAATGGAAGACTGGGTGGGAGGATGGGAGCGACCCCGACCGGATTCGAACCGGCGATCTCCGGCTTGACAGGCCGGTATGTTAAACCGCTACACCACGGGGCCGCGCAAGAGCGCAGTTTATGTCAGATATTCCGCGCTTCGCCATACATCTGAGGGCCCGGCGCGTTCGATTCCGAGTCGGTGGTGGGCGGTACTGGATTTGAACCAGTGACCTCTGCGATGTCAACGCAGCGCTCTGGGCCTCTGAGCTAACCGCCCTCCTGCTCACCAACGCCCGAGTCTAGCAACCGTCCTTCGGGACGGTCAAGGTGTCCGGGCCTATGTAGACTAGTCTATAGCTGAGGCAGATCCTCCTTGGGAGACTCCGAATCGAAGGGGTTTTCCATCGCTTCATCGGAGCCCACGAGAACGCCGACGGGAACCTCGGCACCGAAGTACTCGGGCTCCTCGGCAACATCGCTCAGTTCCGGAAGGCCTAGCTTTTGGCGACCGTCCTGTGACTGGTCCAGGCGGGCCGGTATCAGCCGCCCGATGATGACGTTCTCCTTGAGGCCCCGCAGCTGGTCGACCTCGCCGTTGATGGACGCTTCCGTCAGCACCCGCGTCGTCTCCTGGAAGGATGCCGCAGCAAGGAAGCTCTCCATGTTGAGCGACGCCCGGGTGATGCCCAGGAGCGCCGGACTGGCAACGGCCGGCTCGCCTCCCTCGGCCAGCACGGCGGCGTTGATATCCTCGTAGCTTCTGCGATCGACCAGTTCTCCGGGCAGCAGCTCGGTGTCACCGGGAGAGACGATCCTGACCTTGCGCAGCATCTGCGCTGTAATCAGCTCGATGTGCTTGTCATGGATCTTGACGCCCTGGGACCTGTATACGGCCTGCACCTCGTCGATCAGGTACTTCTGCACCGCTTCCCTGCCCTGGACGCGCAGAATCTGTTGCGGGTTCTTCGGGCCCTGGGTCAAAGCCTGGCCGGCCGTCACCTGATCGCCTGAACTTACTATTATGTGGGCGGCGGCCGGGATGATGTACTCGCGCTGCTCCTCATCGACCCACGTGATCGTGACAGCGTCGGGGCTCCTCTTGCGTCCGACCACCTTGACCTTGCCCGACACACGGGCGATCAGATCACTGGGCCTGAGTGCGGCCTCGCTCTCATCCCCATCGGACTCAGACACGTTCAGGCGCGAGCCTATCGCCACCTCGTCACCGTCTTCGACCTGCAGCTTTTGACCCTTGGCGACCGGATATTCGTCGACGTACTCCTCCAGGCTGGTCACCCGGATCGTCCTGCCTTCGACATCCTCGATCACCTCGATCTCACCGTCGATCTCCGACAGTACCGCCTCACCCTTTGGCGCCCGTGCTTCGAACAGCTCCTCCACCCTCGGCAGGCCGCTGGTGATGTCGGCCCCGGCTATTCCGCCGGTGTGGAAGGTGCGCATGGTGAGCTGGGTTCCCGGTTCTCCGATGCTCTGGGCGGCAATTATGCCAACCGCCTCACCAAGCATCGCCTGCTCACCGGTACCCAGCTGGATGCCGTAGCACCTCAGGCACACTCCCCTGGGGGCCTCGCAGAACAGGGGCGAACGTGCCAGCAGCCCCGTGACGCCGCACATCCTTATGCGGGAGATGGACTCGTCGTCCAGTTCCTCCCCCGCGTCCAAAAGAATCTCGCCGGTAGCCGGGTCGGCCACAGGCTGGGCGGCAAACCGGCTGCGCAGGCTATCTGCGAAGGCGCTTGCAAGGGCGGCCTCCGGATCTTCCTCGATCCAGGCGCCTGACTCGGTGCCACAGTCTTCAACCGAGACCGTTATCTCCTGCGCGACGTCTATCAGGCGCCTGGTCAGATAGCCGGAGTCGGCCGTGCGCAGGGCGGTGTCAGCCAGTCCCTTGCGGGCACCGTGGGTGGATATGAAGTACTCAAGGACCGACAGTCCCTCTCGGAAGTTGGACTTGATCGGGCGATCGATGATGCGTCCCTTTGGATCCGACATCAATCCACGCATGCCGGCCATCTGCTTGATCTGGGCTATGTTGCCCTTGGCCCCGGAGGTGGCCATAAGGTAAATGCCGCCATAGTTGCTCAGGTTGGTCTCGATGACCCTGGTAAGCTCGTCGTTGGCAGTCGTCCAGATCTGGACGGTATTCTGGTACCTCTCCTCCTCGGTCACCAGCCCGTCCATGTACTGCTGGTCCAGAAGGTTAACCTTCTGCTCGGCGGCCGTTATGATATCCGACTTCTCCTCGGACACCTCGATGTCGTTGATCGCTATCGTCGTCCCCGAACGGGACGCGTAGTGGAAACCGAGGTCCTTGATGGAATCCAAGACGACCGCCGCACCCTCGTTGCCCAGGTTCTTGTAGGCTGCGGCGGCCAGGTCCTTCAGACCTCCCTTGTCGAGCTCAAAGTTCCAGAACCCGAGCTCGTCCGGTATCACGTCGTTGATTATTATTCTTCCCGGCGTCGTCTCTATGACCCGACCCGATCCATTCGCGCTCCCGACCGCGACCGCTCCGTCCTCGCCACCGACGACCCGACCGAATACCCTGACCTTGATGCTGGAACGCAGGCCGATCAGGCCAAGCTCAAGGGCCAGCCGAGCCTCTTCCACGCTGCCGTAAACGGTGTCGGAAACCCCGCTATCCTTGCTGGCCATCGTCAGGTAGTAGCAGCCGAGCACCATGTCCAGAGTCGGGGCAACCATGGGCTCGCCCGAGCTGGGAGACATCATGTTGAGCGTGCTCAGCATGAGCTTTTTGGCCTCCAGCACGGCCTCTCTCGACAGGGGAACGTGCACGGCCATCTGGTCTCCGTCAAAGTCCGCGTTAAAGGCCGTACACACCAGCGGATGTACCCGGATGGCACTGCCCTCTATCAGCCTTGGCTGGAAGGCCTGTATGCCCAGGCGGTGAAGTGTCGGGGCTCGGTTCAGGAGCACGGGCCGATCCTTGATCACCTCCTCAAGAATGTCCCAGACCTCGGGGCGGACCCTCTCGGCCATGCGCTTGGCGCTCTTTATGTTGTGGGCGTAACCCTTGACCACTAGTTTGTTCATCACGAACGGCTTGAACAGCTCCAGGGCCATACGCCTGGGGAGGCCGCACTCATGCAGTTTCAGGCTGGGGCCGACGATGATGACGGATCGACCACTGTAGTCGACCCGCTTGCCGAGCAGGTTCTGCCTGAATCTGCCCTGCTTGCCACGGAGAAGGTCCGAAAGGCTCTTCAGCTTGTGGTTGTGGCTGCCCGAAACGGCCCGTCCCCGCCGGCCATTGTCGACCAGTGCGTCGACGGCCTCCTGTAGCATTCTCTTCTCGTTGCGCACGATGATCTCGGGCGCCTGCAGTTCGATGAGGCGCTTTAGCCTGTTATTGCGGTTGATCACCCTGCGGTAAAGGTCGTTGAGGTCGCTGGTGGCGAACCTCCCACCGTCGAGCTGCACCATCGGCCGAAGCTCCGGAGGCAGCACCGGTAGGACGGACCAGACCATCCATTCGGGCCTGTTTCCGCTCTTTCGGAAGGCCTCAACCACCCTGAGGGTCTTAATGGTCTTTTTGCGCCGCTGGCCCGAGGTCCCGCGGATCTCTTCCTGAAGCCGCGCCCGGAGCTCATCAAGGTCAAGCCCCTTCAGCACGCTGAGCACCGCCTCGGCACCCATGCCGGCCTTGAAGATCTCGGAATGGCGGTCCCTGAGTTCGCGGAACCGCGACTCGGTGAATAGCTGACCGATCTGCAGATCGTCAAGCTCGTCTATCTGTCCCTCTAACTCGTCTTCGAGATCATCCTTGTCGCGCTGTAGCTGGGCCTTAATCTTGTCGATCTCCGAAGGATCAGGGCCTGACGGGGAATCGGACGACTCCTCAGACTCCGCGCCGTCTTCGGCGTCCTTCCCTTCCTCCTGGGCGGCCATTTCCAGTTGCTCGATCTTGGCCTGTGCGGTCTCATCAAGCTGGGCTAGGCCCTCGTCGAGTTGACCCTGCAGGGCATCGACCTTCTCTGCCCTCAGCTCCTCGTCCACATCCGTGACCAGGTACTGTGCGAAATAGAGCACCCGCTCAAGGTTCCTCGGCGATAGATCGAGAAGCAGTCCGAGGCGACTCGGGGTCCCTTTCGAGAACCAGATATGGGCAACCGGGGCCGCCAGCGAGATGTGTCCCATTCGCTCTCGCCGGACCTTGGAACGTGCGACCTCGACACCGCAGCGGTCGCAGATGACGCCCTTGTACCTGATCTTCTTGTATTTGCCGCAGTAGCACTCCCAGTCCTTGGTTGGACCGAAGATCCTCTCGCAGAACAGGCCGTCCTTCTCCGGTCTGAGAGTCCGGTAGTTGATCGTCTCCGGCTTGGTCACCTCGCCGTAAGACCAGGTCCTGACCTGCTCCGGTGAGGCGAGTGAGATGCGGATCGCGTTGAACTCGTTACCCGCTTGGGCCATGCGTAAGAACTCCTAACCGCTCAGCATCGGGTCCGGCTCCCCAGGGAGGAAGACCGTCCGATACCTAAGCGCCTTCGTCTTTCCTTGCCGTCTCGTCGGTATCTGAACCCGGAACCTGCTCGGCGTCCTCGTCTTGCGCCGCATCCTCCTGGCGCTCCGCGGATGCCCCATCCTGCACCGTATCCGGCGCCTCTCCCGGGCCGTCGGCGTCCGAATCCACATCAAGCAGCTGACCGGCCACCACATCAAAGCCGTTGATGCCGCTCGTCCCGTCGTCGCCGAGCGATTCAAGCGCCAGATCGAATTGATCAAGAGACAGAGATTCACCGCTCTCCTGAAACTCGTCAAGAGCCGGTTCTTCGCGAAGCAGCTCCACCGAAAGTCCCAGGCTCTGAAGCTCCTTCAGAAGGACGTGGAACGATTCCGGTATCCCGGGCTGTATCACGTCCTCGCCCTTGACTATGGCCTCGTATGTCTTGACCCTGCCGACCACATCGTCCGACTTGACGGTCAGCATTTCCTGCAGGTTGTGCGCGGCGCTGTAGGCCTCAAGTGCCCACACCTCCATCTCGCCGAACCTCTGACCGCCGAACTGCGCCTTGCCGCCCAGCGGCTGCTGCGTGATCAGCGAGTATGGCCCCGTCGACCGCGCGTGGATCTTGTCCTCGACCAGGTGTATCAGCTTCATCATGTAGATGTACCCGGTCGTGATCGGCTGGTCGAAGCGCTCGCCGGTGCGGCCATCGAGCAGGATGGACTTGCCCATGGTGGGGGCCGCCCTGTGCTCCTCGCGGTTCAACCTCAGGACCTCTGCGTCGATTTCCTCGGTGGACATTCCAGACGCGTCGAGACCGATCTCCTCGGACAACCATGCCTGCAGACAGGCACGGCGGGCCTCCCCGTTGACTATCGACACGCCGGGCCGGCTGCCCATCACCCTGTCGAAGTCGTGGCCCCTTTCGGCCAGCCAGTCGGAGACCTTGGCCAGGTCTATCCTGTCCATGTCGCCTTCTCCGGAGGCCTTCGGATCCACCGCACCGGACCTTCTTATGATCCATGCCTGCGCCAGAGCGTCCTCGATCGATACATCGAGCGCCCCGTCAAAGACCGGGGTCTCGGCCCGGAATCCGAGCATGCGGGCGGCCCAGCCGAGGTGCGTCTCCAGCACCTGCCCCAGATTCATCCTGGAGGGCACGCCGATGGGGTTCAGAATGATGTCGACCGGCGTCCCGTCGGGAAGGAAGGGCATATCCTCCTCGGGCAGGATCCGGGCAACGACACCCTTGTTGCCGTGCCGTCCGGCCATCTTGTCGCCCTCGGAGATCTTACGGGTCTGTGCGATCCACAGGCGCACCAGCTTGTTGACCCCTGGCGGCAGCTCGTCACCGTCCGCCCTGCTCAGCACCCGTACGTCGATTACCTTGCCGCGCTCACCGTGCGGTACTCGCAGCGACGTATCCTTAACGTCCCGCGCCTTCTCCCCGAATATCGCCCGCAGGAGCTTTTCCTCGGCGCTGAGTTCAGTCTCGCCCTTGGGAGTTATCTTGCCGACCAGGACGTCGCCCGGTCCGATCTCGGCACCGATGCGAATGATCCCATCCTCATCCAGGTCACGCAGGCTCTCCTCTCCAACGTTGGGAATATCGCGCGTGATCTCTTCCGGCCCGAGCTTGGTGTCGCGCGCCTCGACCTCATGCTTTCCAATGTGAATGGAGGTAAAGCGGTCGTCCTTAACCAGCCTCTCGCTCAGGATGATCGCGTCCTCAAAGTTGTAGCCCTCCCAGCTCATGAACGCCACCAGGACGTTCTGCCCCAGGGCCAACTCTCCCCCGTCGGTAGAGGAGCTGTCGCACAGGATCTCCCCGGCGTTCACGTAGTCGCCACGGTGCACTATTGGTCGCTGGTTTATGCAAGTCCCCTGGTTGGACCTGAGGAACTTGCGCAGCTTGTATTCGTGCTCTGCCCCCTCGCTGTCGACGATCAGAATGCGATCGCCGGTGGCCTCCTGGACTATGCCGTCCGTGGTCGCGATCATCAGCTGGCCGCTGTCCTTGGCGACCCGGCTCTCCATCCCGGTTGCCACTAGGGGAGGCTCCGGTCTGATCAGCGGCACAGCCTGTCTCTGCATGTTGGAGCCCATCAGCGCCCGGTTCGCGTCATCGTGCTCGAGGAAGGGGATCAGGGATGTCGAAACGCTTACCAGCTGCATGGGTGAAACATCCATGTAGCGGACATTCTCCGGCGGCTCCATGGCCACGCTTTCGCCTATCCTTGTCTCGACACGATCCTCTTTGAACTGGCCGTTCTCGTCTATCGGTGAGTTCGCCTGCGCGATGTGCACGCTCTCTTCTTCGTCCGCCGACAGGTACACGATCTCGTCGGGGTCGAGCGACACGTAGGGTTTGACCTCGAGATCATGTTCGTCGAGCGCCTGGATCCTCCTGAGCACCCGCTTGCTGATGACGTTCCCTCCCCGCAGGATGGTCTTTCCGTCGAGGCCGACTATGTCGTTCCTTGTGGTTCTGCCCAAAAGGCTCTCGGCCTTGTTGGATATCCTGGTCTTGATCACCTGGTAGGGGGTCTCTATGAATCCGTACTGATTGGTACGCGCATAGGTTGCCAGCGATCCGAGCAGACCGATGTTGGGACCCTCGGGTGTCTCGATCGGGCATATGCGGCCGTAGTGCGAGTGGTGTACGTCCCTGACATCGAAGCCGGCACGCTCGCGGGACAGGCCGCCCGGGCCCAGTGCTGACAGCCTGCGCTTGTGGGTGAGCTCGGCGAGCGGGTTGGTCTGATCCATGAACTGAGAGAGCTGGGACCCACCGAAGAATTCGCGCACAGCCGCCACTACGGGCCTGATGTTGATCAGCGCGGCCGGCGTTGTCGTGGCCGGATCCATCTGGGTGGTCATGCGCTCTTTGATCACCCGTTCCATGCGCAGAAGGCCGACCCTTACCTGATTCTGGATCAGCTCGCCGACGGCCCGGACCCTCCTGTTTCCAAGGTGATCGATATCGTCCGGTTCGCGCTCACCGTTGTTGATCTCAATCATGGTGCGCAGTAGGCCGTTTATGTCGTCGGGCGACAGGGTGCGCTCGCTAGTCCCCTCGCCCCCGTTAAGCCGCCGGTTGAGCTTGTATCGGCCCACCCTGCCCAGATCGTACCTGCGCGGATTGAAGAACAGGTTCTCCAGCAGGTTCTTGGCGTTCTCGACCGACGGCGGCTCCCCAGGCCTCAGGCGCCGGTAGAACTCCAGGAGCGCTTCGTCCCGGGAGCCAACCGGCGTATCTTTCGCGATGGTCGAATCAACAAAGGGGTGTTCAGGGTCTGAGTCGACCTCCTCGAATTCCCGCCTGATGTCGTCGTCGTCAAAACCCATCGCCCTGAGGAGCATCGTCACCGGCGTCTTCCGCTTACGGTCCACCTTGACCGAGATGACGTCGCGGTTGGAAATATCAAACTCCATCCAGGCTCCCCTGTAGGGGATCAGCTTCGCCGAGGTAAGGATGCGGCCCGTGTTCGGGTCGGTCTCGGTGGTGAAATAGACACCGGGGGAGCGCACCAACTGGCTGACCACCACGCGCTCCGCACCGTTGATGATGAAAGTGCCGCTCTTGGTCATCATCGGGATGTCCCCGACGAAGAGCGTTTGCTGCTTTATCTCTCCCTGGCCGGACCCCTGAGCCTTTATGCGCAGCTGAACCGTTACGTAGAGGGCGGCCGAGAAAGTGATCTCACTCTCGCGGCACTCCTCCTCGCTGTGCTTGGGATCATCGAAGTAGTGTTCAAGGAAGCTTAGCTCGAAGCGGCCTCCCTGAAAGTCCTCAATGGGCGAGATCTCCGAAAGCAGTTCCGAAAGCCCCTCCGTCTTGAACCAGTTGAACGAGTCAATCTGGACCTGGATGAGGTTCGGAACCTGCAGAACTGCAGGTATCCGGGCGTAAGAGCTTCTTGGCGTTGCGCTCTTGTTGCTGGACTTAAGGTTGTTGTCAATAGCAGAGACCGTCGGTGCGGAAGAGGTCATGCGATACCACACTCCTCGGAGCGAGAACGTTTAGGCCGGGTGCCGAAAAAAGCGCGTAGGTCGCCTAGGGCGACGAAGCAAACGGCACAGTTACAGTCGTGAAGTGTCCAGGTGAAGAAAACGCAAAGCGGCTAAGGACATAATCGACCAATCACGTATTCTATTGCCCGCACCCACCGGACGTCAACCCTCCGGTGCTCGCCCCGCTCCCAGGCCATCACAACCGTAGGACATGCCGGACGCAGAGGTACCGTATTGGACCCTGTCACCGACTTCTATTCCTAGCTCCGCCGTCCTGCCAGCCGCAACCTCAACAACCGAGGCCGCCTCTGCGCCGGGGCGGTATATGGGCAGTGCTTCGCCCGGCCCTCCCGGGGCCGGAACGTCCCGGTGCAGGTCTACGACCGTGCAGTCCGAACCGATCCAGACGAAGTCGAGTCCGAACAGCATGCCCTTCATCCACAAACTGGTCGCCCTGCCCGACTCGAAGTGAAATAGCATGCCATCGGTTTCCGTCAGGCCCTCCCTCCCCGAGAGGCCCCTCTGACGCTCGTCCAGGTCATCCGCCACCTCCACCACCAGTTCGGCCTTCCCAATCACCATCGTGATAACGTCCAGTCCGTGGTCGGACATGGGCCGTTCCTGTTCCGGCGTAGGCGTCAGTGCGTCAAAGAAGATCGACGGCGTGCCGGAGGCCTCGCCGCAGGCCAGTGCGAGCAGAGCCAGTGCTGCGGCCAACGCGGTCGCGAAACGGCGCCTTCCGAATCCGCCGACGACTAAACCAGATCTACTCGTGTCGAACCATCCCCGCCGCGCTCCGGTGCCTCGGCCGCAAAGGACCTGACGAGCGGATGTCGGTCGAGCCGCTCGCGGACCACGCGTCTGAGAGCCCCGGTGGCGCGGCCATGCACTATGCGGACCGACGATAGCCCGTCCCTGACGGCCCTGTCCAGAAACAGGTCGACCTCCGCCTCCGCTCTCTCGGCCCGCATCCCCCTGAGATCCAATTCCCCCGACTCCAGGGCCGGGCCGAGGGCGGCAGTGACGCTGGGCCGGTCGACCTCACCCTGAACCCCCGTTGGAACCAGGCGGGAAGCGTCGATACGCAGCCTCACACTCCCGATTAGCACCTCTGCCTGCCCCGTGTCAGGATAGACGGCCTGTACCGTCCCGGTCGCGCCCAGGCCTCTGACCTCGACTACCGCGCCCTCCCCGACCTGTCGATCCTCGACCGGATCGGCCGCAGGCCGGACCTGACATTCCAGAGCCGACAGGCCCTCCTTTGCGACCGACAGGTCCTCTTTCACGGACTCAACCAAGGATCGGTCGGTCGGGACGGACGCCGAGTGCCCAATATTCCACGACAACGCGGCCTCGGCCCTCCTGAGCCGCTTGGTCAGTTCGCCATATGTGGAAGCCAGCTCTGCATGCATCGCCTCGGCCAACTCGTTCTTCCTTGCGACCATGGCGGCTCGTTCTGCCTCGAGCTCGATTCGCGCCCGCTCCGCCGACACCGCCGAGGCCTCCGCATCGGCCTGCGCCCTGTCTACCGCGGCCCTCGCCCGCCTCAGTTCCTCCATCGACTGCTCGTAACGCGCCGACCTCGGATCAAGGTACGCCTCGGCCGCGCCCAGCACATCGCCGGGCATGCCGAGGCGGGCGGCGACCGCCATCGCGTAGCTGCGGCCGGGTACACCCATGGTCAACCGGTAGGTAGGCTCCAAGGTTTCGGGGTCAAGCTCGACACTGGCGTTCTCCATGCCCGGGGCGGTCTCTGCGTGAGCCGCCACGGAGCGGTGGTGAGTTGTGGCAATGGCAGGAATGCATCGGCCGGCAAGTCTGTCTAGAACCGCTCGGGCGAGTGCCGCGCCCTCCTCCGGGTCAGTGCTGGACCCCAGCTCGTCCAGCAAGACGAGCGACCTCGGGGACGCCCGCTCCAGAATGCCGATCACCCGCCCCATGTGTGAGCTGAAAGTAGACACGCTCCTCTCGATACTCTGGCGATCGCCCAGGTCCACGTGCAGCGAGTCGTACACGGAGAGCACGGACCCTTCCGCGGCGGGAACCTGAAGGCCCGACTGGTTCATCGCCACGAGCAGGCCAACCGTCTTCATCGCCACCGTCTTACCCCCGGTGTTGGGCCCGGTCACGACCAGCACGGACCATTCCCGCTCGTCGGCCGATCCTGCGCCGAGCTGGATGGAGACCGGTATCGCCCCATCACCCAGCAGGGGGTGGCGTGCGGCGACCAGTCTCATTCCGGGTTGCCCGCCCGGCTGCTCGTCCCCTGCCGACGGGGCTGTGATGCCCGCGGTCCTTTCCCCGTGCCTTGCACGGGCCAGTATCAGGTCGATCTGCGCCGTCAACTCCGAGCCCAGCGCGAACGCGGCGGCGGAACGGCCAACCAGCTCCGAGAGCCGGGACAGAATCCTTGCGACCTCCCGCTCCTCTTCCAGCACCATCTCGCGCCACAGGTTTCCGAGCTCGACTGTGGCCAGCGGCTCGACGTACACGGTCGACCCGGTCTTGGAGGCATCATGCACGATGCCCGGGATCCGGTGCCTCATCTCCGAACGCACCTGAAGGACAAAGCGCTCCGCTCGAAGAGAGATCACCCGGTCCTGGAGCGCCGACAGAAGATTCGAGTCAATCATCCTCGAAAGTGCGGCGGTGACGCCCTCGTACGCGCTCTTTACCCGCGCGCGCAGGCTTCTCAGCTCAGGTGTAGCTCCGTCCCTGACATCCCCTCTGTCCGAGATGGCTCGGCCTATCGCCTCCTCTACATCCGACAGATCGGGAATCCGTCTGGCGATCGACGCCAGGGTGGGGGCCACAGCAGCAGCGCGACCTGCAAGGGCTGCAGCCCTGGAATGAACGGCCATCGCCGAGGCGACAGCGACCAGTTCTTCACCGGTCGCAACGCCGCCCAGAGCGGTCCTGCCAACCGCGTCGGAAGCATCGACCTCCAGGGTCAGGTCCAGGTCCCCAACCGCCGCGAGGAACCGGCGTCCCTGCACGGTCTCAGCCTGCAACTCGGCGACCGTAGGCGGGTCGAAAGACGGCGTGATCGACGCGGCCCTCGCCCTGGCCGGGCCGAAGCGCACGTGAGTCGCCAAAGCCCTCCTGACGACCGGAAAGTCCAGCATGGCCAGCGTGTCCTCGACGTCTGCCGAGTACGCGGGACCGCCCGAGCCAGGGGGCGCGGCCCTGGATTCTCCACGGGGCAGCGGGGATGATCGCTGTGGGTCGTACACAGGCGGGAACGTGGTGCTCATGGCCTCGACGCACCGTCGAGATGGGAAGGCCATGTTATCATAGCCGCCTCAACCTGCTGGCAATCTGGCCGGCCTGCCCAGCTCGCTGCGCCCGGATGGATACCACCGGCTATGCGGGCCGCGAGACCCTTGGAATTGGACAAGATCACCGTAAAGACCGCGGCGACTGCCGCCAACATGGGGCCAGGCTTTGACTGCATGGCGATGGCTCTGGACATCTGGAATACCACTACGGTCGAGGTTGTGCCGGAGGGACAGCACCTGCCCGCGTATGAAGTACACGGACACGGCTCCGAGTACCCGGACGACATGTATGCAAAGCTGGTGCACCGCTGCATAGGGTTGCCCTTTGCCAGGGCTGGCATAAAGCCTCCCCCCGTCAGAATCGTCTGCCATAACGAGGTTCCGGCTGGGAAGGGGCTCGGAAGCAGTGCGGCCGCGATCATGGCAGGCCTTGTAGCCGGGGACGCCCTGTCGGGGGCCGGACTGGGGGAGCAGGAGCTATTGGACCTGGCCGTGGAGGTCGAGGGCCATCCGGACAACGTCGTTGCGGCCATGTACGGTGGGTGCAGGATCGTGGTGCCGTCCGGGGGGCACTTCGCAACCGCCTCGGTACCGATGCCAGCCGACCTGAGAGCGGTGCTGTACGTGCCCGAGCGGCCGATGCCGACAAAGCAGGCTCGGCAGATACTGCCCGGTCTGGTGGACCGCCAGGACGCCGTCTTCAATCTGGGCCGCGTAGGTCTGCTTGTTCGCGCCCTGACCACCGGGGATCTTTCGATGCTCAGCATCGCCACCGAGGACAGGCTACACCAACCCTACCGGGTCGATCAGTTCTTCGGACTGAGGAACCTGTTCTCTGCGGCGCTTGCGGCCGGGGCACTGGGAGTCTTTCTTTCCGGGTCCGGGTCCAGCGTCCTCGCCCTTACCTCCGGTCGAGAGCTGACCATCGGATATGAGATGGCCGATGCTGCCGACAAGTCGGGGATCACAGGAGACGTACGTATCTCTCGCCCCACCTCACAGGCCTTCCAGACGTCGGCCGGGCCCGCGCGAGCCTGATCTCGTTCGGGGAGCGCTTCGATGGCCGGCTTCGTGGTGCAAAAGTACGGGGGCAGTTCGCTCGTCGACGCCCGCGCCATCAAGGCGGTCGCCGGGCGAATAGCAGCGCGTAGGCGCACCGGAGACAACGTCGTTGCCGTGGTATCGGCAATGGGAGACCACACCGACGAGCTGACCTCCATGGCCCTGGAGGTCAACGACAGGCCGGACCGGCGGGAGCTGGACGTGCTGCTTTCGACCGGCGAGCTGGTCTCCTGCACGCTCACGACAATGGCCCTGAACGCGCTGGGGGAGCCGGCAAAGAGCCTGGCGGGCTGGCAGGCCGGCATCCAGACCACCAGCCGCTTCGGCCGGGCTCAGATCTCCGGCATAGATGTCTCCTCCATACACCGTGAGCTGGGCAAGGGAAACATAGTGATCATAGCGGGCTTCCAGGGGATCGCACCCGGGCAGGAGATCACCACGCTCGGCCGGGGTGGCTCGGATACGACCGCGGTCGCCGTTGCCGCAGCGCTGGGTGCGGACAGGTGCGAAATATACACCGACGTGGACGGCATCTACACTGCCGACCCGAGGTTCGTGCCGGCCGCAAGCAAGCTTGAGGAGATCGGATATGAAGAGATGCTGGAGATGGCCAGCCACGGTGCAAAGATGCAGCCGCGGGCCGTGGAGCTGGCCATGGTGTACAACGTCCCCACCTACGTGGCCTCCAGTTTCACCGACGCTCCGGGTACCCTGATACACGAAGGTGCGGACATGACTGACGAGAATCGTGTAGGAGAGGTGCGCAAGCGGGTCCGCGGCATCGTGACGGACACGGGCTTTGCCAAGATCACGATCCTGGGCGTGCCCGACAGGCCGGGGCTGGCGGCCCGGATATTCGAGCCCCTGTCCACCGCAGATGTCAGCGTCGACGAAATAGTCATGAATGCTGGCCAGGACGCGTTCACCGACTTTACCTTCACCGTCAGGGGCTCCGACCTTGAAAGGGCGCTCGAGGTGGTCGAACCGCTGACCGAGGAGATGAGTGGCCGAGGCACTGTCAGCGCAGGTGGACTGGGCAAGGTGAGCATAGTCGGCACGGGTATGCGCGACGAGCCGGGCTACGCCTCCCGGATGTTCGGGGCCCTGGCCGAACATGGCATAAACATCGAGCTGGTAACGACCTCAGAGATCCGCATCACGTGCATCGTCGCCGAGCACCATCTGGGCGACGCGGCCCAGGCGCTCCACGCCGTCTTTGAACTCGGATAGAGCGCCGGACCTGTACCTGTCCATCGTAGTCCCGGCCTACAACGAGCAGGCCAGGATTGAACATTCGCTGGACCGCCTCGTGTCATACCTGGCCCGCCAGGACTATCCCTGGGAGGTGCTGATAGCGGACGACGGCAGCGATGACGACACCGTCTCTCTGATCGGCCCGCATGCTGACGGGGAGAGAGTAAGGCTGCTCAAACTCCCTCACAGGGGAAAGGGAGCGGCCGTCCGAACCGGCATGCTCCAGGCCCGGGGCCGTTACCGCATGATGTGCGATGCCGACCTCGCCATGCCGGTGGAGTGGATCTCCGAGTTCGTGGCAGCCATGGAGCGCGGCCACGACATCGTCATCGGATCTCGTCAGATCGAAGGGGCTCGCCGGTTCGACGAGCCAGCCGTGCGCCACCTCATGGGCCGCCTGTTCAACTGGTGCGTCCGAGCGGTGGCCGTGCGTGGCTTTGAGGACACCCAGTGCGGGTTCAAGTGTTTTACGGACCTGGCCGCTGAGACGCTGTTCCCTCTCCAGCGTTCAAATGGATTCGGCTTCGACGTAGAGTTGCTCTACCTGGCGGCCAGAGCGAAGATGAACGTGGCCGAGATACCCATAGACTGGCACCATCAACCCGTGAGCAAGGTCAGACCATTTCTGGACCCGGTACTGATGCTCCGCGACGCCCTGGCCGTCAGGCTAAACTCGGCGCTGCGCAGATACTAACGGCGTGACAAAATCGCCCCTGGCGCCCTGAATTTGCCGAACGAACCGAGACAACATCCACTCGATCAAGACCCGGCTGCTTCTCCCGGGTCACCAGTGCGGCCCAGGGTTACGGTAGTCGTGCCCACCTACAACGAGGCGGAAAACATCCGCGAGCTGGCCCGCCGCCTCTTCGCGCTGGACATGATCGATCTGCGCGTTCTGATCGTCGACGACGGCTCGCCGGACGGCACGGCCGGTCTCGCACGCAGACTGTCCGACGAATACGACGGTCGGATCGACGTGCTGGAACGCCCGGCAAAGCTGGGTCTCGGCACGGCTTACAGGGCCGGCTTTGCCTCCGCCCTGGAGGACGGTCCTGATTTCGTGTTTCAGATGGATGCAGACCTGTCGCATCCGGTCGACGAGATACCGAGCATGCTTGCCGCGCTGTCGAATGCCGACGTGGTGGTCGGCTCCCGTTACACGAAGGGGGTAGGCAAGGTGGACGCTGAACGTGGCTGGGGCATTCACAGGCTACTGATCAGCTCGCTTGGCAACCTGGCCATCCGCACCGTCGCCGGACTGCGGGTTCGAGATGCCACCTCCGGTTTCAAGGGCTACAGGGCGGAGGCCCTTGCGGGTCTGAGCCTAGAGGATTTTCGCTGCACCGGGTTCGGGTTTCAGTCCGAGGTGGCCTTCGCCTGCCAGACGAGCGGGTACGCCGTGGTGGAGCATCCCTTCGTGTTTTCGAACCGTGCATACGGAAGGTCCAAGATGAGCCTGGCGATCATGGTGGAGGCAATGTGGAGGCTCACTCTCATGCGCCTCAGAGCCCTGCTGCGAAGGCCGGCGCAATCCTCCCCGGCGGAGGCAGATCAGCCCCGCTAGCCGAATTTTTTTCGTTCCAGGCGAGCGAAAATTTCATTGCGGGGCAAAATCCGATGCGCTAGAATTCGCCGACTTTGGCGGATGCCGAAGGTCAATTGATCTCTATGACGAGGGCTGAACGGGCCATGACTGCGGTCAAGAGCGCACAGAAAGACAAGGGTAAATTGGCGGTTGAACTCGCACTGGCCGGAAGCTGGAGCGAGGCCGTCGACATGAACCGCCAGGTCCTGCAGGAACGCCCGGGCGATACAGAAGCGTACAACCGACTGGGCAAGGCCCTGACGGAACTGGGCTCAATAGAGGAGGCAATAAGCGCCTTTGAGGGCGCATTGCTGTTCTCGCCCCACAACGCCATAGCCAGGAGGAACCTCGAGCGGCTGACCAGTTGCCGTAACAGCCGCAGCGAAGGATCTTCCGACACCGACGCACGCAGGGGACAGGGCGGCAGGAGGCGAGCTCACCTCACAGAAGAGACCGGAAAGTCGGCGGTCGTTCCCCTGGTAAACGTCGCCGATCCGGCAACCCTGGCAGGGCTCATGCCCGGGGATGCGGTCGAGCTGGCCTGCTCGGGCAACATGATCAGGGTAATCACAGATGGCGCGCGCATAGGTCAGGTTGAACCCCGCCATGGTGCCCGCATCTCCAGGCTGATGTCGGGGGGCAACAGGTATGAGGCCTCGGTAAAGGAGATTGAGGGAGACGGCGTGAGCCTGCTGATCAGGGAGGTCTACAAGCACCCATCCCAGATCGGTATGGTGTCCTTTCCCAGCCAGGAGGCCGTGGGGCCTAGAAGTCACGGGCCTTCACGCTACGCGAACTCGGCCTCACCGGCGTGGGGTGGTCGAGACAAGGGGGCCACCTTGGGCACGTTCAAGGACTGGTCGAGTGACGACACAGAGCCGGGGCACGACGAGGAGTTCACGCCGGAGGTCCACAGGGTCATCAACTCCTCCGACGACCGGGACGAGATCTTCTAGCCGATAGCTCCGCTCAGCCCGGACCCTCGGCCGCGTCTTCCGCCAGGGGTCTGGGCCGGAAATAGATCCCCCACCGCTGCATCGCATCCTTTACGCGTGCGTCGTCCAGCTCGGCGAGTTGCTTGAAGAACCCGGCGAGAGCGTGCACGTGACGAAGTTCGTCCGTGCAAACCCAGCTGGCCTCCGACGGCACGACGTACAGCAGCCCGTTCTGGTGCTTGCACTCAACCTCGATGCGGTGACCGCCTGAGTCACCCTTGATAGTTAATCCGTACTGGCTCATCGAACGCTCGCTCCCTTGCAGGTGATGCGCGGGGCGCGATCAAGAGTATACCAGCGGGCCGCTATCGGATTTTCCTCTAGAATTGGGTGCGCAGCCGCCGGCTGGCAGAGCCGGAAACGCGTCCATCAGGGCACAGGAGGGCACATGAAAGTCACAACCGAAGGTCCACCGCATTACTCCGACGGCCAGCTACAGATATACAAGTTCCCCAGCGGTCCCTATGACAACAACTCCTACCTGATCGTCTGCCCGGACACCAACCGAAGCATCGTCATAGACACGCCGGCGGACGCATCACGGATGGTGGAGGCGGCCAGGCGCACAGATGTGCAGATGGTCCTCATCACCCACAGCCACTTCGATCACATCCTGGGGTACGAGGAGATACTCGCCGAGCTGGATGTCGACGCCGGCATTGGCAGGCCGGACGCGGGGGACCTGCCGTCTCCACCACGATTCCTGATCGACGACGGAGACGAGTTCACCGCCGGCGGGGTTACGCTCAGGGCTATCGCCACTCCGGGACACACTCCGGGCTCTACGTCGTTCGTCACGGGACGTCACCTGTTCGCGGGGGACACTCTGTTTCCTGGCGGCCCGGGCAAGTCGGATTCGCCCCGGGCCTTCACACAATTGGTCGACAGCATCTCAACGAGGCTGCTCACCCTGGACGGGCGCACGACCATCTACCCGGGCCACGGCGCCGACGGCTCGCTGCAGGACGCGATCGACGAGTACGAGGCCTTCTCGTCCAGACCGCACCCCGAAGGCCTGTATGGAGACGTAGTCTGGCTGGAGAACTGAGGGACGTCGACGTCCTGGTAATCGGCGCGGGTATCATCGGGATCTGCAGCGCCTACTACCTCCTGCAAAGCGGGCGGCAGGTGACCGTCATCGATCGTACGGGCGTGGCGGCGGGCAGTTCGGCCGGCAACTCCGGGCTCATAGTGCCAAGCCATTCGATACCACTGGCGGCTCCCGGCGTCATCACCAGGAGCCTGCGATGGCTGCTCGACCCATCAAGTCCCTTCTTCGTAAAGCCACGCCCGAGCCGCGAGCTGGTCTCGTGGCTGTGGCGGTTCCTCTCTGCGGCCCGCCACGGGCCACTGGAAAGGTCGGCCGGCATACTCTCCGCCCTGACACTCGCAAGCGCGCGGGAATACGAGGAACTCATCCCCGGAGAGCAGATCGAATGCCACTACGTGCGGCGGGGATTGCTGGGCCTGTACACAACCCGGCAAGGACTGGCTGAGGGCACCGCCGAGGCCGAGCTCATGCGGGGACACGGGATCCGTTCCACCAGTCTTGAACCCCACGAGGTCCTCAAGATTGAGCCCACTATAGCTCCGGAGGTAAGGGGAGGCGTGCTCTATGAGACGGACTCGAACCTCGATCCGACCGAGTTGATGCGTGGGCTCGCAGGCAGGGTCGTGGCCATGGGCGGCGTGATCGAGTCGGGGCGGGAGGTAACTTCGATTTCCACCCGCGGGGGCATGGTTACGGGCGTAACGACCGTCGGGTCGCAGTATCGGCCGAACGAGGTCGTTCTGGCGGCCGGCTCCTGGTCTCCGGGGATAGGCCGATGCCTGGGCCTTCGCTTGCCGGTGCAGCCGGCCAAGGGCTACAGCATCACCGTCACCGCCGGCGATTCGGACTGGCGACCCGAAATTCCCATCATGGCGCACGAGGCCAGGGCCGCACTGGCCCCCATGGGAGCCCGCGTACGCATGGCCGGCACGCTGGAACTCGCGGGCATGAATAGGCGTATCGACCGTCGCAGGGTCAGGGCGATCGTCGCGGGCATCGGCCGTTTTCTGACTTTGCCGGGTGGAATGCAGTTCGACCACGGGCAGGTGTGGTGCGGTCTGCGACCATGCACGCCGGACGGCCTGCCAATCGTCGGAAGACCCGGCTCGCTCAAGAACCTGATCATAGCCACCGGCCACGCGATGATCGGCATGACGCTTGGTCCGGTCACGGGGCGTCTGGTGTCCCAGCTGGCCGCCGGTGATGAGCCCGAGATGGACGTCGCACCGCTCGCTCCGGACCGCTTCTCATAGTGGGCACGCCCGTCCCCACCAAAGGGACCGTCACACTCTCTGGCACTGACGCGGTGCAGACCAATCCAGAGCCGTCACAGTCCTGTCGACTCCATCCTGGGAGCCACAATCAACAGCGGGCCAACGAGGTCCCGCGCTGGCCCGTCGAATCTCCTGAAAGTAGAATCGTCCCGTGCAAAACCGTCTAGATCGCACGTTCTCCCGGCTCAGGGAGTCAGGCACCGCAGCCCTGGCGCCCTTCGTTACGATCGGCTACCCGGACTTCGATACCTCGCTGCGGCTGGCGAAGGCGACGCTCGCCGAGGGCGGCGATCTCCTCGAGCTGGGGGTGCCGTTCAGCGACCCGCTGGCCGACGGGCCGACGGTGCAAATGACCAGCTCCCGCGCACTCGCCAACGGGGTGAACGTTGCCAGGTGCGTCGAGGCCGTGCGGCTCTTGCGCGGCGATGGAGTGGAGGCTCCACTGGTGCTGATGGGATACGTCAACCCCTTCCTGCGCTACGGACTGGAGGATTTCGTAGAGCAGGCCGCCGGAGCCGGAGCGGATGGACTTATAGTTCCCGACCTGCCTCCGGAAGAGTCCGGACACATGCGGGATCTGTGCTCTACGGCAGGGTTGCATCTCATCCCCATGCTGGCCCCCACGAGCACCGAGGAGCGCATCGCATCGGCTTGCGCGGGTGCCGGTGGCTTCATATACTGTGTAAGCTTGACCGGTGTTACAGGCGCCCGCGGTCAGATGGCCACCGGCGTCAGGAGGCTCGTCGAGCGGATCAGGGCTCACTCCGACCTTCCCGTACTAGTCGGCTTTGGCGTCTCCAAGAAAGAGCACGTGGCCGAGATCTCAGAATTCGCCGATGGAGCGGTGTTCGCCAGCGCTATGCTCGACGCGATCGAAAAATCGCGCCCGCGCGACGCCTTAAAGGTGGCGGGGGAGTTCGTTCGCTCGCTGAGGGGCGGGTCCGGGGTCACGGCAACTTGAAGGTCAGAGGCATAAGGGGGGCCACCACCGCCGACTCAAACACGAAAGAGGCGATAGTCGAGGCCACCACAGAGCTCCTGACCGAGCTGGTGGGGCGCAACGACATCGACGCGGACGACGTCGCAGCCGTTACGTTCACGGCCACGACGGACCTGGACGCCGAGTTCCCGGCGGTGGCGGCACGGCTGGGGCTGGGCTGGACCAACGTGGCGTTGATGTGCGCCCAGGAGATGCAGGTCCCGGACGGTCAGCCCAGGACGATAAGAGTGATGATCCTTTTGAACACCGACAAGGACGCCGGCGAGCTTGAGAACGTGTACCTCAGGGACGCGGTAGACCTGCGCCTGCGGGGCTCGGAAAGCGACGGAAGGAGCGCAAATTGATTGTAGTAATGGCCCAGGGAAGCACGAAGGACCAGATCGAGGCGGTCCAGACGCACCTGAGTGTTCGCGGGCTGAGGGCCCACCTCTCGGAGGGGGTCGAGCGGACTGTAATTGGCGTAATAGGACAGATCTACCCGGAACTCCAGAACGAAGTCGAGGTCATGGAGGGTGTCAGCGAGGTCGTGCGGATCTCCAAGCCGTACAAGCTCGCCAGTCGAGAGTTCCATCCCGAGGACACCGTCATCGATATAGGCGGGGGCAGAGCAAGGGTTGGCGGAGGCGAGTTTTGCGTGTTCGCAGGACCCTGCGCCATTGAGAGCGAGGAGCAGGTGGTCGCGACGGCGTGGGCGGTCAAGGCCGCCGGAGCCAAGGTTCTGCGCGGAGGCGCATTCAAGCCTCGGACCTCGCCCTACAGCTTCCGAGGGATGGGCGAGGACGGCCTAAAGCTGATGGACACCGCCAGGTCGGAGACCGGCCTTCCGCTGATCACCGAGGTGATGTCCGAGCACGACGTAGAGCTGGTCGAGCGGTACACGGATGTCATCCAGATCGGGGCGAGGAATATGCAGAATTTTGCCCTGCTCGACCAGGTGAGCCAGACGTCCAAGCCGGTTATGGTCAAAAGGGGCCTGTCCGCCACCTACGAAGACTGGCTGCTTGCAGCCGAGTATGTGATGGCCGGCGGCAACACCGACGTCATCCTGTGCGAGCGGGGCGTTCGAACCTTCGAGTCATTCACGCGAAACACCATGGACATCAATGCACTCCCCGTCATCAGTCGCCTCAGCCACCTGCCCGTAGTCGCCGATCCGAGCCACGCCACGGGCAAATGGTATCTGGTGAGTCCCGTGGCATGGGCAAGCGTCGCGGCCGGTGCCGACGGGCTGATCATCGAGGTCCATCCCAATCCCGATACGGCCATGTCGGACGGAGCGCAATCGCTGACGTTTGAGAATTTCTCCATCCTGATGAGGCGAGCATCCGCCATTCGCGAAGTAGTCGCACCGCTCGTCGCGGCCACCTAGCACCGACCCAGGTGAACGAGCGGAGCTGAGCGAGGCGACGAGGCCTTGGCTGTAGAGCACGTAGACGGGTGCAAAGAGTCCTTTCTCGGAGGATCGCACCTCCCGGCGGACAATAGCGCTTCGGCGGTCACCTTGGGCGTTTTCGATGGTGTTCACCGCGGACACCGCCGACTTATCGAGGCGCTCAAGGAGCGAGCGCAATCGTCGGGCCTGCGTTCGGTCGTCGTCACGTTCCGCAATCACCCGCTCTCGGTGCTGCGTCCGGACTTTGAGCCCTCGTACCTGAGCACCGCTGAGCAGCGCATCGCGCTGCTGGAGGAAACCGGCGTCGACGAGGTGGCGGCGGTCGACTTCACCTCGGAGACGGCCAACGTGAGCGCCGCCGATTTCGTGAAGCTGATGTGCGAGAGGCTGGGCATGAAGGCACTGGTCGTGGGTCCTGATTTCGCACTTGGCCGCAACCGGCAGGGCGACATCGACTTTCTCCGGGACACGGGCCGCAGCGTCGGTTTTCGACTCGACGTGGTAGAGCCTCTGGCACAGGATGGGCACCGAATCGACAGCACCGGGATACGCGGGGCCCTCTCGGCAGGGGATGTAACGGGCGCTGCGCGGCTCCTGGGACGGAACTATGAGCTCGCGGGCGAGGTTGTGGTCGGCCGCGGCCGGGGAGGCCCGCTCGGCTTTCCGACCGCCAACCTGCGAACCGCCGAGAATCTGTCGGTGCCGGCCAATGGCATCTACGCGGCCTGGGCTCACGTCGACCGCGGGCCGGGCGACTCCGGACCTGCAAAGATGATGTGCGCAACGAGCATCGGCACCAACCCCACGTTCGGCGAGTCGGAACGCACCGTGGAGGCCTTCATGCTCGACTTTCATGGCGACCTCTACGGCTCTTCCGTCACCCTGGAGTTCGTCAGGCGGCTGCGCGATGAGGAGCGCTTCGCCTCGGTGCAGGCGCTCAAGGAACAGGTTGGACGAGACGTAGAGAAAACCCGTGCAGTGCTCGGTGGGGGACAGTGACCGGCAGACCCGACATGCGACCCCTGCTGAGGCGGGGCGTCGCCGAGGTGATCGTCGAGGAGGAGCTGCGCTCCCTGCTAGAAAAAGACGCGCCGCTTCGCGTGAAGATGGGCTTTGATCCCAGTGCCCCCGATATACACATGGGGCACGTCGTTGGCCTACGCAAGCTACGGCAGTTCCAGGACCTGGGTCACGTGGTGGTCATCATCGTCGGCGACTGGACGGCCCGCATAGGCGACCCCAGCGGTCAGTCGGCAACGCGACCGGTGCTCACGGCCGAAGAGGTCAAGGCCAATGCCGAGAGCTATCTTGAGCAGTTCTTCAAGGTGGTCGACCCCGCACGTACAGAGGTCAGATGGCAGAGCGAGTGGTTCAACGACTTTGGACTGACCGAGCTCGTCGAACTCACGAGCAGGTTCACCGTCGCACAGTTCCTGGCCCGCGAGGACTTTTCGGCGCGCTTCAGGGGTGGACGGCCGATCGCCATCACTGAATTCCTGTACCCACTGCTGCAGGCCTATGACTCCATCGCCGTGGAGGCGGACCTGGAGTTTGGCGGAACGGACCAGAAGTTCAACCTGCTGGTGGGCCGCGACCTGCAGCAGATGCGGGGCCAGCGCCCCCAGCACTGCCTGCTGGTGCCGATACTTCCCGGCACCGACGGTATGCGCAAGATGAGCAAGAGCCTGGGGAACTACATCGGCGTCGACGAGCCCCCCGCACAAATGTATGGCAAGACGATGTCCGTGCCAGACGAGCTGATCGCCACGTACTTCGAATTGCTCACCGACCTGCCGGATGACGAGCTTGGCCGCATCTGTGCTGAGATCGAGGGGGGAGCGGTCAACCCAATGGAGTCCAAGAAGCGGCTTGCGCACACCCTGGTCGCCACGTTCCACGGCGAGGCCAGTGCCGCGGCGGCACAGGACAATTTCGAGCGCACCGTGCAGGCGCGTGAGGTTCCCCGGAAGGTAGCCGATCTGGCCCTTCCCTCAGGTGCCGACCGCAGTCAAACGCGGCTCAGCTCCCTGCTCGTCAATGCCGGCCTTGCCGCCAGCGGGGGCGAGGCCAAGCGCCTGATCGACCAGGGGGCCGTCAGTCTGGACGGAAGGACCCTGGAGACAAATATCATGGCAGGTGCCCTCGGCGAGGGGATCCTAAAGGTGGGAAAACGCCATTTCGTGCGGCTAGTAGAGCCCCGGGAGGATCAGACGATTGACTAACCTTCGCATACCCGGCCCGATACCGGTCCCCGGTTCCATCCTCGAGGAGATGGGACGACCCATGATGAACCACCGGGGCCCCGAATTCAGGGACATGCTGCTCCGGGTCACCGAGCGTCTGAAGCAGGTCTACGCGACGCAGGGGGACGTGTACGTGCTCACCTCGTCCGGTACGGGCGCGATGGAGGCTTCGATAGTCAACACCCTGTCGCCAGGTGACCGCGTGCTGGCCGTGACCGCGGGAGCGTTCGGCGACCGATTCGCCCGGATCGCGGAGGTGTTCGGCGCCGATGTGACTGTGCTCCGCTACCCGCTCGGGCAGCCCGCAGATCCGGTCGGTGTTCGCGACTCGCTCAACGCGGACCCGACTGTCAAGGCCGTCCTGGTGACCCACAACGAGACCTCCACCGGCGTCACGAACGATCTGGCCTCCATAGCATCGATAGTGAAGGGAGAGTTCGGCAAACTGCTGCTCGTCGACGGTGTCAGCAGCGTCGGCTCTGTGCCGGTACTCACCGATGAATGGGGCTGCGACGTGGTTGCCTCAGCTTCCCAGAAGGGCTGGATGGTCCCACCGGGACTGGCCTTCATTAACTTCAGTGCAGCCGCGTGGCGTGCCCACGCGGAGGCCAGCATGCCCCGCTACTACTTCGATGCCGCCGAGTACAAGCGGTACCTGGAGATCGGACAGCCGCCCTGGACACCTGTCATCTCGGTCCTGTTCGCCCTGGACCGGGCGCTCGGCATGATGCTTGACGAGGGACTCGCGCAGGTTCACGCAAGGCATGCGCGCGCCGCCGCGAGGGTCCGGCAGGGTGTGGCCGACCTGGGGCTGAGTCTCCTGCCGCACCCGGACCACGCCTCCGACACCATAACCGCCGTGAGGGTACCCGAAGGCATCGACGCCGCGGAACTGCTTCGAGTGATGCGGGAGGAACACGACGTCGTACTGGCGGGCGGTCAGCAGTCCCTGGCGGGCAAGATCTTCCGCATCGGCCACCTTGGCATGGTCAGCGACGAGGACATAGACGGCGTATTCGCCGCCCTCCGGGCCACGCTACAGAAGCTTCGTTCCTAGGGGCGCTCAGCTAGGCGGAGGCGGGCGAGGCGGCGGGAGGACTCTCCGGCTCGGACGGTGGCTCGTCCGGCTCGGAAGGTGGCGTGTCCGACTCGAGCGGAGGGTATTCCGACTCGAAGAGAGCCTGAAGTGCGTCGCCCTCGATCGATTCGTGCTCTATCAGGTACTCGGCAAGCTGGTTCAGCTTGGGGCGGTTTGAATTGATGAGCCGAACGGCCGTCTGATACGCGTTGTCTATGAGGTGATGGACCTCGTTGTCGATCGTCTCGGCAACCCGGTCCGAGTAATCGCGCTGCTCGGAGATCTCCTTGCCGAGAAACACCAGCTCCTCGCGCTTGCCGAACGTACGCGGGCCCAGCTTCTCGCTCATCCCGTAGCGGGTGATCATCGTCCTTGCGATGTTTGTCGCCTGCTCCAGGTCGTTGCTGGCGCCGGTAGTGACCTCCCCGAACACGATCTCCTCGGCTGCCCGGCCGCCCATGGCGGCAGCGATGCGGTCCTTGAACTGGGCCTTCGTCCAGAGACTGCGATCCTCCTCGGGCAGGAACCGCGTGTAGCCTCCCATCTGGCCACGGGAGATGATCGTTACCTTGAATACCGGGTCCGCGTGGGTCAAGTGTTGGCCGACCAGCGCATGGCCTGCCTCGTGGTATGCGGTGATGCTCTTTTCCCGGGGGCTAATCACCTTGCTCCGCCTCGCAGGACCGGCGATCACCCGATCTATAGACTCGGCGAACTCCTCAAGGCCTATGCTCTCCTTGCTGCGGCGTGCGGCCAGCAGGGCCGATTCGTTGACCAGATTGGCAAGGTCGGCTCCGGAAAAGCCCGGCGTCTGCTTGGCCACGGTCTCCATGTTCACGTCTTCTGCAAGCGGCTTGCCCTTGGAGTGAACCTCCAGGATCTGCATGCGGCCCCTCACGTCCGGGTTGTCAAGGGTGACCCTGCGATCGAACCGACCCGGCCTAAGCAGCGCCGGATCAAGGATGTCAGGCCGATTTGTCGCGGCAACGACGATCACGTTGGTCCCCGAGTCGAACCCGTCCATCTCCACAAGGATCTGGTTGAGGGTCTGCTCGCGCTCATCGTGGCCTCCACCCAGACCCGCACCCCGGTGCCGGCCAACCGCGTCGATCTCGTCGATGAACACGATGCAGGGCGAGTTGCGCTTTGCCTGATCGAACAGGTCACGCACCCTCGAGGCGCCTACGCCTACGAACATCTCTACGAACTCCGAGCCGCTGATCGAGAAGAAAGGCACCCCCGCCTCCCCCGCGACGGCACGGGCCATGAGGGTCTTGCCCGTTCCCGGAGGACCGACCAGGAGGACGCCCTTGGGGATCTTTGCGCCCAGCGCCAGAAAGCGCTCGGGGAACTTGAGGAACTCCACGACCTCCTGAAGCTCCTGCTTGGCCTCCTCCACGCCGGCCACGTCCTCAAAGGTGACGGTGGGGCTATTGCCCATCGTCATACGCGCCTTGCTACGGCCAAAACTGAAGGTCTGGTTGGTGTTGCCCTGGGCCTGGCGGACCATGAACAGGAGGATGGCCCCGAAGATTATCAGCGGAAGGAAGTTGAGCAGCAGGCCGAACAGGTTGCTGAGCCCGCTGGAACCCTTCACCGTCACGTTCGTACGCGACACGAGCGGATCGATGTTTGCGGACTCCAGGAGCTCAACGATGCTTGAGCCCTCCTCCTTGCGGGAGGTGAGGGTTTCACCGTTGTTGGAGACAACGGTCAGCCGATCCCCGCTTACCTCTATGGATTCGAGCTCTCCGCTGCCAGCCATGCGGATCACCTCGGAGATCGGAACCTCGCGCGACCCGCCCAGCGGATCGGAGAAAAGCGTGAAGAAGATGGCGATAATCGCCACTACTATCAGTAGATAGATGAAGCTGTTACGCATCGACCGGGAACTCGCACCACCTCTCGGGGCCGGCAGGTGAAGGGAGAGAGGAGAGCCGGCCTATCGTACAGAAGACCCCTTAAACTCCGGAGAACTCCAAATCCATAGTACATTAAACGGTGCGGCTCGGCAAAAGGTTTCCCTTGCTATAATCCCGCCTCGATTCATGATCTCAGTACCCTTCGAAAAGCACGTGCTTGGCAACGGGCTCGAGGTGATTCTTCACCGAGACAACTCCCTGCCCGTGGCTGCCGTCAATGTCTGGTACCACGTGGGCAGCAAGAACGAAAAGCCGCGCAGGACCGGCTTTGCCCACCTTTTCGAGCACGTCATGTTCGAAGGTTCCAAGCATCACAATCGATCCTTTTTCGAGCCGCTGCAAAAGATCGGAGCCAAGCTGAACGGCTCTACCAACCAGGACCGCACCAACTACTGGGAGAACGTCCCCTCCAACTATCTGGAGCTGGCGCTCTGGCTGGAGGCGGACCGGATGGGATTCCTGCTCGATGCACTCGACCAGAAGCGTTTCGACGTCCAGCGCGACGTGGTCAAGAACGAGCGTCGACAGAGCTATGAGAACCGGCCCTACGGCATGGCCTATCTCACCCTGCAACCCGAGGTTTTCCCGCTCCCACACCCGTACAACTGGCCGACCATTGGTTCCCAGCAAGATCTCGATTCCGCCGCGCTGGAAGACATAAAGGACTTCTTCCGGACCTATTACTCCCCGTCAAACGCGAGTATCACCGTAGCCGGAGACATCGATCCGGACCGGGCCCTGGCCTGGGTGCAAGAGTACTTCGGCGACCTGCCTGCCGCGCCGCGAATCAAGAAGATGGAGCCCATGGGCTCGGGCTTATCGGAAACCAAGGCGATGACCATAGAGGACGATGTCCACCTGGAACGGCGGTACTGGGTCTGGCCGACCGTGGCCGCATTTGACGAGCGCGAACAGGTCCTTGACGTTCTGGCCACGATACTGGGAGACGGCAAGGGCTCGCGACTCCACAGGCGCCTCGTCCACGAAACCGAGCTTGCCAGAGACGTTGCCGCGGTCTCGTACTGTCAGGAGATCTGCGGCGAGTTCCTGATCCAAGTGACCACCGCCCTCGGCCAGGACTCAGGCCGGGTGGCCGAAGCAGTGGAGGAGGAGATAGCCGCCATCAAGTCCGTTCCGCCGGACCAGGCAGAGATAGAGAGGGCGAGAAACCTGATTCGGACTCAATTCGTCAGCAGCCTGGAGCGGGTTGGCGGATTCGGCGGGCGGGCCGATCAGCTCAACTACTTCAACGTTCTGGCCGGCGACCCCGGGCTGACGTCCACCCATTACGAACGCTACGAGGATGTCAGCGCCGAGGATGTGTCCGCGGTGGCGACGAGCCTGCTGGGCGATTGCAGGGTGGAGCTGACGGTAGTCCCGACGGAGGGCAATGCCTCGTGACTGTTGACAGGGCGATCATGCCATCCGCCGGACCCGAGCCCAGATTCGCTCCCCCGAGCCCACTCCGGGCGACCCTGTCCAACGGACTCTCAGTCCTGACTGTCGAAAAGCCGGAACTGCCGATGGTCGCCTTTGGCCTGCTGGTGCGTACAGGATCGGTGTCCGATCCCACCGACGGACCGGGCCTGACCAATTTCACGGCCGCCATGTTGACCGAGGGTACGACCACCCGGACCAGCCAGCAGATCTCCGATGAAATGGAACGTATCGGCTCGGCCATCCAGACCAAGGTGCGCCAGGAGTACACGGTGCTGTCGGCACAGGCCCTAGAGCAGCACTGGAGGGAGGCGCTCGGGGTGCTTGCCGATGTAGTGAGAAACCCCGCATTTCCCACACCTGACCTGGAGCGAGTACGCCGCCAGAGGCTCACCGACCTCGCCCGCATCGCCGACGAGCCGGCGGCGGTTGCTCAACGTGCCTGCCGCGCCCTCCTGTACGGCCAGCTCTCCGCCTACGGTCACCCGGGTACCGGGACAGAGGTCTCGGTCGGCTCGTTCTCGGCAGATGACCTGAGGGCGCAATACGCGCGGTCCTTCGGCCCGGTCGACGGCACACTGGTAGTGGCCGGCCAGGTCAATTCAGACGAGGTGACCGAGATCGCCGAGTCCCTTTTCGGCGGGTGGCCTCCCCAGGGTGGTCTAACCGCTTCGGACCCGGGCCACACGGGCTCGGATGACCGTCCCGAGGCGGCCATTTACGTCTCGGACAGGCCCGGCGCCGCCCAATCCGTCATACGGTCCGGGCAGACGCTGGTGAGCCGCAACAGCCCGGACTTCATGGCCCTGGTGGTACTGAACCAGGTCCTGGGGGGTGAGTTTTCAGCCCGCCTGAACATGAACCTGCGCCAGGATAAGGGGTACAGTTACGGCTACATGTCAACGATCAACTGGCTGCGGGGCCCCTCGGCACTCTACGCCGGCGGCTCAGTGCAGACCTCGGTGACCAAGGAGGCCGTCGAAGAAAGCCTCAGGGAATACTCGGAGATCCGCCGCCACAGGCCTGTCGAGCAGCGGGAGTATGACGATGCCGTTAAGGGTCTGCTCCGCGGCTTTCCGGCAGGTTTTGAGACACAGGGGCAGATCGCCGGGCAGCTCGTTGAGCTTGCCAGTTTTGACCTGCCAGATGACTACCTCTCCCATCTGCCCGACATGCTACAGGGCGTCACGCTGGACGATGTCAGGGAGGTGGCACTGGAGAGGCTACGGCCCGAGCCCGACGTGGTCCTGGTGGTCGGAGACCGAGAGGCCGTAGAGCCAGGACTCAGCACCCTGGGGTTCGAGGTCATACCCGTCGATGCGGAGGGTAGGAAGCTTCTTTGAAGGCCGAGGAAACGGGAGCGGCGGCCGCGCTCGGCGGGAAGGTGGCCGTGGTCACCTACTCAGCCAGGGGTGTTGGCCGGGCCATCGCTCAGATCCTGGCGTCCGAGGGCGCGGCGGTCGTCTGCGTTCTCGGTGAGCATGTGGCAAACGAGATTCGTGTCGGCGGGGGCAGGGCCATATCGTGCGATGACGACGTCTCCGAGATGGATGGCGGCAGCAAGGTGATCGACCTGGCCCGGTCCGAATTCGGTCGACTGGACGTACTCGTCAACACTGCGGCAGGACTGGACCTGGCGGACGACCTCACTCCGGGAGGCGGCATAACCGACATGTCACCCGAGGACTTCTATGCCTCGGTGCGAAGGGGACTTAAGGCGACATTCACGCCCACTCGCCATGCAGCCGCAGTCTTCCGGAAGCAGCGATCGGGGCGAATCGTGAACATCACTTCGGACGACGGGCTGGGCATTCCCGGGTCCGCCGCGCGGGCGATGGTCTCGGAGGGCATAGTCGGCATGACACGCAACGTCGGTCGAGACCTGGGCAAGTACGGTGTCACATGTAATGCCGTGGTGGCAGACGACCCGACCGCCGCCGCCGCGCTCACGGCCTCCCTTTGCACGGACGCCCTAGCCAATGTGAACGGCCGCACGCTCGGCGCGAGGCACGGTTCGATCTTCCTCTACGAGGAGCCGGCGATCGTGGCCGGCGTGCACAGGTGGGGCGGCCTTGACCTCGACGAACTCGACTCCCTCGTACCCCGACTGCTGGCGCCAGCCCAGGAGCAGGAGTCGGCCTGATGGCGGGACGACTACAAGGCAGGGTGGCCATCGTCACCGGCGCGGGCGGCGGCATCGGCCGCACCATCGCCAGGCTGATGGCACAGGAGGGTGCCTCGGTCCTGGTCAACGACGTGGGCAGCGCCGTAGACGGAACGGGAAAATCTTCAGGCGTTGCCGATGCAGTGGTTGCCGAGATAGCCGCAGAGGGCGGCATCGCCAAAGCCAACTACCACTCGGTGGCCGAGTACGAGTCGGCCGCCCGCCTCGTGGAGGCGGCCGTCGGCAGCTTCGGCCGGCTGGACATCGTTTGCCACGCGGCGGGCATACTCCGGGACCGCATGGTATTTAACATGACCGAAGACGAGTGGGATGCCGTCATGGCGGTCCACCTGCAGGGCGCATTCAACGTCGTGAGGAACTCCGTGCCTCACATGGTGGCCCAGAGCTACGGGAGGATAGTCCTGCTGGCCTCCATATCCGGGCTGCGGTCTTCCGGCCAGGCAAACTACGCCGCCGCGAAGGAGGGCATGGTCGGCCTGGCCAGGTCGGCGGCCGTCGACCTGGCCGGGCACGGGATCACCGTAAACGCCGTATACCCCGGTGGACTAACCCGGATGACCGCCTCAATACCGGAGTCCTCCGGCGCTGTCCGCCTCGGGGGCGACCCCCGCCTTGCCACCACTGGCAACGTGCTCGGCACGGCCGCACCCGAACAGGCCCTGGACCCGGAGAACAACGCTGCCAAGATCGTCTACCTGTGCACGGAGGCCGGCGGCGCCATTAGCGGCCAGGTCATTTCCACCACGGGCTGGGATATCTCGCTGTACGCGCGCAGGCGACCCGTCAATTTCGTTCACACCGACGGAGAATGGACTGTGGAGGAACTTGTCAGGCTTCTGCCGGTCTCTCTGGCAGCCGGCATCGTCAACCCGGCGCCTCCCCAACCAGCCCCATAGACGCCAGCTCGGCACGCACGAGCCGCTCTTGTCGATACCCTGGCCAAGAGACCTGCGACTCCTCCCCCGGCCGAAGTGCCCCTCGGCCGGGTCATCGGCGACGGAGGGTTTGGGTATCATCGCCGGTCAGGAGAGGCGGTGAACTGGCTCGACTTCGTACTGCTCGTGGTGCTCATCTCCGGGTTCCTGTACGGAGTCAAGGTGGGCCTGATCGGCGCTTTGTTCATGACGGCCGGGGTGATCGTCGGATGGCAGATCGCGGGTCACTTCGCCGACGACCTGGGCGCTGCGCTTTCCGGCTCGATCGCCGCGGACACGATATCGACCTTCATCTGGTACGCCGTCATCCTTGCGGCGACGGCAGTGGTATTCAGGCTCCTTCACAAGCTGCTGGCGCCCGTCCTCGCCGTCACGACATCCGGGATGTCGGCCACCGCCGACAAGCTCGGCGGTGTAGTTGTCGGCGCGGTCCTGGCTCTGTTCGTGACCGGTGCGTCAATACTGGGCCTCGCCCGACTGGCCTACGATTTCGACGTGCCCGCCGGCGGCGTTGCGGGGACGGTGTCCAAGACCCTGCGCATACCTCCCAGGCTGGAGGTTAGGGAGGGACTGAGCAGGGCACTGGCCGGTTCCACCTTTGCGCGCAGCTTCGTGACCGTCGTCGACAACGTCCCCGGCGACGCGATAGGATTCGCCCCAGACGACTTTGAGGTAGCGGTCCTGATCCTCAAGCACAAGATCGACTCCGGCCAATACTAGACGGGGATAGAACTGCCGCAGGGATGGTGATTCACTCTCCTGTCCTGGTGCTGAACCAGAACTACCAGCCGCTCAATGTGTGCAATGTACGGCGCGCGCTGGTTCTGCTGGATCGGGAGAAAGCCGAGCTGATGGAGAACGGCCGCGGCTACGTCCACAGTGTGTCCCGGCCCTTCCCCGTACCCTCGGTGATCCGTCTCTACCACATGGTAAAGAGGCCGCTGGTGCGCAGGCGCCTGTCAAGGCGCGCCGTCTTCATAAGGGATCGCTACACGTGCCAGTACTGCGGCCTCCAGTCAAGGTCCCTCACACTCGACCACATCTTGCCGCGCTCCAAGGGTGGCCGCCACCAGTGGGACAACGTGGTCTCGGCCTGCAAGCGGTGCAACCACCGCAAGGCCGGTCAGACGCCGCAGGAAGCAAGCATGAGACTCATGAAGCAGCCGGCAACCCCCAGGCCCAATCCGTTCTACCTGTTCGAGAACCGGACGGTGCTCGAGGAGTGGCGACCGTTCATCCCCTGGGTCGAGCCCTAGCGGCTGCGGGGACCCCGGGCACACCTGCGAGAAGGAATGCTCGCCGTGCGCGGTCTACAGCAGAGCAGAAGTATCGACACGAACCACCTTGCCCTTAGGGGCCGACAACTGACTGAATAGCAGCTGGCCGGAGTCGACCGCTACGACCGCCTCCTGCAGTTCCCCCGGGGTGGCGTCCATCTCGACCCGGACATGGTCTCCCACCTTCGCGTGATGGCCGCCATCATCCACGAAGCAGAGCCGCTGGGCCGGCCTGAACCTGACTCCAATTCTGGACATCAGCGCCGTGCCATCTGCGGCATGCTCAGCATCATCTGCTCGATCGCCAGGGAAGCGCCCACGTTCATGTCCAGGCGTCTTGCGGCCTGAATCGATGCCTTCAGACCCGCGACCGCTCCCCCGGTGCCCACAGCCGCAGCGGAGCTACGAATGGAGCCGGCCCGCGAGACGTGGCCCACGAACTCATCCAGTCCCTTGCAGGCCAGCAGAACGTCCCTCCACCAGTGCCTCCAGTGGACCATCTCATTCCTGGCGGCCTCGCGGTCCTTCGCAAAGAGCCGGGCGAGAGAGGCTGCATACTCGAATCTTCCCTCCAGGTCGGCCGCTACGGCGGCCTCGATCCGGTCCAGGCTCTCCTCCAGCCCGGCTCCGAACGCCTCATCGGTCGCCATCCTCAAGGCCAGACCGGGCCGTCCTCCGGAGGTCCTAGCTATCTGCAGGGCACGCTCCATGGGCAGGCCGAGCCTGCGGACCAGTTCCTCGGAGAGCAGGGGCCACGAGACCGGGCGCAGGCCCACCAGGCGGCAACGAGAGACGATGGTAGGCAGCACAGCCTCCTCTCCGGAGGCCACGAGCACAATGGACACCTGGTCGGGAGGCTCCTCCAGGGTCTTTAGGAGGGCGTTCGAGGCCTCCTCGGTAAGCCGATCAGCCTGTTCGAAGACGTAGACCCTGCACCTGCCTTCGAACGGCTGAAGGGCCGCCTCGCGCGACACCGCCCTCACCTGCTCGATCGTGATCATGGTCCTGGGCCTGCGATCCTCGTGGAGCGATCCCCGGGAATCGACGGGCACGATCGTCACGTCCGCGTGCACTCCCCGACGAATGCGGGCGCACTGCTCGCACGTCCCCGTTGGGTCGTCACCACCGCAGTTCAGCAGCTGAGCTATCACCATGGCCAGCTTCATCCTGCCTACGTGGGCCGGCCCCGTAATCAGATAGGCGTGCGACGGCATGCCCTTCTCGAAGGCCCTGTACAGCGCGGAAAGCGCCCGTTGGTGGCCGATCACATCGTCTGAGGAACCCGCACTCCGGCAGATCATCGCCGACCGTAGTCTCCGTCGAGCTCCACCGCCATAAGATCCTCGTAGGTCTCGCGACGCCTTACCAGTCTCGCCCTCCCGTCTTCGACCATCACGACGGCGGGCCGAGGGTTGAGGTTGTAGTTGCCCGCCATTGAAATCCCGTAGGCGCCCGAGACCGGAACGAGGAGCAGATCGCCGGCCCGGGGCGATGGAAGCTCTACCTGATCGAGCAATATGTCGCCGGTTTCGCAGTACTTGCCCACTACCCGCACGCTCTCGCGGTGACCATCCGTCGCCCGGTTGGCCAGCAACGCCTCATATCTCGCCCCGTATAGGGCCGGCCTGATGTTGTCTCCCATTCCGCCGTCGACCGACACGAACTTGCGTAGACCAGGAACATCCTTGACTCCGCCTACGGTGTAGAGCGCCACGCCAGCCCGCGCGACGATCGACCTGCCCGGCTCGATCAAGAGGCGGGGCTCGGGCAGGCCCAGCCCGTTACAACGGTCCTTAACCGTCCGCGCAATGACGTCCGCATACGCGGAGATGGGCGGCGGAAGTCGGTCCCTCAGGTAACCGACGGCAAACCCTCCGCCCGGGCTAAGATCCCGAATCTGCAGGCCCTCCTCACAGAGCGGCGCCAGGAAAGTCAGCAGGGTATCAAGCCCCACGGAGTAGGGCTCGAGTTCGAATATTGGAGAGCCCAGATGGATGTGTGCCCCGGTCAAATCGAGGTTGCCCGCGGAAAGGGCGCGCCTAACAGCCTCTGCGGCGTCGCCGGTCTCGATGGGAAATCCGAACTTGGTGTCAAGGATGCCCGTCGTCGTCTTGGCATGCGTGTGAGCGTCTACACCGGGAGACACCCGGAGCATGACGGGCTGCACCATCCCGCGGCTAGCGGCCTCGCGATCAACTAACTCCAGCTCGTGGAAGCTGTCGACTACGATCCTCCCAACGCCGTAGTCCAGCGCCTCTGAGATCTCGGCTTCGCTCTTGTTGTTGCCATGGAAGAATACGTCCTCCGGCGGGAAGTCGACGGCCCTCGCGACGGCCAACTCGCCTCCTGATACAACGTCGATTCCAAGGCCCTCATCGGCAACCAGGCGTGCCATCGCCGGGCCGAGATACGCCTTGGAGGCATAGAGCACCCGGGTGTCGGGGTAGCGTGACCCGAATTCACGGACGAATTCCCGGCACATGGACCTGATCGTGTGAACGTCGTAGGCGTAAAGGGGCGTGCCAAACTCTGCCGCAAGGTCGGTTACATCGCAGCCTCCAATGCGCACATGGCCGTCGGGGCCGACCGCGGTCCCCATTGGCAGGATTTCGCTGAGGGGTTCGTTCATGGACGTTTCAATCTAACAGAGTGTCGATGCGCTGCCCGCTGGCGCCACCGGCCTCACCGGCGGACCGTACCCTATGGCGGCGCACAGCCGCGTGGACGGCTACCTGAGACCGCTAACGGCCTCGTCGATCTGGGCCAGCTCCAGCCAGTTGCCATCGGGGTCCTGTGCGTAGGTAAGGATCTTGCCGGGTTCAGTCTGCGCCGGGTCGTTATGCCGAGTCCCTCCGTACTCTACAAGCCTTAGGAGAATGGCCTCCACGTCATCTACAAGCAGGGCGAGGTGGGCCGAACCTATGACGTGACGCTCGGAAATCTGGCGGGCAGCGGTTCTCGGCTCGACATATTCCAATAGTTCCAGGATCGCGTCGGGCTCCACCTCCATGAGCGCCCCCTTCACATCCACCCTGTCGTATGCGAGCACCTGCGCCGACGAGGCCGAGCCGGTGCGGAAGCGGCGGATGAGCGTCAGCCCCAGCCCTTCCTGATAGAAGCGCACGGACCTATCGAGATCCGCGACCACGAATCCGCTGTGCCAGTAGCCGGTGACGGAGCCTTTCTCGGACATCTAGTCGACGGGCCGGACGATATATCACGACGCGGTGGTGTCGCAACACGCGGCCCACCGACAGCACCAGGATCGCGACGGCCACCAGCCCGCTAACGGCCGTCGCGATCTGCTATCGAGGATGTGCTGCGAGGGGTCGGAGCTGAGTGACCGGTAACCTGCGGGCGGCGCGGTGACGGGCCGTCACCCGTGCCCTGTTCGGTCCAGGTCGCCTCCGGCAGGGCTGAATGACCGAGGGACCCGAACAGGCGAAAGCCGGGAGACCAGTATCTGTCCCTGCCTATCAGATGGCCTAGTCCAAGGCGGCCGCCGGCCACAACAGACGCCCCCAATTCCGGCGTCGACACCCGGGCGTGTTCAGCGCTCAGAGCTCCGGCGCTGTGTGAGCGAGTCGTATATCCTCACTGTGAGATGTGGTTGGGCGGGGTCCGTCTGGCTGTTCCCTCCTTGCGGAGGGGCCGGACCCAGCGGCCCCTCCCAGATCATCAACCCGGCAGGAGATACCGTCGACCCGTTGAGCGAAAAGATGCTGGCCGCCCGTGCGCTCGGAGTACGCGATATACGGTGCGAGGAGATCGACGCTCCGGTTCCGGAGTCAGGAAGGGTGCTTGTGGAAACCCGACTGGCCTCCATCTGCGGAAGCGACCTCCACGTGGTGTTCATGGGCTACACGGGCTATGCATCCGACTTCCCGCTGCCTCACGGCCATCCGGGCCACGAGGGGCTGGGAGAGGTGATAGAGGGCGGCGGCACAGGGTTTGAACCGGGTGAAAGGGTGCTGACGGTGCCCAACATCTCGATCGCCAAGACATTTGCCGGCTACCAGTCGCTCGAGCCACGCTACCTGGCCCGCCTGCCCGAGGGAATACCGGAGTCCCATCTGCTGATGGCCCAGCAGCTGGCGACGGTGGTGTTTTCCTGCGAGAGGCTGCCGGACGTAGAGGGAGCTACCGTCGCGGTCATAGGTCAGGGTTCCGCCGGCCTGTTCCACAATTTCATGCTTCGTCGAATGGGCGCAGAGCGCATCATCGCCATAGAACCGGTCAAAGCCAGGCGCGACCTATCGCTGTCGTTCGGGGGCGACGTCACCGTTGACGTGACGGCAGACAAGGCGACCGAGGCCGTGCTCGATCTTACCTCCGGCCTGGGCGCAGACCTTGTCGTCGAGGCCGTGGGGAGCGCCGATACTCTGAACCAGGCGATGTCGATGGCCAAGACCTGGGGTCGGGTTCAGGCATTCGGCCTACCTCCGGGCATGGGCCCTGTGCCGTTTGACTGGGACGCGTTCTTCCGTCGACGGCTCACCCTCAATTCCACCTTTGGTTCCCAGGATGAGCCGGGGCTGCCCGCAGTGAACAGGGCGCTGGAGTACATCGCCGGCGGAGAGATCGACATGGACCCGATAGTGACGCATAGCCTGCCCATATCGCAGATAGACGAGGCATTCGAGCTGGCCCACTCGCGAGAGGAGGGAGTGATCAAGGTTTCCCTGACGCTCTAGCGCCCCGGGAGAACCGGCGCTGACTTCAGTCCTGGGGTCGACCGAAGTCCTCGTAGTACTTGCGGTGCCAGTCCGAACCGGCCCAGGATAAGATCTGCTTTGGGGCGATACTGACCAGCACTCTGGGGATGGCCTTCGTCTTTTCGTAGTAGGCGTGACCCGCCTCCTGGCCTATGTAGCGAACTGCCAACGGCTTCCACTCGCCTGTCCAGTTCCTGTCCACTATCGAGGCCGTGCCCTTAACCAGCACGCGCGTGTAGGGGGCATCAGCCGTGTCGATGCAGGCGCCCACCCTGGAATCGGCCTCGATGTGCTTTATCCACTCGTTCTGTCGCCGCGCGGCGACATGGAACTTCTCCGACTCCCACCAGAACCAGACCGGTACCACATAGGGATGGCCGTCCGGGGCCAGAGTGGAGAGCTTCATTATGTTGGGTCCGATCGTGAAGAATTCCTCCATCTGCGACCGAGTCAGTGGCGGCATTTAACTCCTCCTCAGGTGCATGTATAGTCATTGCCGCCCGAATTCTACACGCGCACGGAGGTGAACCCCCTGCAGGGGACACTTCACCCCGCGCACCCTCCGATGCCCAGACAACTTGAACATGAGATGACCGCATCCCAGGCCGCGGTGGCCATGCGGGCCGGCGACATGTCGGCAGTGGAGCTGCTTGAGGCGCTGCTGGCCAGGTCGGAGCGCCTTGAGCCGCGTCTGGGTGTCTGGGCCACGCTCGATGTCGAGTACGCACTGGATCAGGCACGCTCAAGGGATCGGGCCTTCGTAGCCGCTGGCCCTACGGGGCCCCTGCACGGAGTGCCCGTGGGCATCAAGGACATCTACGATACGGCGGGACTCCGCACGGCACATGGCAGCCGGATATTCGCCGACAATGTGCCCTCGGCAGACGCGACCTCGGTGGCGCTGCTGAAGGAGGCCGGTGCGGTGATCATGGGCAAGACCGTGACGACCGAGTTCGCCTGCGGAGACCCCCCTGCCACCCTCAATCCCTGGCTGTCCGAACGCACTCCGGGTGGCTCAAGTACCGGTTCAGCTGTCGGCGTGGCTGCCCGGATCTTTCCGCTGGCGATGGGCTCTCAGACGGCCGGATCGGTGCTCAGGCCCGCCGCCTACAACGGCGTGGTCGGGTTCAAGCCGACGATGGGCAGGATCAGCCGCCGGGGCGTAATGCCCGTATCCTGGTCCGTGGACACTCTCGGGACCTTTACTCGCACGGTCGGCGACGCTGCGATGGCGCTATCCGTCCTTTCGCGCCACGATCCGAAGGATCCGTTTTCACGGAAACCTACGGGACGGAACGTCGGGGCCACACAGGTCACACCGGCCGGTCGGCCCAGGATAGGCCTTCTGCGCACCTTCTTTCTTGATCGCTGCGAAGATGCGGTAGTTCGCAACGTCGAGGGCGTGGCGGCCAGGCTGGAGGCGGAGGGCGCCCAGGTCGAAGAGCTCAGACCGGACCTGGACATGGACGCCCTCCAGGCGGCACACCGCACGGTGATGAACGTTAACGCCGCGGCGGTACATGAGCGTTTGTTCGCACGGCGCCCCGACGACTACTCCCCGGACGTGCGCAGGACCGTCGAGATAGGCCTGCTCACCCCGTCCACCACCTACATACAGGCCGAGAGGATCCGGCGTGCCTTCAGGAAGAAACTGATGGCCGCAATCGGACCCTACGACGCGGTGCTGACGGGGACTACCAGGGAGGCCGGCGCGCCCGTGCCGCGCACGACGGGCGATCCCCGCTGGCAGGCTCCCATCACGACCGCCGGGCTGCCGGCGATCAGCCTGCCCTCAGGCCTGAGTCCGGACGGCCTGCCCATGGGTGTGCAGATGATTGCGGGGCAAATGCTCGACGAGAGTCTTTTGAGAACCGCCGAATGGGTCGAGAACGTGATCGGATTTCGCGACGTTCCACCCCTAGATGGCTCCAGCGACACCACATAGGCGGTGTGGCGACCCTGAACGGCACCCGCGCCCGCAGGCCGGTTGCGCGCCATAGACGCGCTTTGTGGGTCGGCGCCCATGCTATAATTTACCTGTTTTCGATCGCCCGAATCCCGCCGGCGCGGGCGCGTCCGACACGCCATGGAGCCCTGATTGAAGGTCACACAGCAAGATGAGGCCGCGCGTCAAACGGTCCTTGAGATCGAGCTCGACGATAACGATCTCGAACCCTACCTGAACCGCGCATACCGCAGGGTCGTTCAGCGGGCTAACATCCCCGGTTTCCGAAAGGGCAAGGCGCCTCGCCGCATAATCGAAAGGTACTTCGGCCGCGAATACCTGATCAACGAGGTCATCGAATACATGGTCTCGGATGTAACTTCCAAGGCCATACAGGAATCGGAACTGGACGCCGGAGGCCTGCCACGCATCGACCTGAAGGGGCTGGCCCCCGTGAAGTTCTCGGCCACGGTTCCGCTGTCGCCATCCGTAGAGCTCAACGAGTACGCCGGACTCAGAGTCGAGCGTCAGATGACGGAGGTTACCGACGAACAGGTGGACGAGACCCTGGAGCGGATGCGGCAGAGTCAGGCCACCTGGGAGCCGGTGGACAGGGCCACCAGGTCCGGTGACATGATCACGGCCGACATTGAGGCGAAGGTGGAGGGCAACACCCTGATCGACCAGGATGGCGGCGTCCTCATCCTCAGCGATGGGCAGGAGAGCGTTCTCCCGGGCCTGTCGGAACAGTTGCTCGAGGCGGTCAAGGGCGAGCCTAGGACCTTTAGCCTGAAGCTGCCGGACGACTACCGAAACGATGAGGGCGATGCGACACTGGCGGGCAAAGACGCCCGCTTCGCCGTGACTGTCAGGGAGATCAAGGAGCGGACCGTACCGCAGCTCGACGACGAGTTCGCCAAGGGTGTCGGGCAGGGCTTTGACGATCTGGCGGCACTGCGCAGTTCGGTCCTGGACGAGCTTACCGCTGAGGCCGAACGGGCCGACACAGCGGCGTTTCGGGACGCTGCGGTCACCGCCCTGGTGGAGTCGGCAGACCTGACGATCCCCGACCTGCTGGTGGACCAGGAGGTCGACCACATCTTCGCCGACCGCCGGCTGGCGCTGCAGCGAATGAATGTCGAGATGGACGACTACCTGCGATACACGGGCAAGACCACCGAGGAGTTCAGGGACGAGGCGAGGGCGACATCCATCGAGAGGCTGGAGAGGAGCTACGCGTTGCGGGCCCTGGCGGAGGCCGAGGGCATCGAGGTGAACGACGAGGAGCTGGCGACGCGCCTGGAATCGATGAGGGATGCTGTTCCAGCCGACCGCCAGGGTGAGGTCGACTTTGACTCCGACGAGACGGTCGCGGCGGTCCGGAGTAACCTGAAGCTAGAGAAGATAATAGACCGCTTGGTTGAAATAGTCGGCGGCGTGAACCCCGCCGAGGCGAAAGGTGAGGAAAATGACGGCTGAAGTTATCTCGCCACGGGGCCTGATACCGATGGTCATCGAGACGGGCTCCCGGGGAGAGCGTGCCTTTGATATCTATTCCCTGCTGCTCAAGGAGCGGATCATATTCCTTGGGACGCCGATCAACGATCAGGTGTCCAACACCATAATGGCCCAGTTGCTGTACCTGGACAGGGAGGATCCGGAGCGAGACATCAGCCTGTACATCAACTCTCCAGGCGGTGTCATCCATGCGGGACTCGCGATATACGACACCATGAACCTGATAAGGCCCGATGTCTCGACCATCTGCGTCGGTCTGGCGGCCAGCATGGCAACTGTCCTGTTGGCGGCCGGCACGGCCGGCAAGCGCTACGCGCTGCCCAATTCCACGATACACATGCACCAGCCGATCTCGGGAGCCCAGGGGCAGGCCTCTGACATAGATATCGCCGCCAGAGAGATACTGCGCCTTCAGGACAAGATGCGAACGATCATCTCCAGCCACTCCGGACAGCCCTATGACAAGGTCGCACGTGATACGGACAGGGACTACTACCTGACCTCGGAGCAGGCCCAGCAATACGGCCTGATAGACGAGGTGCTCGCCTCCGCGGAAACTGAACCGCTGGAAAAGAAAAGGTCGGCCTAGAAGGTCCTCCCAGTGACTCTGACAGACAGCAAAGTTGTTGTAAGCTAACGGGTCTGAGGGATATGGCCACCTCCTCTTCGCGCGGCAATTCCGCCAGCTACCAGTGCTCGTTCTGCGGGAAGGCCCAGGCTCAAGTCAAGCGGCTCATCGCCGGACCTGACCGGGTGTTCATCTGCGATGAGTGCGTCACCCTCTGCGACCAGATAATAACCGAGGAGACGCCGGTCACGCCCTCGGAGCAGTCCCCGGGCCTGATGTCCAAGGGCCTTAACCCCAAGTGGCTGTACCAGCGCCTTGACGAATACGTCGTCGGCCAGCACCGAGCCAAGAAGGTCCTCAGCGTAGCCGTCTACAACCACTACAAGCGCATATGGTCAAACCGACATCAGGAAGACGTCGAGGTTCAAAAGGCCAACATTCTGATGCTCGGTCCGGCCGGTTCGGGAAAGACCCTGCTGGCCCAGACCCTGGCCAAGGTGCTTGACGTGCCCTTTGCGATCGCAGACGCCACCTCCCTGACGGAGGCCGGCTACGTCGGGGAGGACGTTGAGAACATCCTGCTGAGGCTCATCCAGGCCGCCGACTACGACGTGCCGAAGGCCGAACAGGGCATAATCTACATCGACGAGATCGACAAGATCGCTCGAAAGAGCCCAAACCCGTCGATCACGAGAGACGTATCGGGTGAGGGGGTCCAGCAGGCCCTGCTCAAGATCATCGAGGGCTCTGTCGCAAACGTCCCCCCTCAAGGTGGGAGGAAGCATCCACACCAGGACTTCCTACAGATAAAGACCGACGACATTCTGTTCATGTGCGGCGGCGCATTCGAGGGGCTGGAAGATGTGATCGAGCGTCGGATCTCCAAGGACAAGTTCAGGCTGGGCTTCAGGGCCACGGGCGGCCTGTCCGACGGAGAGGACGAGCCGGATTTCCTGCTCAACCATGTAAGCTCAGACGACTTGCTCGAATACGGCTTCATCCCCGAGTTCGTCGGCCGCCTTCCGGTGGTGGTCGGACTGGAAAGCCTAGACGCGGAGGCCCTCGTAAGGGTCCTGACCGAGCCCAAGAATGCCTTCGTCCGCCAGTATCGCTGCCTGTTTGACATGGAGGACGTCGAGCTGGAATTCGTTCCGGACGCCCTTCAGACGGCGGCCGAGATGGCGATACACAACAAGACCGGGGCGCGTGGACTGAGGACGATACTCGAGCGAGCCCTGCTCGATGCCATGTACGAACTGCCGAGCATGAGCGGGGTCACCAAGTGCGTCGTCGGGCCGGAAGCGATCAGGGGGGAGTCAGCCGTCTCGATGATCAATGAGGCCGGGGAGATCTTCAGGCCCACCCAGCGTCCGTTAGACGCAGTCGATCAGCAAAAGTCCGCCTAGCGGCCCGTTTCCCCTCCGTCTGCACTACCCCGCCTGATCAGCCGACAGGCGTGCCTCCACCTCGGCATCCAGACGAAGGCCTTCCCTCAATACGGCGCCGGAGCCGTCGACGACCATCCGGTCCCGCACCGCCAGCGCTCCCAGGGCCAGGGATCGCAGGGTTTCGACGAGCAGGGGCCGCTCGCGCCGAAGCCCCTCGGCCCTGATTGCGGAAAATAGCCGCTGGTCCTCCCCCTGCGCCCGCAGCTGATCCGTGGACTCTGAATCGACCTCCGTCCAAAGATCGTCAAATCGGGGACCGCGTATCGGATATGTGCAATAGGCCAGCACCGGCCCGCCGTCCAGCACCTCGGTGGCCACATGGACCATGACGCCGGTATGGACGGCATCGGACTCTATCAGCTTCCAGATCACCTGCTGCCAGGTTCCGGTAGGGCCGCCCGGCAGCGCCGGGTGCAGGTTGACGAGGATCAGGCGCCGGCACATCTCGTCGCTTGTTATCAGCATGTACCCGGCCAGAACGCAGTAGTCCGCGTCAAACCTGGCAATTCGCCCCATCACCTCGGCGTGGAATGCATCGCGATGTCCCGCCCACGGCCCTCCGCCGCGCTCCGCTCGGAACCGCCGAGAAGACAGGCTGACCAGCGGGATGCCCAGATCGCAGACGCGGTCAAAGAACGAGTCGCTGGCATCTCCCTCGCCACGCTCGCGGTTGCTGAACACGTACTCGAAGCGCGCGTCCAGCTGGCCGGACTCGATCGCACCATGCACGGCCTCGAAGAACCCTCGTGAGCCGGGCCCCCGAGCTGTCGTAAACCAGCCTATGCGAATCACGAGACCGGCTATATCAGTCCGGAACGGCGGACCTCCGAAAGCGAGTCAGTGATCGCGCCAACGGCGGTGTCTATATCCTCGGCCGAATGTGCGGCCCCTATATAGCTGATGTGGGTCGGCCCCATGATCACTCCCCGGTCGAGCAGGTTGACCATGAACATGTTGTCGGCCTCCCTCAGAGACATGTCAATGTCCCTGACCGAATCGATGGCGCCGCCCGGCTGCATGCGGAAATAGAACATCGATAGCGCGCTGGACACCAGGGCAGGCATCTCCTCGGCGCGGCAGAAGGCGTTGACCTCGTCGGCGAGCCGGGTACCCTGCACTGCCAGATGCCTGTAGATCTCCGGGTTGTCGCGCATGTACGTGATCGCGGCGGTACCGGCCGCCATCGTCATGGGATTTCCGCTGAACGTGCCGGCGGTGAAGACGCTCGCCCCGCCGGTGCCGTCGTCATCGTAGATCTCGAACTGCCGCGTGAACACGGACATTACGTCGTCCCTTCCGGCAATGACCCCGAGTGGCATGCCACCGCCGGGCGCCTTCCCGTAGATCGCCATGTCCGGCGTGGCCCCGAAGAATTCCTGGGCCCCGCCGAACGCCATTCGGAAGCCGGTTATGACCTCGTCGAATAGGCAAAGGACACCCGCCTCTCGACAGACATTGACCAGCTCGGCAAGGAAGGGGCCTGCATTTAGATGCGGGTGGGAGCCCTGAACGGGCTCGATCATCACCAGTGCCAGCTCATCCCTGTGTTCCCGAATCAAGTCGAACGCCCGATCGCTCATGTAGGGGAGCATCATCAAGGTGCTCCGGGTCTCTGCGGGAATGCCGTCACCCATGGGGTATGTGAAGGGCGCATCGACGGGACTGGACGTGTCCACCTTGGCGAGGACGTAGTCGTGAGCACCGTGGAAGCCACCCTCGAACATCGCGATCTTCGTCTTCCCGGAGAACGCCCTGGCGGCGCGGATGGCATACATCGATGCCTCCGTCCCGCTGTTGCAGAAGACCACCTTGTCAGCACATGCCACAGCCTCGACCATGAGTCTGGCCAGCGGCTCCTGGAAGGGATTGTGGAGGCCGAACTGGACTCCTCCGGCGGCGGCCTCCTGAAGGGCCCGTACGACCACGTCCGGGGCATGCCCTAGGACATGTGGCCCGAAGCCGCCCACCAGATCGATGTACTCGTTGCCGTCGACATCGGTCAACCTGGAGCCCTTGGCCGATTGGATGTATACGGGATACGGCATGGTCACCGTATCGACGATCTCCTGGGCGAGGACTCTGCCGGACTGTTCGTACATCGTCCTCGACCTGGGTGTCCTGGCCTCTATCCTATCTAGTGCCTGGGTCATTTCCCGCCTCCTGGCAAATGGGTGTTCCTCGGTATTTGTAGCTAGCCGTGCAGGCTGATCAGGGGCCTTCCACGATCCGGGCCCAGAGCGCTATGGCAGCCCTCCGGGTGTCCTCGTCGGCCAGTCTAACAGCCCGGGCCAGATCCTGAACTGCGCCCTCCGGATCTCCCGAGCTTTCCTTGATCTGCGCCCTGATGTAGTAGGCACGGCCCAGAGCCGTCTCCGGCCCAAGGCCGGCATCTATGGCCTCGTCTATCTCGCCCCGTGCCGAATCGAAATCACCACTCTCGATCAGGCGCTCGGCGCTGCGAACGTGGGTAGCGGCATTGGGCGGCATGGTTGAGTTACCGGCCCAGATCCCGAGGGCCAGGAGCAGGACCGCCGCCGGAACGACCCACACGCGCCGCAACAGCTGGCCCCCCTGCTCGGCAAACCCCATGGGGCGACCCATCAGGGAGAACACCACCCGATACTGCGGCGACAGCGCGTACCCGAGGGCGAACCCGCCTCCAAAGCCTCCGAGGTGGGCCCAGTTATCGATCCCCGGCGTCAGCAGGCCGAAGATCAGGTTGACGGCACCCAGTACGAGTAGCCCATAGAGGTTCTGCTGGGCCATCTGACCCAGCACATGGCGCTGGGCCGCGAAGTAGGCTGCCAGCGCGCCTATGATGCCGAACACCGCCCCGCTGGCACCCGCCGCGATGGCAACCGGGTTAAGCAGGTAGGACACGACGCCGCCGCAGAGGCCCGCCAGCACGTATATGAGAGCAAAGCGAAGGGGCCCGAACACCCCCTCAACTATGCGCCCGAAGATCCAGAGGCCGAACACGTTGAAGGCCAGATGTATGAACCCAACGTGCAGGAACATCGCCGTGAACAGTCGCCAGTACTCGCCGTCGGCTATCCTGGGCCCGAACATTGCCCCGAAGGCCAGCAGCACTTCCGGGTCGGTGGATCCCCCCGACAGCTGCATCGCGATCAGGACGACCACGTTCACGCCCATCAGGGCGTAGGTGAGACGAGCATCCTGCCTGGCACCAGGCACGCCGAGCCCGAAACCGGGGCCCTTCGGCCTTCCGAATGGTTCACGCATATCTGTCTCTAAGTTACAGCACCGAGACCGCGAAAGGCCCGAGGAGCCACCCGATTCCCGCGGGTACGCCAGGCAGGTGCCGTCAGCTCGCGCCGAAGGACCGGCCGGGCTAGGCGGCCAGCCTCTTTCGCAGTTTCGTGGCCGTGGTGATCACGTGGATAAGGGGCGTGATGGGACGTTCGATCAGGCGGGCGCCGGCCAGGGCCATCAACAGTCCCTGTGGAGAGACGTGCTCTCCGATTTCCACCTCAGTGTAGGTGCGGCCCACCTCGAACGCCGTGTGAGCATCTGACACGGCCGTAACCGGCAGTCCCGATGCGCTCGCCAGGCGCTTGGCCCTGGCGTTGGCGGAAGAGAAGGTGTTGCGTGCATTGAATCCCTCAACCAGGTCGGCAAGCCCTATCACGTCTGCCAGCGCTTCCGGCTCAATTACGTGTCTCCGAAACACGTCGAACGGATGGGGAATTGACACCAGTCCTCCCTGATCCTTTATGCGCCTTGCCGTCTCCGTCGCCGTCAGACCGCGGGGCACCGGATCGGTGAGGAAAAGTCCGGTCAGTTCCCCCTGAGACGTCGTAATCTCCTCTCCCACTATTACCGGGATCCGGGCCTCCTCACGGGCCCTGAGACCTCCCTCTATAGAGTTATGGTCGGTGACCGCGATCAGGCCCAGTCCAGTCTGTTCGCAGCGTCGCAACAGGGCTCGGACTGTCAGAACCGAGTCCGGAGAGTATTCGGTGTGGATGTGAAAGTCTGCCCGGATCACGAGTTGAGGTCAGCTACCCCTCGCTCTCTTCTGGATCTTCCGGCTCACCCTCATCGATGAAGCGCATCTGCTCGCCGTAGGCGGTCTTTATCTGCGTGATCTTCAACTCGGCGAGGGCAATGCGCTCGCTGCAAAAGCGAGCGAGCCTTATTCCTTGCTCATAGAGTTCGGTAGACTCATCCAGGGTCAGCCCGCCGGATTCCATTCGGCGCACCGTGTCCTCGAGAATCTTAAGAGCCTCTTCAAAAGAGTGCGGTGTACCGTCGGTAGACTTCTGTCGGGAGGGTTTGTCGCCCACCGCACTAAGCCTCCATCACCGCAACCACCTCGGCATCGAACGCGCCTCGGGCGAGCGTCACGGAGGCAGTGTCGCCAGGTTCAAATGCGCTGGAGTCGCTGACCACCGCCCCATCAGGACCAGCCTGCACGATCGCATATCCCCTGGACAGTGTACCGACGGGGCTGACCGCCCCGAGACGCGCCCCGAGCGCCTCAACATGGACGGAAGAAGACCTCACATGAGAGCGCAGGTGCGCAGCCGAGGTGCCCAAGAGTTCATCAACGCGCATTCGCATCGAGTCTAGATCCGGCACCGACAGGGTCATCCTGCTCTCCATACCAGCCACGCTGAGCTTCAGGCCCCTCAGTGAGGCCACCGCGAGCCCTTCCGCGTTGTGGACCATAGAATCGATCGAGACAGCGATCTCACCTACATCCGGCACCGCCATCTCGGCCGCAGCAGAAGGGGTCGGAGCCCTGAGGTCGGCCACCCAGTCCGCGATCGAAACGTCGGTCTCGTGGCCCACCGCACTTATTACGGGCACCCTCGATGAGAACAGTGCGCGGGCCACCTCCTCTTCGCTGAACGGCCAAAGGTCCTCGGCGGAGCCTCCGCCGCGGGCAAGGATGATCAGGTCCAGGCCATCGCACTCGTTCAATGCCCCGAGCGCCTCGACGATCCCGGCGGCGGCGGCATCGCCCTGCACCGGCGTTGGTGCAAGCAGCAGTTCGACAAGCGGATAGCGGCGCGCGATCACGTTCTGAATGTCATGCCAGACGGCGCCCGAGGGCGAGGTGGCAACGCCTATCCTCCTGGGGAAGCGCGGAATGGGCCGCTTGCGGGCCGGCTCGAACAGGCCCTCCCTCTCTAGCCGTGCGCGGAGCTCTTCGAATCGGAGTTGTCTTTCCCCGACTCCCTCGGGCTGAACGAGGTCGGCGACCAATTGAAGCTCGCCCCGTGCCGGATATATTGAGACCCTGCCGTGCACGATCACCGCGGCTCCGTTCTCCAGGAGATTGGCACCGGTACCCGAATACTTGAACATCGCGCACCGAAGCGTGGCGTCGGCGTCTCGCAGGCTGAAGTAGGCGTGTCCTGATCCGGGCCTGGCCAGGTTGACCACCTCACCGCTGACCCATATGTCATTGACCCTGGGGTCGGCCGCTATCGCCTCGCGCAGGTAACCGATGACATCTGAGACCGAATTTATCCTGGTGGCTGTCACCGCTTCAGACCCTGGACAGATACTCACCGCTGCGGGTGTCCACACGCACCGTCTCCCCGGTTCCAACGAAAAGAGGCACGTTGATCGTCAGACCCGTCTCGAGTGTGGCGGGCTTGGTCCCACCCTGGGCAGTGTCGCCCTTGAAGGCGGGCCCGGTCTCTGATATCTCCAGGTCAACGGTGATCGGAAGCTCAATCGCTATGGGGTTTCCCTCGTACAGGACCAGCTCCACCTCCGTCTGGTCCACAAGGTAGCTGGTTGCCTCTCCGATCTGCTCGACGCTGAGCGGGAACTGCTCGAACGACTCCGTGTCCATGAAGAAATACAGATCGTCCTCTCGGTAGATGTACTGGGCGGTTCTTCGCTCCACCTCGGCGGTGGTCAGCCTGACGTCATACCCGCTGAACGATCTGTCTACGATTCGCCCCGTGCGCAGGGATCGAAAGCGGATACGCATGGTCGGGGCGCGTTGCTGCATCTTGGAGCGTTCGTACTCGACCACTATGTGTGGCTGACCATCAAGCTCTATGGCCATGCCTTTTCTCAGGTCTCCGTATCCGATAGTCATGGGATCACTCCAGTTAGAACTCCAGCTTGGCTGCTTTGCTCAGCACCCTAACCCTGCCTCCCTCCATGACCACCATATCCTCTATACGAACGCCCCCCCAGCCGGACAGGTAAATACCGGGCTCGACCGTGAACACCATGCCGTCCCGCAGGACGCTCGGGGACCGCGGACTGACCCATGGCTGCTCATGCACCTGCAGACCCACGCCGTGACCAAGGCTGTGACCGAAGTGCTCTCCGTGACCGGCTTCTCTGATCACGGCGCGCGCCAGTTCGTCCGCCTCCTCCCCCGTCATGTCCGCCCTGATATCTCGCTCGGCCCGGAGCTGGGCGAGAAGGACGGTATTGTACACGCGGCGGAACCGATCATCGGGTTCCCCCATGAAGATCGTGCGGGTCAGGTCGCTGCAGTACCCCTCATAGACACAGCCCATGTCTATGACCACCGGGTCTCCCTTCCGAATCGGCCTTTCACCGGCCCTGTGGTGCGGCAGGGCGCCGTTCTCACCGGCACCAACGATGATGTCGAACGATACCGACTCCGCGCCCATGTCACGCATCGCCTTCTCCAGTTCCCAAGCGACCATCGCCTCGGTCATTCCGGGCTCCATGGAGGCCGCGACGGCTTCAAACGACCTGTCTGCGATATGCGACGCTCTCTCCAGCAGCCGCAGTTCTTCAGGCTCCTTGTATTGCCTCAGACCTGACACCAGGTCGGAAGTGGCGACCAGCTCGGGCGCCGGCGAATGCCCCTTATCTTCGCGCAGGGCCGCCTTCATCGCCTCAAGCGTGGCCACCGACACGTCATCGGACTCGAAGCCAACCCTCTTGACTCCCAGATCACTCAGCAGGCCGGCAAGCCAGTCGAACCTTCCGCCTATACGGTGGATCGCAAAGTCGGGCGCCTGAGATTCCGCCTGATCCACGTAGCGAAAGTCGGTGGCCAGGACGGCATCTGCCCCGGTGACGAACAGGTAGCCAGAGGATCCTGTGAACCCCGACAGGTAACGCCTGTTATACGCGTCGGAGACCATCAGACAGTCGACTTGACGGTCTTCCAGAAGGCGCCGGACGGACCGCAACCTTGCCGATGCCTCAGCCACGGGCATGCTCCACCAGAGCCTGTAAGGCCATCACGTAGCCGTCACCTCGATGCCCGGCGATCTGCACCAGCGCGAGGTCCTTTAGGACGGAGTGACGTCTGAACTCCTCCCGACTGTGGATATCCGAAAGATGCACCTCAACGAATGGGAGTGCCGCGTCGGAGACAGCATCCCGGAGAGATAGACCGTAATGGGTGAGGGCACCGGGATTTATCACCAAGCCGTCTGCGCCGCGGGCGGAGCGCTGCAGGAAATCGATGATCGAGCCCTCGTGGTTGGACTGGAAGAACTCTAACTCGACTCCCAGTTCGGTCGCTCTCGCCCTTACCCGCCCGCAGATCTCATCAAGGGTCTCAGAGCCGTACTGCCCCGGGTCGCGCACGCCGAGCATGTTGAGATTCGGGCCATTTACCACCAGCACCTTCAAGGTGTCGATTCCACGGCAGATGGGCCGCTGGCAGCGCGGCGCGAGCGAGGGTGGGCCGACAGGTAGACCTGACGCGCCTTGGCACCCGTTACGTGCGTATACACCTGGGTCGTCGCCGGGCTGGAGTGGCCCAGCAACTCCTGCACCACCCTGAGGTCGGCACCACCGTCTAGAAGATGCGTGGCGAAGGAATGTCGCAGAGTGTGCGTGTGAACGCCATCGAGACCGGCCGTGCCCGCATAACGCCTCACGCGATCCTGAATGGTTCGCTGCGAAAGCCGTCCTCCCTTCAGGTTCACGAACAGCGCCGGCTCATCCGCAGCAGCGACCAGCTTGGGACGGACTACCTGCAGATACCGGGAAAGGGCGTCTACGGCGGGTCGGCCCAGCAGGGCTACTCGCTGCTTGGAGCCCTTTCCGGTCACCCGCAGTTCCCTGGCACCCACATTGACGTCCGACAGATCCAGACCATGAGCCTCGCTGACGCGCAGCCCCGCCGCATAGATGACCTCAAGCAATGCCCGGTCTCTCGTCCCGGCGGGAGTCGAATCATCTATCCCGTCAATTAGACTGGCCGTGTCCTGCGCCGACAGGAACTTCGGGAGGCGTCTGTCCTTCTTGACGACACCACGCCTGGGCAGGGGGTCGGACGAAATGAGACCCTGGCGCAGCAGCCAGCGAAGGAAGTTGCGCAGGGTGCTGAGCTTTCGCACAACGCTCGAACGCACGTACCCCAGCTCCATCAGCCAGGCCAGGTAATCGCGCAGGCTATGTCGGTCGATCTGCTCCATGCTGGGGATGCCGACGACCTGCATGAAGTCAAAGAGCGGCTGCAGGTCGCTGCGGTAGTTGCGAATCGTCAGATCGGCAAGACCCTTCTCTGCCCTGAGATGACGCTCAAAACCGTCCATCAGCCGCGCCCACTTGTCCTCGGTACCCACATCAGCCGACGGCCCGGCGGCGGGCGAATCCGTCCTGTCGTTCATCCAGCACCCCCGGGCGTGGGCACCCGGTGTAAAGGAGCCCTCCATCCCTTGACCGATCCTGCGCGCAAGCTATCGATCCTCCTACGCGGAAACCTCGACCGCCTCGGGCACAGACCCCGAGTACTTGCAGACCATACAGCGCGCCTGATCGCGGCCAGAGGCCAGGAGGACACCGGCGCATTCGGGGCATGGCGTCGGCAGTGGGCGCCTGTTGGTGGCGAATTCACAGGTCGGGTAGTTGGAGCAGCCGTAAAAGCGTCTCCCGCTCTTGCCTCGCTGTCGCTTCTGGACAATGTCGTGGCCGCACTCAGGGCAAGAGACTCCCACCTTTTCGACGAGTTGCCTCGAGTTCTTGCATTCCGGAAAACCGCTGCACGACAGGAAGCGGCCGAAGCGGCCGGACTTGATGACCATGGGCCGTTCGCAGATCTCGCACACCTCGTCGGATTCCTCGTCGATTTCACTCCGCGGGACTCGCTCGGCCTCCCGGTCAGCTCGTTCAACAGTGCTGTGAAATGGCCTGTAGAACTCACGAAGTACGGGCACCCAATCCCGGTCGCCGCTGGCTATGTCGTCGAGCTCCTCTTCAATGCGCGCGGTGAAGCCAACGTCCACGGTGTCAGGGAAGTGGCGGATCAGCAGTCCATTGACAGCCACACCCAGCTTGGTCGGCGCGAATCTCCCTTTGTCCTTGCGCACGTAGTCGCGGGCCTGTATGACTCCCAGAGTGGGTGCGTACGTGCTGGGGCGACCTATGCCTTCCTCCTCGAGGGCGCGTATCAGGGTCGCCTCCGTGAAGCGGGCCGGCGGTTCGGTGAAGTGCTGCTCTTTATCAAGGCCCGTGCAGTTCAGTGCCTCACCCTTGGACAGGTGCGGAAGTGAGACTTCCCCGTTCTCGTCATCCTTGGCGTCGTCGCGGCCCTCCAGGTAGATGGCCCGATGACCGGGAAACTTCATCACCGAACCCGAAGCCCTGAACAGGTAGACCCCGGATACTCCTGCGTCGGCCGCGACATCAACCGTCGTATTATCGAATACCGCATCGGGCATCTGGCTGGCCACCATGCGGTTCCATATGAGCCTGTACAGTCGATTCTGATCGTTATTGAGGTACTGGCGGACTCGATCGGGCGTGTTGAACACCGACGTCGGGCGGATGGCCTCGTGAGCCTCCTGGGCTCCCTTGACCTTGCGCCTGTAGGTGCGCGGGGCCGCGGTCACGTACTCCTTGCCAAACTGCTGGCTTATGAGCTGGGCGGTTTCTTCCAGTGCGCTCTTTGCCAGATTGGTAGAGTCGGTTCGCATGTACGTGATCAGGCCCTGGGATCCTTGGCTTCCTATGGACAGGCCTTCGTAGAGCTGCTGGGCTACGCTCATCGTTCGTGCCGCGCTGAAACGCAGCTTCCGTGACGCTTCTTGCTGCATTGTGGACGTTATGAAAGGGGGAGAGGGTCTGCGGCGGCCCTCCTTGGTGGTCACCGATTCGACCGAGTAGGAGGCGCCGGCCAACGAGGCTTCAATTTCAGCTGCGGTGCCTGCGTCGCCAACCTCCAGGTCGCCCTTCTTACCCTTCAGGCCCCTCAGCCTGGCCTTGAACGCGGCGGAAGGATCGCTCTGTCTCAGCAGCCGCGCCCTGATGGTCCAGTACTCCTTTGGAACGAACGCGTTTCGTTCGGCCTCGCGCTCTACCACCAGCCGCACTGCGACCGACTGAACGCGCCCTGCCGATAGACCCCGCCTCACCTTCTTCCATAGCACCGGGCTAAGCTCGTAACCCACGAGACGATCAAGTACGCGACGGGCCTGCTGAGCGTCAATCAGGTCATGGTCCAGCTCACGTGGAGCGTCGAACGCCTCGCGCACAGCCGATGCCGTGATCTCGTGGAAGACCACCCTCCTGGTCTTTGAGGGATCGATCTTGGCCGCCTGGATCAGATGCCACGAGATAGCCTCACCCTCGCGGTCAGGATCGGTTGCCAGATACACCGTGTCCGCCTCCCTGGCGGCCTTGACAATCTCATTAAGGACCTTCCGTCGGTCCCCTATGAGCGTGTAGTTGGGCTCGAAGGACAGGTCTTCTACCTTAACTCCGAGCTTTCCCTTGGGCAGATCGCGCACATGGCCCATGGACGCCATGGCCGCGTAGTCGCTTCCCAGGAAGCGACCCACGGTGCGGGCCTTTGCAGGTGACTCGACTATCACGAGATTCTTCGTCATCAGTTTCTCACTGCAATAGCTTTTTTAGCCTTCCCCGAGGGGGTCCAAAAGGCCCCGGAGGGTCGTTTTTCGGGCGCATTAAGCCGCCGATTTGTGACAAGGGGACGACCGTTTGAGTCTAACATAGTTCCCGCCGGCCACATCCCGGCGCCGCCATCGGGTCCGGGTGGGACCCGGGGCGGTGAACCGCAAAACTGAAACCAGCGCTGCGGGTCGTTGCTCCATCACCGGCACGGTCTTGAGACGACCCGGTGGACGGTGCCGGACTCGAGTGGGTCCGAAATAACCATCCAGCTAGCCGCAGACTCTAGCGAGGTGTTTTCTGGGCAGCCTTCGGAACTCGACCGAGTCGCGTCAGAGGCCGCTTTCGCCCGGAACCTTAACCTGCCCGCGCGTTGAGGGCGGTCACCTGCGGGTATCCCAGCTGCCTGACGGGCCTCAACATGCTCCCGTCCCAGGCTAGACAGCCGGGCGCGGATCCAACCGGCGACGGTTTGGCCGCGGTCGATGACCCCTCTGGCCTTCGATAACGCGCACGTCCATCGCGCCAACGCCGCGTTCCTGTAAGGGGCTCTTGGTTCCCTAGGTCTTTGTTGCCAGTGCAGGGTCCTCCACCGGTCTGATGGCGTGTGACCTGTGGGGCTGAATGGCGAACGCTCGCCATATGCGGCTGACGGTGGTACGGCTGAATCCGGAGCGCTCGGCCATAGCGCGCGTGCTCCAGTGCGCGCCTTCACCCGGACTTGTGTGCAGGGTAAGTGTCACGACCCTGACGATGTCCGCATCTGTGATCGTGCGTTGCCTTCCCGTCCTTGGGCTGTCAGCCAGACCACCGAGCCGCTGCTCTTGGAATCGGGTCCTCCATTTTCCAACCGTCGCCATGGACACGCCCAGCTCTTCGGCCACCTCGGCGTTGGTACCGCCATCGGCGCACCTTAGGATTATCCGGGCTCGGCGTGCCAAGACACGGGCCCTGCCTGTAAGACCCACTGCACGCCGCAGCGACAAGCCTGCAACGGGAATGAAATCGTGCGTTTAGACCGTTAGTCCGGCGGCAGCGACGCACCGTGAGGCCGGGACCGGCGAGCACACAGTTAAGTTGAGCGCCCCTCGCACCAGAGGTCGACCCGGACGGCTCCTGCGAACCATCTGGGGCACATCCGGGCGAAGGGACGGCATGCCGAGATTATGTCCTCCATCGGGTCTGGCTCGCCAAATCGCCCTTTCTACGGCCCATTAGCCTGACTGTGTTGACGGTCGCTACCGAGTTATCATTTGCGCCCGTATCGAAGGGCGAACCAGAGCGCCAGGCCCAGGGCGACTGCGCCTGTACCGACAGCCAGGGCGGGCAGGAGCGCGCTCCAGGCCACCATCCGTTCCCCCCCAGGCTGCCGCCGCCCTGGCGGTGGCGCATCGTCATCAGGGCCCTGGGCCCGCTGATCGGTGGGCCGTTCGTCCTCAACTCCCCCGTCCCTGCCGCCGAATTCCCGATCTATCAGTAACTGCCCGCCCTCGGGTGCCGCCTCGCCATTGAACGTCCCCTGAACGTCCGGAACAATCATCTGAGCTCGTATGACGCTCGACCCATGGCGGCTATCAACCTCTATCCTGAAGGACACCGACTCTCTTGCGAGTTCGGGAAGATTGAATGCCACTTCGTAGGTTGGCGGATGATCCAGGCTATTGCTCGCCTCCAGGGGACCGACCGAATCGGGTGATCCATCAACTGACGCCAGTACCATGACATCAGCATCGATAACGGGGCTGCCCTCCACCATCAGGGTTACCGCGACGTATAGATCCGTGCGTAGAGGGCTGAACGGCCCAACCCCGACCTCGTAGTCATAGGGACCTGAGGAGCCGGCGGCGATGAGGAATGTCACTCCATTGGCACCTGCCGGGCTCGCAAGAGACAGGAGGGCGAAGACGACTGCGGCCCCAGCCGCATATCCTCGCCTAGCAAACCCGGACAGACCCATCTCTCCTCAGTGGCAGACGGCAGGCCCTCCGCACAGCCACACCAGCAAACCCGACCGGTACCCCATAGGTCACGGACCGCGCGTTCCTAGCCAATATCGCTGCCTTCCGCGACGCAATGCGCACCCACGCGCAGCGGCCATAGGATCCATTGAGGGTCGCGTAAGGCGGTCGACCTTGTCACATCGCGGCACAAGCCATCCTGTCAGCGACGCCTCTACTTGAGAGGGTTCACCCGGGCCCGGCGGGTATCGGAGCTCACCCGCCTACGGCACCGTCATTCAATGCAGCCGGGACGGCGGAGAGGGCGGGATTCGAACCCGCGGTACCCCGTCAAGGGTACACACGCTTTCCAGGCGTGCCTATTCGTCCACTCTAGCACCTCTCCGCGCTGCGCCCGCCAGAACCCAGAGGCCCCCCCGCCCCGGAAAACGACAAATCAGATGGGACGGCCCAGCGGCGGATATAGCGTCCGCATGAATAGGTATTCCATGAGTCTGTAGAAGTCTCATGTCGTCCATCTGTCCGCCGCATGATATAGGCGCCTCTGCCTAAGTCGGCGTCTTTTGAAGTCCGTTGCAATGTTCGGTATCCTAGCAACGATCTGGTAATAATGGAGGTCATGCTACGTGAAGCGCCCTGCCCGCCTGAGCGCGAGCTTTGTCAGGTCTATCAGTATACCGGGAAGATACGGCGACGGCCGGGGTGGGTTCGGCCTCTCATTGCTGGTCAGAGACAGCCTCAGTGTTCCGGGACGCCAGTCGAAGACCTGGAGCCAGCGACTGCGCATTGATGGCAAGCCCACAAACATCGGTCTGGGCCCATATCCCCTCGTCACGCTGGCTGAGGCTCGGGAAATGGCCCTGGAGAACGCCAGGGCTCTCCGGCAAGGCCGCGATCCCCGATCGGCCAGCAAGGGCGCCGTGCCTACATTCGCCCAAGCGCTAGACGCAGTCATCAAGCTGCACTCGGCTGGCTGGCGCGACCGTGGCCGGTCGGAGAAGCAGTGGCGCGCCAGCATGGAGACATACGCGCTGCCAAGGCTGGGGCAAAGACCGGTCGACGCCATATCAACCGCGGATGTCCTGGCGGTCCTACTGCCCATATGGAATGACAAGCGCGAGACCGCGAGGCGGGTCCGGCAGCGAATGTCGGCCACCATGAAGTGGGCGATCACCCAGGGACACCGCCAGGACGATCCGGCGGGCGTCGCAATCGCAGAGGCGCTGCCGAAAGACAGCATCGGCAAGGTTCGCCACAGGGCGCTGCCGCATGAGGAGGTCTCGGCCGCCGTGGCGACCATCAGGGCCTCAAGCGCCCACCCGACCACCAGGCTGGCGCTGGAGTTCCTGGTTCTCACGGCCGCAGGGTCGGGCGAGGTCAGGGACGCACGATGGGACGAAATCGACCTCGACTCGGCTACTTGGACTGTGCCGGGCGAACGCATGAAGACAGGCAGAACCCACCGCGTGCCTCTTAGCCCTCAGGCCATTGCGGTGCTGACAGAGGCACGACAATATGCCAGCGACTCCGATTTCGTGTTTCCGGGGCCTTCGGGTCGCGCGGTCAACTCGACTGCCTACTCCAGACTGCTTAGCGAAAATGGTGTGGGATGCGTCCCCCATGGCTTCCGGTCCAGCTTCATGGACTGGTGCTCGGAGACAGGCCAGCCGCGAGAGCTCGCAGAGCACGCGCTGGGCCACGTGGTCAGGGGGGTCGACGGCGCCTACCAGAGCAGTGACCTGTTCAACCGTAGGCGGATTCTCATGGCCGCCTGGGCCGACCATGTCACGCCGGACTGAAGTGCACGCCAGCAGGGCCGGGCTTAAGCCGTAGAAGGCCGGCAATCCACCGGCAACCACAGTCGGCCAGGAACCGTTTCCATAAGAGTACCTTGGAGTGGAGTGCCGGAGTGCTGGCGTTCGGCCACGTAGCCCGGAGGCGATGAGCCTGTCAGGGTTCGGGACCGGGTCCGGCCCTTGGGCTTTACGGCAAGCCTGGGTGTCTCAATGGGCGGAGAGGGCGGGATTCGAACCCGCGATGCGATTGCTCGCATACTAGTTTTCGAGACTAGCGCCTTAAGCCGCTCGGCCACCTCTCCGAGAGCCGCCAGAATGCTTGTTGGTAAGCGCTCGGCGGCAACGGAATTATAGCATGTGCGGCGCTGTGGCAAGGGGCCTGCGTCGCATTATGGACGGCTCCGCGGACCCAAGAGAGATGGTCGGGCCGGTCCTGCATCTGTGCGCTGCGCGTCGAGCCTCAGAGTCCTAAAGCAGTCGAATGTTCAGCTCGCGCAGGTGAATATCTTCCACCGGTCCAGGAGCGCCGAACAGTGGGTCCACAGCGCTCTGCGTCTTGGGGAAGGCGATGGTGTCCCGGATGCTGTCCAGACCGGCGAGGACCATGACCAGCCTATCTATACCGGGCGCTATTCCCCCGTGCGGAGGTGTTCCGTACTCAAAGGCCCCCAGCAGCTGTCCGAAGCGCTCGTCTATCTGCTCATCCGAGTATCCGAGCACCCGGAGGATCCGTTCCTGCAGGGCACGATCATGCACCCTGATGCTGCCGCTCGCCATCTCATAGCCATTGGCAACCAGGTCGTACGAGTCCGCCAGGACAGAACCCGGGTCGTCCTCTATGGCCTCCGAGTGCCCGGGCTTGGGCATGGTGAACGCGTGGTGTGTGGCTGTCCAACCGCCTGTATTCTCGTCCCGATCGAAGAGCGGAAAGTCGAACACGAATCCGAAGGCCACGGTATCCGGATCTGCCAGTTCCAGTCGACGCCCCATCTCAGCCCGCAATTGGCCCAGGGCGGCGTTTGTTGTCCTCTCCGGGCCGGCGACAATCAAGACAAGGTCACCGGCTTCAGCCCCCGTCGTCCTGACCAGCGCCCCGAGCTCCGGCCCGGAGAGGAATCTGGCGGCGGGCGACTTAACCTGTTCGGGCGTCGGCTCGGAGACGTCCACACCCTCGGGCAGTGCTATCCAGACCAAGCCGTCGGCACCCCGCTCGCGGACGAACGCCACCAGTTCATCCAGACGCCGCCTGGGCATCCCGGCCTGGCCCGGCACCGCCAGGCCCTTCACCACCCCACCGGACTCGACGGCCCGGCTGAATACCTTGAACCCGCTTCCCGCGAGTGCTGCAGACAGGTCCGTCAGCTTTAGGTCGAACCTCAGGTCGGGCTTGTCGGTGCCATACGCCGTCATCGCCTCTGCATACGTCAGCCGGGGGAAAGGCGATATCAGCCTCTTTCCCGGGGTCACCTCCCGCACCAGCGAGGTGAACAGCTCCTCGATCAGGTCCAGCACGTCGTCGCGCTCGACGAAGCTCATTTCGAGGTCAAGCTGCGTGTGCTCGGGCTGGCGATCCGCCCTCAGATCCTCATCCCTGAAGCATCGGGCGATCTGGAAATAGCGCTCCACCCCGGCCGCCATGAGAAGCTGCTTGAGCTGCTGGGGAGACTGGGGCAGCGCGTAGAAGTTTCCGGGGTGAACCCTGCTGGGGACGATGTAGTCTCGTGCACCCTCCGGCGTGCTCTTGATGAGAATCGGAGTTTCCACTTCCAGAAACCCCCGCTCATCCAGAAAGTCGCGGATGAACTTGACGACCTTGTGGCGCAGGGCGAGCACCTCGGCCATCTGCGGGCGGCGCAGGTCTATGTATCGATAGCGCAGGCGTAGCAGCTCGTCGATCTCGGCATCTTCGTTAACGTAGAACGGAGGCGTCTTGGACTCGGCCATGACATGCAAATCGCCCGCCTCAACCTCGACGTCGCCGGTCCGTAGATCGGGATTGCGACTTTCCTCCGGCCTGAGACACACCCTGCCGGTTATCTGCACCACCCACTCGTTGCGCACCCTTTCGGCGACTGCGTGGGCTTCCGGGGCCAACTCCGGGTTGACTACGACCTGAACGATGCCATCCCTGTTACGCAGGTCGATGAAAATGAGACTGCCGTGGTCGCGGCGGCGATGGACCCAGCCAGCGAGGACAACCTCACGTCCGGCGTCTTCCGCACGCAACTCTCCGCAGCTGACCGTCTTTAGCAGGTTGGCCCTCCGGAGTGGTGGGACCCGGCGCACATACACCGCAGCGCGCTCCGGATCCGGGTTACATGAGCGCCGCCATGTGCGGGTAGCTCACGATCGCCAAAATGGTCGGTTCAGACGCCCGCGCCGTGGCCACGCCTCTTGGCCGTCAGGCTGACGAACGTCTCGGATCTGCGAACACCGCGAATGGACCCGAGCTCGGCGCGCAGAAAGATGCCCAGCGCTTCCGCCGACTCAAGGGTCACCCATGCAAACAGGTCGTAGGGGCCTGTGGTGACGGCCACCCAGCCGACGCCCCTGAGACCGGCCAGTTCGTCCGCCACCTCGTCCACCCTGTCCGAATCGACCTGGACGCCAACCAGGGCCTCAGAGTTCAGGCCCATCTTGACCGGATCGGGCAGAGCGACGACCTGTATGTACTCTTCGTCTATAAGGCGCTTGAGGCGTCGCCTTACCGTCCCCTCACTAACACCCACCTGGCGGGCGATGCCCGCATTTGAGGCCCTGCCGTCGCCCCGAAGTATCTCGATAATGCTGGAGTCCAGCCCATCCATTCTCACGCCTCCCGCGCGACCTGCACGTCTTGTGAAAGAAATTACAAAGCGGCGTGTTTCAGCCTAGTACGGAGGGGCATTACTGTCAATAGCCGGCCGAAGGCAGTCGCATTCCGAATTCCGATCAACGGTTCACCGTACACGGCTGGTTCCCACCACGATAGCCATCACGGCTCCCAAGAGCGTCCACACGCTGAAACCTCGCCCGAACAGCAGGATTATGACCATGCAGGCCAGTATCCCGACCACCGCAGCGTACTGCATGATTCGTCCTCTTTTCCTGCCGGCGGCCGCGGTGGCAGCTTCGGCCACCAGATAGCCGATGCCGACGAGGACTATCAACCCCAACCAGGGCACTGCAGAAAAGACCAGCGCATAGACGAAGCCGGCAGCCACTCCGGCCGCAGCGGCCGCGGCGACCGCGCGCACCAGGTATAGGCCCGAGACCTGGTAGGTGGGCAGTGTTACCGACTTACCGCAGTCAGGGCAGCGAACACCAACGTGCCCATGCACCATGCACCTCGGGCAGATGGCATCACCGCAGCTGCCGCACCTGAGCCTGGTGGCGGATTCGGGATGCCGCCTGCAGGGGACCTCAGCAGCCATAGACGCCCGATCTGCCCGGGTGAACCGGCCGGCGCAGGTTCCGTTCTCCCTTCTCCATATGGCCTCTAGCGCGTGTCTTGGGGCGGACCGGATGTCAGGTTCCTGTCCATCCACGTCCTTCGGTCCGGGATGTCCCGATCCCACAGGATTCGACAGGCCATCGCCACATGCAGCGGGTGAGGGCCGACCGGACGCTCAAAATTGCCCGTCAGGCGCTTTAGCAGCAGGAGGGTACTCATGGCGGTACAGGCATAGACGACCTGGGGGGGCTGACCGAAGACCAGGGCCAGCACCGGCAGCAGGATCATCGCGATCAGGGTCAACAGGCTCATGTCGTCCACCAGCAGACGACCCATGCCCCCCATTACCACCGCCAGGATCAGAAACTCCTTCCACATGAACAGCCCGAGAACCACGCCAATGGTGGTTGCCACTCCCCTGCCACCGGTAAGGCGCAGGTAGGGCGCCCAATTGTGGCCGGCGACCAGGGCAATGCCCATGCCCATTTGAGTCCACAGATCCAGTCCTGCCAGCTTGGCGAGAAGGATCGGGGCCATTCCCTTGCCGAGCGAATCGAACGCTCCAATCAGCGAGCCCATCTTCCAGCCGGACGTCTTCATCAGGTTCGACGAGCCGACGTTGCCCGAACCGACCTTCCTGATGTCTATGCCATGCTGAACACGAGCCACCAGATAGGACGTGGGGATTCCGCCCCACAGGTACGACCCGGAGACCGCCACGAAGTCCCAGAGATCCCAGCTCACACAGCCGCTTCCGCGTGATCCCTGACGTGCTTTACGCGCCTTAGGGCCTCGACGGTCTCCGGCGGAGGTCCTACTGAGCCTGGCAGCGGCTCGCCCGGTGTGTCGGTCTTGTGAAAGTCGCTGCCACCGCAGGGGACCAGGTCAAACCGCTGTGCGATTAGCTCGAGTCGCCGAACCTGCACGGGAGTGTAGTCTCCGTAGTAGACCTCGAGGCCGGCCAACCCGGCCGACTTGAGCTCTGACACCGTCTCCTCAAGCCTTAAGATCTCTCGCCTGCCGGACTTGACCGCAGACTCCAGGGGGTGGGCCAGGACCGGCAGGGCACGGTTTCTAACGAGCACCTCGACCGCTCCAACGGGTGTGAGCCTGCTCTGGACAACGTGCCCGGCACCGCCCTTGCCGAGAAACCGGTCGAACGCCTGCTTGGTGTCGCACACGTAGCCGGCCTCAACCAGGGCCCGTGCCACGTGGGGCCTGCCGACTGCGCCTCCGTCGGCGATCTCCAGCACGCGCTCAAAGCTCAGGTCCACCCCGGACGCGGCCAGACGCTCGACGATCTGCCTGCCCCTGGCCGTTCGACCACGGCGAGTGCGCTCCAGGAATGACTGCAGTTCTTCAGCCTCGACATCGACGAACAGCCCCAGGATATGCACCTCACCGAGTGGAGAGTCACAGCTCAGTTCGACTCCGGAGATGACCTCGATGCCGCCTATGCGGGTCGCGGCTCCCTGGGCCTCTTCGACGCCCTCGGTGGAGTCATGATCGGTGAGGGCGACGATCTTCAGTCCGTTGTTTGAGCAGAGCCGGATCAACTCGGCAGGCGAGAGCTTTCCGTCGGACCGGCTGCTGTGTAGGTGGAGGTCGACCTGAGCCATTTCACCCGAGCAGTGTCGACCATGCCCGTCGACTTCTAGCGTGCGTACTCCACCTTGCGACTCTCCCTGATCACCGTGACCTTGATTTGGCCCGGATAGGCCAGGGTCTCCTCAACCCTCCTGGCGATGTCCCTGGCCAACTTGGTCGCCATCAGGTCATCGACCTTCTCCGGTCGTACCATGACACGGACCTCCCGACCGGCCTGGATCGCGTAGCACTTTTCCACTCCCTCAAAGGATCCCGCAACCCCTTCGAGCGCCTCAAGGCGCTTTATGTAGTGCTCCACCGTATCCCGTCGAGCGCCGGGCCTTGCGGCACTGATGGCGTCGGCGGCGGCCACGATAAAGCCCTCGGCCGAACTGGGATGGTCGTCGTGGTGCTCACCGATGCAGGCGCAGACCGCCCTTGAGACGTTGTACTTTGCCGCCTGCGCGGCACCTATCTCGGCGTGTGGACCCTCCACTTCATGGCTGAGGGCTTTGCCGATGTCATGGAGCAGTCCCCCCATCTTGGCGACCTTGACGTTCGCCCCTATCTCAGCGGCCAGCATGCCCGCCAGGTTGCCGACCTCTATGCTGTGAAGCAGGACGTTCTCTCCGTAGCTGAACCTGTACTTGAGTCGTCCGAGGAGCTTGACCACCTCCGGATGCAGACCCCTCACACCGGTCTGGAAGACCGCCTCTTCGCCACTCTTCCAGATCGTGTCCCACACCTCTTTCTCTGACCTGTTGACGGTCTCCTCGATGCGGGCCGGGTGGATGCGACCGTCGGATATTAGCCGGGTCAGAGCCACCCGCGCTACCTCTCTCCGAACAGGGTCGAAGCAGGATAGAGTCACGGCCTCAGGCGTATCGTCGATTATCAGATCGACGCCTGTGGCCCTTTCAATGGCCCGAATATTCCGACCTTCTCGACCTATGAGACGACCCTTCATGTCGTCGCTGGGCAGGGGCACGGTGGTGACGGTTATCTCGGACACCACCTCGGAGGCCAGGCGCTGAACGGCCTGGGCAACTAGGTTGCGGGCCTTTTCCTCGGCCTCCTTCTTGGCATGTTCTTCGTAGTCTCGATAGCGGATCAGGATCTCATGCTGGATGTCTTCTTCGGCACGCTGCAACAGGCGGGCCTCGGCCTCTTCCATCGAGAGGTTCGACAGGTTCTCCAGCCGTTCGATCTCTTTGTTCTTGAAGTCCTCTAGCTCAGTCTCTCGGAGCCTGTTGGCCGACTCATGCTCGACCGCCTGGCGCTCTCTCCTGTCCAGGTTGCCGCCGCGTCGATCTAGCTTCTCTTCCCTCTTGGAGAGCCTGCGTTCCAGGCGCTTTAGCTCGGAGCGTCTCTCCCTGAGTTCCGCCTCGGAGGCGGACCTGATACCCAAGGCCTCCTCTTTGGCCTCGATGATGATCGACCGCTTTTGCTCCCCGGCCTCCTCCAGTACTCGCGACGCATCTGCCTGCGCCGCCTCGTAACGCTTTCGAGACAGGAATCTTCGGACGAAGAATCCTAACGCTGCCCCTGCTGCCAGGCCGATGAGGACGGCGACAATCGCGACTATTACGCTAGTCACGCGACGCACCTCCTAGTTTGGTTTTCGACCTCCCAAAGTCTCCGGGGCTAGTGGAAACCCAGGTTTTTCAACCGCTTGATCTTACCTTCCGGGACACGTCCAGTCAAGAAGCTGATTGGTCATTTACCGCAGTATTGACGGGTGCGTGGACCTACGGTCCTTTTTCGTCAGATGGCCTGCGGGGCGGCCGTGGCCGGCCTGCCCTGTACGATACGCGCCGTGTCCCGGCCACGCCTCCAAACCCACCTGGCGACAGAAGGCGGTGGCTCTGCGCCAGACCGACGCAGAACTCGGCCTGGAGCGCGCGCGCGCAGGGCTCCCACCACCTTCAGGGCCCTGGGCAATCCTCACTTCAGGCTCATGTGGCCTTCCAGCCTGCTCTTTTACGTGGCGAGGTGGATGCAGCTCACGCTCCTCGGCTGGATGGTCCTGGAACGGACGGACTCTGCCCTGCTTGTGGCCCTTGTCGGTTTTGCGCTCATGTCGCCTCTACTCGTGTTCGGCCTCGCAGGAGGCGTGGTCGCGGACTCGCCCAGCAGGCTGGCAGTCAACCGGTCGCTCCACGCAGTCAACCTCGCCGCGACCGTTGCGCTGACCACCGCGCTGTCACTTGACATAGCGTCGGCCTGGAACGCCTATCCAGTGGCCCTGGCAACGGGCACCGCGTGGGCCTTTGACCAGCCATTCAAGCGAAGGGCGGTAAGGGACATGCTGGGCGTGGCCGGGGTGACCAACGGCATCGCTCTCGAGTCGGTGGCAATGACCGCCAGTCGCCTGTTGGGACCCGCATTGGGCGGTGTGCTGATCGCGACCGTAGGCGTCCGTGCCGGCTACCCGGTCGTCGTCGGCCTTTCGGCGGCCGCTCTCGTCCTGTTAGCCGTCGCCAAGGTGCCCCCGCCCTCGGGCGTCAGGCAGACGGCGCACGGCTCAAGGAGAATGTCGACCATGTTGGACGGACTGAGGCACGTTCTGTCCAACCGGCTTCTCCTCGGAACCGTGGCCGTAACGTTCGCGGTAAACCTGTTCATATTTCCCTACATGCAGGTCATCCTGGTGATCGCCCGCGACGTGATAGAGGTGGAATCGGGCCTGGGTCTCCTCCTGGCCGCCGAAGGACTGGGGTCACTCGGGGCGGCCCTTGTGATCGCGACGGTCTACTCAAGGACGGGTCGCCTGGGACTGCCGTATGTGTTCGGCTCGACACTGGCTGGAGTAGGACTGCTGCTGCTATCGTTCCAGACTGGCTATCTGGGGGCACTGCTGTCACTTCTGCTGATGGGTGTTGGGTTGGCAGGCTTTTCCACCATGCAGGCCGCAATTGTGGTGGTCAACACCGGGGACGATGTGAGGGGTAAGGCCCTCGGCGTAGTCACCCTTGCCATAGGGGCCGGTCCTCTCGGGGCAGCGCTCGTTGGAGTCCTCGCCAGCCACCTCGGTCCACAGGTCGCCATCAGGATCGACGCGGTGGCGGCCCTGACCGCGGTGGCGGCCCTGTGGCTGCTGGTGCCCGAGTTCAGGGCCCGAATGGGGGGCCGGACCCGCCCCGCGGCTCGTTGACCCCCACAAGGGTCGGAAATATAATTCGAGTCGGGCAAGCCCCGGCAATCGGGTCGGCCATTACGCATGACACTTAAACGCCCGCATCGCGATCTACGTCGCGGCCTGGGGACCTCCCTCAGCCATCTCCAATGAGCCATCCGGGCGATCCGCGCGATAGCCTTGAGTTGGACACCGAGGTCCGCGAAGAGTGCGGAATCATCGGGGTCTACGCTCCAGGCGAAGAGGTCGCCCGGATCGCCTTCTTCGGCATCTACGCTCTCCAGCACAGGGGACAGGAGAGTGCGGGATTCGCCTCGGCCCACCGGGGCAGCCTCAGGATAAAGACCGCAATGGGCCTCGTCTCACAGGGACTGGACGAGGACGATATCGGACTCCTTCCGGGGCACGCGGCAATCGGACACACGCGTTACTCGACGACCGGCAGCAGTCGATTTAGAAATGCTCAGCCCATACGGTCCGTGGGGCCGAACGGCGAGATAGCCCTGGCCCACAACGGCAATGTGGTCAACGCCGTCGAACTGCGCCAGGAGCTCAAGGAATGGGGCTGTCGCTTCGAGACCTCCAGCGACTCGGAGATCATTGCCCATCTGCTTACTAACACGGCGGGCGGTGATTGGGGCGAGAGGATAGCCGGCGTGATGAGGCGCCTGAGGGGTGCCTATTCCCTGGCGGTATTGACCGAGGATGCGGTGATCGGCATACGGGACCCCCTGGGCGTGCGGCCGCTGTGCATAGGAAAGCTGGATTCAGGCTGGGTGCTGGCCTCCGAGACATGCGCACTCGACCACATAGGAGCCACGTTCCTGCGTGAGGTGAACCCGGGCGAGGCCGTGGTGATCGACTCCGGCGGCCCTCGCACCGTGTACATGCGCGAGTCTCAGAACGGGTGCTCCTCGTGCATATTCGAGCACATCTACTTCGCTCGACCTGACAGCGTGATAGACGGCAAGCTGATCTACAGCCAGAGGGTCGAGATGGGCGCCGAACTTGCGAAGGAGCACCCGGTCGATGCGGACATGGTCATCGGTATTCCGGACAGCGCCATCGCGGCCGCCGTGGGCTATTCGCGCGAATCGCGCATCCCCTATGGCGAGGGATTGGTCAAGAACCGCTATGTGGGCAGGACCTTCATACTTCCGGATCAGCGCCTGCGAGAGCTCGGCGTTCGACGAAAGCTAAATCCCCTGCCGGGAGTCATAAGCGGCAAGAGACTGGTGGTCGTTGACGATTCGATAGTGAGGGGAACCACAACTCCTCATGTGGTAAGCCTCCTCCGACGCGGCGGCGCGAGCGAGGTCCACCTGCGGATCTGCGCCCCGCCTATCACGCATCCCTGTCACCTCGGTGTCGATCTGGCCACGCGACGCGAGTTGATCGCGGCGAACAAGTCGGTCGAGGAGATCCGTGAGTTCGTGGGCGCCGATTCTCTCGGCTATCTCAGCATCGACGGCCTGCTGAGCGCGGTAGGTCTGCCGAGAAATCGAGTTTGTCTGGGCTGCTTTACCGGGGACCACCCGATTCCCGTTCAACTCGAGATGGACAAGCTGGCCCTAGAGGTATAGGCCAGCTTTGCGGTCCTCACGCCTGGCGGGTACTGAGCGGCGCGGCCCGCCTGCCGGCATCGACTACGCGGCGGACGCATACAGGGCGGCCGGAGTGGACAGGGAAGCCGCCGAGCGCCTCAAGGGGAGCCTCGGACGGATCGCCGCCTCTTCTTCCGATCCCCGGGTGCTGGGCGGCATAGGGGGATTCGGCGGGCAGTTCAGGCTGGACGGCTACAAGAGGCCGGTCATCGTATCGAGCACCGACGGGATCGGGACCAAGCTGCTGCTGGGCAGGTGGACGGGTCGCTTTCACTCACTGGGGATCGATCTGGTCAACGCATGTCTGAACGACGTGATCGTAACGGGGGCGGACCCTCTGTTCTTTCTCGACTACCTGGCGGCGGGCACGATTCGGCCTGAGGTGATCGAAGCCCTGGTCGGTGGCATGGCCGATGCCTGTGCGGAGGCCGGCTGCGTTCTGATCGGAGGCGAGACGGCGGAGATGCCGGGCGTGTACGGAGAGGGAGAGTTCGACATGGCCGGATTCGCGGTGGGGGCGGCCGAGGAGGACAGCCTCCTGAATCCGTCCAGGGTGGATGTCGGAGACCTGCTGGTGGGCATTCCCTCCAGCGGCATACATACCAACGGCTTCTCACTGGTCAGGAGGGTCTTTGGATTGGATTCGGACCCTGCCGTCCTGGACGGGACTCCTACGGAACTGGGACGAACTCTAGGCGAGGAACTGAGTGAGCCGCACCGGTCCTACGTCCGAGAGGTGGCGTCGATAAGAGACAGGGTGAAGGTCCTGGCGCACATTACCGGAGGCGGGCTGGTGGAGAACGTTCCGCGAGTTCTTCCCGACGGTGTAGGAGCACAGTTTGACCTTGGTAGTTGGGATACGCCACCGATCTTCTCCCTGATACGGAACCGTGGGGAACTTTCGGATGGGGAGATGTATCGCGTGTTCAACATGGGTCTGGGAATGATCGCCGTCTGCGATCGGGCAATGACCAGCAGCGTGATGTCCGCGGTACCTGGCGCACAGGTCGTGGGGGCCACGCTGAAGGTGCCCCAGGATTCCGCAGCCACCGACAGGGTCTTCTTTGCATGAAGGTCGTTTTCGTCCGGCGGGCAGGGCGATGAGGGCGATACTCAGCGTTTACGACAAGGCCGGGATAGTCGAATTCGGCCGAGCACTCTCTGCGGCAGGCTTTGAACTCGTCAGCACCGGGGGCACCCACCGGGAGCTGGAGCTGGCGGGTCTTTCGGTCACTTCCATTTCGGACGTCACCGGATTTCCCGAGATCATGGACGGCCGCCTCAAGACACTTCACCCGGCGGTTCACGGCGGCATCCTGGCACGCAGGGCAGTGGTCGGCGACATGAACCAGCTCAGCAAGCACGGTATAGGCACGGTCGACATAGTCGCGGTGAATCTCTATCCGTTCGCGGCGACCATCGCCCGGGAAGGGGTCGGGCTGTCCGAGGCTCTGGAGAACATAGACGTCGGCGGTCCCACGATGCTGAGGGCAGCGGCGAAGAATTTCCCTCACGTCGTAGTCGCAGTCGATCCGGCCGACTATGGCTGGCTATCGGAGCGCATCTCAAAGGGCGGCCCCGCAGCCGTCAGCATGGCCGAGCGGCGCGCGCTAGCCGCAAAGGCATTCAGGCATGTCTCCGGATACGACTCTACTATCGCCGGTTACCTCGACGAAGAAAAGCGGGGCGAGGGCCGGCTGCCAGGGACGATCTCGCTGTCCATGGGGCGCATCGCGGGTCTGCGCTACGGTGAGAATCCACATCAGGCCGGTGCGCTCTACTCGGACGGCGGCGGGGGAGGCGTCGCCCACGCAGAGCAGCTGCATGGCAAGGAACTGTCGTTTAACAACCTCCTCGATGCCGATGCTGCCTGGCGAGTGGTATCCGACTTCGGGAAAGGAACCGCAGTCGTCATAAAGCACAACAATCCCTGCGGACTGTGTTCGGCCGACGACCAGACGTTAGCCTACGCGAACGCATTCGACGGGGATCCGGTATCTGCGTACGGTGGCATCCTGGGATTCAACCGGAAGGTCACGGCGGACACCGCCCGGGCCATGAAAGGCGTGTTCTACGAGGTTGTGGTGGCTCCGGATTACGAAGAGGATGCCCTTGAGATTCTCTCGTCTCGCAAGAACCTGCGCGTCCTCAAGGTTACGCGGGAGCGGGCGGCGAAAGGTCCAGAAATCAAGCGCATATCGGGCGGCCTCCTCGCTCAGGATCCGGACGACCTAGATGAGGACCCTAGGGGATGGAAGGTGGTGACCGAAAACCGCCCGACGCCAGAGCAGATGAAGGATCTTACATTCGCCTGGATGGCGGCCAAGCACGTAAAGTCGAATGCCATAGTGCTGGCCCGAAACCTGGCCATCACCGGCATGGGGGCCGGTCAGCCCAATCGGGTGAACAGCATCCATCTGGCAGTCCGGGCCGCGGCGAAACGTGCAGCCGGGAGTGTGCTTGCCTCGGACGCATTCTTTCCCTTTGCCGACAATGTAGAGATTGCAGCCGAAGCAGGGGTGGCAGCTGTGGTACAGCCGGGCGGATCGATCCGCGACGAACAGGTCATAGCGTCCGCCAACAGGCTGGGTCTTGCCATGCTGTTTACAGGCGCCCGCCATTTTCGGCACTGACCTTACAGGGACCTGACCGGCACCTTGAACAAGTCTCTTGAGATCGTGGTACCCGTCCTTAACGAGGAGAGGGTGCTCGCCGCGTCGGTGGGAGCGGTCCACCATTTTCTCAGTGGCCATATGGACGGCTACGAGTGGCGCATTACGATAGCCGACAACGGCTCCACCGACCAGACGCCAGAGGTGGCACGCAGGCTGATCGACTTCTACGACCGCGTTGGATACATGGTGCTGGACAAACGCGGAAGGGGCAGGGCGCTCAAGGAGGCCTGGCTGGATTCGAATGCCGACCTCGTCGCCTACATGGATGTCGACCTGTCCACAAACCTGAACGATCTAATCCCTCTGGTCGGGGCCATAGCCGATGAGGACTACGATCTGGCCATTGGCTCTCGCCTGCTCGATGAGTCCCTGGTTGAGGGAAGGTCGCGCGGCCGCGAATTCACATCCCGCGCCTACAACAAGGTCATACAGGCCAGCTTCTTCGTGGGCTTCCGAGACGCCCAGTGCGGGTTTAAAGCCGTGAGCCGCCGTGCGGCCGATCTTCTGCTGCCGCTGATCAAGGACACGGGCTGGTTCTTCGACACCGAGCTTCTCATCGTCGCAGAGAAAAATGGATTTCGGATAAAGGAGATCCCCGTACGCTGGCACGACGACCCGGACACGAGGGTGAGGGTCTTCAGCACCGCCATGCACGATCTGGCGGGGCTGGCCAGGCTCAGGCTGGGAGGTCTGAGAGGAGCCTCGAGGAGACTGAGGCGATCACTTCGCCAGGGCGTATAGAAGGCGTTGATTCTCACAGTGCCTAGACTCAGTCGAGCCGTCTAAAGACCGGCCCAAGGGGTAAGGCACTATTGCTTGATGTTTACCGAACCCCAAGTTACCATGCGGCTTCGTACGTCTCTGAGAAGGCCGTGCTACAGAGGCGAGGGAGGCACTCTCGGGCACGGAAGCAGACGGGGGTATACACAGGACATGGCCAATGCTGTTCTCGTAGTGGACACGCTGGTCGGCTTTCTAGAGGAGGGCCACAACCTCTATTGCGGAGACGACGCCAGGAAGATAATTCCGCGCATCCGGAGCCTGGTGGAGGAGGAGCTTCGGCTGGGCTCTGCGGTGTTCTTCATCTGCGACAATCACGACCCCGACGACCTTGAATTCAAGATGTTCCCGGTACACTGCGTCCGGGGCACGGAGGAAACCAGAGTCATAGGGGAGCTAGCCGACCTGCCGGGCACGGTTATCCCGAAGAGGCGCTACAGCGCGTTCTTCGACACTGACCTGGCTAATCGGCTGGACGCGCTCAAGCCGGACAAGCTGATAGTGGTCGGGGTTTGCACCGATATCTGTGTCATGCATACCACTGCCGACGCTCGAAACCGCGACTACGAGGTGGAAATCCCGGTAGACTGCGTAGCCTCGTTCGATCCAAGAGCCCACGAGGTTGCCCTTGGGCATATGGAGAAGATACTGGGCGCAAGGCTGCAACGCAGCGCGACCCCGATCGACGACTAGTCCCCTGAGCCTGAGGTGCACGACCCTACAGGGAGAGCCTGACAGCTGATGGTCAACCCAGAGTTCGACATACGCCGCCCGATACTGGTCGGGGACACGGCCGACGTTCACTTGCAGCGAACCCTTCATATACTGCGCAGCGAGGGCATCAACCCGATCGTCACGATGGAGTTCGCTCCCGCGAGGGCGGGCCTGTTCTGCGGCATATCGGAGGTGCGAGTCCTCCTTGAGCGGATTCTCCCCCAGACGGGCATCGAGGTGTGGTCGCTGGAGGAGGGAACCAAGGTAGAGGCCAGAGAGGTGGCACTCAGGGTCAAGGCACCCTACGGGGCCATAGGTCTATATGAGACGGCGATCTCCGGCACTCTTTCCTCTTGCACAGGCTGGGCGACTGCCGCGCGGGAGTGCGTCGACGCGGCCCAGGGCGTTCAGGTATTCGCTACAGGCGCGCGAAGGGCGCACCCAAACGTCGCCGGCCACATGGATTACGCCTCGGTGATTGGAGGTTGCTTCTCCTGCTCGACGAGCCTAGGAGCCAGACTCGCCGGGGTCACTCCGACGGGAAGCATGACCCACGCGATCTCGTTGATCTTCGGGGACACCATCAAGGCACTGCAGGCCTTCGATCGCCACACACCCCAGGACGTACCACGCATAGCCCTGGTCGACACTCACCGGGACGAAGCGGAGGAGGCGATCGCCGTTTCGGAGACCCTGCGTGACAGACTCCGCGGAGTGCTGATGAATACCGCGCCAGAGCGCGGAGGGGTCACACCGGAGCTGGTCAAAGAGGTGAGGACGCGACTGGACATAGCCGGCTTTAAACACGTGGATATAACCGTCATGGGAGGCCTCAACCCCGAGCGCATCAGGTCCTTCCTGGACACCGGGGCCCCGGTGCAGCGCTTCGGCGTTGGAACATACATCGCCTCGGCTCCTCCCAACTGTTACACCGCCGACATACACGAAGTCGACGGCAGGCCGATGGCCAAGCGGGGACGAACACCCGGCATCACCACCAGCCCGCGCCTGAACCGGGTAATGTAGAGCCTGTCTACGGGCCGCGTTCCACCCGGACCCGCAGCCAACTACCGGCGTCCCGGGGCACCTTCGCCCACTCCGCTATCCTGTGGCCGGCGACCCAGGCTATCCCGCGTCCGCACACCAGCAGTGGCACTGAATGCCTGTCCTCTCTGGGCACCTTCTCATCAACGAATAGATCCTGGAGCTTTCTTGTACCTGACATGCCCAGGGGATTGATGCGGTCCCCGATCAACCAGCCGCGGATCCAGAGTGGAATACTCGAGAGTGAGGGGTCGAGACAAGCGACGAATGCGTTCTCAGCCTCGGGAGCTTCCCTATCGACACGCTCGACGAGTTCAGCCGAGATCGTCCATCCCGACCAGTTCACGCGACCCGGGACCGGAAAGGGCTGAGGCGCGGCCATCGTCGGCGCTCGGACCTCGCTGCCGCGCCTGATGACCACCGCGTCTTCAACAGCCCGCGCCTCGAGTCCCCCACCCAGGCTGACAGATCGGCCGCGACCGTCGACCAGCAGTTCGCACACCTGGTCCACCTGGCTTTGCCGCACGTCTCTCAGGTCGCCTTTCATCCTGGCGACCGCACGCCTAAGGAGGAAAGAGACTACGGCCTCAGGTAGCGACGCTATCTCACCGCTTACCGTCACCTGGCCCTCCTGCGCACCGATGTGGTGAGAGCCTCGCCGGTCGGCTTCGGACTCGACGAACTCGGCGGCCTGCGCGGCATTCCTTGCCAGGCGGACTAGGGAATCCTCCACCGCCGGATTGAAGGTGCGCAGAAGAGGCATTAGAGTACGGCGAACGCGGTTCCGGGTGTAGATTTCAGATTCGTTTGTCGGATCCGCGCGGACACGCAGTCCGGCACTTTGGCAGTATTCGGAAATGAGCGGCCGGGAGACCGACAGAAGTGGCCTGACCAGTCGCAGGCTCCATCCATCGACCGCCAACACCGAGTCTTCCCGCATGGCCGACAGGCCCGCCAGCCCTGTGCCTCGAATCAGGTTCAGGAGAACGGTCTCGGCCTGATCGGTGGCGCTGTGGCCCAGAGCGACCGCGTCACCACCGACCCTGCCCAGCACATCATGTAGGAACCTGTACCTGGCCTCGCGTGCGGCCTCCTCGCTGCGGAAACGCCGTCCAACCCCCGCCCTGCCAACAACGCATCGCAGTCCTATCGAACTGCAGTATCCCCGCACGAACTCGGCATCGTCCTCAGACTCGGCGCCCCGGATACCGTGGTCGAAATGGGCGCATGTGAGATCCAGCCTGTAGGGCTCGGCAAGCGAATGGAGGGCATCCAGGAGCGCCATCGAGTCCTGGCCTCCGGACACGGCCACGACGAGTCGAGATTCCCGCAATTCCGACCGCCTCAGCGCGGCCGCTACGGCCCTGCGGATCCGGCCGACGACCCTGGAACCGTGATCCGGCCGCGTGTCCTCTCGGGGCGCCAAGGTCTTCATCCTGTATCGTCTGCATCCCCCTCAGCGGTCAGACTGCCGTCGAGCTTGGTAAGCCGCACCGTCTCTATCTTCAGGTTCTTCATTTCAAGAACCTCGAGCCTGAGGCCAGCGTAATCGAACTGCTCACCCCCCGCCGGGATATGGCCCAGGACATCAAGTACAAAGCCGGCAACGGTCTCAAAGTCCCCCTCCGGCAGTTCCAGGCCCAGCTCCTCGTTCGCCTGATCCAGGGCCATGGCGCCGTCGACCAGGAAGGTAAACTCGTCTATGGAGGAGTATTCTTCCTCGGGAGCCTCTCCTTCCTCACCCACCGGTCCAGCCAACTCCTCGAGGAGACGCTTTAACGTCACCAGGCCGGCCAGACCTCCGAACTCATCAACAACGATCGCCATCTGGCTGCCCGACGCGCGAAGCTCCTCGAACAGCTCGGCGGCCCGCTTCGTCTCCGGCACGAAGTGCGCCCGGCGGATTACCTCCGTGACCGACACTCGCTCTGGCGTCGAGTCGAAAGACAGGGCCTTTAGGACGTCCTTGGCCGAGACAATTCCCACGACATTCTCGGTTTCACCTTCGTACACCGGAAACCTGGTGTGACTGTGCTCTGCGTAGACTCGCAGAAAAGCCCCCAGGCTCGTCCCCTTCTCGACAAAGACCATCTCTGTCCTCGGGGTCATCACCTCGCGGACCTGTCGGTCACCGAATCGGAAGACATTCTCAAGCAGCTCAGCCTCCTCGGGGTCAAAGGCACCCTCCGCCTCCCCGATATCGATCAACGCTCGAATCTCTCCCTCGGTTATCGACGGTGCATCCCCTTCCCCCGGGCTGCGCCCTGGAAGCACGCTTTTGCTTACAAACTGCAGGACGGCGACTATGGGCCACATAAGAACCTCGGCCGCCTGGAGCGGCCGAGCGTAAAGGAACGCGACACGCTCCGGGTATCGCACCGCAAAGGCCTTGGGGATGATCTCTCCGAACACCAGAAGGATGGCGGTGCCGGCTGCCGTGGCCACGATCACTCCGACCGCCTCGTTGTCGACTATCGACAGGGTGACGATGGTGACCAGGGTGGCGAACAGGATGTTCACCAGATTGTTGCCCAGCAGAATGGTTGATAGCAGCCTCTCGGGCTGCTCCAGCATGGCGGCCGCCCGCCGCGCACCTGGATGACCTATGCTCACAAGGTGCTGGAGCCTGGGAGAGTTCTGCAGGGACAGGAACGCGGCCTCAGAACTTGAGAAGAAGGCCGAAAGGCCCACTGAGACCAAGATCAAGATTATGTTCGCGGTCTGGCCTTCCACCGGAGCCGGGGTAGCCGAGCACCTCTCTTACATCAACGCGCTCGACTGATTGGTCGGACCATTCTACAGGCTGGAGACGACGGCCCGTTGGAAGCGGCGATCAAGGCCTCCGCCCACGTCTCCTCCAGCAGGGCTCGCACCAGGCTGTCAGAGTATCCCCGTCGAGCCATGCGGCCCGACAAGCGCCGTGCGAACTGCTCGAAATCGTCAGCCGGAATAGAGCGGGCCAGTTTCCGGGCCAAGGCCCGGGCGTTGGCCTCATCATCGACGGAGGCGATGGCGCGCGCTATAACGTCTGGGGCCAGGCCCTTTTTCTTCAGCTCGGCCGAGATCATCGCAGCGGACATGGGCCTGGATCCGGTCCGCGAACCTGTCCACCACCGTGCGAAGGCCTCATCGCCCAACAGCGACGTTTCAAGCAACGATGAGACCGTGGACTCCACAACATTGTCGGGAAAGCGCTGCCTAAGCCGGTCCCTCAGCTCTTTTACCGATCGGGGGCGGTGCGAAAGCAATCTCAGGGCAGCCAGCTTGGCCCTGTCTGACAACTCGTACTGGCTCAAGGCTGACCCGGGGCCTAGGAATGGACTGCGGCGGCGCCCTTGGCGGGGCGGGAGCCGTTGGGGGACGGTGCAACTGACGACTCATGAGCCGCATTCGCACGTACCTTCTGCTCTATCTCGTCGGCAATCTCGGGATTCTGATTCAGAAATGCCTTGGCGGCTTCCCGGCCCCGGCCGAGTTTGGTTTCGCCATAGGAGTAGAAAGCTCCGCTCTTGCGGATGATCTCCATATCGTCGCCCAACTCAATCAGGTCGCCCTCCCTGCTAATGCCCTGGTTGAACATGATGTCGAACTCAGCCACACGAAACGGAGGGGCCACTTTGTTCTTGACAACCCGCGCACGCACGCGGTTACCGACTACCTCGGTGCCCATCTTGATGGACTCCACACGTCGCAGGTCTATACGCACCGAAGAGTAGAACTTAAGGGCGCGCCCACCCGGGGTGACCTCCGGGCTTCCCCATATGACGCCGACCTTCTCTCGAATCTGATTGATAAACAGGACGGCGGTGTTAGAGCGACTGATGGCCGCAGTGAGCTTTCGCAACGCCTGCGACATGATTCTTGCCTGAAGCCCTACGTGCGTATCACCCATCTCGCCCTCGATCTCCGCCTTGGGAACGAGTGCCGCCACGCTGTCTATGACAACAACGCCCACCGCGTTGCTGCGCACCAGATACTCACAGATCTCCAAGGCCTGCTCTGCCGAGTCGGGCTGTGAGACGAGGAGACTTTCAATGTCGATACCACACCTACCGGCATAGCTCGGGTCTAGTGCGTGCTCCGCATCTATGTAGGCGACCATGCTCCCCTGACGCTGAGCGCTGGCCATGACATGGTAGGCCACGGTCGACTTGCCTGAGGATTCAGCACCGTATAGCTCGGTGACCCTGCCCTGTGGGATACCACCCACCCCGAGAGCTATGTCCAGTGCGATCGAGCCAGTGGGGATAGCGCGCACCGCTCCCCGATCCTCGACATCTCCCAGGCGGATGACGGCACCCTTGCCGAACTGCCTGTCGATCTGTTCGATAGCCACATCAAGTGCCCTGGCTTTATCGTCTCTCATGGTGTTCTCCCATTTGCCTTCTCATGCCCGCTCCGCCTAGGAACAGGGGCAGCAGAAGGGCGCGTCATGCCCTCTCCACCGCCTGTGGGGATACTAGCACGGCGACTGCAGATTGTAAACACATTTGTTCTAATCTTTTATGGCAGGCCTGATCGACCGGGCAGGATCTGACATTCTCCAACTCGCCCCTGGTATCAAGGACCTGGGGTCTCCACCAGCGCTCGATTCAGCCATGGAAGGAAGCAGGTTCGGAACCACCCTTGCGGAATGCGAAAGTTTCACAGTCAACACGAGGCGGTTGAGCACCGTGGAGCCGGACACCAAAGGACTCTCGAACCACTCTCAGGCGACTCGCCGTTTCATCGCCCGGACAAGGTCTGTCCTCCGGCGCACGAGTGAATCCAGCCTAGTCCTGGCCGAGGACAGGCTGTTCGAATCCAGTACGGACCCAATATCTCACCCTTACTCCATGCGTCTCCTCGTGCAGAGCGGTCGCATGTTCCTCAGCCAACACCGATGCACCACCAGGCTGGGTGGACCCTTGGATATACTTCTCTTCGGGGATTGCGGATGCGTTGACCGGCCCACATACGAGTCCTGTGCATGCCGGTCCAATACGTCTGGAGATCAGTGCAGAATTGCGTTTTACTTTTCTTGTATTTCATATAGCCCATGTCTAAGCCTTTGATAGGTATCACCGAGAGTGAGGCCGAGTACATGGCGCCCTTCATCGACGTCATCGAAAGGGCCGGAGGCGAACCCTGGCCCATATATCCCGACCACGACATGCCAACCAACGAGACGATAGCGAGGATGGATGGCTTCCTCGCCGGCGGCGGGCCGGACATACAGCCATCGGAGTACGGATGCGCAGTGGACCCCAAGGCGAATGTAAAGACCGAGCCAGTAAGGGACGCCATGGAGTTGCCACTGCTGCGGGCCGCCATGGAGGCGGACATGCCCGTACTATGCATCTGCCGCGGCATGCAGGCGCTAAACGTCGTCTGTGGGGGCTCTCTCATACAGGATCTGACTGACGTGCGTCCCGGCCATGGCTCGAGCCTGGACCAGAAGGGTGAAGAGACGACTTCCAAGCATCGCATCTTCATCACACCCGGGTCCCGACTGGCCTCATGCGTCGGGTCGGGCGGGCTGGTGATGGTAAACAGCTGGCACCACCAAGGAGTGGCCGAGGCGAACAAGTCGCCGAAGTTGATGGCCTCGGCTTACGCGGTCGATGACGGACTGATAGAGGCGCTTGAAAGCCCGGGGCACAGGTGGGTGGTTGGCGTTCAGTTCCACCCCGAGTACAGGGGAGAGGTGCCGCCGCAATTCGACCGCCTGTTCGGCGGCCTGGTGGGTAGGGCTGAGGCCTGGAAGGGCGCTCCGCAACCCTAGGCCTGTCCAGTCCCGTTGAGGGTTAGGGAACACAGACCTTCAGCTGGACTTCGCCCGGCCGGGCATCTAGTACAAACATTCCGGCAACTTTTGTGATTCGGCCGGGAAAGATTTGGCTTTACGTCTCTGTCTTGGTAGAATTCACCGAGGCCTATGCACTGGAGAAAATCGGGGTTTCAACGGTCCGATAAAGGGCCTGACCACGCGAGTCGATCGCTCGCCACCCTCGACATCTCACCCTCTCCTTGGCCCTTCCTACCAACTGGCCTCATATCGCGGTCTTTCCGCGGTCTGACGATTGGAGAAATACATGGTTAGCAGGACCGAACATGGACTGATCAAGCCGACCCAGTTGACCGAGGAAATGCGCACGTCATACCTCGACTACGCCATGAGCGTGATCGTGTCCAGGGCCCTACCAGATGTGCGTGACGGCCTCAAACCGGTACAGAGACGCATCCTTTACGGCATGCACGAATTGGGGATGCGTCCGAACACCTCTTACAAGAAAAGCGCCCGCCTCGTGGGCGAGGTCCTGGGTAAATATCACCCCCACGGAAACGATCCGATCTACGACGCCATGGTCCGCATGGCCCAAGACTTCTCGATGCGTCTGCAACTCGTGGACGGACAGGGAAACTTCGGCAGCATCGACGATGATCCGCCGGCCGCCATGCGCTACACGGAGGCGCGCCTATCCAAGGTCGCCGAGGAGATGCTCGCCAATCTCGACCAGGAGACGGTCGATTTCGCCGACAATTTCGACAATACCCTCCAGGAGCCTACCGTGCTTCCGGCCAGGCTTCCCAACCTGCTGGTGAACGGCGCCGCCGGAATTGCGGTGGGCATGGCTACGAACATCCCTCCCCACAACCCGGGTGAGATCTGCTCAGCGGTGACGCGCCTGATCGACAATCCCGACCTTTCGATACCCGAGCTGATGAGATCGGTGAAGGGGCCGGACTTTCCCACCGGTGCATCGATCAAGGGCCGTCAAGGCACGATCAATGCCTATTCGACCGGCAAGGGCCAGATCGTCGTCAGAGCGAAGGCAGAGGTCGAAGAGACCAAGCGAGGCGGACGGCTCCGCATCGTCGTCAGCGAACTGCCATACCAGGTCAACAAAGCCGCGCTTATCGAGAAGATAGCCGGCATGACCAAGTCCAAGAGGTTTGAGGGCATCACGGAGATCCGAGACGAGTCCGACCGCACCGGTATGCGGATCGTCATGGAACTGCGAGCGGGCGCACAGCCCCTGGTGATACTCAACAACCTTTACAAGTACACGGCGATGCAGTCGAGCTTTTCGGCCAACATGCTCGCCCTGGTCGACGGCACACCCAGGGTGCTGGATCTGAAGACCGCCCTGGTGGAGTTCATCAAGTTCAGAAGATCCGTGGTGCGGAGGCGCTCGGAGTTCGAGCTCAAGAAGGCAAGGGCACGTGCGCACATACTTGAGGGGCTCAGGCTTGCCATCAACGACCTGGACGCTGTGATCGCGCTCATCCGTGGCTCGGAAAGTGCGGAGGCCGCCAAGCGAGGTCTGATGGAGAGGTTCTCGCTCAGCGATGTCCAGGCCCAGGCAATCCTCGATATGCAGCTGAGGCGGATCGCCGCCCTGGAGCGCCAGAAGATCGAGGACGAATACGCCGAACTGACCAGACGCATAGTCGATCTTGAGGAACTGCTGGCCAATCCCGCAAAGGTCGACGCAGTCGTCAAGGACGAGACCCTTGAGGTGAAGAGGAAATACGGCGACAGGCGTCGGACCCAGATCGAGGCGGCCGTCGACGATCTCAGCCGCGACGATCTGGAACCGCATGAGAGCGTGGTTGTCACCCTGAGCCAGGGAGGCTACATAAAGCGCATACCCGCCACCACCTACAGGAACCAGCACCGCGGGGGAAAAGGTGTGCTCAGCATGAAGACCAAGGAGGACGATCCCGTCCGAAACATCCTGGTCTGCGACACCCACGACACTCTGCTATTTTTCACCGACCAGGGCCGGGTGCTGTCATTAAAGACCTACGAGCTGAGGCCGGACACCAGTCGCAATACCCGCGGTGTGCCGGTCGTCAACGTGATCGCACTGGCAGGCGAGGAAAAGGTCAACTCCGTGGTCGCCGTGAGCGACTTCGATGTTGAGGATCGATACCTCGTCATGTCCACCAGACATGGCCAGATCAAGCGCGTTCCTCTGTCTGCCGTGTCCAACATCCGAAGGGCGGGCCTCAAGATCATGATCCTGCAGGGACCGGACGAGCTGGTGACCGCGCGGCTGGCCAGGGAGGCTGACGATATCGTGATGGTGAGCCAGCGCGGCATGTCGATACGGTTCGCCCTATCGGACGTTACGCCCAGGGGCCGGGTTGCCGGCGGCGTGAGAGGCATAGATATACGGCCGAAACGCGAAAAGGGCAAAAGGCCCGTGCGGGACCTGATCGTAGGAATGAGCGTGGTGGAGCCGGACAGCCAGAACAAGCTGTTTGTGATCAGCAAGAAAGGGTTCGGCAAACTCACTGCGCTCAAACACTACCGACGCCAGAGCCGCGGCGGCAGAGGCCTGAAGACCTTCAATATCACCTCGCGTACGGGACAGGTCGCAGCAGCCGAGGTCGTGACAGATAGCCTGGAGGTCTACGTGGTCTCAGAGCAGGCCCAGGTACTACGCACAAACCTGTCGGAGATATCGAGCCTGGGCAGGATCACTCAGGGCGTCACTATTTTTAAGCTGCCGAAGGGCGACTCAGTCTCTTCCATAGCCTGCTGCGGGTCCCTTTCGGACACGCCGATCGTCGATGTGACGGAGCTGAACATGCAGTTGGGCGGCAATGGCAAACGGCCGGGCAGGTAGGCCACACCGCTGACCCAACTGTGGGCGCGGCGACCTTATCTGCGAAGTCGTTGTCGATAGCCGCAGAGTGCGGCGTGCGCCGAGGTAACCAAAGGCCAACCCAGGCGTTTTAGTAGATACGCTGGCAAGAGACCTCCCGCCAGCTGCGCGGGCGAGGGTCATTCCCTCGCCCGCGCGATCATATGGCCCCCTGAGATTCGCCGCCTAGCAACTCCGATGCCACGGGTCCCGCACAGGCTGCTGGCCGCACTGTTACTTCTCATGTCGTCGTGCGTGGGGGGATCCGTACCATCCACCACCCCCACTCCTGCGCCCGCCAAACCCGCCCCTACGATACCGGCGGCGCCCACACCAACCGCCGGCGACCGGGTGACCCCGTCAGCCGGCGAACTCGGCATGGAGGGATTCGAAACACTCTCTGAGCTCACAGAGGCGCACAGCCCCAGAGCCAGTGCGAGCGGGGAAGAGAGGGCCGCGGCAACATACATCGCCACGCAGTTCGAGGCACTCGGATATTCGGTCGAAATCACTCCCTTCTCCGTGGAGCTATCCCGGACCGATCCGCCGGTCCTTAAGGTGGATCACCCACTCGCGCAGCCCGTCGATTCACTGGACGCCTGGGCGCTTCCACTAGAAAACTCCGGCCAAGGAGAGGCCACCGGCGTGCTAACAGCCGTGGGTAAGGGTCTTTCGCACGAGGTGGCCCCCACCTCCCTGGCAGGTCGCATAGCGCTGATCGAGAGGGGGACTATCACCTTCCAGGAGAAGGTAAGCCGCGTAGCCGATGCAGGGGGCGTCGCGGCCGTCATCTACAACAACAGAGATGGGGCCTTTAACGGAAGGCTGACCGGACCGTCGCAAATACCCGCGGTGGCGATCAGCCGAGAGAGGGGCAAGGCGCTGTTGGGACTGCTGTCCTCGGGAAATGTAGAGGCCACGGTGTCTGTCATCTTCGAGACGCGTGAGTCGGCGAACGTCGTGGCCGAACTGCAGGGCGACGATCCGGAGGGCGGCGTGGTGGTGCTCGGCGGGCACTACGACACGGTACCCGACGTGCCTGGCGCCAACGACAACGGCTCGGGTATAGCGGCCTTGCTGACCATAGCCAGGCAGGCGAGTCTAAGGACCTACCCCTTTTCGCTGCGCTTCATAGCCTTTGGCAGCGAGGAGATAGCGCTGCTCGGTAGCCAGAGATACGTTGATTCGCTGAGCCTGAGTGAACTGGCGGATATCGTCGCGATGTTCAATTTCGACGCACTGGGTACCGGTGACACTCTCGTCATGACTGCGACGCCATGGCTTGGAGACCTGTTTGAAAGCGCTGCCAGCAAGGGGGATTCGAGAGTCCGACTGGAGCGAAGGGACGGCCTGCTCGGAGCATCGAGCGACCACGCTCCTTTCGGGGCTGCCGGGATATCATTCGCCTCCATTTTCGCCAGCGACCTCTCGCGCATTCATGCTCCCGAGGATGTGCTGGAACACATAGATCCTCTGAGGATCGGCGAGGCGGCGACCCTGGCGATCGCGACCCTCGATGCCCTGGCCGCCCCACCATGATCGCTGGGCCGGCGGCGATCGTGAGTATAAAAGTGCACACTGTCCGCAGCGAGGACCGGGTGATGGAGCGAGTCAGCGACGGGCTTTCCCGTCTGAGGCAGGCAGTCTCCCGGGGAAGCCAGGGGGCTGTGGGGCATCTCCGTTTGGTCCGTACACACCCCGTGCGGCGGCAGGGCTCATAGAGTTCGCCTCCGAGAGTGGCGCAGACCTGATAGCCCACTGCTCGCGCAGTCATGCCGGGGCTTTGAGTCTGATCACTGACTGCGTAGCCCGCGAACCCCGGCGAGTCAGCCCAATGAACTCGCGCGTGTTCACCGAAGGCGAACTCGCCCTGACTCCTCAGGGATACCACCGAGATCAAGGCCTCTGCCGGCGACGGCGGGACTCGCCATAGCCCACCGGGCGCTGGCCGCTCCGGGGCATGTTAACCTCAGAACCGGAATGTTCGATTCGCTCTCCACCAAGCTTGCAGAGGTCTTCGGGCGTCTGAACAACAAGGGTCGACTCGGCGAAAAGGATGTCGACGCCGCCCTCCGAGAGATCCGGATGGCGCTGCTCGAGGCAGACGTCAACTTTCGGGTGGCCAGGGACCTCGTGGCTGCAATCAGGGTCCGGGCGCTCGAGGCAGACGTGCTGAGGAGCGTGGCGCCGGGCCAGCAGGTCATCAAGATCACCCAGGAGGAGCTGACCCGGATACTGGGCGGAGGAAGCAAGGACCTGGAGCCGGCTCGCACGGCACCCGGGAAGGTTCTGGTGGTCGGCCTGAACGGCTCCGGTAAGACCACGACCGCAGCAAAGCTCGCAAGACGCCTCAGGCGTTCCGGACAGCACCCCCTGCTGGTGGCCTGCGACCTGGCTCGACCTGCCGCCATAGACCAGCTCGAGATACTCGGCGGTCAGATCAACGTGCCCGTATACGTGGATCGTGCCGGCGCCTCGCCGGTAGATGTTGCACGCGACGGGGTCAAGGAGGCGGCCAGGCTCGGGGCCACCTGGGCCGTCGTGGACACCGCCGGACGCCTGCAGGTCGACGATCAGCTGATGGACGAACTTGGCCGGGTCAGCGACGCGGTCAAACCGGACGAAACGCTACTGGTACTGGACGCTATGACCGGCCAGGAGTCGGTCAACGTAGCCGAAACTTTTGCCGAGCGCATCCAGGTGACGGGGCTTGCGCTTACCAAGCTCGATGGCGACGCCAGGGGCGGTGCGGCGCTTTCGATCGCCTCCGTTACCGGCATACCCGTCAAGTACGTGGGTACAGGGGAGGGCACAGACGCCCTCGAGCAATTCCACCCGGATCGACTAGCATCCCGCATCCTGGGCATGGGGGACGTGGTTTCCCTGGTGGAACGGGCCCAGCAAAGCTTCGATGTAGAGCAGGCCCGAAAGATGGAGCGGAAGATGCGCCGGGCCACTTTCGACCTCGAAGACTTCCTCGGCCAGCTCCAGAGCCTGCGCAACATGGGGTCTCTGACGCAAGTGATGGACTTGCTGCCGGGCATGGGGGCCATGAAGGGGCGGCTGGCCGGTGCGGAGATTGACGATTCGCACCTGACCAGAATAGAGGCGATCATCCAGTCGATGACACCGGGCGAGCGTCGGAGGCCTGAGACGATCAACGGCAGTCGGAGGCGGCGCATCGCCGCCGGCAGCGGCACAACCCCGCAGGACGTCAATCAGCTACTCAACCAGTTCCGCCAGACGCGCAAGATCATGAAGCAGATGTCTTCCGGGAAGGGGCTCAGAAATCTGGCGAGACTGATGCGCTAGCGCCCGGCTCCGCGCCACGTCCGCAGCGGACCGGTTCAGCCCACAAGGAGGGTAGGCTGCGTTACGCGCCCTTGCGGGCGACTGCCCTCCTGACGGCGTCGGCCACGTGAGCTGAGGTCAGCCCGTACTTTTCCAGCAGGCGCTGGGGGTCACCGGACTCGCCGTAGCCGGTCAATCCGACCATCTCGACAGGCGTCGGAAGGCTGCCGGCAAGCAGGCTGGCGACCGCACTGCCCAGACCACCCTGCAAGAGATGCTCTTCGGCCGTCACCAGCGCCCCGGTCTCCCGGGCAGCCGCCAGCACAGCACCCCGGTCAAGCGGACTGACCGTGGCCATATTGACGACCCGGCACGATATACCTTCCTCGGCCAGTAAGCCCGCCGCGGTCAACGCTGCGTGGACCATGATTCCACAGGCTACGATCGACGCATCCTTCCCTTCCCGCATAACCTCGGCCCTTCCGACGGCGAATTCATATGGTCCTTCGTGAACCACCGGCGTTGCCGGGCGGGATAGGCGAACGTAGAACGGACCCGGCGTCGAGATTGCAGCCCTGACGGCAAGATCGGCCTCGGGCCCGTCAGCCGGCACGATCACGGTGAACGTGGGCAGGGCGGACACTATTGCAAGGTCCTCGATACTCTGAGCCGACGAGCCGTCCTCTCCGGTCATTAGACCGGCGTGGGTGAGCACGAGTTTTACGTTAAGACCTGGCTGCGCCACGCTGACCCTCAACTGGTCGAACGGGCGGGCTGAGCCGAAGACGGCAAAGGTGCTGACCACCGGAATCTTGCCGGAGGCGGCCAGGCCTGCGGCCACTCCAACCATATTCTGCTCCGCCGGGCCAAAGTCGAAGAAGCGATCGGGGAACTCGGCCTCGAACCGATTTGCAAAGGTAGACTTGTTCAGATCACCGCCGACGACGACCAGGTCCGGGTACTCATGACCCAACTGGACCAGGGTCCGGCCGGCGACCTGGCGTGTGGAGGCAGCTTTTGTCAACGTGCTGGATCGAGCTCGCTCAGCGCAAGCGCGAGTTCGTCAGGAGACGGTGCCTTGCCGTGGAAGTCAGCATTGTCTTCCATGAATGAGACTCCCTTGCCCTTCACGGTGTGTGCGACGATCACAGTTGGACGACCCTTCGTCCGGGCTGAGCGGTCGAAGGCCGCGAGGAGGTCGGCTACGCAGTGGCCGTCCGCCTCTGTGACTTCCCAGCCGAATGCCCGCCACTTGTCCGCAAGCGGCTCGAGGGTCATCACCTGATCGGTCCAGCGGTCATTCTGGATCCGGTTCCGGTCGATTATGGCCACAAGATTGTCCAGGCCGTGATGGGGCGCCGACATGGCCGCTTCCCACACCTGACCCTCATCGCACTCACCGTCTCCCAGCAGCACATAGGTGCGGGTGGATCTCCCGTCGAGTCGGGCCGCCAATGCCGTGCCCACACCGAATGAGAGCCCCTGGCCGAGTGAGCCACCGGACATCTCCACACCGGGGGTCTTTACATGAGCGTGACCCTGCAAACGGGAGTCTATCTTCCTAAAGCTCGACAACTCGTCGATGGGAAAGTACCCCGATTCGGCGAGCACCGCGTAGAGTCCCGCACACGCATGGGATTTGCTAAGGATGAAACGATCACGATCCGACCTGGCAGGGTTGGACGGGTCGTGAACCATCACGCGACCGTACAGGACCGCAAGTATGTCCGCCTCCGACAGTGAGCCGCCTGGATGGCCGCTATTGGCGGTGGCGACCATCTGTAGCGAATGGACACGGACGCGCCGCGCGAGCTCTTCTATCTTCGCTACGACTGAGGAAAAGTCCGTCACAGGGCCGGCATTATAAGGTCAGGTAACCCGGGCCGTCACCACCCGAGGCCAGCGCTCCTATTCCCCATCTGCCTTGTCCGGGCCGGTCTCTCCACCGGCCTGCGCCTCGCCCCTGGACGATTCTGCCGCCCCATCATCGGCGGGGCCGGTCGCCGGAGCCAGGGTTCCGATCACCGTATCCAGGACACCATGGTCCGGAGCGATCATGACATCCGTAACGATCCCTCGATTGACCGCATAGATAAGCTGGTCGGGGAGGGCGAACAGCACCTCGGTGCCCACCGAGTCCAGCGGGATCGAGGTCGCTCCGACCCGCGCCTCGGTAAAGCTCGCAAACCCCTCAAGGAACTCCTCGGCGTCGCGCGGTGAGTCCCACTCATATCGGTGCACCAGAGCGTACGAACCGTCGGGGCCGGAATAGACGACGTACTCGTCTCCACCCCAGCCGGCCGCCGCGATGGCCGCCTCACGCTGGACCAGCCCACCCTCAAGATAGGCCAAGAGCGCGAACTCTCCAAAGGTGTCTCTCCTCAGCTCCGACCAGCCCTCACCCAGGGCGCTGGATACAGAGGGGATGTCAACATCGACCGGCTCTTCCCCCAGCACGTATTTACCCGGGTGCATGATCTGCTCCGTGGAGGAGGGGGCGCGCTCGTACAGGGCGTCAACCTCGGGCCAGCCGCCCCTGGCGAAGAACTGGTACACGAATTGTGCTCCCTCCACGTAGGGAAAGACGAAGATTCGCTGGATTAGATGCGGCGCAGCCAGAAAGGTGCTCATGTCGATCTGCAGCCCCTGGGCGGCAGCCTGCTCCTGTTCGGTCATGTTTTCCAGCATGTAGATGGTCTGAAGAAGGACCGCGTCACCCTCTACCATCGCCAGGTATGCCGCCGTTCGATCGGCATCGTACTTCGTCTCTTTAGAATCCAACATCGAGCCTATGTCAAAGTGCTGCGACTGCAAGGCATGTACGAACTCGTGAGCAAATGTGAGGCGGTCCTGGGGAGACAGCTCACGAGAGTCCTGATTGACGACGTACAGCTCGTCCTCGGCCGTGTCGAAAAACCCCAGGACATTCTCGCTGTAGAGATCGACGAACAGCTCGTAGAGGTCGGTGCCGGGGTCGATCACGCCAAGGATCTCATAGAGCCGTCCAACGGCTGACAGTTCATCGCGCTGCGCCCCGAGGTCATTCAGGAGACGTTCACGCAATTCCTCACGGGAGATGAAGCGCCGGTGGACGTCACCGACAGAATAGAGCCCACGCAGAACGGACACGCGTGCGGCGATGCCGTCCAGCCGGGCGTATAGACCATCCTCCAGGGTATCCGGAACCGCGGTCGGTGGTGAGACGGTCGGCAGGATGACCTCGCCGGGATCGAATGTGGGGGTTGGCTCCGGAGCGACGGCGTCATCGGGCCGGGGGATCAACCGATCCGGCAGGGTCTCCTCGCCCTCTGCGGCCGAGGGACCGCCCGTGTCGGTATGAGCCGGGGTGGTGGCGACCGCGCGGCCTGTTTCGGGTCCCTGATCATCTCCAGCGCCCCCACAGGCCGCGGCGAGCGCGACCGAGACCGCCAGGAGCCAGACTGCGGCGGCATGTATCACGAGGCCCGGGTTCAACGGGCGGCCATTCGGCTGTCGTAATTCACCGCTCTGCCCGAGAGGACCGGTGGTCCTATAATTCCCCCGGAGGCCTGCCGCTCAACGTAAACGCAGCTGCGCACAGTGCGGCAAGGCGCCCGGGGGTCGAGGCATATGAGCCGACTCGGCAGCGTTGGGCTGCTGCCCATTGGTGCTGTCCTGCTGATTCTGGGAGTGGTCCTGCAGTTTGACAGGATCGTGACGGCGATCAGCTTCATGTTGATAGCGCTCGGGGTCGTGCTCGGCTTACTTGGACTCATCAACATGATGTCGGGCAGGGGTCGCCGAGACTTTGACGATCCGTAGGCGGCCGGATCGTCACGAAGTTGCTCTGTGGCCTGGCAGGCTCTCAGAAGGGTATGCCAGACAGTCCGTACCAGTGCTCCAGGGAACTCTCGACGGCGACTCGGTGCCTTTCCATCGACTCGCCCAGCCTCAGTTCGGCCTCATTGTCACGGCCCTCTCCTCCTGAGCCCCGCACCAGAGGATAAAAGTACCCTCTCTTGTAATTGTAGATCCAATAGGCTGGCCTTCCTTCAAAGTCCACTCTGATGACGGCTGCAAGAAGTCGACCGCCGTTGCCACGTTCGAAAAGTGTTTCGTTGAGCAGCTGCACCGATCCGACCAGACGCTCAAAGTTCCGATTGTGCAGGACTATCCATGCGGTCTCGAACTCGTCGGTGCGAAGATCCAGCCCTGTGCCCGAGGCGGCCTCACTCCGCCTGATAACACCCTGGAGCTCGCTCACAAGGTCGGATGCGGATGCGCCTTCTTCCGGATTGAACAGGACACCGGCCCTATCTCCGGTTGCCAGGGATGACCGGTCGGTCATGATTCGGGCCGCCCTGATCAGGTCGGCGTACCGGCCCGGGCGGGGCGCCCTTATCCGACTACGCCCGAGCAGACCCCCTAGGAAACCCATCTCCAGGCTCGAGACAGGAAAAGGTCAGAACTTGAACTCACGGTACTGGGTCGCACCGCGACTCATTGCCCGCTCAATGGCCTTGAGCTTTTCGATGCGCTTTTCCACCGGCGGATGGCTGGAGAACATTGACGTCATGCCTCCACCCTTGAGGGCCGGGATTATGAAAAAGGCGTTGGCGTGCTCAACGCTGCGCAGGTCCTTTTCGGGGATCCTGTAGACGTCATTGGAGATCTTGGCCAGGGCCGAAGCCAGCTGCATGGGATTGCCCGTCAGCACGGCTCCTCCCCTGTCAGCCGAGTACTCACGATACCTGGAGAGGGTCATTATCAGCATCTGGCTGATGAAGTAGACCAGGATCGTACCGGCATATACCGCCAGGATGATGAGGGCTGCCTGACCGCCCCCCTGGCCGCCCCGCCTGCCGCCAAAGCCTCCGAAAAGGCTCATCCAAAACAGCATCTGCATCAGAAAGCCGGCCATGATCACTATGACGCTGGCCCAGGTCAGGACCATGACGTCACGGTTCTTGACGTGGCTCATCTCGTGACCCAGCACTGCCTCCACCTCGGCCTTGGTGAGTCGATTTAGCAGGCCCCGGGTTACCGCCACCACGGCATTGCGGGGATTACGGCCCGTGGCGAAGGCGTTGGGGACATGCGTCTCCATTATCGCGATCTTCTTGGGCTTGGGGATCTCCGCGGCCCGCGCCAGTCGGGAGATCGTATCGTGCAGCCATGGCTCCTCCTGCTCGGAGACCTCCCTGGCGCCGGTGGTCATAAGCACGATTCGGTCCGATCCCCAGTACTGGAACACGGCCACGGCCACGGCGATCACCAGGACCAGGAACCATGGCACCCCGGCCCAGAACAACAGGCCGAGAAACGCCACGAACACCAGGGCCAGCAGCAGCATTGTCGCCGACATCCTCACGGTCAACTCGGTATCGCGCCCGATCTGCATGGGCCGCCTCATACGCGCCTTCACAACCTCCCCGGCAGGGCCTGTGCCCTCCATATGACATCCATTCTATAGCGCCCGGATGAGGCCCGGGCCCGGCGGCCCGCCCCGCCGGTCACTCCACTATCGGCTGGGAGACGATCCAGAGGCTGACGACCGTGTACAGGACCATCAGGACCAGCATCGGATACTGGCTGCGCAGCGCGGCGACGTGCCCCGGGATCTCTCTGAGAGAGACTACATGTGAGACGAACACCGCGGCGACGTGGCCGACGACGATCACAGCGACCGAGAAGAACCAGGCGGCCTCTGCATTTATGACGCTGATATCGATCGCATACCCGGCGGACCCAAACAGGTTCCAGCCGCGGCCGAACGGATCCGAGGCCAGCGGTATGATCGCCTGGCCCTGAATCAGCAGCAGCGCGAGAAAGTGGGCGAAGTGGTAGGCCAGGGCTATCGGGACCAGGGACAGCACAGAGACCCGGGCCAACCTCAGGACGCCGATGTCCGCCCCGGACATGCGGCGCATGCCCCATGAGAAGGCCAGGTACAGGCCGAGAAAGGCCAGCGGCACCCCGTACAGGCCTATCGTGTCCACGGCCGCACCGTCTATGCCTGCGAGCTCGCGGTGAACCCAGTTCCAGGATGACGTTTCCTTAAGGCCATCGAAAGTAACCGTCGACAGGGCGAGAATCACAAAGGCCATGTTGGCGACCGATACGTACTCGGGCCTTACAAGGCCGGCGGCGAAGGGCCGGAGGACCACCCTGCGATCATCGGGGGCAGCCCGCTCAAAGCACGGGTAGCAGTCGACGCATTCACCCGCGGTGCATTCAAAGGGGCAGCGCCGGCAGGCCCTGCGACGGTCGACCCTGATTTCGGTCAGGGAAAAACGGGCGAATAAACCGAAAAGCACGGAGAACGGGTCCCCGTAGCGAAGCCAGGCATCCTTCCCAAAGTAGTACATTCCGATCCACTGGATGACGGAGAACACCACGATGATCGTCCCAAGGTCGCCCGGAACGGCGGCTCCCGAATATACGTTTTCGATCCAGGCGAATACGCCGAACAGCACCACCGCCGGCCAGGTCGACCACGCCTGCGGGTAGCCCTGGAGAGGGGCGAATCCCCTGCGACCGGCAAGCAGGCGCTCGGCCAACTCGAAAACGATCTTCCATGGGTTGATGACATTCCAGACGTTGCCTATGACGGCTGCGACAAAGCCCGCACCCACCCACCAGATGACCCAGATGAACGTCGGCGACAGGTTGTCGAGTGGCTTGTGCGAACCCGCCAGCGAGGTGGCGATCACCAGCCCGAATATGAACACGGACGCGGCCCTGGCCAGCCACACGAACGCGGGCGAGCCGACGCTGTGGCGAAACCACAGGCGCGAACTGAGGGAGTAGGTCGGGTACCCGGTACCGGCACCTACGCCCCTTATGAACACCCCAACCACCACAAAGGAGAGCGCCACCGCCGCGGCTGCGCCGGCCAGGAAATACGAGAGCGGCACCGGCAGGTCGTACCGGGCTCCAAAGCCATGGGCGTACGCGGTTTCAGTCGCCGCCAGGGCCACGACGGCGAGCGAGGCGACGATCAGCCCCTTGCTGTGGCCGGGGATCACGTCCCCCTGCTAGGAGACGGAAGCCGATCTCTCATCTGGGGAATACCTGGAACCAGCCCAGTCGAACCTCCGACTCCTCATCCTCGCCTCCATTGTCCCCGTGACCATCCCCCTGATGATCCATTCCATCTTCCCTGTCGCTGGCGAGGGTGAACTTATGCAGCATGATCTCGAAATTTCCGGTGGCATCGGCCGTGAAGTCGAATGAGGCTGGCTGGCCCGGAGCTACCTCGTTGTACAGATCGTACCCGTGAAGATGAAAGCCTCCCCTGACGTCGGACTCGATGTTGAAGGTGATGTGGTCACCCTGCTTGACCTCGATGATCTCCCCCTCCATGTTCCAGGAGTCGTTGGCGATGACGACATCGAAGGTCAGTTCCTGGGGCTCAGACCCTCCGCATGCGGTGGCAAGCGCCGCCACGGTGGCGAGAACCAGTACAAGTAATCTGGTGGAATTCAGTTTCATTTTGTTACCTCAGTTGCAAGCGCCCGCTTTCCCTAGCTGCGGATTCGGGCAAGTATGTCCGCGGTCGCCGGCCTGTCATCTATGTCGCTGCCGACGAATGCCCAGCGGATCGAGCGATCTGGATTGATGACGAACACCGCAGGGGCGGCCACGCCGTCACCCAGCAGGTCAAACACCCCGTAGGCTATGGAGGTCTCCTTTGTCGGGTCGGCCAGCAGTGGATAGTCTGCCCGCACGAGGGCGGCCATGCTGCTTGCGCCCCTGACATCATCGACGCTTATGGCGGCCAGCGAGATATTAAGTTCCTCGAACTGGCCCAGACTGTTCTGCAGCTCGCCGAGCTGGCTACGGCATATCCCTCAGAAAAAGCCCCGGTAAAAGACCAATACCGCCGCATCCCTGCCTCTCAGCAGGTCCGCCAGCGAGACCGAGACCCCCGCCGCCGACGTGAGCGTGAACTCAGGTGCCAGCGGGCTATCGGGCGCGACGTCCAGGGTGGGCGTCGCGACCGGAGTTGCCGACGGGCCAACGTCAATGACGAATGGAGTGGCGGTGGGAATCGAGGAGGGCGGCGGCGAGCCGCAGGACATCACGAGGGCCGCCGAAAGCCCGGCTGCCAGGACTGAAAGCGCAGTGAGTCTACTGATCAATTGCCCTTAACCTTTCTTGCGCTCAGGTAGGTGCGCATCGCCAGGGCGACCACTGACAGGAACGCCACCAGAACGACGACGGTTATGATTCCTGTAATCGGATTGGACTCTCTCACAGTGACTGCGAAGTCTGCCGAGCCTTCGCCCAGGTCCCCTTCCACAGCAACCGTGAACACCCAGTCACCAACCTGCTCAACGGACAGATCAATGTCCCAAAAGACGGGGTCCTCTTCGTAAAGGTCGGCGACCACACCCTCGAACGATTCGATTTCTGAACCCTGCCCGCCAAGGACCTGGCCTGACAGCGTCACCGTGGCTAGAGGAACGGCCGACCCCTTAACCAGGTCGACTACCCTCAGTGACACGTGCACGGCACCGGGCGAGGGAGAACGTGGACTGGTACCAAAGGCGATCTCATATGGACCGGCCCGCTCCTTCCGAAACTCGGTCACGCCGCCGTGAGCCTCGACGGACTGCGGCCACAGCACGGCCGTCATCAGGACGGCCGTCATGACGACCAGCACGGGGATATGTCGCTGCACGCAGCTAATGGGGCAAGCCTCCAACCACCCGCCATTCGGGGACGGAATTCTCGGCAGGGCGTCGAGGAACGACGCGACGGAATCAGACCGAAATGCGGGGCGGCCTGACCGGTGGCGATGGGCCGAACTGCTCAAGTCTGCTCAGTCGGGCCAACGGCTGATCAAGGCTTACAGGTGGCTCTATGGCCGATCGAATCATCAGGCCACGGTCGTCTCCCACACCTAAGGGAGATGACGGCAATCCGTCTTCTCCCGGTATGGCGGTGGTCATGTCGGGCTCGGCGGGCGCAGGCATTGGATGAGTGTGTAATTCCAGGTAGCTATGCGAATGGGGACCGTCGCGGGCAATGTGACTGTGAAATGGCAGACGCTCCGCGTAGTGGTGGTCTATTAGCGGGCCATATGCCGGCACCATGACCGCCGCCGCGAACAGCAGGCCCGCGGTGATGGGCGCCAAGGCCCCTATCGGGAGACCCACACCGATCCTAATCACGATCAAATTGTAGCAAGGCGATATGACAGGGCGGTCTGCACCGATCGCCACACGCCGCCCTGGCAAGCCATGAAAGCGGGCATCGGGCTAAGGGTCCTGGTCCTAGTCCGCCGACAGCCATCCCGAGACAGTCTCGATGTCCTTGTCACCGCGACCGCTCAAGCCAACCAGGACTATCGATTCTTCCGGGACGTCCGGCACCCAACTCGACAGGTATGCGATCGCGTGGGCGGGCTCGAGGGCAGGGATGATGCCCTCCGTCCGGCACAGGAGTCGAAAGCCCTCTATCGCCTCATCGTCCCGCACGCTTACATAGCGAGCGCGTTCACTGTCCTTCAGGTAGCTGTGTTCGGGACCGACGCCGGGGTAATCGAGGCCCGCCGAGATGCTGTGGGTCTCCACGACCTGGCCGTCCTCATCCTGAAGCAGGTAGGACATGCTGCCATGCAGCACCCCGATTTCGCCGGATACAAGCGTGGCTGCGTTCTCCCCGGAGGCGGGCCCCGTACCCCCTGCTTCCACGCCGATCAACTCTACCTGCTCGTCGGCGATGAAGGGATGGAACAGGCCGATGGCATTGCTTCCGCCTCCGACGCATGCCAGGACATGGTCGGGCAGACGACCTTCAGCCTCGATGATCTGACCTCTCGCCTCGGTGCCGATGACGGACTGCAGGTCACGCACGATCGCCGGGTAGGGATGGGGACCCACCGCGCTGCCAATCAGATAGTGGGTGGTCTCAACGTTGGTTACCCAGTCCCGGATGCACTCGTTGATGGCGTCCTTTAGGGTGCGGCTGCCGGAGGAGACGGGCCTGACCTCGGCTCCAAGCAGTTCCATCCGAAATACGTTGAGTCGCTGGCGGGCGATGTCCTCCTCTCCCATGTAGACGATGCACTCGACATCCATCATCGCGCATGCAGTCGCCGTCGCCACCCCATGCTGGCCGGCCCCGGTCTCGGCTATGATCCGTTCCTTTCCCATACGCCTCGCCAGAATGGCCTGCCCAAGAGCGTTGTTGATCTTGTGCGCTCCTGTATGAGCCAGGTCCTCGCGCTTGATGTAGATCCGGGCGCCGCCCAGGCTGCGGGTCAGATTCTCTGCAAAGTACAGAGGCGTCGGGCGACCCGTATAGCTGCGACCCAGATCCTCTAGCTGGCGAGCAAATCCGCGATCGCCAATCGCAGTCTCATACTCACGCGTAAGCTGATCCAGGGCATGCATGAGCGTTTCAGGCACGTACTGGCCGCCGAAAGGTCCAAAACGTCCTCGCTGGTCGGGTTGTGCGTGGGGTGTTTGCATCTCTCTGTAGCGGAAGGGGTTAGCAGCCATTATATGGGCGTGCGGCCAGCCCGACAGGGAGCGGGACGATGATAGAATCGGTGGCGGAAAGGCGCCTCGCCGTCGCCTGCGCGAATGGCTGGGATCGAGAGGATCGACCGCCGGTTAAATGGAGAATGCGTTCAAGATATCCGGGGCTTTGGGTGTCGCCGCCTTGGCGCTGGTGATCCTGGCTACTGCGACCGCCTGCACTCCGGCCACGATTGACCTTGACCAGTCTGACAGTGGAGCGCGGGTTCAAGCCGCGCGCGGCGACTTCGTAACCATCGCTCTTCCGTCCTTCCCCGGCGCCGACCGCGGCTGGGTCGCCACACAGCTGGAAAGCAAGATGCTCAGGGCGGAAGAGGAGCCGAGGTTCGTGGCACGTTCCGATGCCGGTGAGGCACCGGGCGTCGAGCTCTTTCGATATCGCGTCATGGCCGACGGCGAGACGACTGTAAGGCTCGAGTACACCGGCGACGACAGTGATCGACTGGGGTCGCCGGCAAGCTTCAGCGTCACCCTTCTCGTCGGGGGGCCGGCTGGCTCCTAGACCGTAGGAATGCCGATCTACGAGTACACCTGCACCGGGTGCGGACTTGCCTTCGAACTTCGAAGGTCTATATCCAGCCTGAGTGATCGGGCACAGTGCCCGGGCTGTGGCGACCCTGGCGACCGGCGCCTTTCTCTACCTTCGCTGGTCGCCGTGTCCAACGGCCAGACTCAGCGAGGCCCGGAGGGTGGAGGTGGCTGCTGCGGAGGGGGGTGCCGCACCGGCGGATAGCGTGGCCGGGGATCGCCGGCCCGCCACAAGTTCCGCGCCGCTCCCGGCAACTGCTATGACTGCCCTCACCGGGGAGCCGCGGCGCCTTCGACCGAATCTCCCGCAGACCACAGCCCATGAATTCGGCGGGCGATAAGGTACATCGAAAGCAGCAGCGCCTCCACGACGGTAGACCCTACTATCCACATCGTCGCGTCGAAGAAAAAGCCCTGCGGGAACATCATCAACAGCACGTCGCGGTTGGGGTCCAATTGCCACAGGTCGTTCGAGAATGACACCAGGTGGAAGGCCAGGAACAACCGGTCGAAACCTACCAGGGCCGCCAGTCCGACGACCGCCACCAGGCCCAGGGTGAGCAGTCCGCCCGCGCCCAGAAGGTCGCCGGCGATGCCGAGCCACCGCCGCCGACACAACAGTGCCCCGCAGAGCAGGAAAAAGCCAATGTAGCCCCCGGTGGCGACATGGACCATCCAGACGCCCCTGACCAGTCCCTTAACGTCGGTCATGTGGGCAATCTCTCGGTCGTTGTATATGCTTCTGAGAACTCCACGCTGGACTACCCTGACGTCGAGTACATCGGCGTCGTTGCTGAAGTACTCGCGGAAGGCCGCGCCGGCCCTGATCAGCTCGTCGCGTTCAATGCCGGTTCTTTCGGCCACGCCGTACTTATCGAAACCGTAGCTGTATAGGAACGGTGCGTTTATCACCCAGCGGACGTTGGACGTGACGAGAAACACCGGTATACAGACGATGAAAAGGGCGGTCAAAGCAAGCCTCAAGGGTCGCACGGCTCGATGTTAGCACAGGGATTTTCGCAGCCGGAAGGTGATGCCCAAGGGGTCCGCAGCCAGATGGACAGCCGCGAACAGGCAGTCAGCGCCAGCGAATTCGACCAGAATTTCCAGGGTCTGATGAACGTGCTGGATCGGCTCCGCGCCCCCGATGGCTGCCCCTGGGACCGAGGTCAGACCAGAGAATCCCTGCGCGACCAGTTCCTGGAGGAGGCGTATGAACTTGTCGAGGCACTGGATGAGGATGACGACGAGGCAATAATGGAGGAGGTGGGGGACGTCCTGTTGCACGCCGCCTATCAGATGCAGCTTGGCAAGGAGCAGGGACGATTCTCCGAGCCCGAGGTGTTCGGAGCGCTCATCTCCAAGCTTGTCCGCAGGCACCCGCATGTATTCGAGGCCGACCGCGAGGACCTGGATGCCTCGCAGGTGCTGGCAAATTGGGACGAGATCAAGAGGGCCGAAAAGCCGCATTCCCGGCGATCTTCGGCGATCGACGGGGTACCCCGGGCCACGCCATCCCTGGCCGGCGCCCAGGCCATCCAGGGCAGGGCGCGGAGAACGGGCTTTGACTGGGAAGATGTCGCCGGGGTGCTCGAAAAGGTCCGGGAGGAGTTGGATGAACTTGGCGCGGCCACCACGGCCGAGGAGGCGGAAGCCGAGTTCGGCGACCTGCTCTTTTCGTTGGTGAACGCCGCCAGGTGGCTGCAGATCGATGCCGAAACGGCGCTCCGCAAGGCCAACCGGCGATTCGCTTCAAGGTTCAGGGCGATGGAGATGCTGGCGCGAGAGCGTGGCGACGAGTTTCGAGCGCTTTGCGCCGAGGACAAGGAATCGCTGTGGAAAGAGGTAAAGGAGAGGCCCGTCTAGCGGGCTGAGAACGATGCTAACGCAGGCTCTCGGCCCACAGCCGTCGCTCGAATTCGTTGGCCACAGACTCGACCAGCGTTTCGGACAGGGGCCCGAGCAGCCGTTGCCCCAGGCCGCGGCGAGGACCCATTCGCACCACCCTCCTCGTGCAGCCGGCCAGTTTGGCGGCCCGATCAACCGCAAGGTCTAGATCGCCCAGCTCATCTACCAGGCCCGCCTCGAGGGCCCTTGCCGCCCAGAATACCTCGCCGGTCGCAAGCTCTCTGGCCGTAGAGTGGGCGAGGCCTCTTGCATCGGCGACGATCTCGACGAATCGATCGTAGGACTCATCGGTGAGCTGTTGCATCTTTGCCTCTTCTTCGGGCGTGAAGGGCCTCCAGACGGCACCCATGTCCTTAAGCTCGCCACTCTTTGTAACGCTCACGTCGACACCGATCTTCTCCAGTGCCGCGCGCAGCATGGGCCGGACCGAGATGACTCCGATCGATCCCACAAGCGCACCCGGAGTCGCCACGATCCGCTGAGCGCCGCAGGCGACCATGTAGGCACCGGACGCACCTACTCCACGTATGGCTGCAACCACTGGCTTTCGCTCGGCAACCTTGGCCACGCAGCGATAGATGTATTCCGACGCCGGCACCGAGCCTCCGGGCGAGTCGATGTCGAGCACCATCGCTCGTACGGACCTTGCCGTCCGTACCTGGTCAAAGACCCTCTCATAGGGTGCCGACCTGACTCCGCCACCTATGGTGCCGAACAGTTCGATGACCGCGATCTTGTCTCGTCGAGGTATCAGGCGCATCAGCCGATTTTAACGGAATACACCGTCGGATAGACTCGTTGACCTCCCACTCGACAGCTACTTACACTTGCGCGGTTCTCCTACTATCCATGACACGCAGCGACGACAGCCCGGCCTTGGCAGAAGATATCCTCACCAAACTCGAGCACGTCGCGGTGGACGCGGCGCGTGAGGCCGGGCATCTGATCATGGACTACTTCGGCCGACCCCTGGACGTCGAGTACAAGGGAGAAAAGCTGTCGGACCCGGTGACCGAAGCGGATCGGCAGAGTCAGACTCTCCTTACGGGCCGCATCAGGGCTGCCTTCCCGGATCACGCGATTGTAGGTGAGGAGGACGAAAGCGCATCGGTCGAGACTCTGCCGGACTTCGTGTGGGTGCTCGACCCCCTGGATGGCACGAGAAACTTCTCGCAGGGGCTGCCCATGTTCGCCGCCTCGGTGGGGGTCTTGCTCAGGGGCGTGCCCGTCGCCGGAGCGATCTTCATTCCCTGGCCGGGAGTCAGGGGCCGGGTAATGCACGCGAGGACGGGCGGGGGCGCGGCATGCGACGGCACGCCCCTGAATGCTCTCTGCGCAAACGAGCCTGATTCTCGACGTCTCGTCGGCCTGCCTGGAGGGTTCAGCCAACGCTTCAGGTTTGACGAATCGATGAGAAGCCGGGTGGGTGAGGCGCGGCAGACGGGCTCAATTGCCTACGAGCTGGCGATGGTGGCATCAGGGACCTTTCAGTACAGCGCACTGACAGGCTCACTTTCAATCTGGGACGTGGCGGCAGCGTCTGTGATCGTCCCCGAGGCGGGCGGCAGGGTGCTGGTCGGCGAGAGGGCGGGAGCGGGACGGTCCTGGTGTCCATTCACCACGTTCGTCTCCAACTGGCAGAGCGATCCCCCGAGCGGTGCGGACCTGCACAAGTGGTACAGGCCGATGATCTTTGGCTCTCCCGGTGTCGCTGACGCCGTAGCGGCCGGCATCAGGCCTCGCGGCCGCTGGACAAGAGGGCTGAGACGATGGGTCAGGCGTATGCTGAATCCCCCGCAGTCCTGAAGGCAGTCGATGCGGGGAGACCCTGCGCTGCGATGACACATGGGGCTGAGGGCGGGATGATTCCGGCGCTCAGCCAGGTTCACGCGCCTTTCGGGCTCGCAACCCGCCTCTACGAGAACCGTGGCTGGCGCCGGCCCGTCGAAGGGCAAACGCCCATGCTCGTCAGACCAGGGGCCAGGGGACATTGAGGTAGGGATCGAGCACCGGGTGCACGGGCGTCTCGAGGATCCCGGCGAGGCGTGCCCTGAGCGCGTCCAACTCGGCAACGCTGATCTGGCCCTTGAGGATCGTCCCCAGGGTGCCTCCCGCATCAAGTTCCCGCGTCAGAGCCTGGAGGTCGGCGACGAGCCCTTCCGGAATGGACTCTCCCCAGAACTCGAGCATGACGGTCCTGACCTTGAATTGCTCGTTAAATGTCAGGCCGTGATCTACGCTCCAGAGCGCTCCCTGGGAATCCTCCAGAAAGTGGCCTCCCTTGCGATCGCCGTTATTCACAAGGAGATCGAAGGCGGCAAACGAAGCCAGTTCGTCTAGCCTTTCCTCACGCAGGTTAAAGTAGGTCACACTCGGGTCGAATTCCACAAAGCGTTGCATAGACCCGGGTCCGTGTGGCCCATCCCTGATCACGGTCATGGGAATTCGCGGCCAACCCAGGCGCTCGGACACCATGAAGGCAGCATATTCCCGCAGATACAGGGTCCCATCGGGGTAGTCCGCGAGCGGCCTTTCACCGGCCCTGGGCTTGTAGATCGCACGCATCACGTGACCGTCCCCCGCGTCAAGGTGAACGAGGAAGGTGTAGTTGGATCCGAGACGCACCTGCGCGCCGGCCACTATATCGGCCGACTCCAGTATGACTCGGGCCAGGTCGGGCGGCGGATCGACTAGCCGGGGCCCGGGCCGGCCGGCGGATAGAGGCGGCGGATTGGTCGGCACCAAGGGATCTTTATTCTGGATGCGGGCTTCTGTGGCCCTTAGGGGCTGTCAGGGATCCGTATGGCCCGGTTGCCGTTCACCATAGGGCACTTGTGACCTCCCTGCTCCTGTGATTCCATGGGCGCCCCGCACAGGGGACAGAGAGGCCTTCCAGCCGCGCATACCTCCAGTGCCTGTTCGGCGAATTCGCCGACTCTGGAGCGGCTTGCCCAGAGCGCGATGTCGGCAGGGGCGTCGTCCTCCATCACTTGAGGAGACTCGATGTCGTGCGCCTCGATGATGAACATCCCGTGGGAGTCCTGATGCTTTAGTGCGAGCCGGCCTGCCTTGAACTGGACCCTGGTCAGCGGGTCGGCCTCGCGCTCCTCATTCGCAGATGCCGAGGCCGCCGCGTCCTCGCCCTCTCGAACTACGCTGGTCATCTGGTGGATGGCCAGAGCAAGCTGAAAGAGTTGCTCTTTCTCCAGCCACACGTCCGCCCTGCTTGAATCGCTTTCTGCGACTATGCGAAACGTGCGCCGGCCGGGCTCGCCGACTGCCTCGGCCTCAAGGCGGGAGATGCGAGTGAAATCGACCTTAGCGTCGGCCATCGCGACAGACGTTAGCGGGAGACCGGGACATCGGACCCGGGCGTCCGGACAACCTGCGCCCCTTGCGAACCGGGCCTCGATGAACTGAACGAGTGCAACTAGTAGACATATGCCGGCCCAGGAACGAACGGGAATCGGTCGGCAAGATTCTGCCTCAAGGTAAATCCCAGACCGGGGCGGTCAACCGCGCGCACGTAGCCATCCTCAATCTCGAAAGGCTCCTCGAACAGCTCCCAGATCAGTGGGGACGCGCTTTGCGAGACCTCGAAGATATGGCAGGCCGGAGCATGCATGGCCAGGTGGATGGAGGCTGCAACGATCACCCCGCTTGACCAGACGTGGGGCGCCAATCTCACGCCATGGGCATGCGCCAATGCGGCGATGCGGCGGCATTCGGTAAAACCGCCGGCGATGGCTATGTCGGGTTGGAGAATGTCGACCGCGTTCATCCTCAGCAGGTCCAGCACGTCAAAGCGCGTGGACTCGCTCTCGCCCGACGAGATGGGGACGGTTGTGGATGCCCGCACCTCTGCCTGTCCGGCGTGGTTGTCATAGGAAACAGGCTCTTCGAACCAGGCGACTCCCTGCTCTTCCAGCATCGTGGCGAGCCGCTTTGCGGTCGAGACGTCAAGGGACCCGTGCGCGTCGACCATTATCTCCACGTCTTTCCCCAGCGCCCTTCGGGCCGCGGCCACCCGGGTGGCCGCCCTGGCCAGGGAGAATCCATCACGTCCCTCGGCTCGCATCTTCACCGCGGAAAAGCCTCTCGCGGCGTAGCCGGCCATTTCGTCGCCCGCCTGTTCGCCGGGGGCCCACCCGCCGGAGGCGTAGGCGCGAACGCTGGTGCGCGCCGCTCCCAGCAGCCGGTATATCGGCTGGCCCAGAGATTTGCCCAGGATATCCCACAACGCGATGTCGACGCCGGCAATGGCACACAGCGTGTCTCCCCTGCGCGAAGAACCGGGCTGTGGGTAACCTCGCTCAAGAGCCGGTTCGCCGCGCGAACCGCTGTACATACGTTCCCAGTGGCCCTCTATCAGGCCCGGATCCCGGCCCAGGAGCTGGGGACGCAGCTGGGTTTCCACCACGGCCTTGACCACCTCGGCGTTGCCCTGGCCGGCCCCGATGCCCGTTATCCCTTCGTCGGTCTCGACCTCGACGATGCAGTTGTCCATCTTGACGGCGACCCCAAGGTCCGTCCGCCAGCGCTTGTCCTCCGGCACCACGGCCGACAGCAGGGTCGCGCGCACGTCGGTTATCTTCACTGGGCCGCCAGCTTGACGACCGGATTGTCGACCGGAGTGGGCCAGCAGGAATACAGGTTGCCCGAAGAATCCCCCCAGATACCGTGACCGCGGTGGAGGCCTCGCGCGATTATGTCCCCATCCAGGGTCATCACTGTCAGTCGCGGTACCTGGTCGGTGACAAAGATGCGATCCGATCCATCAACATAGATGTCCATGGGCTTGTAGTGGTCGGTCCACACGTCCAGCAGTTCGCCGTCCAAGGTGAACACCTGGATGCGCAGGTTCTCTCGATCGGCCACAAGCACGCGGTCCAGGCGATCAATCCAGATGGAGTGGGGCACGGTGAATTGCCCCCTGCCCTGACCGGCTTCTCCCCAACCTCCGATCAGTTCACCATCCGCGGAAAATCGGTGAATGCGCGAATTGCCGTAGCCGTCGGAAACGAACACATCCCCGCTGGCCTGGTGGACGGCCACATCCGCCGGATGGGCGAAAGGGGCCTGAAGACTGGGCGTGTCGGGCCTTCCCAGGCGCAGCAGAACGTCGCCGCCGGTGCTGAACTTGGTAACGGTGTGTCCGTCCTTGTCGGTGACCCAGATCTCGTCGTCGGCCGTGATCGACATGCCGTGGCCCTCAGTCACTTCCCCTTCGCCGAACGAGCCGACAAGAGAGCCTTCCTGATCAAAGACGAGTATGGGTGGATCGGTGCGCCTGAGTACGTATACGCGATCATCAGAATCCACGCAGCAGGCGCTGACAGCCCCCCATGACATCCCGGCCGGCAACTGACCGAACGGCTTTATCACTTCGAAGGACACCCGCCCCGCGCTGCCAATCACACGCTTTCGCATTCCGGAATTCTACTCCACGGGCTCAGGAGCGAACTCTCCGGCCAGACCGCCGCTTGCTGTCCGTCCGACGGGGTGTCCGCTAATGCGCCGAAGAGACTCCTTTGCCTGCAATGATGGACGCCATGTAGCCGGCACCGAACCCGTTGTCAATGTTCACGACCGCAACGCCCGGTGAACAGGCGTTCAGCATCGTAAGCAGAGGCCCCACTCCCTCGAAGCTGGCGCCATAGCCCACGCTGGTGGGTACAGCTATTACGGGGGCGCTTACCAGCCCTGATACGACAGACGGCAGCGCACCATCCATACCTGCCACCGCCACGATCGCGTCCGCCCTCCTCAGATCGCCGAGCCGATCCAAGAGGCGATGCAGTCCGGCCACACCGGCATCCAGAATGCAGTCGACCTCGCTGTCCATCCACTCGGCCGTCTCGGCCGCTTCACTCGCCACCGGAAGGTCCGCGGTGCCGCCGCTGATTACCGCAACGCGTCCGGTCCTTCCCCTTGCAGGACGACGATCCACCCTGATCGTCTTCGCCGTAGGTTCGTATGAGGCCTCGGGCGCCACCCCGGCAACGGCGTCGTGCATCTCGCCGGTGGCACGCGTGACCAGCAATCGGTCGGCGTGAGAGAGGATCTCCCGGGCGAGTCGACCGACCTGTCCGGGGGTCTTACCCCGGCCGAAAATCACCTCGGGGAAGCCGGTCCGGAGTTCACGATGGTGGTCGACTCGCGCGAACCCGAGATCCCGGTAGGGCATCTGGGCGAATGCTTCCACCAGATCTTCGGTGTCCAGCTCGCCGACAGAGTAGCGCCTGATCAGCGTCCTTAAAGCAGTCTCGTCGATCTCGAGCCCCCCCTTTGAGGCTAGTATAGGCAACAACACCGCGGGATGGGCCGGACGGTCCCCAACCGGGCGGGGCCGTCCTGATTGAGAGGTGGATGGCCACTTGCTACCATGCCGCTTATTGTCGGCAGTCCGTCTGCCGACCGAGGAGAGTCCATCGTGGAGATCGTTGGCTACGCAGATAGATTTAGCGTCCACCCAGGCGAGACGATCAGATTCATGGTCAGCTCCCAGCGCGAGACCTACGGGGCGGGCATAGTCCGTCTCATACACGGCGATGAGAATCCGCTCGGGCCTGGCTACAGGGACGAGCGGATTGCAACCGGGATCGACGGCGAACACCCGGGGAAAGTCCAACCCATTCGCAACGGCTCGTACGTGACCGTAAAGGGCCACGCAGACCTGGATCTGACGGGCAGTTTCACCCTGCAGGCATGGATATTCCCCACCACGCCAGACAGAGAACAGACGATCATCGGCAGATGGTCCGCGGAGGATGCCGCCGGCTACAGGCTGATGATATGCGGGGACGGATCACTCGGAATCTCGGTGGGAGACGGCTCGGCTACCGAGACCATTTCAACCGGCACCCCGATGCGCAGCGGAGTCTGGTATTTCGCGGCCGCATCCTACGACGCCGATGCGGGAGTAGTGTCGCTCTACCAGCTGCCGATTACCATGTGGCCGCAGGAGCCGAGCAGGTCGGTCCTGGTAAGGGACACCGGCACTCTGCCTCTCAAGGGCACCGGCGGCCCATTCACCATGGCCGCTCACCTGTCCGCCCTGGCCGACGGCAAGCCGGTTGCACAGGCCAAGTACAACGGGAAGATCGACAGCCCACGGGTCTATGCCGCCGCATTGACCGAGGACGAGGTGGGGCGCCTGAAACGGAACGCTCCGCCCGGCGAGGTTGGTGACGGATCCCTGCGGTCCGCCTGGACGTTTACCACCAACTTTTCGACCGACGTGGTCGACGACATCTCCGGACGAGGTCACACCGGGCACGCCGTGAACCGCCCCTACAGGGCCATGACCGGCCATCTGTGGCGGGGCCAGGAGCACAACTTCCGCATCGCTCCAGAGCTCTACGGGGCGATGTACTTCCACGACGACGATCTCGACGACGCCGGCTGGGACGTTGACTTCGAGCTGACCGTGCCCGAGACGATGCGCAGCGGCATCTACGCCGCCCATCTGAGGGCTGGCGACTCCGAAGACTATATACCGTTCTTCGTGCGTCCACCCAGGGGAACCTCGACGGCCCCAACTCTGTTTCTTGTGCCGACCAACAGCTATCTCTCGTACGCAAACATCCACATTTTCGCCTACACCGATATCAAGTACCTCGAGTTGGGCAGACTCGCGGGTGGTAAAGAGATCACCTTCGACTACCCGGTCGATCCGCGCGACCTTTATATGATCGAAAACAAGCTGCGCAGCCAGTATGACCGGCATTCCGACAACAGCGGGGTTTCACACTCGTCGAGGCTGAGGCCCATACTGAACATGCGCCCCAAGTACCATTCGCCGCTGCTGCACTTCGGCCGCGGAGCTCCCCACCAGTTCAACGCCGACCTGCACCTGACCGACTGGCTGGAGCAGATGGGGCACGATTTCGACGTTGCAACGGACGAGGACCTTCAGAAAGAGGGTGTCGACCTGCTGCGGAGATACCGCGTGGTCCTGACGGGCTCGCACCCCGAGTACTGGACAAGCGAAGGCCTGGACGCCCTGGAGGCCTACCTCAAGGAGGGCGGCAGGCACATGTACCTCGGAGGCAACGGCTATTACTGGGTTACCTCATTTGCCGCAGAGTCGACGCACTGCATCGAGGTGCGCCGTCACCGCGGTACCGAGGCCTGGGAGGCGGCGGCCGGCGAGTACTATCACCAGAGTACCGGCGAGCTGGGGGGCCTGTGGCGCTTCAGGGGGAGGGCGCCCCAGGAACTGGTCGGAGTAGGCTTCACTTCCCAGGGCTTTGACGTGTCGCTGCCCTACCAGATGAGTGCCGATTCCGCCGATCCGCGCGCCGAATTCATAGTCAATGGATTGACTGAGGGCGAGAGCTTCGGGGCATACGGCCTCACTCAGGGCGGTGCCGGCGGATTCGAAATCGATCGAGCCGACACCGAGCTGGGCACGCCTCCACATGCGCTGGTCCTCGCCACGAGCGAGGGATTCTCGGACGTATATCAACACGTCATAGAGGAGGTGCTCTTGAACGACGGCATGCAGGGCGGCTCGGTCAACCCGCTGGTAAGGGGAGACATCGTCTTCTACGAGGGTCCCAAGGGAGGAGCGGTCTTCTCGGTCGGCTCGATCTCATGGTGCGGGGCACTGTCTCACAACGACTACGACAATGATGTCTCGCGCATGACCGACAACGTACTTCGCCGCTTCATATCCGAGGAGGAGATCTGAAGGACTTGGGCTCAACGCGGATCACCCACGCCGCTCCTTCCGCCGTCGAAGGTGAGCGTGTGCACGACGACAAGGCAGAGGCGCTCCGGCGCGAACTCATAGGCTACGGATCAGTAGTGGTCGCCTACTCCGGCGGGGTCGACAGTACGCTGGTGGCTGCGGTTGCTCAGGAGGTACTGGGTGCCCGCGCACTGGCGGTCACAGCCGATTCTCCAAGCCTGGCGCGGAGTGAGCTGGCCCAGGCCGTGGAGATGGCGGACCGGATCGGAATCGCTCACAGGACGATCCGTACCAACGAGCTCGACCGTGAAGGCTACCGCTCCAACGGACCAGACCGCTGCTACTTTTGCAAGGACACGCTTTACTCGGAACTCAAGCAGATAGCCAGCCTGGAGGGCTACGGGGCGGTGGCCAACGGGATGAATCTTGACGATCTCGCAGATTTCCGGCCAGGTATATCTGCCGCAGCCCAGCACGGTGTGCGAAGCCCGCTCGCTGACGCGGGGCTGACAAAGGAGGAGGTTCGAGAGCAGGCCAGGGATATTGGCCTGGCGGTGTGGGACAAGCCGGCACAGGCCTGTCTTGCTTCACGTATTCCCTACGGAACCTCCGTCACAACTGAGACTCTGGGGCGCATAGGCGACGCCGAGGCGGCCCTCCGGAAGCTCGGACTGGAGCAAGTGCGGGTTCGACACCACGGCCGCGTAGCCCGCATAGAGGTGCCTGCGGAACAGATCTCGAGGATGGTCGAACCATCTGCCAGGGCAAGGATTGCCGCCGCGGTCAAGGGGGCCGGCTATGCGTACGTGGCGGTCGATCTGGAGGGTTTTCGTTCGGGCTCAATGAACGAGGTCCTGGATCCAGCGCCGGATGCGAGAAGCCAACAGTCGTGATTTCGTCACGCTCGAAAGAGCCTTTAGCCGACTTCAAAGGGCGGGGCCTGCAGGGCCGATGAGACTCTCGGGCAAGGTCGCGCTCATCACCGGCGGCGCAGGAGGTCTCGGCGCCTGCCAGGCCCGGCTCTTCGCCGCCGAGGGCGCGGGTGTTGCAATCGCCGACCTGAGAGAGCGCGAAGCAAGGAAGCTGGCTTCCGAGATCGAAGCCTGCGGGGGTCGCTCGATCCACATGCGCCTGGATGTGACCGAGGAGGCCTCATGGGCCGAGGCCGTAGATGCGACTTTCACGGGGCTCGGGCGTCCGACGGTATTGATACAGAACGCCGGGATCTATGTTCGCGATTCAATCTCCGAGGCTACGCTCGAGCAGTGGGAGACCGTGATGGCGGTCAATTCCCGGGGCGTGTTTCTGGGCACCAAGGCCGTCGTGCCGCATATGGTCGAGGCGGGGGGAGGCTCGATCGTAAACGTATCGTCCACTTCGGGCATCGTGGGCAGCCGCATCTCGGCCGCCTATAACCCTTCCAAGGCCGCCGTGCGCGTGTTCACCAAGTCGACCGCCATTCAGTACGCCTCCAGCAACATAAGGGCCAACTCGATTCACCCGGGTCCCACGGAAACCGAGATGCTGGACCTGGTATACCCAACGGTCGAGGTCAGGAAGCAGAGGGAGCTCGAGGTCCCCCTAGGTCGGTTCGCCAGCGCACTTGACGTCGCCTACGCGGCGCTGTTCCTTGCATCTGACGAATCGTCTTACGTGACAGGTGCAGAACTGGTGTTAGACGGCGGTTTGACAGCCCAGTAGACTCCGGAACGGTGACACCCTATCAAGCTCTGTGGGGGCGACTTCAGTGGACCTAGGTCTAAGCGGCAAGGTGGCGTTCGTAGGAGGCTCTTCGCGTGGCATCGGCAAGGCGATCGCCAGGTCTTTCCTGGCCGAAGGCGCCAGGGTCGTTGTAACCGGGAGGGGGAGAGAGTCGCTGGACCAGGCGACCGTGGAGCTGACAGGTGAGTTCGGGGTCGACGACGTACTGGCGATCGAGGCGGACCTTACAAAGCCCGGGCCGATCGACTCTGCACTGAGCAGCACAGAAGAGCGGTTCGGGACCATCGACTGTCTGGTCGCCAACATTGGGAACGCGCTTACCGAGGAAACAGGCTGGAACATACCGGAGGAAAGCTGGTCCGCCGACATGGCGTCGAACTTCTGGTCAGGTGTGCGGCTGGTGCAGAAGGTCATACCATCAATGCTGCGCGCCGGCGGCGGTTCAATCGTATTCACGAATTCCATTGCGGGCCTTGAGAGCCATCCTGCCCCCATTCCCTACAACGCGGCGAAGGCGGCTTTGGCCAACTATGCAAAGAACCTGGCAGTCAGGCTGGGGCCGACCGGGATAAGGGTGAACTCCGTCGCGCCCGGCAACGTGATATTCCCGGGCGGTTTCTGGCAGGGCCAGGTCGAATCTGACGCCGAGGCAATGCGATCGATGCTTGAGCGGAACGTTGCCCTGCGACGCTTCGGTACGCCTGAGGAGATCGCCGACCTCATCGTGTTCATATCGTCCGGCAGGGGCGGCTTTCTCACCGGTTCGATGATCGTCGGCGACGGCGGCCAGACTCACCGCATCTGAGGCCGCGGCCTCCCATGTCTTCCGGGTCTTCCGGGTCTTCCGGGCGGGCCGCCCCGGGCGCGAGTCGGAGACGCAGTCGCCCGATCTCTTCTGGCGGCTGACAGGCGGGGCGCTGATGCAACGCCCCACCTCGCGGGTATAATCGCCGGTACCGGCGCACAAACGGATGTCGAGTGCGCCTTGCGCAGCAATCGTACGGCGCGGGCAGGAACCGAGGAGGAGACATGAGCGACGCGTTCAACCGCGAGGCGGCCACTTACACCACCAACCACCCGATCTCCAAGGGGCTGCAGGCCGAGGCCCGCAAATACCTGCCGGGGGGCAGTTCGCGCGGGACCGCGTACTTCGACCCCTACCCTTTCTTCGTGGACCACGCGGCCGGCCACCACGTTTACGACGTCGACGGCAACCGGTACCTGGACTTCATGATCAATGCCACGACCTATATCGTCGGGCACGCAAACCCGGCCGTGGTTGGGGCCGTCAAGGAACAGGCGGATAAGGGCCTGAGCTACTCGGCTCCCACCGAGGCGCAGGTGCGCCTGGCAAAGCTGATAGTAGACCGGGTGCCTTCGGTCGAGAAGGTGCGCTTTACCAACTCCGGGACGGAGGGAACACTGAACGCCATCCGCATGGCTCGCACTTACACGGGCAAAACCAAGTTCGCAAAATTCGAAGGCGGCTACCACGGTAACCACGAGTTCGTTTCGGTGAGCGTCTACACACCCCTGAGCAAGCTGGACCCGGACAGGACCACCGCCGTACGCGAGTGGCCAAACCAGCCGCAGAGCGTGGTGGACGATGTGATAGTCCTGCCCTACAACGACATCGACCGCTGCGAGCAGACGATCCGCCAGCACGCCCATGAACTGGCGGCCGTGATAATGGAGCCTGTTGCGTCCAACTTCGGATACGTCCCGGCAAAGCCAGAATTCCTAAAGGGAATGCGCGAACTCACCGAGGAGCTGGGCATAGTCCTGATATTCGACGAGGTGCAGAGCTTTAGGCTTTCACAGGGCGGGGCGCAGGAGATGTACGGGGTGGTTCCCGACGTCACTACGTTCGGGAAGATCATCGGCGGTGGTCTGCCGGTCGGGGCATGGGGCGGCAAGGATGAGCTGATGGCGCTTTACGACAACGAGAATAGCCCCGCAATCACCCACGCCGGAACATTCAACGCCAACCCTCCCACCATGGTCGCGGGCGAAGAGACCCTAAAGCAGTTGACACCTGACGTCTACGATCGCATGAACCTGCTCGGAGACCAGCTGCGGGCCAAGATCAACGCCGTGTTCGGCGAGCTGGAGATGGAGGGTCAGGCGACTGGAATAGGGTCGCTGTTCGGCCTCCATTTCACATCCGCACAGATCAACGACTACCGGGACATGATGAATGGCGACCAGGACCTTAAGGCGTCCTTTTACACCGGCATGATGAACGAGGGCGTGCTGATGTTCAGCAAGGCCCAGGGTGCCCTCTGCACTCTGACCACCGAGCGTGAGGTAGACGATTTCGTCGACGCCTCACGAGCCGTGCTCCAGCGCCTACGGGACTGAATGATCAGGTCAAGGACGCCTCGACCCGCGATCCGGCCTCAGGACCGGGGTCCTGCGGCGCCGGACTTTCGCATCGCCGCTATCTCGGCAGCCGAGTAGCCCACCTCGCCCAGCACCGCGTCGGTGTGCTGGCCCAGGTCTGGCGGCGGTCGACGCAGGGTCGCCGGTGTAGCCGACAGCTTGGCAGCCGGTCCAACGTTCTTGATGGGCCCGAGCGACGGATGATCGATGTCCATTTCCATGCCCCGGGCCCTGACCTGCTCGTCAGCGTATACGTCGGCGATATCGTAGATCGGCCCTGACGGAACGTTGTTGTCGGTCAAGCGCTCACACCATTCTGCGGTGCCGCGCTTGACCAGCGTCCTCTCTATCTCAACCTTGAGCGCTCCCAGGTTGCGAACCCGGTCGGCATTGACAAAAAAGCGCGGATCGTCGCGCAGGTCCGGCCTGCGGACGGCCTCGCAAAAGCGCGCCCAGGTGTTCTGATTGGCGACGCCGACGTTTATGTGACCGTCCGCAGTGCGGTAGGCCTGATACGGAGCCGTCATTCGGTGGCGGGAACCCACCGGGCCGGGCACCTCTCGGTCGAACCAGAGGACCGCTGACTCCCAGATGGTATAGGCGATTCCGCCCTCTATGAGTGAGGTGTCAACGAACTGGCCTTCGCCGGTCCGCAACGCGTGCACGTAGGCCCCGAGTATGCCGTAGACCGCGAACATGCCGGCGTTCAGATCGGTGATCGGGACGCTGACTTTGACCGGAGGCGCGTCTGGATGGCCCGTGAAGCTCATGTGCCCGCTCATGCCCTGGGTGACCAGGTCGAAGCCCAGGCGCTGCCTGTACGGGCCGGTGGCACCGAAGCCGGAAATCGTGCAATACACCAGCTTCGTGTTTCGCTGCCTGAGATCCTCATATCCAAGGCCCAGCCGGGACATGGCGCCGGGCCGCAGGTTCTCTACGAGAACGTCCGCCCACTCGACCAGGCGCAGGAACACCGCTCGGCCTCCCTCGGACTTTAGATCCAGGGCAACAGAGCGCTTGTTTCGGTTTACCATCAGGAACGCCGCGGCCGTCTCGCCAACGAAGGGAGGACCCATGCGCCGCGTGTCGTCGCCGCCCGAGGGCTTTTCGACCTTGACCACGTCAGCTCCCATGTCACCGAGCAGCATGGTGCAAAACGGTCCCGCCAGGATCTGGGTGCAATCCAGAACCCTCAATCCGTCTAGCGCGCCGCGGCTCATATGGCCTGCCCCGGTCGGGGCGCCGACGCTGTCGCATCCGGATGCCAGAGGCTGTATCCCGCTCGGAAGGTCATCTGCCCGTAAAGTTCGGCCTGCGCCTCTCCAGAAAGGCGCTGCGGCCCTCCCGAAAATCCTCTGAATCGAAGTTGGCGAAGGGGAGTTCCAGCTCTTCGGTTGTCAGGTCGTGCAGCGAGGGGTTTCGCAGCGTCGTACGCATGATGCGCTTGTGACGGGACTGGCTGAGTGGGGCGAGCGGCACCATGGATTCGGCGAGCTCTCGCACATGCGGCTCGACCTGATCGACGGGATAGACACCGTTGACCAGTCCGATCCGAAGGGCCTCCTGCGCATCGATGGTGCGGCCCGTCAGCAGTATCGATGAGGCGTTGCCGGGTCCCACCAGGCGAAGCAGCCTGGTCATCTCCGAGTAGCCGATCAGGATGCCCAGGTGAGCGACGGGAATGCCGAAACGGGAATTGTCAGCGGCAAAGCGCATATCGGCCGCCATCGACAGTTCGCATCCGCCGCCTATGCAAAAGCCCTTTATCATGCAGATCGTCGGCTTGGAGATCGCCTCTATGGCGTCCATGGCACCTTCGAATGCGGCGGCGTACACCTTCGCCCTCTCGCTATCGCTTCGATATTCATCGAAGTCTGCGATGTCGGCCCCGGCAGAAAAGGCCATCTCGCCGGCACCCCTAATCAGGACCACTCGCACCCGGGGATCGCGCTCCAGCTCTTCCGCCGCGCCCCGCAGCTCAAGCCAGCCCGCGTAGTCGATGGCGTTGCGCTTCTCGGGTCGGTTGATGGTCACCGTGGCGACCCCGTTGGCAGCTTCAACAAGGATGTTCTGTGTCATGGGTGGCCGGCGCTCACAGTCAATTCGGCAGGAAACCCCATGGATGGGGACCCCAGTCCGGCGCGATGACCTCACCTGCTCTGACGGTCAGCGCGGGCCTGATGGCAAGTTCCGTCCGCAGGGCTTGTCCCTTTACATCCAGGACCGTCCAATCGCCGGGGACGACCTCCAGAACGCTGACGTCCGCCTCCCTGCCGGGCTCCAGGCTGCCCAGGACGTCGCCCATGCCCAGGGCCCTTGCCGGGTTGACCGTCGCCATCGCTATGACCTCATCCAGTGACATACCGAGGGCCAGGAAACGGGTCAGCATCTCGGGCATGCTAAAGACCGTCTGTGCGCGACCCGGTATGGTCATATCGGTGGCTATGGTATCGGGCATCAGGCCCTGGTCCAGTGCGCTACGTGCAACATCGAAACTGAAGTTGAAACGCCCGAAGGCCGTATCCATGACGACGCCCCTGTCTTTGGCGTCGAACACCTCGGGTAGGACTTTGCCTCCTTCGTCCAGGATGCGACCGGGATTGGGGGTGAACGCGTGGGTAAGTATGTCACCGGGGCCCAGCAGCGACAACAGGTCGCGCGTGAGGGTGGGTCCATCGTGGTAGAGCTCTCCTATGTGAACCATCAGTCGGCTCCCGGACTCGTGGGCGGCACGCTTGGCCAGCCTGACGATCTCAACGCCGGCGATCTCTGTCGTCGGGCCGATCGCCCTGATCTTGACGCCCTGCGTCAGCGGCCGATAGTCACGGACCGTGCGGGCCGTCTCGGCGACGTCGATATCGTCGAGCGATCTGAGCTCCGGCATCCGCGACAGGCCATTGGCGGCGATGTGCACCATGCAAAATATCCTGGTCTTGCACGAGGGCACGACGTAGGCGGGAAATCCCCCGAAATTCGCATGGCCGGCGCTGCCTCCGTCCACCACGGTCGTCACCCCCGAGCCGACGCCCGCGATGTCGGGATGCACCCCGGTGGAGTTGAATCCGTGGTACACGTGGCAATGCAGGTCGATCATGCCAGGTGCAACGATCCTGTCCGAAACGTCGATGACCCGCTCGAAGCCGGTCGGGTCAAGGTCTTTCGCCGCCTCGCGGATGCGCCCGCCCGAGATGGCAAGATCCAGGCACTGGTTTGACATTCCCCGGGCCGGGTCATAGACCCGTCCGCCTCTGAGCAAGAGCTCTTTCACATTCAGCTCCGTCCGTGTCTTCGGGGACGGATGGTATATCAGCCGTTTGACCCCAGCAATCGGCTCCACCCGAGGTCCCTGCACGGGGTGACGGCGCCGGGCGCAGCTAACGAATCGGACCCTCCGGGCGCAGGCGGTCCAGCAGCAGCTTGGCCTCGGTGGATATGGCCCCCCCTGACCGGCGGCGTCTGGCCAGGAGATCTATCGCCATTTCAGACAGGGACGGGACGGCCCGCATGTGATCCGGCATGTACCGCATGCACCGGCGGGTCAGCACCTTGGCTGGCCGGGCGGACTTCTGCTTGCAGGCGTATGCATATGAACACAGGTTTGCATGGCACACGGTGACCTCGCGGTGCAGCGCGTCCACCGAACTGCGGGACGGGGGAAGCCGGGCGTCGAGGTAGCCCTGCATCCTTGACTGGACCGTGCCGGGTATCTGACGCCCTTCGCCTTTCGGAACAAACATTCCGAACAAAAGTTAGATTAACGGCCAGTGCCATGCAAGTGATACCTGACCCCATTTTGGGCGCAAAGGCCGAACTCAGTCCCGAAAGCGCCTGCCATATGTCGCATGCTCGTCCATCCGACCGTCGCTCAGTTGCATGACCTGGTCCGCCATCGCCAGCAGGGTAGAGTCGTGGGTGGCGGCGATAACGCTAATGCCCTGATCGCGGACCATGTCCTTGAACAGGCCGAATATCGCCCTGGCGTTTACGGAATCGAGCTCGCCGGTGGGCTCGTCCGCGAGAATAAGCGTGGGCCTGTGCACTATCGCGCGGGCGATCGCAACGCGCTGCTGTTCACCACCGGACAGTTCGTAGGGGCGATGCTGCGCACGCGTCTCAAGGCCCACCATCTCGAGTGCTTCCTCAGTCCTTCGACCACGCTCTGTATGGCCTACCCCGGTTATGCGAAGGGGCAACTCGACGTTCTCGTAGGCTGACAGGAGCGGAAGCAGCCCGAACGACTGAAACACGAACCCGAGCCTGTGACGACGGAGCTCGGTGAGCTGGCGGTCGCTCATCTCGGTCATGTCCTTCCCTTCGAACAGAACCAGTCCGGATGATGGCCTGTCGAGTCCGGCCAGCAGGTTCAGAAGGGTGGTCTTCCCCGAGCCGGAGCGGCCGACCACGGCGATGAACTGGCCGGGAAAGACGTTGAAGGTTACTCCCCGCAGGGCGTGGACCAATTCCCCGGCCATCGTGTAGCTGCGGTCAAGGTCAACGGTGGCGACTATACGCTGCAAACGCGCCAAGACCGTTCCTGCGTGTCGTCGTCGGCCCTAGGCATCGCCAGGGTCCAACCTCACACCCTGCTCATCGGTCGTGACCCTGGCCCGCTCACCGATGCTCAGGCTATCGAGGACATCCCTGGGAATCTGGACCCTGCCGCCGCTGTCGATCAGTACGAACTCGTCGAGTTCCACCTCTTCTTCGGCCGAGCCCTCCACCCTGGGCCTGTAGCTGATCCTGCGCCTGATCTCGGTGGACAGCTTCCCGTCCCGGATGAGGACCACCCTGCCGACCTTGTAGGCTATGTCTGGATCGTGGGTGACGATCACGACCGTGGTCTGAAGCTCCCTGTTGACCATCCCAAAAACGTCGAGCACCTCCGCCGCTGTGGCGTCGTCCAGTTCACCGGTCGGCTCATCGGCCAGCAGGAGCGACGGAGAGTTGGCAAGAGAGACGGCTATGGCTACGCGCTGCTGCTCTCCCCCTGAGAGGCGGTCCTGCGTATGACCCGTGCGCTCGCCCATGCCCACCAGCTCGAGCAGTTCCCGCGCCCGTCGGCGTCGACCGGAGGCGGTCGTACCCGTGAGCATCATCGGCAGCTCTACGTTCTCGAGGGCGGTAAGGTAGGGAAACAGATTGCGACCGGTCTGCTGCCAGATGAAACCGACCTCGTTGCGCCGGTATGTCTCCACCTCCCAGACGCTCATCCTGAGGAGGTCGCGGCCCGAGACGGTCACGCGACCGGCCGACGGCAGATCGTATCCTGCCAGAATGTTCAGGAGGGTCGACTTGCCCGAACCGCTGGCACCGACGATCGCAACCACCTCGCCACGTTGGATCCGCAGGTCCAGACCCCTCAGGGCAACGACCTCAAGGTCGGCGAGCTTGTAGATCTTAAAGACATCCTCGCAAAGGACGTATGGGGGAGAGTCGGAGTAGGTCACAGGATCAGTTCTCGCCGAGCCGTAGGGTACGGACCACTGAGATTCGCTGCACGAACGATACCAGAAACGCAGTTATCAACAAGAAGACGCCGATCATGGCCCCGTATGTCATCGCCAGCAGGGGCCAGTCCACTTCGATAACGAACGGCGGAAGGATCTGAGTACCGAGGTCGTCGTTCGCGAGAAACGGCATGATGATCGCACCGAATCTCTCACCCATCCAGGCGCCAAGGGCAATGCCCGCACCTATCACGAGGGCCTGCTCCAGCACCACGACGGTGGCCAGCTGGAGCCTGGTCAGGCCGACGGTGCGCAGCAACGCGAACTGGACGCGACGGCCGACAAAGGAGACGTGCGCGTGCACAACGAAGCCCACACAGCTCAGCACGAACACCGCCCCAAAGGCGATAAACAGCAGGGCTCGCCAGCCCGCTCTGGTGAGCGGGTCGACCTCGCTGAGGCTGAGGTTAAGGTCCCGATCCTCCACATTGGTTGCGCTGAAGGGGTCGTATATCAGCGCCCGACGCAGCTCGGCCCGCTCGGCGCCGGCTGAGCGGGATGTCAGCCAGACCTCGTTGGGCCTGAACTCGGCGCTGGAGGGATCGGCGTTGGCATAGGCAATGAGGGCGGACAGATCGGCGACCAGGAATGTCTCATTCTCGGTATCGAGCGTCGGGAAGTATTCAAAAGTCTCCGATACGTGCACCTGAACCCGGTGACCCGCTAGCGACAGGGAGAAAACGTCACCGAGTGCGTGCCCCGAAGAGGCCATGAATGACTCGCTGGCTGCGACCGGAAGCGATGAAATGGGCGGCCCAAAGTACACGCCGCGGGCCTGGAGAGCCGGGCCCTCAGACCAGGTAAATCGCATGGAGCGGCCGTCGGCCCCCTCGGGGCCCAGTCCCGACGGATTCAGGCTGTCCGATGCCGACTCGGCGGTGGTGTTCAAAATGCTCCAGCCCGACAGGTCGGAGAAGTCTTCTATCCCCAGAAACGAGCCATCGACGGTCCGAACGCTCATCTCATCCAGCAAGATGGATCCGGCGAATGTGCCTCTCTGGGTGTCGGTCTCCTGCACGGCGACAGATATCAGGGTCAGCGGCCACACGGGCTCCAGGCGGCGCATCCGGGTCTGAAAGCGGCTCGAGCGCGAGAGGGGAACCTCATACATCCGCCAGTCGGCCGAGCTGAGGCTACCCAGGTCGTAGGTGAAATAGCGGTCGTTGGCGTCCACCACCCTGGCCGTAAGCCGCAGCGTGGGCTGCGGCCGGTCGACCTTGCCCATCACGGCTATCGTGCGCGCCTGGTCCGGTAATCGTATGCCTACTGGCCTAACACCGGGCCTCAACGACTGGACGAGTTCAGACACCGGCAGTTCCGAAAAGTCCTCCCTGTAGTAGGCCACGTCGCCGAAGCTGTCAGAAGAGACCGCCAGCAGCCCGACCTCCTCCGAGACCAGGTTGGTCAGATCGAACGCCCTCCCGCGATAGGCGGGCGATGCCAGGTCCACGCCCGCGATCTCCTCGTAGCTATCTCCAACCGGCCTGGTAGCACCGGAGGCATCTATGACCACGTTCTCCACGCGGATGTCGCTACCGGTCGCGTACAGCACCCGCTCCTGAAAACTGCGCTCCAGCGTTCCACCGAAGCTGGCGGCGAACAGGCCAAGCCCGGCGGTCAGTATCAGGAGAAGCGAGATGCGCGCGTAGTAGGTGGGATTGCGCGCCATCTGCCAGATCCCGAGCGCGAGGCCCGCCGGAATCCAGGACGACAGCACTCGGCTGACTATGCCCATAAGCAGGGGGAAGAGACGAAGCAGCACCATGGAGACTGCCAGGAGCGTGACCGCGGGTACCGCGAGGATCAGCTGATTGACCGCGAACTCGCCGAAGACCCGGGTGGCCACCACCGAACCCTGCTCGGTCAGCTGGCGAAAGAGCACGATACTCACGATGAGCAACAGCACGTCCAGGTAAATGCGCTGATACAGGGGGCTGCGCTCGGGTCTCGCGCTCTGCCTCCGGTGGCCGGTAACCGAGACTCTCGCGGCCTGGATCGCGGGGATCATCAGGGCGACGAATGAGAACAGGCCTCCGAGGGCGCTCAAGCCGTAGGCGGCTGCGGAGATGCCAACGTCGAGTCCACGCTCGGCCGACAGACCGGAAAACAGCGGAGTATGGCCGGCGAGCTCGACGGCGGCGGCGGCCACGAGCGGGCCCGCCACCGTCCCCATGCCTGCAACCATGAGACCTTCCAGGGCAAATATCGCCACCAGGTGTCCGGTGCCCGCACCGCGGCTTCGCAGCAGCGCGATCTCCCCGCGCTGGCGCTCCATCAGCAGGGCCGACAGCGTGACCACGTAGTAGAGGACGACGACGGCCACCATGATCATGACCACAAGCATCGGCAGCCTGGTGAAGAAGGCCCTCCGATCGTACAGGTCAAGTACCCGGCCAAGGCTCGTGAACTGGCCGTAGGCGAACAGGTCCGCATTCAGGCGATCATGCATCAGGCTGATGCTCAGTCGGCCCGTGCGGGCAGAGTCGGCATCGATTCGGCTCGTATCCACTGCCAGCAGCCAGCCGTATGTGGTATCCATCTCCCCGAACGTTTCGCCCAGTGCATGGAAATAGCTGGTCTCGGATATGAACAGCGGCACCGTGCTAAAGCTCCCGCCGGTGGCGGCGCCCAGCACCCGCTCGTCCAGGTTCCAGAACCGCGCCTGTGGATCAAGCGGCCGGACAAACCCCGTAACCAGCACATGCGCATACGGGACTCGGTCGTCCCAGTAGGGCACCACGGCCACGACGTCCCCGACCCCCACGCCCGCCGCTATCGCCTCCGCCTCGGCCGCCAGCGCTTCGATCAGGACGGGGCCACCCGGCTCGCCGTGCGTGCCGTCGTCCGGCACCCTGCCTCCCTCGACCAGGCCGGCGAACTCGTTGAGCCTCGGCGCGAACGCAAAGTAGGCGCGCTTGTTATCGGAGCCAGCCAGGTCCTCCTCGCCCACGCGGGAGCGGAAGAACGTGGCAGAGGACCCGGAGGAGATCCGGTCCTCTACGAACCAGCCGACATAGGCGTCTACCGCCGAGTTGACGACCCCGGACATCTTGTCCCGTTCATCCGTGGTCGTGGGACCGCGCACCGCCTTGACAACGATGTCCAGGTCGTCCCTGGGCACGGCCTGAAACGACCTGTCGAGGGCCAGCTCCTTGAGGGCATCGAAATAGATGACGGTTCCAGAGATTATGGCCGAGGCCAGCACGACGCCGATCACCACCGCGGAGAGCAGTTTCCAGTGCGCGACGCTCCGCTTGAGCACAAAACGCCAGGTCGTCAGAAGGTCGGTCAGCAATTCGAGGCGTTCACAGGGGAATCAGGCAACCACTTCTCCCCGCGGCACGGGTTCACTAGAGCGAGCTCTCTCGTGCGACGGTGTGCAGATCAAGACGGGCGACCGCCCTGTACAAAACGAAGGTGGCAACGGCAAATGTGCCGACCAGCACTGCGTAAACGGGACCCATGATCGCCCAGTCTGTAATCAGGTTGAAGGGCGGAACTACCGGGGACCCATCCTCCGTGACAGCCACCGAAGAGACCATCAGATAGCTCATCTGAAAGCCAGCCCATGTGCCCAGACCCAGGCCCAGACCCACGATAATCAGGTGCTCAAGGGACAGCAGTGCCAGCATCTGCCTGCCTGAGACCCCGACCGACCTCAGGGCGGCCATCTCTCCACGGCTCCGCTCAGAAAAAGCCAGCAGGTATGTCGCGTAGCCCAGCGTGGCCGTAAGGACTACTACCGCCACCGAGATCAGGACCATCGCCTTCCAGCCCGCCGAGACGAGAGGGTCCCGCCTGACGGCATCCATGCTCTCATCGCGGCTCAAGATCCGCACCGGAGCCGCCCTGCCCACGAGCTGGACAAGAGACTCGACGACCGTGTCCCCCGCATCCGGTGCGTGGGTGATAAGCAACTCGTCGGGAGTCACGCTCGTGATCGGGCTGACCATCCTGAGGTGCCTCAGCAGAACGTCGAGGTCGGCCAGCATGAAACCGCCCCGGTCGGCGCCGGCGGTGGGGAAATGGCGTGCCGTGTCGACGATGCGGACCGGCACCAGCCGGCCGCCGATGTCGACTATCAGCGAGGACCCGACTGCCGATCCCGAGGCCACCGCGAGCGTGTCGCTGACAACGACCGGTATCGGGCCGCCTGTCGGACTGTAGTAAAAGCCCCTTATGCCCCTGTCCGTATCCTTGCCAAACTCGAACCTGCCGGAGCGTGTGCCATTGAATGCGCTGGTCGTCGAGGCCGTCAAACGGTTTGTCGCGAGAGCTGAGGTCGCCAGTGGTATCCAGGTCATCCGGCCCTCAAAGTCCTCGAGCAACACGGTGGCGTCGCCATCTTCAAACACCCCTTCCTCGTCCTGCGGGCCCCCGATCACCGCGTGCACGTCGTCAAACGAGACGGCTCCCGGAGTGCCTGTCGGCCCAAAGGCAGGTTCGTAGATCTGGATCGAAACCAGCTGCAGCGGAGGCCGTGCGCGATCGGGCACCGCGGCCCTCATGAGGTGCCACTGGGGAGGGCCGACTCTCCCGAGGGTGATCGTCGTCAGCAGCCCGTCGGCATCTTCCACGATCATCCACACGAACATGTTCGCGTAGCTGTCCTCCGGCTTTGCGTAGAGACCCAGGGACGTCGTTCCCTCGGGGATGGCGATCGGCTCAAACAACCGGCCAACCCGCAGGACCTGCATCAAGGCACCCAGTGTCCGGTCCGAGAAGTCCTCCCGGTACCAGGACATGAACGGCATCTCCTGCGTCTCGATTCCGATGATCTCAAAGGACAAGCCCCGGCCGGAGGTTCCCACCGTTCCCCTATCCCTGAACATCATCGAGACGCCGGTGACACCGGAGATCTCCGAGTATCTCTGCTTGAGTGATTTCGTCCCCCGGGCCAGGTCTCCCGGCACACCTGTCACCCTGATGTCCGCCGCCGTCTCGTAGTGAACTCGATCACGCTGGCTGGCTTCGAGTGTTCCGCCCACGGTCGTCGACAGGACCGCAAGACCGGTCACCAGGACCAGTAGGAGGACCAGCCAACTGTATTGAAGTGGGTTGCGGGCCATGTGCCAGAGGCCGACCGAGATCCACACGGGGGTCCGCCGCGCCGCCGACCTCAATACGAGATAGATCAACTGGGCAGGTACCAGAGCGACCGCGGCCGCCTTGGCCACATTCAGCATCTGGTCACTCCCCGGCGGGTCCTGCCAGAGGTAGAGACCGATCAGGGCCCCCTGTAAGGCCAGCCCGGCCACAAGATGCAGAGGCGCCCGAGTCGACCCTTCCTCCAGGGCGGAGCGCGTCCACCAGTACGCCGCGCCCAGGCCCAGTCCGAGAGACAGTTGCCATACCCAGGGTGACTGAGCATCCTCCGACAGCGCCACTATGGCCACGACCGGGCCCAGGGCGATGACGGTCCCTGCGGCCACCAGATGCACAAGCACCGGAGACTCGCCGCCGATGTACCTGACCACCAGCGGAAAGAACCTCATGAACACGAGCGCCACGGCTATGAGAAAGAGCACCGGGGCGAACAGGAGGGCCTCGTTGACCTGTACCTCCTGGAAGAGCCCTCCTGACACCAGGCTGCCACGGGACTGCAGCTCCCAGAAGACGAGGGCGCCGATCGCCAGGAACGCAACGTCGAGATAGTAGCGTTGAAAGAAAGGCTCCGTAGCGGGCCTCGATGCCCGCAGCCTCTGGCCGATGAGGCCCGATCTGACACTCAGCAAGGCAGGAAGCACGTAGATGACCAGGCAAACCGTCCCCACTGCTGCCGCCACCGCGAATGGCTCCCAAGCAAGCGCGACGGGCAGCGTGGCCCCGCCCGTGATGGGCTGGAAATACGGCAGCTTTCCGGCCAGGGCTATAAGCGCCATTGCGATGAAGGGGGCGGCCGCGACCGCCACGGAGGTAAGGACGGCGCTCTCGAGGGCGTAGAGGCGCAGCAGCCTCCCCGTGCCCACCCCGCGTGTGCGCAGCAGGTCGACGTCTGCCTCGCGGCTCTGCACAAGGTAGGACACCATCATGGACAGGTAGTAGAGGACGGTTACTACCATCAGGGTCAACAGCAGCAGCAGCGGGACACTCGAAAAGAAGCTGCGTCTCTCAAAACTGTCAAAGAGCCTGGGGACGCCAGAAAGGACCGCCGACCCCGGGAGAGCCCTGGAGACCTCATTCCTGAAGCGAACGAATCGATCTTTGCCGTCCTCCACCGAATAGCCCTTGAGGCCATCTTTATCCATGAAAAGGAGCCAGGTTGAGTCAACCAGGCTCCCCGGGTAGGCGTCCCCTACTGCGTCAACCATCGCGTCCTGCGTCGTGAATAGGGGCAGGGGAGGCTCATCCGGATCGATCGTGATGCCCGCCTCAGGTACCTCCTGCGGGGGCTGGGGGCGCAGGAAGATGTTGGCGTTCCGACGCCAGTAATCTGAAAGCGGGTCCAGCGGCTCGAAGATGCCGACAATGCGGGCATAGATGCGGGAATCGTGTGCAACGAAGGGCGTCATCTCGACGACATCGCCGACACTCAACCTGAAATTCTCCAGGGATGGGGCTCCCAGTATCACCTCCACCGTGGGGCCCCCATCATCCGAAGTGACGAGATCGGTTGCCATGCGCCCATCTATGAAGGCGATGTGCTGATCGATGTCGGTCATGTGCTGGATGTAGCCCCTGGAGGCCTGCCCAGCAGCAACATCACCGAGGGGGCGGTACGGTAGGCCTGCGAGATAAGTGTCGCTGCGCAGAAAGCGGCGTTCGCCGTCATAGGGCTCTGACAGATTGCGACTCACGGCGCCGTCTATCACCCGCTGGCTCTCCGTTAGACCGGCGTAAGAAAGGAGCACGTGGGGCGAATAAACGTGCACATTGAGGATCAGATTGGAGGTGCGGTCGATCTCGGTGTTGGCCCCGAGCCTTTCAAGAGACCGAAGATAGATGGGCGCAGCGGCCACCAGGGTGGTGGCGAACACCACGCCGGCGAATATGCAGGCCATCAGGCGCCACCTCTGACCGAGGCGCCGTATGACGAGCCTGGGAGTGTTTAGGGAGTTGGACATGGTGGCTCGCCCAGCCGGCAGGTCAAAGCCGTGCCCGGATGTGAACCACTGACGTCACTCAGAGCGTCCGCACCATAGAGCCTGCGGCCGGGTGGCGCCAATTATAGATGGGGGCCCGACGCGCGCACGCTACCGGGAGCCACCTGACGACGGCAGTCGAGCAGGCGGCCGAAGGCGCAGGGTGCTTGTAGTGGCCTGATCTATCTCTTGTTGAGACCAGGCGATCGATACGCCTTCACCCCTGATCCACAGCGGGACCATGTCCGCATAGTGTGGTGAGAACGGATTACCCGACTGGCCGCCCGCCAGCGAAAAGGAGGAGCGGCCGAAATCTCCCACATCCACCACGCAGCGAAGCGAGGCTATGACAAGGGGATTTGCCAGCGGTTCGAGGGGATTGACGGCAGCCTGGGACACGGTGTTGGTGTCTCCTCCAGAATCAATCGGGCCTACGTTGAATATGCGATCCAGGGGCCTGATTCGACCCACGGGATGCTCAAGCACCAGGGGCCTTATCCGGCCCCACTGCCAGCCCGCCGGCTCAGGGCCGCCGGCGACTGATAACCTTCTGGCGGCTTCCGCGAGGGCATCAGACAGCAGGTCCTGCCAGCCGGCGGCATCCTGGTCCCCATCCCTTTCGCGCAGGATGCGCGTCAGGCGTCCCGCACGGCGGAAGGCCAGGACGTTGGGTACTCCCAGCCGGGCCACGTCCGCACCGAGCATGAAGTGGCCAGCCCTGGGGGCATGACCCTCAACATCGAGACGGTCGATCTGGGTCATCAACAGTTCGAAGACTGCGGCGGGGGCCGAATCGCCGCTGACCGAGCCGTCCCATTCGGCGAGCAGGCCAAGGGCGAGTCTGGACCCGGCGGTACGGGGCCGGATGTCCAGGATCTGCTCCCTGACCTCGCGCCACTGGACCGACATCCGATCCATCTGCAGTTGTGCCGTACTGGTCACATTCCAGGAGGATGAGGCGGCCAGCCGCTCGCCGATCCGCGCGGCCCTCAGACCGTCGGCCCAGTCCACCCCCAAAAAGGGACCGACTCCCTCGGGCAGAGGGCGATGATTCGCCGAAACCAGGTACCCGGTCTCTGGGTTAGACGCTCCGGGCATCTCTCGGAAGGGCACGGGCTCGGGCTCCCATGCGCCCTCCTCCCTCCAGGCGGCCGAAGGCAGAACTCCGTGTCCTGAGGCACGAACGGGAACGTCCCCTGCCAGCTGCCATCCGATGGAGCCCTCCACGTCTGCGAACACTACGTTCATTGACATCAGGGGCCAGGCTGCAAACGCCTGCCTGAGTTCCTCACAGTCCCGGGCGCGGTGAACCCTCATAAGGCCGTGTATAGCCTTGGGCTCCATCCAGGCGGCCCTGATCGAGACCCCGTAGCCGGACCCGTCTATGGGTGGACAGATCTGGGGACCGTGAGGGGTGATAGCGACCTCCTCAGAGATGCTGGTCCGGCCCCTGACCTTTATCTCCTCCCGGATGGTCCTGACCACATGTGCCCCACCTTTTCCTTCGCGGGCACCTTCTATGTACAGGTCGCTCGTGTCGGCCAGACCCAGCGTGATTCCCCATGCCACGGAGCCGTTATGACCTACGGCGACGATGGGCATGCCCACAAAGGTGGCCCCCGCCATCCTCCAGTCGCCGCAATCAAGGTGCGCCAGGTACCAGGCGGACGGCAGACGTGGAGGGAGGTGGGGATCGTTTGCGAGGATCGGCCGGCCACTTGAGGAGCGGGCCGGTCCGACCACCCAGGCGTTGGAGCCTCCTGAGATCCCGAGAGCGTCGATCAAGGCCCCCATGTCGCTGGAAAGGCGGTCAATCTGTGCGCCGGCCGGAACCCCCGCAGACGCCGTCACAGGGTGCCAGGCGGCGTACTCCGGATCGACGGCTGTCAGAGCATCATGGCCGTCCTCTGTCAGCACGCGGAATCGTGCCAATTCAGCGTCCCAGTTTGCGGACATTGCGAACGCAAGCAACTTGGCAGACGCAAGGACATCCAGGGGCTCCCAGCACGAAGGGCCGGATCCAGTCAGCAGGAACTCGTGCGCCCTGCCCCCTCTCCCGACGTCCAGCCCCAGGCTGATGCCTGAGGAATAGGCCTCCAGGGTGCGAAGCTCATCCTGATCGAGTGAGTCGAACTGCATACGTGCATAGCGAACGAACCCGAGCCGCCGTACCAGCCTGTCGATGGGCAGGCCCCGACGCCCGACGGCTTCCGCCAGAGTGCCGGAGGCCAGTCGACGGATCGTCTCAAGCTGAAACGCGCGGTCCTGGGCATGGCAAAAGCCCAGCCCGGTCCAGACGTCGCGTTCGCTCGACCCTCCGATGTAGGGGATCCCCCACTTGTCCCGCCGTATCAGGATCTCGCCGTCGAGTCCATCAACCAGCAGCGACCCTGAGACAGTGGGTAGACGGCGGCCCAGGACCAGCCGCGCCAAAAGACGGGTGAAGTTCACCGCAACGGATCTAGCCCCGGTCTACGGCGTGAATCGACAACTCGGACCTGCTCGCCCAATTGACGGGCCGACCCAGCGAGCACCCGAGTGCGCCGGCCACCTTACAGGCCATCTCGCGAACCGTAGCCTCGACACCCTCCCTGGCCATCGACGTAACGTCCGCACCCGGCAGGCCGCAGGGGACGATGTGCCGAAAATAGGCAAGATCAGGCGCAACGTTGATTGCAAATCCATGGCTGGAGATCCCTCGGCTGACATGCAGGCCGATAGCGCCTATCTTGGCGTCACCCACCCATATGCCGGTCGGTCGGCCTTCGCATGAGGAGTCGATTCCGTATGTGGACAGCGTCGATACCACGGTTCTCTGGAGGACGCACACGAGCTCCAGCGGCCCACCGATCGGGCGCAGGTCCATGATCGGATAGCCCACCAGCTGGCCTGGTCCGTGGTAGGTGATCTCTCCCCCGCGGTCAACGGCGTGCACCTCTACGCCGAGCGCGCGGAGTTCGTCCGGTTCCGCCAGGATATCGGCGTGCTTGCCGCGGCGCCCGAGGGTATAAACGTGGTCGTGCTGCAGGAAGAGCACGGTCTCGGGAGCCGACCCCTCGGAAACCAGCCGCACCAACCGTCGCTGGAGGGCCAGGGTCTCGACATAGTCGGCCGTGCCCAGCCACACCGCCCGGATCGGCCCGTGCCCTGCCGGGTCGTTACCGTCCAACCGCCAGTGCGCCATCGAGGCTGGTACCGGGACCTATTGTCTCGATTGAGCCCCTTACTGACTGGAGAAATGCGCCGATATCAGATCCGTCGAGCAGTCTGTGGTCGAAGCTGACGCACATGTTCATGATCGACCGAACGGCTATCGCGTCCTCTCCGAGCACAACCGGCCTCCTGACTACTGCCTCGGTCGTCAGGATGGCCGCCTGACCGGGGACTATGATGGGTCCTGAAATCACCGATCCCAGAGCCCCGGTGTTGTTCACCGTGAAGGTGCCTCCCTTCACCTGCTCGGGCGCAAGGCTTTCCGATCGTGCCGACTCGCTCAAACGGCCTATCTCCACAGCCAGCTCGGCAACCGACTTGCGGTCGGCGTCCCGTATGACAGGCACGACCAGCCCGGCGGGAGCGGCGACCGCTATGCCCACATTTACGCGTCCCCAGGCGACTATCTGTTCCCCGTCCCAGGAGGCATTGACCATGGGGTGGACCCGTAGGGCTCCAGACGCCGCCGAGACTGCGAAGGCCAGGTAGGTCAGGGGATATCCGCTCGCCGCTGTGAATTCGTCCCGCATGGCTTGTCTTAAGGCGACGAGGCCGGATACATCCACCTCGACCATCGCCCATGCGTGGGGCACCCCTCTCGCGCTCCGGACCATGTTTTCGGCAATCATCTTCCGGACCGGGGAGATGTCAAGGCGTCTGTCTACCTCGACGGGCGCCGAGGGTTCGCCTTTCGATGTCTTCCCCAAGGCGATGTGCCGCTCTACGTCCTTTCGGGTGACGCGGCCGCCGGTGCCGGTGCCGCTAACGAGCAGAGGATCGACGCCGTGCTGTTCGGCTAGTCGCCTGACGGCTGGAGAAAATCGCACCTTACCGGATGGCCCGGAACCGGTCCGTTCCGGTTCCGCACCGGTGTGGGTGAAGGGCCTTGCGGGAGAATGATCCATGGGTCGTGCGGGTGGACCATCATCCATCTGGGGTACGTTGGCCGCCCCGGTAGGGCCCACCGCCACCCCCTGGACCAACGTGCCCAGGGTGTCGGCCGGGGCGCCGGGGGGCTGGACCTGTGCCCCCTCGGCATCTATCTCGGCGATAACCGATCCCATTGGCAGGGTCTCGCCCTCGGCGGCGAGGATTCTGGTCACCACTCCGCTCACCGGGGAGGGCATCTCTATGTTCACCTTGTCCGTGATGACCTCGACCATTGGATCGTACTTGTCCACCCTCTCCCCCTCGGCCACCAGCCACCTGCCTATGACGCCCTCGGTCACCGATTCACCCACCTGCGGCAGCTCGACCCTGAATAGCATGTCAGTAGGCCGCCAGGTCCCTGATCGCCTGCGCGATGCGTGACGGCGAGATCATGAACTGTGCCTCAAGGGGTGGACTGAATGGCATGGCCGGCACCTCAGGACCTGCCAGCCTGCGCACCGGTGCGTCTAGGTGATCGAAGGCGTGCTCGGCAACGATGGCGCTGACCTCGCCCCCCACGCCCAGCGCCTCCGTATCCTCGTGCACGACCAGCACCCGTCCCGTCTTCCGGGATGACGTCAGAATCGTCTCTCTATCAAGCGGCCGAAGGGTCCGAAGATCGACCAACTCGACCTCGACGCCCTCTCCCAGGACGGCCCGGGCAGCCTCGGCGCAGTGGTGCAGCATCAGGCCGTACGTGATTACCGTCACGTCGCCACCGGCCATCTTGACGTCGGCCCGGCCCAGGGGGAGGGTATATTCGCCATCCGGCACCTCGCCCTTGACCAGACGGTAAGTACGCTTGTGCTCAAGAAAAATGACCGGGTCATTGTCTCGAACAGCGGACTTTAGCAGTCCCTTGGCGTCGTATGGCGTTGCCGGAGCAACGACCTTGAGGCCCGGCGTGTGGGCGAAGTACGCCTCCGGGCTCTGGGAGTGGAACAGACCTCCACGAACACCACCTCCGTAGGGAGCCCTCAGCACCATGGGAACCTGAACCCCGCCGCCCGTGCCGTATCGCGCCCGGGCGGCCTCACCGACGACCTGGTTAAAGACCGGCCAGATGAAGTCCGCAAACTCTATCTCGGCGATCGGCCTCATACCATGCATGGCGGCGCCCACTGCCACGCCCGCGATGGATGACTCGGCCAGAGGGGTATCTATCACGCGCTCTGGTCCGAACTGCTCTACAAAGCCATCCGTTGCAAGAAAAACCCCACCGCGGACGCCGATGTCCTCCCCCAATATGAAGACAGAGCCGTCGCGCTCCATTTCCTCGCGCATGGCCTCCCTAACGGCCTGTATCACTGTCCTTTCAGGCACGGATTCGGTGCACCGGGTACCCTCAGCTGCGCCCCATCGCCGGATCCTCTATAGGAACCGGCTCACCGTATACGTGCTCAGCAAAGGTGGATGGGTCAGGCAGCGGAGCAGCCTCGGCCAAATCAGTGGCCTCGTCCACCTCGCGCCTGGCAGAGTCCGATATCTCCTCGTCCTGGGACTCGCTCAGCCTGCCTGAGGCGAGAAGCTGGGACCGGAGGGCCGCAACGGGGTCACGTGCGAGCGCGGCTTCCAGTTCCTGGGCGCTGCGATACCGGCGGTCGTCGTCGTCCCCGGTATGGGGCCTGAAGCGCTCAACCTTGGCCTCGACAAGCGTGGGGCCCTCACCGGACCGGGCCCGACCGACCGCGGCCGCGGTCGCCTCGTATACGGCCGCTGCGTCGGTACCGTCCACGGTCGCTCCGGGGATGCCGTATCCGGCCGCCCGGGACGCCACGCTGTCGACGGCCATCTGCTTGCTGACGGGCACGGAGATCGCGTAGCCGTTGTTCTCGCAGATAAACACCACCGGCAAGCGGTGGACAGAGGCGAAGTTCATGGCCTCGTGGCAGTCCCCGGTACTCGATGCGCCGTCACCAAAATAGATGGCCACGACCGCGTCGCGGCCCTGCATACGCATGGCCAGGGAGGCCCCTACTCCCTGGGGCAGATGTGTGGCGACAACATTCGAAAGGTTGACAAGACCGAGTCCCGGCATCGCACCCTGCGTGGGGAACTGGCGCCCCCCGCTCATCGGTTCACCAGCCCTGGCCATGTACCCGAGCATGATCTGGTATGGGCTCATACCGACCGATATCATCACGCCCAGGTCCCTGTAGTACGTGTAGAACAGATCGCTACCCGGACGCAGCGCCGCCACCGATCCCACCTGCACCGCCTCATGTCCCTGGGAGGAGGCGACCAGGGCGGCCCTGCCCTGCCTGTTTAGCTGCCAAACCCTCTCGTCCAGAGTGCGGGTCAGGACCATCTTGCCGTAGACGTCGAGCAGGACTTCGTCGGATATCGGCCTGACGCCGCCGACCTCGACGGCCCTGGAATCAGATCCCTGCGACGGTATTGCCCCCGCGACCTTCATGGAGCCGATTATACAGGCGGGTAGGAGAGTCCCGAAGAAGGCCGCATCCCGGCTAGGACACCACCGCTGGTCCCGCTCAGGCGCACTCCCCGTCCCTTGCGAATGTGTAGGCGGCGCCCAGGCGGCGCAGGCCCTCGACTATCTCGTCGGATTCTGACAGGGCAAAGCATATCCGCAGGCAGTTTACGAAAAGGCCGTGGCCCGAGAAGGCTGGCCCGGGCCTTATGGTGACCCCGGCCTCAAGAGCGCAGCGCTCAAGGTCATTGGAGTTAACCCCCTCCGGCAGCCTGAGCCAGAAGTAGTATCCGCCGCCGGGAGTCTGGAATCTCGCGTCGGGCAGAAACCCGGTCAGAGCCCTGTCCATGACGGTGACACGCTCGCGATAAGTCTGCCTTAGGTTCGCCAGATGCTCTGTCAGCAACCCCGTGCGTATGGCCACATCTACAATCGCCGCCGCGAAGTTGTTGTTACCTCCACTGAAGTTGGAGCCGGCGAAAGTGTAGCGTTCGATCAGCCTTGGCAGAGCGTGCACCCACCCGAGCTTGATGCCGGGCGCCAGGATCTTGGAGAAGGATCCTAGCGACACAACAGTCCCGTGCTCGGAGCGGTCATATGTGGCAAGTGCTGGTGGAGGCGGATCGGCGTAGTGAAGAAGGTGATAGGCCTCGTCGGCAGCCACGATGAACTCGTTCTCTGCGGCCAGGTCTACCAGACTCTGGCGGCGGTCGGCGGGCATCACACTCCCCATGGGGTTGTGGTAGGTGGGAATAACGTACACAAGCTCTGGCCGAGGAAGATCGCCGCGGGCCAGCATCTCTGCTGCGGCGGTGACGTCCATGCCATTGTCGTCGGTCGGAACCCCGACGATATTGAGCCCGTGGTCCAGCAGGATCTGCCGCACCAGGTAGTAGCTGGGCTCTTCGACCCACACCGTGTCTCCGGCCCGTGTGAACAGGGTGCAAGCGACATCGAGGCCGTGCGAGGCGCCATAGCCAAGGTAGAGGTTCTGAGGCGCGACGGGTTCGACGTAGCAGGGATCGTCAGACAGGAACCCCGCAAGAGACTCTATCAGCGGCCCGTAACCCTGGTAGCCACTGTACTGAAGGGCGGCGGTTTCCCCCCTGCCGAATACCTCGTCTATGGCGGGCTTTAGGGTGGCTAGCGGGTGCAGCCGATCGGAGGGGTGGCCCCAGGCGAGGTCGATGACCCCATCCGACCGGGTGAGCATGATCTTGGGAAGGCGTGTGTGCAAGGCTTGGTTGTGCTGATTTGCGGGAGGTGCAGGAGCATGACTTTACAGGACCCCGGCGCCCTTGCTACAGGTGCGCAAGATACTGAGCAGCGAAATCCATGCCTACCAGCCCCGAGTAGGCGTCCATCAGGCGGCCCGTAACGGGCCCGGGTATGCCGCTATGGGATGGCGCGCTCCCATTGACCGAAGCCACCGGGCAGATGCAGTAGCTCGTGGAGGTTACGAAGACTTCGTCCGCAGTGTAGGCGTCGTACAGATCAAGGTCGGTTTCGTGAACAGGGATGGCCAGCTCATGAGCCAGCTCGACGGCTACGCTGCGGCTGATGCCGGCGAGTATGTACTGCTCGCGCGGAGTGTAGATCTCGCCATCCCTCACGAGAAAGATGTTGGCTCCCATACCCTCGCAGAGGTTCCCATTGACGTCGAGCATCAACGCGGCCGCATCGGCGTTCTGAGCCTTGACCTCAAGGTCCGCCTGGACGATGTTGACGTAATTGTGCACCTTCGCCCTGGGGCTCTGGGACTCCGGCGGTGTTCGCCTGATCGAGGGCGTGACGAGCTGAAGTCCGTCCCTGTACAGGGGTGCGCGAGCCCTTAGCGGAAGTGGGAAGCACTCGACGACGACGGTGGGGCGGGTAAGACCTTTCGGCGTTCGGCTGCCCCTGCTCACCCGCTGGGAAACCCAGTAGTCTTCGTTCTCTCCCAGCACCTTAAGGTTGTGGTCCAGAACGCGCATTGTGACGTCAGCCATTTCCCTCTTTGTCATGCCCGGGTCGATGCGCATGTACTTGAGGGAGCTATAGAAACGGTCCAGATGCTCGTCAAGGCGGAAGATCACGCCGTTGAAGGTGCGGGTCGTATCGAATACGGCGTCGCCGTAGAGGAAGCCGACGTCGTTTATGGAGACCGTCGCCCTGCTCTCGGGGACTATCTCTCCGTTGACGTACGCAATTCGCTCGGTGTCCATCGGGCCTCCTCCTGGCTAACGACGTAGCTCTAGGGGACTATAGGACAGGCCCTGTGGGGCATCAAGGCTTGCGGCTTCGCTCGGTGACAAACTCGAGGATCTGGCGGGCCAATTCGGCTGCGCGTTCGGACTCGAGCCCGTCAAAGGCATCGGCCGGAACGCCGCCAGGCAGCATGTCTGGCCTAAGGGTGGCATAAGCGTACTTGTCCAGATAGACCGTGTCGTCTTTGAGCACGAAGAAACCCTGATCGAACACGGCGGCATCCTCACACAGGTCGGCGACTGAGCAGCCCCACACGGCCTCGGCGCCCTCGGCATACAGATAGCCGGTCAGCGCCTTTACGGCCGCCTGATGCGCCATGAAGCATGCCGTGTTGTGGCGTCCTCCTGCGCGCAGATAGACGGCGTCATCGAGATCGCGGGCCGCCTGAGACACCCAGCGCGCTCCTTCGGCGGGAGCGTCACCCAAAGATGGTCTCTCCCTCGCGTATCAGGCGGCCAGCGAGCCCTTCAGACTCGGACAACTCATCGAACTCTTCGCGGGAGTACACCGTAACGTCCAGGGCCACCCGTGGCTCCAGGTGGCTGTAGAAGAAATCGGCACGCCGTGCGAATGGCTGATCGGTATCGCGTACGACGACCAGCCGGACATGCGTCTCCGGGGTGGCCCTCCCGGCGGCGAGTCCACCGATAAGGATCGCGCGGTCAACCCCGAGAGTCGGCATCATTGAGGCGTATCGCTCGACCTCGCGGCGAAGCGCTCCTTCGCGCTGTGCCGAAAAGCCGACCATCATCGGCATCTAGGGGCCCTGCACCGGCTTCAAAGGTTGAACTGCGCCTCGGCGTAGTCCCTTTCCTTCATGTAGACCTGCAGACGGCCCCTGTTGGTATCCGAGACCACGATGCGGTCTTCCTCATCGATGGCAATGCCGGTAGGCCTGTTGAACCTGTAAAGCGGTGTCAGATCTTCGACCCTGCGGTATGCCTTGATGACGTCAGGGTTAGACTCGACGACGGTCTTTGCCCATTTGGAGAACTCCCGGGCGTCGCCGTGTAAAGACACGATGGGAGAGCCTGCCGGGTCATATATGCGGACCCGGTGGTTGCCCCAGTCGACGACATAGATGTCACCTGCGGAGTCCACCGCGACATCGGAGGGCCTCAGCAGCCCTACCATCCGGGTGTTCTCCCCGCCGAGCGTCATCAGGTGATCTCCGTCCGCGCTGAACTTCTGGACCCGATCATTACCCCAGTCGGCCACAAACACGGACCCCTCGCCATCGACGGTGAGTCCCCAGGGCCGGTTGAATCGGCCGGGGGCCGTTCCGGGGCCGCCCCACCCGCACAGGTATTCGCCGCTCCTGGAGAACTTCTGCACCCTGTGCGAGCCCGTCTCGGCGACATATAGATTCTGCTCGGCGTCGAATGCTATACCCGACGGTCCGTCCAGCTGGCCAGGACCGCCGCCACCCTCACCCCAACAGTCCACGCGCTCACCTTCGGGGCTGTATATGGCGATCATGTTCAGATGCTCGTCTGAGCAGTAGAGGAGACCGTCTCCGTCGACCGCGAGCGCCACCGGCCAGGTGAATTCCCTGCGCCCCATCTCCGCGATCATCTCCTCGTCCATGGTGAGCTTGGAGATGCGCTGGTTCTGCGAGGTGACGCCGATGTCACCTCCCGCGTGACCCCTGCTAATGACGTAGAGTATCGAACCCGGCGCGGTTGCTATGGCGGTCGGGCCGAAGAAGCCGTCGCCCGCGTTCGCGATGCGCCCGATGGCATGGCTGAAGTTCCAGGTTCGCCCGAGAGCGGTCGTCGTCAGCACCGCGGCCTCCTAGGCGCCGTTTGCGGCGGCCGACCCGTTGCCAACGAACGCCAGCTTCTCGAACGAGCCGTTGACGATCGGCACCGCGTCGATTCCAAGCCAGTCCTCCAAGATAGCCGAGTAAGAGCTCCTGAAGTCGACGTTGGGAACCAGATCGCCCTGATCGAGGGCCTCCGCCCTGGTCTCCGGATATGTGCTGTACATTCCACCCTTCACCCGCGGACCGATCACGAAAGACACGCCGGCAGCCCCGTGGTCGGTTCCGGATCCGTTGTCACGCACCCGGCGACCGAACTCGGAGAACAGGTACATGATCACGTTCTCGTCGGCGTCGTGCTCACGCAGGTCATCCCAGAAGTCGGATATGGCCACCGAGAGTTCTTCCCACAGCTTGTTGTGCACGACGGCCTGGCCGGCGTGTGTGTCGTAGCTGCCATGCTGCGTATAGAAGATGCGGCTACCCAGGCCGGCGACGTGCGTCATCGCTATGTCTCGCAGGCTGCGGCCTATGCCCGTGTTGGCGTACTCGACCGACGAGGAGTATTGCTCCGGGGCCGCCTTGAGGATGTCCGCCCCCTTAAGGGCGTCGCGACCGGTCTGACCCAGGTAATCCATTACCTGACCGGCACCCACGGCGGGGGCGTATATGTTGCTGAATCGCCGCAGTACCGCCTCGCGCCGTTCGCGCTCCTCTATGTCGGTGAGCAGGCCATATGTGGTCAGATCGGCAACCGAGGCGACAGAGACCCCAGGGGCGACAAGGGCGCGGGGAAGGCCATGGCCGATGTTGACCGCCGTCACCGGGTTCTCCCCGGATGGATCGATCTCCCTGATGGCCCTGCCGAGCCAGCCCTCCGTACCCACCTTTTCCGGCTCGCACGTGTGCCAGATGTCCATCGACCGAAAGTGGGACCGCACCGAGTTCTCGTAGCCTATCCCATGTATGACGGCGACGCTGCCCTCGGCGTACATCCGCGCCATGGGCCCCATCGCGGGGTGAAAGCCAAGCTGGTCGTCCAGGTGAATGACCTTGTCCTCGGGGATGTTGAGGGTGCGACGACTGTCGTAGTAGTTGGGATCGTTATACGGAACCACCGTGTTCAGGTAGTCGTTCCCGCCGGAGAGCTGGACTACTACCAGGACT
>CAYZES010000002.1:0-163361 GCA_964477845.1 uncultured Dehalococcoidia bacterium | reverse complement strand
CAGCGACAGGAGATGCTGCCCCATGCCGACATGCTCCACGACGCGGGGTTTACGGTGCTGCTGTTTGACCTGCGCAATCGGGGAGAGAGCGGAGGGGAGTTCGTCTCCTTCGGTTTCTTTGAGCAGGAGGACGCCCTGGCCGCGGTCGATTACCTCAACTCGAGGGATGACCTGAACGAATTGAGGATCGGCATGCTGGGCCTGTCTCAGGGAGGGGCCGTAGCTATTTTCGCCGCAGCTGCCAGTCAAGAGGTGTTGGCCGTTGTGGCCGAAGCCCCCTTCCGGAGTGTGGACTCTGCGGTTGCCCAGAGCTTCACCCATTTTATCGGGCTACCCGCGTTTCCCTTCGCGCCCATCACCGTATGGCTGACCGAACAGAGAATCGGCATAGACAGCGGGCAGATAGTTCCAGAAGATACGGTTTCGGAGCTCTCACCCCGACCCGTGCTCATAGTCCACGGTCAGGATGACGAGACGATATCCCCCGCTGACAGCGAGGCGGTATTTGCCGCCGCCGGCGAGCCCAGGGAGCTCTGGTTGATTCCAGGTGCCGGTCATGGTGAAGGAGCCACCGCAGCCCCCGAAGAGTACCGTGAGCGCATAGTCGCTTTCTTCGAGGACAGCCTTTAGCGCACAGCCGGCCTAGGCCCCACCCCCTCCAGTGTTCTATCCCGTGGGACGGCCCGTAGCGTCGAGCCGTGGAACCTGACCTCTCGGTCAGGCTCAGGGAAGTTGCCAGCCTCTTCCTGCGGCTGGGAGTGTTCGCCTTTGGAGGACCGGCTGCCCACATCGCCATGATGCGCCGGGAGGTCGTCACAGTTCGGCGCTGGATGTCCGATGCCGAGTTCCTGGACATGGTGGGAGCCACCTCGCTTATCCCCGGGCCCAATTCCACCGAGATGGCGATGCATCTCGGCTCGCGAAGGGCGGGCTGGAGAGGCCTGGTGGTGGCTGGAACGCTGTTCATATTGCCGGCGGCCGCCATAGTTACCGGCCTCGCATACGCGTACGTGCGCTTCGGCTCTACCCCGGCCGTCGACTGGGTCTTGTACGGAGTCAAGCCCGTTGTGATCGCCATAGTGGTGGGCGCCCTCTGGGGCCTCGGCAGGGTCGCGCTAAAGAGGCCGGTCTCGTGGTTGCCGGCAGCGGGCGCGGTGGCGCTGTATTTGCTGGGATTCAACGAGGTATTCGTGGTGCTTGGTGCAGGCGTGCTGGGTGCGGCTGCGTGGGCGGCACGTCGGGCAGTGAAGGGGGAGGCGCTCGCGCTCATTCCCTGGCTTCCCTTTACAGGAGTGCCCGCTCTGGGCGGTCAACTGGAGGGGATGTCGGGGTATGGGGCCGGAACGCTGTTTCTCAGCTTCCTGAAGATCGGGGCCGTCCTGTATGGCAGTGGCTATGTGCTCCTGGCATTCCTGCGCGGGGACTTCGTGGAAAGACTCGGATGGATCACGGAGCAGCAGTTGCTGGATGCGGTGGCTGTCGGACAGGTCACTCCGGGACCGGTATTTACTACCGCGACATTCATAGGTTACGTGGTGGGCGGGTTGCCGGCGGCGGCGCTGGCGACCGTGGCCATATTCCTGCCTTCATTCGCATTTGTCGCATTACTTGCCCGCATCCTTCCGTTTGCCAGGGAGTCAGGACCCGCCCGGTCAGCCCTGGACTGGATCAACGCTGCATCCCTGGGCCTGATGGGAGCGGTGACATATCAGCTCGCCCTGGTCTCCATCATCGATCCGTTTACGATCGCCACCGTGGTAGTCGCGGCTGTGGTGGTGTTCCGAACCAGGGTCAACGCCGTCTGGCCGGTGCTGGCAGGGGGCGTTGCTGGCGCGCTGTACCGCCTGGCCTCCGGCGGCTGGTGATTCGCACAGGGCACCGGTTTGATGGTCCCGACTTCCGATCAGGTCCAGGCTGATATCGTGGCCGTCATATCGGCCCGTCGAACGCGGTGATGCGATCGACGCCGGAGAGTCTTGGTGTTGGAGCTTGCCATGGTTGGACCGGAACGTGACTTGATCGGCTACGGACCCACTCCTCCCAGGGTTGTCTGGCCCAACGGTGCACGCATAGCAGTCTCGGTAGTCGTGAACTACGAGGAGGGCGCTGAGTACTCTCTACTCGATGGCGATCCCCACCACGAGATCAACAGCGAGGTCGCGTCTCCTGTGCCATCGGCCGAGCGGGACCTGGCCAACGAGTCTTTCTTTCAGTACGGTAGCCGCGCTGGGGTTTGGCGCATCCTCCGAACGCTGGACATGTTTGGGATCCCCGCTACCTTCTACTGCTGTGCTCTGGCGCTGGAGCGCAACCCCCTCGTGGGCCCGGAGATCGTCCGCCGGGGGCATGAGGTCTTTGGACATGGCTACCGGTGGGAAGAGTACTTTCGGATGGACCGCGAGCAGGAACGTGAGGCCATTCGCAGCACAGTTGAATCCCTGCTTCGTACGACTGGACAGCGGCCCCTGGGCTGGTACGTCCGCTATGGACCCAGTGTCAACACACGGGCACTGGTAGCCGAAGAGGGAGGCTTTGAATATGACAGTTGCGCCTACGACGATGACCTGCCCTATTACACCAAGGTGGGCGGTCGTGACTGGCTGGTGGTCCCCTACTCCCTTGAGGTCAACGACACCAAGTTCTGGCGGGGGGGCATGATCAGCCCGAGCGACTTTGAGCAGACGATGCGCAACACGTTTGACCTACTGTACGAAGAGGGTGAGACTCACCCGAAGATGATGTCTATAGGGCTGCACTGCCGCATCGTCGGACGACCGGCGCGAATGGTCGCCCTGCGCAGGTTCCTGGAGTATGCGACCGGCCAGCCGAACGTATGGTTTGCCCGGCGAGTCGACATCGCTCGCTGGTGGAAGGAACACTACCCACCCTAGGTGTTGTCGGGTCGACGGGCGTTTTGCATCTGCCCTGGGGCCGGCCGGGCAAGCGGGCTGGGTTAACATGTCGCCAAGTTCTGCGGCGGCCGGGTTCGCGCGTCCGCCCAAGGAGTAGGCCATGAGCGACGACCTTGCTTACATGAGCGCAGTGGAGCTGGCTGGCAGGATACGCCGCCGCGATCTTTCTCCGGTCGAGGTGGTGGACTACTTCCTGGGACGCATTGAGAAGCTCAATCCGCTCTTCAACGCCTACGTGACCATGCTGGATGATGAGGCGCGCGAGCGCGCCAGGTGGGCTGAGCAGGCCGTGATGGCAGGTGAGGCGCTTGGACCCCTGCACGGGCTGCCTGTTGCGTTGAAGGATCTGTTGACCCTGAAGCCTGGCGTGCCCGCCACATCCGGCTCGGTACCGTTCAAGAATTTTGTGACCGAGCAGACGACGACGTACGTGGCCCATCTGGAGGACGCCGGCGCAATATCATTGGGATTGACCAACTCCCCCGAGATCGGCCACAAGGGTACGACCGACAACTATCTATTCGGCCCGACCAGCACGCCTTTCGCCATCGGCCGCAATGCCGGAGGGTCCTCCGGCGGCAGCGCGGCCGCTGTGGTGGCCGGCTTGGCTCCATTGTCGCAAGGCTCTGACGGGGGTGGCTCGATCCGAATACCAGCTTCCTGGTCCGGGGCTTATGGCTACAAGGCTTCGTACGGACGCGTGCCCTTCGTCGCCCGGCCCAACGCCTTCATGTCGCTTGCGCCCTTCATCTTCGCCGGACCTATCACTCGTACAGTTGAAGATGCGGCGTTGATGATGTCGGTGATGGGGCGCCATGATGCGCGGGACCCAATGTCGCTGCCTGATCAGGGCATCGACTATTTGGCCGCCACACGCCGCGCGGTGCAAGGCCTCAAGGTCGCATACAGTCCGGACTTCGGCATCTTCCCGGTGGACCGTCGAGTGGCGGAAGTAGTGCGGTCGGCCCTCCCGGCCTTCGAGGAGATGGGGATGGACGTGGAGGAGGTGAAAATCGAGATCGATGCCACGCAGCAGGAATTATCGGCCCTGTGGATCCGTCAGACTGCCCTCCTGAACCTTGAGTTGGCTCACGCGGTAAAGCCGCTGGGAATCGACCTGCTGGGTGAACACAATGGCCAGCTGACGCCCACCTTTGCAGAGACGCTGGAGATCGGAAAATCGATGTCGGGCTGGGACCAGAGGGCGGGCGAATTGCTGCGGACCAAGGTCTACGATCCCATCCAAGATGTCCTTGACGACTACGACGTGCTGGTTACTCCCACTCTCACTGTCCCGCCGGTGGAGAACACTTCAGATGGTGACACGCTCGGTCCGGCCGAGGTTAACGGCGAGGAGGTCGAACGCTGTATAGGCTGGTGCATGACATATCCGATTAATTTCACGGGTAACCCTGCGGCATCGATTCCGGCCGGCTTTACCGAGGACAACTTACCCATTGGAATGCAGATTATCGGCCGTCGGTACGCTGACGAGACCTTGCTGGCGGTCAGCGCCGCCTTTGAGCGGGCCCGGCCATGGCACCACAAGTATCTGGAACTTGAAAAGGAATGGAGAGAGGCTGACCGATGAGTGAGATGAAAGGAAAGATCCAGACCGTTCTCGGGCCAATCGAGCCGGAGCAGTTGGGCGTCACCATGACGCATGAGCATCTTCTGATCGACCTGATGCCCTACTTCCATGTCGCGGAGGAGGCCAGTCTCAGGTACTACGCCGACCGACCCATCACCATGGACATCCTGGGCAAAATGGGGACGATCTGGGCACTGAACAAGGCCAACCTGCGCTATTACGACGAGAGGGTGTCGGTTGCTGAGGCGCTCAGGTACGTGTATGCGGGCGGGGGCGGGATAGTCGATACAACCGACTTTGACCTCGCACGCGACCCCCTGGCACTGCAGCGCATTTCACGAGCCACGGGCCTGAACGTGATCATGGGAGCCGGTCACTACGTACCGCTGGCGCATCCCCCCGACATGGACACGTTGACCGAGGACGAGATTAGGGACCGGATCGTCCGCGACGTGTCGGTCGGTGTGGGGGACACCGGTGTCAGGAGCGGGGTCATCGGCGAGTTGGGCAACGTCCATCCGCTGTCTGAGAACGAGCGAAAGGCACTGCGCGCCGCGGCCAGGGCTCAGGCGGAAACGGGCTGCCCCATCTCCATACATCCAGGGGCTGACGACGACTCCTGCATGCAGATAATGGACGTTCTGGTGGAGTCCGGTGCCGACCCCCAAAACGTAATCATGGGCCACCTGGACTTTGCTTTGAAGGACCTGGGCAAAATGGCCGAGCTCGCCGCTACGGGCTGCTACATGGAGCATGACCTGTTCGGATTTGAGGACACAAGCCTGTACTACATGGGCCAGTATCCGGAGATGAAGAGCGACGCCCAGCGAATCGAGGCGCTGGAGTTCTTGGTGGGCAACGGTCACCTGTCCCAGATCCTGGTGGGCCAGGACGTCTGTCAGGGTCGGCAACTGAGTCGATACGGGGGCAAGGGATACGCCCATATCTTGGAGAACATTGCGCCGCGCCTGAAAGGCAGGGGCTTTACCCAGGAACAGATCGACGCGATCTTGATCGAGAACCCGGCCCGCGCGCTGTCCTTCAAGTAGGGCACCTGGGAGCGCCCAGGTCAGCCAGTGGTGGGCGCGCGAATCTAAGCCTGGAGGCTCTGTGCAGATGAAGCAAGCCGTTTACGCGGGCGAGAAGGTGTTCGAGTTAAGGGACGTCCCTGTGCCGGAACCCGGCGAGGGCGAGGTGCTCGTCAAGGTCGACTACTGCGGCATATGCGGCACCGACGTCCACGGGTTCATGTATGACACCGTGCCCGCCGGCACTGTCCTGGGTCACGAGTTCACCGGCCATATCGCGGAACTGGGAAAGGGGGTCACCGGATGGCGGATCGGCGACCCGGTAGTGGCCGGCGGGGGAGTGACTCCTGCCGGCACCCCGGATCCGATAGATGACGAACCCCGATTCAATTTCCGTACCATGGGCTGGACGGCGATGACGTCTTTCGACGGCGCCTACGCTGAATACACCGTGATGGAGTCTTGGAAGCCCCTTCGTAGGCCTGAGGGGGTCTCGGCGGTCGCAGGCGCGATGGCCGAACCTTTGACGACGGCCATAGATGCTGTGCGCCCTTCAGGCATCAGGCTCGGCGATGCAGTGGGCGTCCTTGGAGCCGGTCCCATAGGGCTGTTCTGCATGCAGGCGGCGAGGTTGTCCGGAGCGACTAGCGTAATAGTTTCGGAGCCGGCGCCGGCACGCGCCAAGGCGGCCAAAACACTGGGAGCCGACGCGGTCATAGATCCCACGCAGAAGGACGTTGAAGCCGAGATGGCCGCATTGACCGGAGGCATTGGGCCCGACGTGGTCTTTGAGTGTGCCGGTACAAAGGACACTCTCCACCAGGCTCTGTGCACTGTTCGCAAGGGCGGCCGGGTGGCGCTCGTGGCGCTGTCGTGGGAGCCAAACGAGGTGCTGCCTGTCGATTGGATCAGTCGGGACGTGCAGTTGACCACCAGCCTGCAGCACCATCCTCGGCACTGGAACATCGCGCTCGACCTGCTAGAGCGCGGGTTGGTGCGAACCGAACCCATGCTGACCGATGGAAGCATAGTGCCCTTGAGTGAGATACAGGGAGCATTCGACGGGCTGCAGAAGCCGACCGACGAGATCAAGATGCTCGTGCGGCCTTAGGCCACACTAAGCGACCACAGGCCTTGCGTCCGACCAGGGACAGGCTCGCTCGAACGCTGAGGCCAGAGCCAGAACGGTACGCTCTTCGAATCGACGGCCGACGATGTGCAGGCCTATGGGGAGCCCCCTGGAATCGAAGCCGCAGGGAACGCTGCAACCCGGATGGCCGATGGCGTTTATCGGGAAGGTGAACGGTGAATGGGCTGGGAACCCCCACATGCGCCTGTCGTGAGGAGGACGCACCGATACAAGAGGCTCCCCCGCAAGAAAGGCCGTGGTTGGCATCGTAGGGGAAACCAGCAGGTCGTAGCGGTCGAAAAGGTCGTCGAACCTGGCCCTGAGATGATCTAGTTCGCCAAGCGAGATGGCGTATTCGCGCCCGGTTATTCTCGCTCCGTATTCGTAGGCTCGAAAGGCCTCCGGGCTCAACTCGTCCCCTCTCGACTCAAACCTGCCGTTGGCGCCTGCGTACTGATTGGCGCAGATCATGGGCCAGTAGGCTTCGAACGCTAGGGAGCAATCGAGATCGTACAACTCGACGGTGCCCCCGATGTCTTCAATCGTGCGTACGGCGCCCTCTACGGCGGCAGCGACCTCCTCGTCGACCCTGGCGTAGCCGAAGTCCGGGCTGTATGCCACCCGCAGCCCGATGGGATCTCCTGCCATCCCGCAGCTGTAGTCGGGGACCGCGAGCCTTGAGGCGTCCGGGTCACGCATATCGAAGCCGGCGATGACGTTAAGCATCAGCGCAGCGTCGTCCACCGTGCGTGTGATGGGACCGGGCTGGCTGAACTGATTGACGACATAACGGGCACCCGAACCGGCGTATCTGGGCACGCGCCCCAGGGTCGGCCGGATTCCGAACACTCCACAGAAGCTTGCCGGCGCCCGGATGGAGCCGCCGCCGTCGGTGCCAGAGGCGAGCGCGAAAAGCCCCGCCGCGACTCCGGCGGCCGATCCTGAGCTGGAACCTCCAGCTGTTCGGCCGGGATCCCACGGGTTGCGGGCATGGTCGCCGAGTCGATTCTCCGAGTGAATCATCAGTCCCCAGTCCGGCATGTTCGTTTTGCCCAGAACGATCGCGCCCGCCGACTTCAGCCGCTCGACTACAACCGAGTCTTCCGCTGGCACGTGGCCCTTCATCCAGAGCGACCCCCAGGTCGACTCTATGCCCTCGGTCATCTCGTTGTCTTTGATGCCGACCGGAATTCCGTGGAGTGGCCCGAGCGGCTCGCCACTGGCTATCGCCGTCTCAGCACGTTCGGCCGCAGCCCTGGCTCGATCTTCATCCAGGGCTAGCAGGGCGTTCAGCTCAGGGTTTATCCGATCGATCCGGGAGTAGCAAAGGTCGACCAGCTCGACCGGCGAAATGCTCTTCCGGCGGATCAACCTGGCCTGCTCGCTGGCCGGGGCGAAGGCGATGTCAATCTCGTTCAATGCGACCCTTTCTAAGAGCGGTGTCTACCCGCAGTGGATGTGGCTGTACCCTCCGGCGCCTGCACCGGGCGGTTGAGAGCCTTGCACTCGACGTCCTGCTCAGTCAACCCGTTTGCCCCGGCGTCTTGCATCGGGTTCAATGGGCGGCACTCGCAAAGGGAGGCGCCTATGACAGCGTTAAGCGGGAAGGTATGCATAGTTACGGGTGGCGGAAGCGGCATTGGCCGCGCCATTGTCCGTGAAATGGCGGACATGGGGGCGAAAGTGGCGGTCGCGGGAAGGACACCGGCCAAGCTGGATGCGGTCGTGGCCGAAACGTCGTCGGCCCCTGGCGAGGCTCGTGCCTACACGATGGACGTCTCGGACTACGAGGCGGTCAACGCAGCGGTCACCGACGTGGTCGACCGCTGGGGTCGGGTCGACGTGCTCGTCAACAATGCGGGAGCCAACGTCCCCCACCGTGGCACCATCGACACGACACACGAGGAGATCGAACAGCTGATCGCCATCAACCTCACGGGGACCATCTTCTGCACCAAGGCCGTGCTGCCTGCCATGCTGGAACGGGGAGACGGGACCATCGTGAACGTGTCGTCAAATGCTGCGTTATGGCCGGGGATGATGTCCGGTGTCGCATACGCCGCAGCCAAGGCCGGCGTAAACAACTTCACGGAATTCCTGGGCGACGAACTCCAGCACACCGGAATCCGGGCCTGTGTTATCAGTCCGGGAGAGGTGGTGACGCCGATACTGGAATATCGGAGCAGGCCACCCGACGAGACCGCCCGCCGAACGATGTGCCAGCCTGAAGACATCGCCGCGGCCGTCGTCTTTGCCTGCACTCTGCCAGCCAGGGCCACGGTGACAGAGATGGTCATTGGTCCGACGGTGTCGCGTGACGCCTCGGCCGAGTTGATACCCCGCCCGGGCAGTCCGACCATGGCCGGGAGGAAATAGGCGGCCGCCTCAGGCGGCCAGTTCTCTCACCAGCACCGCCAGGCTGGAGGCGATGATCAAGGCCAGGACCGATTTCCGGAAGATGTGCTCGCTCATAAGCCGCGCCAGGCGGGTGCCGACCAACGCGCCGACAAGTACCGGTCCTTGGGCGATGCCTATGAACACCCAGCGCTCTGCGGAGTACAGTTCGGCCGCCGCGTATCCGACAGCCAGTACCGCCGTAATCGCTAGGAAGTAGAGGGCCAGCGTGCCTCGCACCGAGCTTTTGCCCCACCCTCGCCCCAGCGCATAAAGAGCCATTAAAGGCCCGCCGATCGCCATGGCGCCGAGAAGAACGGCTGCCGCAAAGCCCAGGGGCGGGCCAACCCGTGAAGGCACCCGAAATCTGAGTGCTGGGGCGGCCGCGGTCATAACCGACAGGACCAGGATCACCGATACCGCCGTCAGGCGAATGGCCGCCTCGGCTGAGGCGGTCAAGGCGAACACGCCCACAGCGGCGCCAGCCACTCCAAGTAGCGCCATCGGCTTGGCCTCACTGGTCTGTACATGGGACCGGGTGTGCCGCAGGATCATCAAAAAGAGCAGTACTTGAGTCGTGTTGAGGGCCAGCACCGCCGTGACAGGATCGAGCACAAGGAGCATGAAGGGAAGGGCGACCATGCCCATGCCGAAGCCGGCAGCACCCGCAGCCGCTCCGCCGAGGAACATGGCCGCAACGGAGACGGAAACACTTATGGGAGACAGCAGATCCATCGGGTCTCAATCCACCCTGGCTGCTTGATAACGGATCGCTAGAACCCCCGGGACGGTGGTCTGACCTGCGTGAGCATCAACAAGCCGACGCCGATTACCGCGGCCACACCGATGAAGACGGGCCGATATGTATCGGCCAGGTCGTATGCGAGGCCGCCGATGATTGGGCCCATGGCGAATGTCAGTCCCGAGGTAAGGCTGAGGAGGCCCGATATGGCACCGTAACTGCGCAGTCCGAAATTATCCTGTACGACCATGGTGTAGAGAGGGCCAAAGGCGCCCATGCCGAAGCCGAACAGGGCTGATGAAATCCAGACCAGGGGGAGAGACCCGGGATCCATCATCATCACGATGCCCACGATGGTCACCGAGAAGCTGATTGACAGGGCCCATCGACCGGTGATCTTCTCGCCCAAAGTACTAAAGACCACCTTGCCGACCATGCCGGAGGCGGCAAGCAGACTGAGGGCACCCGATGCCGTTCGCAGAGAAATGCCAGCGTGTGTCAGATTGGCTATCAGATGAGGCAGCAATACCGCGAAAGCCAGCGAGCCTATAGGCGTAATGACCGCCAGCAGATAGAAGTTGCGGGAGCGCAGCGCTTCATGCATGGTCGCACCGGCCAATTGGGGCCGGTTCCGCCTTGCCGAGCGGCGGCCGGAGCCGTCCGGGGCTGGCTCGGCAGGCGCGTTCTCATCCACGAAGGCCAGCGTGTACAGCATGACCGCCAGAAACAGTCCCGCAACGACGTAGTACGCCGTCTGCCAGGAGGAGGCGACCAGTACCAGGCCAATGAGCGGGGTTAGGGCCAGGCCACCGAAGTTGTTGCCCATCATGGTAAGGCCGAGCGCACGGCCGCGGCCCTTTCGGAACCAGATGCCCACCAGTCGTCCGGCGGGCAGCATCACCGTTCCATTGAAGGCGACGAACTGCAGGGCGCTTAACGCGTAAAGGTGCCAGAGCTCGGTCATCAAGGGTCGCAGCACGAAGCTCATGCCGGTTAAGGCGACGGAGACAAGCATCACCGGCTTCGCTCCGTACCGGTCCAGCATCCGCCCCACCACAGGCCCGGTCAGGGTGCCGACGGCTACGAAGGAAAGAGAGGCGCTTATCTGGGTGCGAGACCAGCCGAAGCTCTCTTCAAGCGGCTCAACGAACAGGCCGAAGATGTACTGGTACGAGCCGATCGACACCGTGGCGACCAGGAAAGCGGCGGACGCAACCAGCCAGCCCCTGTGGAGGCGTATTGGGCGCAACCCTTGCCGCATGGATGCCACGGGCAGTCATGGTACCAGCGTCACTTGGGCCAGTCGTTCTCCGGATTTGGCTACAGGAGGATTGAGTGACCCGCGACTCGACCTCCGGTTGCGGTATATTTGCTCCAATGTCGAGGAGGGGCCAGGGGGCCGAAACCCACATTAGGAGGGCCGATGAGCAGCGATGTTCAAGCCACGATGGGACCAGAGCTTTACACTGGCTCGGTAAGGGTGCCAGGAACAGATAAGGCCGTGGGGATCAGCCTAGGAGTGGATCTGTCCGCGCCGTCGGTCTCGGTCGACCTGGCTGAGCCCGTGGCGGGATCGCATCGCTGGGGGGGTGACTCGGTCACGGTTCGCCGATTGCTCAAGTACGATGAGGTGCACTTCACCACCGAGGGCCTCCCCGTTGAAGGGGTTGTGCTGCAGTGGAAAGCGAATCTCTCCAGGGTCGACGGATCGGTGGCAGGCGTGATCATCGCTCGGCCGAACGCCAGTCGCGTCTCTGGAGAGATAGGATTCATCTTGAGCCTAGGGTGCTCGGGCAAGTGAGTCGCAAGAGTGCGCTGAACCTGGCCTGGATTGATCTGGAGATGACCGGGCTAAATCCGGATCGACATGTCATCATCGAGATCGCAACCGTCGTGACCGACCCCGACCTCAACATCCTGGCCGAGGGACCCAACCTGGCTCTCAGGCGCTCCAAGGAGGAGATGGCCAGCATGGAGGCATGGAGCGCCCGTACTCACGGGGCCTCTGGCCTGCTCGACAGGGTCCGTGAGTCCAACATGGACGTTGCGGATGCACAGCGTCAGACCCTGGACTTTCTCAGAGATTGGATACCGTCCGGCGCCTCCCCGCTGTGCGGCAACTCGGTCCACCATGACCGCCGGTTCTTGCGCCGGGAGATGCCGGACCTGGAAGCCTACTTCCATTACCGCATCGTCGACGTATCGACTCTGAAGGAACTGGTGAGACGATGGTATCCGGGGGAGGCCAGCCCATCGAGCAAGCCCGAAGCCCATCTGGCCCGGGATGATGTGCTCGAGAGCATCGCCGAGCTTAGAAGGTATCGCGACCGCGTCTTTTCGCCCGCCACAGGTGCCGAAGTAGGCTAGTCAGGCTCAAGCACACCATGTCCAGCGAGGTGCGTGATGCAGCGAATAACTAGGGACCAGGCCCTAAAGTACGAGTTCAACTGGCGAGACGAGCCGCTGATTCGTGTCGGCCAGGGAGAATCGTTCCAGCTGGAGACCTGGGACGCGGCCTCTGGCCTGATCGAGTCGGAGGCAGATTACTGGAAGGTACGCTCGTCGTCTGAGTGGCTTTCAACGCCGGTAAAGGGCAATCCCATAGCCGGCCCGGTATTCGTTGAGGGAGCTGACCCGGGAGACCTGTTGGAGGTCACCATCGAGGCCATAGAGCCCATGGATTACGGCTGGACCATGTTCGCCAGCGACATAGGGCCGCTGGGCGACTCGATCAAGTGGAAGGAGTTGTCCAAGGGCCAGATCCACATGATCAGGCACGAGCCCGGGCCGTCTGGCACCACGCGCGATGGCCGAGGCGTGCTGAATAATCGACACTCCTGGGACCTGTCTCCAATGATCGGAACGATCGGCGTTGCGCCGGACCGAGAGGTGGAGTCCAGCACTATCGGCCAGGGTCCCTGGGGCGGCAACCTTGATATGCGTGACGTAAAGGAGCGCACCAAGGTGATGCTCAACGTCTTCCATCAGGGAGCCCTGCTATACGTGGGCGATGTGCATGGCTCACAGGGCGACACCGAATACTACGGCGCCGCAGACGAGACCGCTTCTACGGTGACCGCCTCCTGCCGGGTGATCAAAGGCAAGCGGATCCCCTTCATCCGGCTGGAAAAGCCGGAATCGCTGGTGTCTGTATACTCTTTCAGGCCGCTGGAGGACGCCGTGCACGGTGCAGTTCAGGACCTGATGGCCTGGCTGGTAGAAGACTATGGGTTTACGCCCGAGGACGCCTATATTCACGCGTGCGTGAACCCGGACTTTCGGATCAACGTGTACCAGATGGTCAAGCTTGGGGCGCTTGAGTACACGGCTGGTGCAGAGATTCCAAAGCACTACCTGAGCTAACGCCTATTCCACCCTTGCGGGGGTGGCTAAGGCCTGCGATGGGGCTCAGGTCTGGCTTGGTGCTCCCCGGGCCATCATGCCACCGTCAATCACGAATTCTGAGCCCGTCACGTACGATGATTCGTCTGATGCCAGGTACAGGATGAGGTAGGCAACGTCCATCGCCGTTCCCAGCCGACCTAGCGGTATCCACCCGAGTCTGGGATCCTGATAGTCGGGATCGTTGGTCAACGCCTCCTGCATCGCGGATCGCGCCAGGGGAGTATCCAACTCTCCTGGGTGCAGCGAGTTCACCCTTATCTGTTCCGGGGCGTACTGAACCGCCGCGGTCTTGGACAGCAGCCAGTTTGCGCCCTTGGCGGCCGAGTAGGCGGCTGAGAATCCGCCGCCTACCATCCCATCGGTCGAGGACAGGTTGATTATCGATCCGCCGCCGCGCTTACGCATTTCCGGCACCGAGTGCTTGATGCCGAGGAAGGCGCCCTTGCCATGAATGTCCAGTTGACCCTGCCACATCTCGATGGTGGTGTCTGCTACCGTGCCCGGTGCGGTCGTGCCGGCACTGTTGACCAGCACATCGAGGCCGCCGAACGTGTCGACCGCGGTGCGAACGGCGTTCCTCCAGTCCTCCTCCGAGGTGACGTCCAGGGGCACGAAGGTGGCCCTGCCCCCGCGCTCACGTATCTGAGAGGCCGTGACCTGCCCGCTGTCCTCGTCTATGTCCCCGACGACAACGCAGGCCCCGTGTTCCGCCAGAAGACGTGCGGACGCGCCTCCAAAGCCCATGAGCCGGCCCGAAACGCCTTTTGCCGCACCGCTGATCAGGGCGACCTTGCCGTCTACTCTCCTCTTGCTGCTAGCCACCGTTGATCCCCCTGTCCGGTCTGAACTCATGCGGCAGCTCGGTTGCGTCGGTGATATGGTCGGCTACCAACCTGCCCGTAATCGGGCTCAGAGCGATACCCATCCTGTAGTGGGCAGTGGCAACAACCAGGCCGCCAACGCCGCCAGGGCGGCCGATCACCGGCAGGCCGTCCGTGCTCGCCGGCCTGAGCCCGGCGTAGGCCTGCTCCACCACGGCATCTGCCAGGGCCGGTACCAGCTCAGTGGACCGCTCCATGATCGAGCGAATCCCCTCCGTGGTGGCCCGGCTGTCGAAGCCGACCGACTCGATCGTTACCCCGGCTATTATCCTGCCGTCCGGGCGCGGGACAAGTATAGTCTCGTCGCCGTAGATGTTGGTGGAAAGGCGCAGTCCCGCCGGCATTCGCAGCCTAAGGTTCTGACCCCGCACGGGGACGGTCACTAGACCCACCCCGGCTGAGGCCGCGATTTGTCCGCTCCAGGAGCCCGCGGCCAGAACGACGGTTTCTGCCGCCAGCTCCATGCCGTGGGACGCGCGCACGCCGCTTACTGCGCCGCCGCTTGTGACCAGGGATACCTCGCCGAGATTGGATCGCACTTCGGCCCCCAGCGCGCTGGCCGCCCCCGCGAACGCACTTGCAAGCAGTCCGCCAGACACACAGGCGGACTCCGGTACGTACAGTCCACCGGTAACGGAGGGACTGATCAGGGGCTCGACTTGCCTGATGGCCTCTCTACCAAGCCACTCAACTCCGATTCCGGCCTGCGCGTAGCGATGACTGGACCCCTTGAGCGATTCGGCCTCCCACTCGTTGAGCGCCGCGTCTATGCGCCCGGTCCGCTCGTATTCCGGGTCGATTCCGCTGAGATCCCTTAGCTCGTCGACGAGTGTCGGGAACATGCGGAAGCTCTCGTTGGCCAGCCGGTCAAGCGTCTCCCCTCCGGGGTGGGGCAGAACGACGCCAGATGCGGCCTGAGTGGCCTCAGACCCGAGTTGGCCGCGCTCAAGCAAGAGCGGGCGAACGCCTCTCTTTGCGAGGAAGAAAGCGATCGCGCAGCCGATTACGCCGCCACCGAGGACGATGACGTCGCGGCCTCCAGGGCCGGTCTTAAGGGACATGGATCAAACTAATCTAACAGAGCGAGATGCACCTTTAACGGCCTCATAACTCTAAATTAAGACAGCCTTAATGCTCGTTTGACCGCCGATTAATCCTGCCTCTCTAGTGTGGTGTCGACGTTGCTCGTTTCGTCTGGGCCTACGCGGCCGGAATCTTAGGAGCAAACGACGCCGGAGGAAGGATGACACAGTTGATCAAGAGCAAGAGTTGGGGCGCGGTCGCCCTCCTGGCCGTGGTACTGGCCGTGGTCGCCGCCGCCTGCGGCGGCGATGGAGACCCCTCGACGGTGACCGTCGTCGAGACGGTCGAGGTCGTTAAGGAAGTTCCCGTCGAGGTGGAGAGAGTGGTGGAGGTAGAGAAGGTGGTGGAGGTACCCAAGGAAGTGGAGCGGATAGTCGAGGTCACGCCTACCCCGTTGGCCCTCGCTGAACTGACCGGCACCATAGAGATCGACGGTTCGTCGACGGTGTTCCCGGTGACCGAGGCGGTCGCAGAGGAGTTCCGCAAGCTACATCCCAAGGTTCAGGTCAATGTTGGTGTGTCTGGAACCGGCGGTGGCTTTAAGCGCTTTACGGTCGGGGAGACTGACGTCTCCAATGCCTCCCGGCCGATCAAGGATTCAGAGTCCGACGCTGCCGAGGGCAACGGCGTAGAGTACTACCAGCTGCGAGTCGGGATCGACGGGCTGTCGGTCATCGTCAACCCGAGGAACGATTTCGTCGACTGCCTTACGGTCGAGGAGCTAAAGGCGATATGGGAGCCGGGAAGCACAGTCGATAACTGGTCGCAGGTCAGGACTGGCTTTCCGAACCAGAGGATAAGGTTGTACGGTCCCGGAACGGACTCCGGCACGTTCGACTACTTCACCGAGGAGATCGTCGGTGAGGCGCAGGCGGCGCGGTCGGACTTTGTGGCCTCCGAAGACGACAATGTGCTTGTCGTCGGCGTCAACGGTGACAAGGACGCCCTGGGCTTTTTCGGGTACGCCTACTACGCCGAGAATGCGGACAAGCTGAAGATCGTCGGGATTGATGAGGGCCAGGGTTGTGTGGCACCCACCCCGGAGACGATCGAGTCCGGAGCATATAAGCCGCTCTCAAGGCCGCTGTTCATCTACGTGAACGCCGAAGCCTACAAGCGCCCCGAGGTGGCGGCATTCGTGGACTTTTACATGGAGCACGCCGCTGAACTGGTTGCCGAGGTCGGCTACGTCCGGATTTCGGAACTCGAATACGCGGTGAACGTCGCCGCGCTACGTACCGGTGCCGTGACCGCATACAACTCGGCCAAGGCGGCTGCGGGGCTGGTCGGCACTATAGAGATCGACGGCTCCTCGACCGTGTTCCCGGTAACCGAGGCGGTCGCAGAGGAGTTCCGCAAGGACAACCCGAATGTTCAGGTCAATGTTGGCGTATCGGGGACCGGCGGTGGCTTTAAGCGCTTCACAGTCGGGGAAACCGAAGTTTCCAACGCGTCTCGTCCCATCAAGGACTCAGAGCGTGCTGCCGCAGCGGAGAACGGCATCGAGTTCCTTGAGCTGCGGGTCGGGATCGATGGTCTGTCTGTCATGGTCAACCCGAGCAACGACTTCGTTGACTGTCTTACCGTCGAGGAATTGAAGACGATCTGGGAGCCCGGGAGCACTGTCGAAAACTGGTCTCAGGTCAGGCCCGGCTTCCCGGACCAGGGGATAAGGTTGTACGGTCCCGGAACGGACTCCGGCACATTCGACTACTTCACCGAGGAGATCGTGGGTGAGGCGCAGGCGGCGCGATCAGACTTTGTCGCCTCTGAGGACGACAATGTGCTTGTGGTCGGCATCAACGGCGACAGGACTGCCCTGGGCTTCTTCGGATATGCCTACTACGCGGAGAATCCCGACAAGCTCAAGCTGGTTGCAATCGATGCCGGCGGCGGCTGTGTGACGCCGACGCCGGCGACAATCGAGTCCGGGCAATACCAGCCTCTTTCCAGGCCGCTGTTTATCTACGTCAACACTGCGGCGCTGGCCAAGCCTGAAGTTAAGGCATTCGTGGACTTTTACATGGTCAACGCCGCTGAACTGGTTGCCGAGGTCGGCTATGTCCGGCTTCAGGAGGCCGAGTACAGAGCGAATTTGATCCTGGTGCAGGCCGCGCAATAGACAGAGAAGCCATCTAACTCCAGCATCCGGGCGGCGACTCCTTTTGGACCCAGACCAGTGAAAGGAGTCGCCGCTCTTTTTGTGTGCGTCCACAATTCTGGACGCAGCCAGATGGCTAAAGCCTTCTTCAATCATTTCGCTGCCGCGCGAGGGATTGTGGCAAGGGCGGATTCGGCGGGTACCCATCCCGCCGCAGAGGTCAATACCTCGGTTGTCCGGGTCCTGTCGGACTATGGCCTTTCTGCGGATGAGCGCCCAAAGCAGTTGACCGATGAGATGGCCATGAATGCTGAGCGGGTCATCACGATGGGATGCTCCGTAGAGCCATCCCTGTGCCCGTCGGTCGGGTTCGACGAGGTGGAGGATTGGGGTCTGCCGGACCCCCAGGGCAGGCCCATCTATGAAGTGAGGGTGCTGGCCAATCTAATCAGAGGTCGGGTCAACGCCCTTCTCGACTCCATTGAAGACCGCGACCGTTCAACCTGAGCGTAGCGTGGCCGCACCCGAGGTGCGGTCTTGGATGCCGCGGCGGGGACGGATGAGGGCTAATTGGGGATGGGCGTCAGGGATATGGGTGGCGGATAGTAACCGCACTGCATGCAGTGCTCAAAGTCTCCGTACCAATCCACGCTCTTCCTCAGATCGCCACCGCACCGTGGACAGGACCGAAGCGCCAGCGTAGTCTCGCCCCTCTTTTGCGGGTCGAGCTCGCGCCAGTGGGGCACAATGCCCGACCGGGACACCATCGGTACTCCCCGAGAATATGCACCCAGCCGCAAGAGCGAAACCTCCCGTCGATGCTCGAGCCTCCGCCGGGCTGATATTCGGTCGCGGAGCCTCGCCACGGCGAGAGTACCGAAGAGTGTTTAACGTGCCGTTAAATGGCATTCAAGCGTCGATTAACCGCCATTTAATGCGATTTTCGTGCCGGGTTAACCCGCCGGGTCAACGGTCGTTGCTACCTTTGAAGACATGGAACACACTATGGCCGGCTCTAACGGAAAAGGTGCAAATTGGATGCACAGGCTCGCGGTTCACTACCGCCGGGCCAGGGAACGCAGGCCTGAAGGCAGGCTGCTGGTGGCATTCGATATCGACGGCACCATACTCGACATGCGCCACGCCGTCCTACAACTCCTGCGCAGTTTCGACTTCGAGCATGGGACATCCCACTTTGAGCACGTGGTTGTAGAGGACATCGGCTTTCACGAGAGCAAGGTCGAACAGATGCTGCAGTCCCTGAGGATCCATACAGTCGATCCCTCCTACCTGTCCGGCTGGTTCAAGGCGAATCTCTGGACCTCCGACACCGTCCTGGCCTCTCATAGACCCTTCGCCGGAGTAATGGAGGTAATCCGATGGTTTCAGATCCAGCCGGACACGGTCGTAGGCCTCAATACCGGCAGACCCGAGGAGATGAGAGGGCAGACGCTTGAGGTGCTGAACCGGCTCGGCGCTGAGTACAAGGTTCAATTCCCCTCCGAGTTGGTGCATATGAACGCGGCTGGCTGGGGTAAGGAAGTGGAGAAGTCTAAAGTTGAGGGGATCAGAAGATTTCAACAGGCAGGCTACTTCGTCTTCGCCTTCGTGGACAACGAGCCTGAGAACCTTGCCCGGGTGGCTGAAGCAGAAAATACCGATGACATCATGCTGCTTCATGCCGACACCCTCTTTGAGTCACGCGGGCGTCGTCTGCCCGAGCGTTCCGCCAGTGGCAACCGGTACGATCTGGCGGACCTGGCGACGGAGGACGGCCTGCCGAGACATATGCAGTTCGTCTGGCACGGCATAAACGACGAAGTCAACCTCAGGCAGTTCCTGGCCTCCAATGTGGCATGGGGAGAGTGCGACGTCAGGCTCGACGGCCACAGCCAGGAATTGGTGTTGAGGCACGATCCAATAGGCCCGCCCGCTGCCGGCCATGACGGGGGCGATGCCGAGGAGCTCAGTCTGGCACAGGTTCTGGAGGCATGCCGCCATTCGGGTAAGTCCCTTAAGCTGGACGTCAAGGAGGGCGGAGCCACGCTCGACCGCCTCGTCGAGTTTCTGTGTCAGCGGGTTTTCGACGAGCGGCTATGGTTCAATGCCAATGTCGACGCGATCGGGAGGGCGGGATTCGAGAGGTTGGCCCGCATCTTTCCGGACGCGGTTCTTCAGTGCCCCATAGACTTCCTGTCGCCGTTGGCGAGAGAGATGCCTGGTCAGGCAATGGAAGTGATTGACGAACTGGCCGGCTGGGGTCTGAGCCGCTTTTCGCTCAGATGGTCGACGCCAGACAAGCTGGTCGTCGTCGACCTGCTGGATTCCAGGGGCTATGAGCTCAATATTTACGCCGTGCCCGACCTGGAGAGCTTCCTGCGCGCCGCCCTGCTATTGCCGACATCCATTACGGCGGACTTTAACTTCCCGCAGTGGTATTACTATGGGAGGGGGTCAGGCGAGAACAGCGCTCACCATCGATACTCCCTGCAGTTGCTTGCCTAGTACCCCATGACCTCGCGGGCGAACCAGTCGATGCGTCGCAGTGCGTCTTTGGGCGGGTATGACCAGACTACGCCATATTCGTCGCACCCTGCCTTGGCGAACCCCTCGATGTCCTTCAGGGCTTCGCTGGCGTCTTGCGGCGGGTCGAACACCTGGAGTGCCCCGTACATCTCCGGGGGCTTTCCCGCCGAAGCCCTGAGCTCGGCGAGCCTCTTTTTGCCCTCGGAGTACTCCTCGTGAGAAATCACCGTGGGTATCCAGGCCTCGCCATACTCGGCGGCGAGCCGCAGCATTCGCGGCCCCCTTACTCCAAACCACATTGGTGGATGAGGCTTCATGACAGGTTTGGGTTCCAGCACGGCCCCCTTGGCCGAGTAATGCTTGCCGGTAAAGTCGACACTGTCTTCAGTCCACAGCCGCTTGATCAGGCGGACCCCTTCTATGGTCTTTGACACCCTGACTCGGTCGGGGTCCCAGGTGCTGAATCCGTCGAATTCCGGCTGATGCCAGCCCGCCCCCACGCCCAGAATCGTCCGACCGTTCGACAACAGGTCGACGGTTGAGACTATCTTGGCGAGCTGGGCCGGTGGACGGAATGGAATAGGGGTCACGCAGGTACCGAGCCGAATGGTCTTGGTGTGGGCCGCCACAAAAGACAGGAACGCCCAAGCGTCAACGGTGTCCGCACCCCATGGGACGCTGTAGTGGTCCCAGACCAGGAGCGTTGAAAATCCCGCTTCCTCTGCGGCGATCGCAATAGAGGAGGCCAGGCTCGGGTCGCAGAACCCGGGTTGATTGGGATATATGAGGCTAAATTTCATGGGCTCCATCAGCGGGCGAATGCGCGGCCAGGCCGCTTGGTGTCCAACATTGTAAGACTCCTTTTGGGGCCCGCTCGCCGGCCGGTGCGGGTCCATACCCTCGTAGTGGTAACATCTACCTAAATTCTCGGCCGCTCGTTGGCCACCGAAGGCGAGCCGTCGCGAAGCGGAGGGGTCATGCCCGAATGGTGGTTGGAGGCGGTGCTGCCGGGCGTTGTATTCACGATACTCTTCATTGTCTGGGTGGCGCTCCCGCCCCGATCCGGTGAATCCGACCTAGGCGCCAAGCTGCGCGGGCTGTTCAGGGGCCGGTAGAACGTGGAGAGGCTACAGCCAAGGGGCTACCGGCTGCCGGCACTTACCATAGCGTCTGGCGTCGCCAAAAAGCGGCTAGTCGGACTGCTGCTGATCGCCCTTGTGCTGGGCCTGTTCTTCTCGTTCAACCGCCTGCCCAAGCTCGACATCGTTGAGGGCGATCTACAGGCTGTCACGGGGCCTGTGGTCGAGTGCTTCCAGGGATTCTGCATCGAGCGAGATCCCAACTCGTCGTTCGTTTCCCGTTGGGTCGACTTCTCGGTTACCTACCTTCGGCTGGTCACGATCGGGATGACCTTTGCCTTCCTGATGGCCGGCCTTGCTGAGTCCTTCCTCTTTCCGCCGGGCTCGAGGCTCTGGTCAGGCGGCGGCGTATTGGGGAGGACACTCAAGGGGGCCGCCCTCGGGCCAGTAATGAATCTTTGTTCGGCCTGCATTGTGCCCGTATCTTCGGCCTTGAGGCGCAGCGGCGCCGGGATAGAGGGAACGGTCGCCCTGGTGCAGGGCTCGTCGACCATGAATGTGCCCGCACTGTTCATGAGCGCCCTGATTTTCGCCCCTCTCCTCGGAGGTAGCCGGATCGTCATGAGCGTGTTCAGTTCACTGGCGATTGGGCCGGCTGTGGCCTGGATCGCAAGGCGGGGCGATGAGCGGTCCAAGGACGAGGCGGGAGCCGCCGCCCGCGAGTTGCAGGACATGGTCCTGGGAGAGGATCTGCCGCAGCCGTGGGGCGATGCGATGCGCGAGGGTTTCCGCGATTGGGCGCGTACCAGCCTGACCTATTTCGTACGGCTGGCTCCGATCATGGCGGCGGCTGGATTTGCCAGTGGGCTCGTGATCCAGTGGATCGATCCCGACAGTGTCGAAACGTTGGTCGGTAATCACGCCTGGGGTGTGCTGATCGCGGCGACGCTGGGAATTCTGATCAACGTACCTCTCATGTTCGAGATCCCATTGGTAGCGCTGCTGTTGCTGCTAGGAATGGGCGTTGCGCCGGCGGCGGCCCTCCTCTTTGCCGCTGCTGCCGGCGGTCCGGTCACTTTCTGGGGCCTCGCCAGGATCATGCCGCTGCGGTCAACGGTCGGCTTCATATCGATGACATGGCTAGTCGGAGTGGTGGGGGGGCTGATAGTCCTTTTGGCCGCGCTGAGCTTCCCGGGGCTGGACTGGGGCTTTAGACCGACCAGCGATGCAGCGGAATACCGCGCCGCTGAACGCACCGAAGGGCCGCTCTGGGAGGCTTTGGAACAGGGGGCCTCTTCCGAGTAGGATCTACACTAGGGGCTGCGATAGACCATCACCCCGTCCACCAGTGGCGGCTCCACGACACGGCCGCCCACCGCCCACACGCCGCCCTCCGGATCGGTCCAAACGGTGTGGAAGGCTTCTGAAAGCTCTACGCCCGTCTGAACCGTCCTCCACGTGTCACCGTCCCATCGGGCCACGGTGCCCCTTATACCCACGGCGTACCCTTCCGTTTCGGTCATGTGCACCCCGATGATGTGGGGCGTTCCCTGTGGAGTGACATCGGTCCATCCGCCGCCGTCCTCCTGCAGTAACTTACCCTCCTCGCGGGCCCCGCCGACGGCCACACTTAGGGAGGAGTTGCCGTGGACCGTGAACAACGTGTGGGTGGTGTCGGAGGACTCGCGCAGCACCGAATCGCCGCGGAAGTGAAGGACGACGCCTCCAGTGCCGACCACCCAGACGTCGTCAGACGACCTCCCCCACACCTTGAACATGGAGTGTTGTTCAGCCAGGTCAGCCGGAAAACCCTCCGCCTCACGCCACCGCTCCCCGTCGTAGCGCCACACGAATGCGCCATCTACGACGTTGCCGCCCACTGCCCACAGATCGTCCGGCGATACGCCCCAAATCCCGAAGACAGTACCCCTCCCCGGCGTTTCCATAAGGGCGAGACGATTACCTTGCCAACGCAGGATCATCCCATTCTTGCCACCCATGAATACCGGGCCGCCTTCGAACCCGAACACCCACCAAAGGTCGCCGGTGCGACCGGTCTCAATCCGGGTCCAGTCCCCGCCGTCGAAGTGGAATACCAGAGGTCCGGTGCCGTCACGTGGGTCCGCGCCGACCGCCCAGATGTTGTCGGTGCCGCTGCCCCAGATCGAGATCAGCGCGGCGGGAAGGCCAGCATCGACTATCGACCACCGCCCCGTCTCGTCCACTGTCGAGTCGCCGCCGGCGCAGGCGGCCGCGACGAGTGTGGCGGCAATGGCCGCGGCAACAACCCCTCGCATTCTTATGGGGGACGGTCGGACATTCCGGAGCCGGCCTCCAGAACACCTTGGGGCGGGGCGCGCAGTAGCTTTCGGGAGAATCGGCGGGTACAGGGTGCAGGGCCTATCCGGGTGTCGTGGAAACTGGCCGCCGCCGCCGCCGCCGCGCGGGCCGAGGCGAGCGACCTTCGGCGGCGTTGGTGCGGGCTCGGTCCCACATGCGACAGAACGAACACACCTCGGCGGTTGTCGCCTGGCCGCACAGGACGCACTCGCGCAGTTCGTGTCCATCCAATTGGGTCTGCTCAAGTGCGGGCTGTACCCTCTCGAAGTATTGAAGCAGGAAGTTGTGCTTTGTGCCCGGCGAGTCAAGCTCGAGGCGCGCTAGCGCTTCCTTGTACTTGAGGGATGTGGCGCCTAGGGCATTGGGACACTCCTCGACAACGTATTCAATGCGGTTCAAGAGCGCGTAGGCCGCCGTCTCCCTCTCGGTCAGCGTGTACAGGGGCTTTATCTTCTTGACCAGGGTGGCCGAGCCGGTACCCGCGACTGGGGATTCCTCCATCACGGGAGATTGCTTGGCCAAGTAGCTCGTCTGCCATCGCAGCACGTTGCCCAGGAGCGTGGCCGCCTCATCGTCGAGGTTGTGTCCAGTCGCGACAACGTCGAAGCCCCGATCGGCCGCCTCACGGTTCATGACGTAGCGCTTGCTGAGGCCACAGCCCGAGCAGGCCGCACGGCCCGTGTGAAGGGCCAGTTCCGGGACCCCCATGCCGTAGGTCTCGGAAAGGTCGACAACTATCAGCTCAAGGCTCCGCGCATCCGCGAAGGTCGCCGTCGTTTTCCGCGAACCGGCTGAGTACTCACCGATTCCGAGTTCGATGTGCAGCCCGGCCGTCCTGTAGCCCATGCGGGCCAGTAGATCCCACAGCACCAGGCTGTCCTTGCCCCCGGAGACGGCCACTAGGACGCGGTCGTCCGGCCGGATCATGGCCTTGCGACGGATGGCCGTCTCGACCTGCCTGTCGAAATAGGCCTGAAAGTGCGGCGTGCAAAATGATGAGTTGTGGCGTCGAATGTCTATGACCGCGCGCTCACTACAGTTAATGCAGCGCATTCAGCCTCCGGATATGGCTGAGACGATCTCCACGGCGTCGCCTTCGTACAGGCGATGGTCGCCGGTGACCAAGTCTCCGTTCACTATGACCAGGTGCGACTCGGGATTGAGTTCCAGCCGCTTGAGCAACTGGTCTACCAGCTTTACCCCCTGGATATCGACCTTCCGCCGCTGCGGGTTTCGTATGTGAACCCTCATGACAAAAATGATAACGCCCCAGGGGGATGAGGGGCCGGGAGACGCACTCCCGTTCAGTTCCCGCAGAAGGGGAGCAGGAGTCGACGGTCAGCGGCTAGGGGTGATCAACATCACGCCGTCGCGCACCGGAAGCAGCACATGACGGACGCGAGGGTCGGCCTTTACATGTTCGTTTAAGGCGGCTATAGCCCTGTCGGAACTATCTTTGGGCTCCAGGACCCGCCCGCCCCACAGCACGTTGTCGACAGCGATGATGCCGGTCGGTGACAGAAGCTCCATTGCTCGCTCGTAGTATTCGATGTAGTTTTCCTTATCCGCGTCGATAAAGACGAGATCGAACTGCCCCTCCAGTGCGGACATCGTCTCGAGCGCGGGTCCGAATCGCTGGGTAATCCTGCCACCGAGGTCCCCTCTCTCGATGAAGTCTCTGGCCACCGCGCCCGTTTCCTCGTCGGTGTCACAAGTGACAAGTTCGCCGTCCTCAGGCAAGGCGGCGGCCATCATCTGCGCTGAGAATCCGGTGAAGGTGCCCACCTCGAGTATCCGCCTGGCCCCCACCGCCAGGGCCAGAATCTGCAGGAGCGTGCCCTCGATGGGGCCCGAGAGCATCGCGGCATCAGAGCGGCTCTGCCGGGTGAAGCTCGCGAGTTCCTCCATATGCGGCGGCAGAGCCGAGGTGTGCTCGGTGGCGTACTTTTCGATCTCAGCGGGAACCAGTGTCAGCAGAGGGAGACCTCCTGCGGGCTCGCGGGCCTGAGAGCCCGCACCATCGCAGCATTTCGACCAGGAGATGATAAACGCAGCCGGGTGCCGGTCAAGTCAGGCGCATTGCATTTGCGCCCGACCGCCCTTAGCCTTCCGGCATGTATACGTCCTACTTCAACGGCCGTTGGATTCCGTCTGACGAGGTCAGAATCGACTGGAACGATCGGGGCTTTCGATTCGGAGACGCCGTGTTCGACTCTCCCAGAACCTACGCAGGGCGCATCTTCAGGCTCGACCGCCACATCGACCGACTCTACCGCTCGTTGAGCTACGTGCGCATCGATCCGGGGCTTGATCGGACCGAGTTCACATCCATAGTCGAGGAATCGATTGGACGCAACAGGGACCGGCTCGAAGAGATCGGCGACTTTCAGATTTACATGTTCGTAACCCGCGGTCCGGGCCGCTTCGCCACGGACGCCGGTCCACCTTCGGTCGGTGTCGTCGCCTACCCTGTCCCCTTCTGGCGCATGGCGCCGTTCTTTGAGGCCGGGGCTCACGGTGTGATCACCCGCACTCGCTCATACTCTGGGGAGGTGCTAGAGCCCAAGCTAAAGCACCAGAGCAGGCTCAACTTTGAACTGGCCGAGCTGGAGGCGAGCGATGTCGACCCTGAGGCTTTCGCTGTCCTGCTCGATCGAGAAGGTAACCTTGCCGAGGGCACATTCAATTCCATATTCGCAGTAAAGGACGGGGTCCTGTTCACTCCTCCGGACGATTCCATCCTGCAGTCCGTCTCGCGCGAGACTGTGTTCGACCTGGCGGGGCGTCTTGACATACCAACGTCCGAAGAACCGATGCAGCCGTACGATCTTTACTCCGCGGATGAGGCGTTCGTCGCTTTTACTGGCCCCGGGGTGTTACCGATGACGAGGGTGGACTGCCGACAGATAGGGGACGGTGCCCCCGGGCCAATTACCCGTCAACTGTTGGCCGCTTGGTCAGAGATGGTTGGCGTCGATATCGTCGACCAGGCCACCCGCTACTACCAGCACTAGTGCGCCCGTATACTGGGCAGCCAACCCCACGAGGAGGCTAACCATGGCACAGGGACTGGTCGCTTATATGAACGGCGAGTGGATTCCATCGGAGGACGTAAAGATCGACCGACGGGATCGCGGATTCCGGGTAGCTGACACCGTCTTCGACGTTGCTCGCACATTTAATGGCGTTATCTACCGCAAAGAGCAGCACCTAAATCGCTTTTATCGATCGCTCAAGTACACTCGCATCGATCCCGGTCTGACCAAGGAAGAGATGGGAGACCTGTGGGAAGAGTCGGTGGAGCGGAACCGGCACCTGCTGCCGGAGTTGGGCGACTTTTATGTCTACCCGTTCGTGACGCGCGGCCCGGGACGCTGGGCGTACGAGGCTGGTCCACCTACAGTTGTGGTCGACACATATCAGGTCGACTTCTACCGTTATGCACGCTTCTACGAGGATGGCTCGCGCGGCGTGATCGCTAAGAGCCGTAGCTACTCACACACCTCGATAGAGCCGAAGGTCAAGCATCACAGCCGTATGAACTTCAACATGGCCGAGTTGGAGGCGGGAGACATCGACTCCGAGAGTTTTCCCATCCTGCTCGACCAGGAGGGCAACGTCACCGAGGGCACCGTCAACAGCGTGTTCCTCGTCAAGGATGGAGTCATAAGGACGTCGGGTGACAGTCAGATCCTGCAGAGCGAGTCGCGCGCAAGCGTGGTAGAGCTTGCGGAGGACTTGGGCATCATCTGCCTGCAGGAGGACGTGCAGCCCTACGATCTCTACACGGCCGATGAGACCTTCCTGGCCTTCACGGGACCGGGCGTGCTGCCGATGACGCAGGTGGACAAGCGAGACATCGCAGACGGCAAGCCGGGTCCGATCACCCAGCAACTGATAGCGGCGCTGAGCGAGAGGGTTGGCGTGGACATTCCAGGCCAAGCCCAGAGGTTCGCTCAACCCTAGCTGCGAGCCTGCGCTCGATGCCGGCCGGATCTTCCGAGTGCGCCAGGGTCCCGGGCGACCCGTTGGTGACGCTTCGGGATCTGGTCGAGATAGAGTCGTGTAGCGAAGACAAGGCGGGCGTCGACGAGCTTGGCCGCTACGTCGGAGCCAGGCTGCGCGAGTTGGGCGCCGCCGTCGAGTACCGCCGTCAGGAAGATGTGGGCGACCATCTGGTGGCCAGGCTTGGCGACGGCCGTTCTCAGGTGCTGGTGCTAGGTCACCTGGACACTATCTGGCCGGCCGGCACCCTCGAGATGAGCCCCTTTCGCGTTGAAAAGGGCCGCGCATATGGTCCCGGTATATTCGACATGAAGTCTGGGATCGCAATCGCCATCCACGCGCTGGAGTGTCTTGCGCAATCTGACCGGCTGCGAGATCGTCGGGTAACCGTGCTGCTTACTTCGGACGAGGAGATCGGGTGCGGCACATCCCGGGCGTTGATAGAGGAGGTCGCAAGGCAGAGTGAATTCGTTCTCTGCATGGAGGCTCCCCTGGGACCCGACGGCGCCCTCAAGACTTCCCGCAAGGCGCTAGGCATATTCCGGATTAGGGTCCAGGGAAGAGCGGCCCATGCGGGGAACGATCACCAAAGGGGCATCAGCGCAGTGGAAGAACTGGCGCATCAGATATTGCGTCTGAGTGAGCTTACCGACTACGAGCAAGGGACGACCGTTACGGTCGGCAGGATCAGCGGGGGCGTGGTTGGCAATCAGGTTGCGGCATACGCGGAGGCCTTGGGCGACTTCCGTGCCGCCAGTGAGCAGGAGGAAAGCCGAGTAGTGCGGGCGATCAAGGGCCTTACCCCGGTCTTGCCCGGCGCCCAGCTGCAGGCCTGGGCTGAGGTCAATCGGCCGCTGATGAGGCCGTCTCCTCTGTCGCGTCGCCTCTTCCGGCTGGCCCAGGGAGCCGCCGCCGGTATCGGGATGACCCTGACGGAGGCGAGTGCGGGCGGAGGGTCGGACGCACAGTTCGCCGCCGCCCTCGGCATACCGGTACTGGACGGCCTAGGCTGTCCAGGCGACGGAATGTTCACCGAGGACGAGCATATTGTTGTTGCCGATCTTCCTCGACGAGTTGCCCTACTGGAGTCCATTCTCGCCGAAGTGGAGCTCCGAGATCGCGGGACACAGGAGGGGTGAAGGGGATGATCAGCACGGTCACTGGATCGGTAGGTCCCGGCGCACTTGGCGCGACCATGGCCCATGAGCACGTGCTGCTCACCTCCGCGGGCATAAATCGCACCTTCCCGGAGTTGGCCGACCGTGAACTTACCCGCGAAAAGGCCATCGCCCAGTTAACCGCCGCTTCGGAGGGCGGCTTGGGAACGATCATCGATGTTACGCCCATGGATCTGGGCAGGGACATCGAGTTGCTTAGAGAGGTTTCAGAGGCAAGCGGGGTCAGGATCGTGGCTTCGACGGGGGTGTGGTTCGACGTACCCCGCATTTTCTGGTCCATGAAACCGAAGGACATAGCCCCCCTATTCGTCAGGGAGATACTGGTCGGGATCGAGGGTACGGGCATCCGCGCCGGCGCCATCAAGGTGGCCAGCCACATCGGTGGCGTAACACCGGAAGCGGAGATCATCCTGCGGGCGGCGGCCATTGCCCAGAAGGAAACCGGGGTGCCGATTTCGTGCCACTCCTACGCTCCCGAACGGGTCGGCGATCGACAGCTGGATGTGCTGCTGGCGGAGGGCGTTGACGCTTCTCGAGTGTACATCGGGCACTCGGATGACAGCGACGATCTCGACTACCTGACCGGTGTTGTGGCTCGCGGTGCCTGGCTGGGGCTTGATCACCTCACTTTCGGCCACCGCCAAGGTGCCCTGACGCTGGATGAGAGGTTGGCCAACCTCGTGCACCTGCTAGAGGCGGGCCACGCCGGACGGATCCTTTTCGGCCAGGATTGGGCCGTCAATATGCCCGTGCTAGGCTCCGGTCTCCTTGGCGAGCGGGAGGCTTACAATCCTCACGGATACCTGTTCGTAATGAATGTCGTTGTCCCGAAGCTCCTGGAGATGGGTATCAGCAGCGCGACTATCGACCGCATAATCGTGGAGAATCCCCGGCGCTTCCTGGCCCCGGCCTGAACCGTCTGGCCCGCCAGCGCCGGCTTGGGCCTGTACGGGCGCCGGAATTGGATGGAAGCCGAACGGAATTCTGTGAGGGCTTCGGTTCGCGCGGGAAAGGACCTGCAAGGAGGAACCATGTGGCCCGACGGCACGCGATGTCCCGTGATGCTGACCTTCGATCTGGACGGACGCAACCTTCCCCTCATCCGAGACCCCGGGTCGGAACGACGTCCATCCGTCCTTTCCATGTCCGACTTCGGTCCCAGGCGGGGGGTGTGGCGAATTCTCGACCTGCTTGATGAGCATGGTGTTTCCTCATCATTCTTCGTACCCGGGTACATTGCCGAACGCCACGAGGAGACGGTAAGGGAGATGCTCAGGCGCGGCCACGAGGTGGGCCATCACGGTTACATGCATGAACCCCCTTCGACCATGGCCGCACGGCAGGAGATCGAGGTTATGGACCGGTCACTGGCGATACTCGAGGGGATCACTGGGCAGAAGCCGGTTGGCTACAGGGCCCCGTCGTGGGACCCGTCTGATCGCACTCTTGAGCTGGTTGCGAGCCGGGGATTTCTCTACGATTCATCCTTGATGGATGACGATCTGCCCTACGTGCTCGATACGGACGCAGGCCCTCTGGTGGAGCTGCCCGTACACTGGTTCCAGGACGACGCCGCCTACTTCTGGTTCCATCGGGGAGCGGGCTCCATGCAAACGCCACAACAGGTCCTGAGCGCCTGGCAGTGGGAGTTCGACGGGGCGTACCGGTACCGCGCGCCATTTATGCTCACCTGCCATCCGCAGGTTAGTGGCCACCTATCGAAGGTGCTCTTGCTAGACCGGTTGATCCGACACATCAAGTCACATCCGGAGGCCCGGTTCATGCGATGTCGAGAGGTAGCCGAGATCGTTCTTGACCATAAGGGCTGAATTACCCCGGGGGGTACGGTGAGCCACTCCCCGGCACACCGATTTGCGGGCGCCCAGCAAAGTTGACCCCTATGGTCAAACATGCTAGGGTGCGCGCGGCACGCGTCCCGGTAAAGTCGGGCGCAATTGGTTTCTGGCACTTGGTCCGGAGGCCGGATTTGGAGCCCTGGTTGCCAGGGCCTGATAGGTCCCGAAAATCAAGTGTCCAACACACCTGAGGAGGTCTGCCTAATGATGCGGCTCATCGCCCTGACTGCTATCGCCTCGTTGACCGCCCTTGTGGCCGCCGCCTGCAGCAGCGAGCCCACCGTGGTGGTCGAGAAAGAGGTGGTGGAGGTCGTTAGAGAGGTCGAGGTACCGGTCGAGAAAGAGGTGGTGGTGGAGGTCGTTAAGGAGGTCGAGGTGCCGATCGAGACCGAGAGGATCGTCGAGACCGAGAAGATCGTAGAGGTTGAGAAAGAGGTCGAGGTCGAGGTCATCAGGGAGGTCGAAGTAGAGGTGGAGGTCGAGCGGGAGAAGGTCCTGATCGCCACTCCAACTCCGCCGACCGCCGGAGTGCCGAGATTCGGAGGCACCCTGCGGATAGTTGCGCAGGGCAGCATTGCCTCAATCGACCCGATCTGGTCGATCTTCTATGTGACAAACGCTGTCGCACAGCACATTTACGAGGCCCCGTTCGGCTGGGACAGCCGGCTGGAGACGCATGAGCGTCTAGTGGGTGATTGGTCCGTGAGCGAGGACGGACTGACCTACACGTTCGATCTGAGGCCAGGAGTCACGTTCCATGACGGGCGACCGCTAACAGCGGCCGATCAGGTAGCTTCGATCAAGAGGTGGTATGGGGCCACGTTCTCGGCCACCGCCATCGCCAGGCAGTTCTTCGACGACGACAACGTCATAGCTGTGGACGATGACACCTTCCAGATAACGCTGGACGAGCCTACGGGCTCTCTGACCTTCCTGCTCGGTATGTCCCACGGCGTGGCATACGCCATGCCGGCCGAGCTGGCCGCCACCCCGGCAACCACCGAGGTGACGACACGGATAGGCACGGGGGCGTATAAGTTCAAGGACTGGGAGTTCGGCAACAAGCTCACGCTTGAGCGCCACGACGGTTACGTTCCCAGGACCGAGCCTGACAGCAACTACGTAGGCCGCAACATCGCCTACATCGATGAGCTGACCTGGCTCGAGGTACCCGATCCCGAGACCGCGGTAGCGGGACTTGAGACCGGCGAGTGGGACGCGATCGACGGTGCAGGGTTCGATTTCTTCCAGCGGTTCACCGAGAATCCGGATATCCATATCTCGCAGTACAAGCCGGGCAACCACGCTTGGCTTGCGCTGAACCCGCAGGTCCAGCCGTTTAATGATCAGTTCGCAAGACAGGCTTTGCTGGCCGGCATCAATGCCGAGGACTTCATGTTCTCCCTTGGCCCGCAGGACCTGTGGATCAAGTGCGGCGCGGTCTTCTACTGCGGAACCCCGCTAGAGGTGGAAACGGGCCTGGAGCTCTACGACCAGGACGACATTCCGAGAGCCCAGGAGCTGCTGGCACAGTCGTCTTACGATGGCGAGACGGTCGTCATACTTAACCCGACCGACTACGCCACCATCACCCCGCTGGGTCTTGTCGCGCAGCCCATGATGGACGAGATCGGCTTCAACACCGAGATGCCTTCACTGGACTGGTCATCGGTCACGACTAGGATTGGGGCCACGCAAACCTACAGCATGTTCACCGCCTGGTCTGCGCACTTTGACACCGGCCACCCGATCATGGACGTCAACTCTTCCGGGACGTTCGACTGGGTGATAAGGGACGAGGAGCTCAACGACCTGCAGCTCTCCTTCGTGAGGGCGACAACTCAGGCTGAGCAGCTGGAGATCGTCAGGGAAATGCAGAGGCAGTACTACATCAAGGTGCCGACCGCCCCGCTCGGGCAGTTCTTCCCGATGGTAGCGGTTACCGCCGCCCTGAAGAACTTTGAGATCAACGCCCTGCCGTTCTACACGAACTCCTGGCTTGAGAGGTAGAGCAGCCTCAACTCCCGCCATAAGGTAAGTAGAAGCAGAGTGCTGCCCTGTGGCGACCTGAGAGTCGCCACAGGGCAGCCTATTTTCCGCTAGGCTGGTGTCGCCATGAGGCCCATCCGGCTCGTTGCGTCCCTCGGAGTCCTGGTAGGCGTATTCGCCGCGGCAGCCTGCTCAGGCGGCGACCCGCCCCCCGGAACAGATACCGCCGCGTCAGAGGTCATAGATGGGCCTGTCGCTTCGGACCTCGGTTCGCAGGAGAGAGAGGCCGGACGCCTGATCACCAGAGCCATGCAGCTGCAGGCGGATCGACAGTATGAGCCGACAGTCAGGATGCTCACCGAGGCGATACGACTCGATCCGGAAAACCCCAACGCCTACTACTTCCGCGCCAATGCCCACCGGGCCCTGGGTCACCTCGCAGAGGCCGTCGGGGACTACTCTCACGTGGTGGAACTTGATCCTACCTACCTTGAGGCCTTCATTCGCAGGGCAGCGAGCCGCGGCACCCTGGGCGACCTTGAGGGTGCCGCGCTGGACTTTACGGCCGCGATAGAGTTGGACCCGGCTAATGCGGATCATTACCGCAACCGGGCGCTGGCGCGCTATCGTCAGGGAAACATGGTGGAGGCCATCAAGGATCTGGATGCGGCGATCGAACTCGCCCCGAGCATGGCAATGGCCTACAACGACAGGGGCCTGGCCTATGTCCAGTCGGGAGACTTCCTGGGGGCTATAGACGAGTACACCAAGGCGATCGAACTCGATCCGGGCATGGCAGTGGCGTACGTGAACCGGGGGACCGCCTATCAGGCCCTCACAAACTTCCAGTGGGCCGTAAACGACTTCGATCAGGCGATCAGGCTGAACCCGAATTTTTCGGCAAACTACAACAACCGTGGCAACGCCTACAGGGGCCTTAAGCGATACGATGATGCGCTGGCCGACTATGGCCGGGCCATCGCGCTAGATCCGAATAGCTCGGTCGCCTTTTTCAACCGGGCTCTGACGTTTGAGATACTGGAGCGCTTCGAGGAGGCAATCAGGGATTTTGGGACGGCGATCAGGCTGGCCCCCGGCTTTACCGAAGCCTATTTCCGAAGGGCGGGCACCGTCGGCAACCTGGGTGATTTCGGGGCGGCGGTCGCCGATCTCGATGTCGCCATCGGGCTTGATCCGAATCATGCCGGAGCTTATAGGAGCCGGGCGGCTGCCCAATCCAGGCTAGGCAACGTGCAGGCGGCGGTCACGGATCTGGACAGCGCCATCAGACTCGATCCGCGCGGGGTTGATGCCTACAACGACCGGGGAGCCATCCGATTGGAGCTGGGGGATCTCGATGGCGCCCTTGCCGACCTTGACCGGGCGATCTTGCTGGCACCAGACAATGCGACGGCATTTAGCAATCGGGCCGGGGTTCACATGGCCCTCGGTGACTATCAGGCTGCGATAGACGACCTGGGCCGGCTGGTTCAATTGAACCCTGACGATCCCAACACTTACTCTCGAAGGGCGCAGGCGTATACACTTGCCGGTCAATTGGACCTTGCCCGTAAGGACCTTCAGACGCTCTCGGACCTGGGATTTGACACTACCCAGTTGGAGGAAGCACTCGAGTCTGAGCCGTCGGTCTCCGGCGGATGAACACCCGTTTTGAGGAGGCACCAATGAACAGATTGAGAGTCGCAGCCGCGCTTTCCGCCGTCGTGCTTGTCGCCCTCATGGGGGCGGCGTGTTCCAGCGGATCGGAGGAGGCGGCTGCGACCGACGAGGTGGTGGAACCCGGCACGGTGGCCGAAGGCTCAGAGGATGTGGTCGAGTCGGACGCGGACGGTGGCGTGGTCCGTATCGGAGATACCGGCGAGGGTTACCAGTGGATAAACCACGAACTGTTCGGGCTGATAGCGGAGGGCGCTTATGGTCTCTCGGTGGAGATCGTGCCGATCGCACCGGAAGACCTGCAGCAGGCGCTGACTTCCGGGGAGGTGGATGTGCATCTGGAGGCTCGAACTCCGGAGACGGTGGAGTGGTTTGATGCCGCCGTGGACGACGGATCAATCGTAAACCTGGGAACGATATACGAAGCAGAAGACGGTTTTGAGGTTCAGAAGGGAGCCACCCCGGAGTTTGCTGCCGAGCATGCTGAAGTCGCCGCCATGCTGGAGAAGATGGACACCAGGGCCGGCTCCCTGGCCAAGACGGAAAAGTGGGCGTCGAGACGAGATGGCCTGACCAATCAGGAGGTGGCGGCCTACTACATGTACACCTTCGACTTTGAGGACCGCATGAAGTCGTGGATGCCGTTTGAGAAGTACAGGACCGCAAAGCTCCACATGGAGACGCTGTACCCGGAGTTCAGGCGCTGCACCAACTGTCCGGATCCGGATCCGGACGCGCCGGGTACCCGATGACGTCCGGCCCCACCGGGCAGGTTCAGACGGTACTGGGCCCGGTGGAACCTTCGACGCTGGGAGTAACCCACACTCACGAGCATCTGCTCTGCGATCAGGTCTGCTACTTCGCGCCGCCCGAAGAGGCCAGCGAGCGCATCTGGATAGATGCGGCGTTCACCATGGATCGTCGCGGGGCGACGCTGTCCAAATTCCCCTACTTCCCCGACAACTACGAGCTTTTGGATGAGGGAGCCGCCATCAAGGAGGCGATGCGCTTCAGGCATGCAGGCGGCGGCACCCTGGTGGACGTTACCAGCCGGGGCATCGCCAGGGATCCGTTGGCCCTTGCCCGCATCTCAAGAGCGACCGGGCTGAACGTGGTAATGGGTGGAGGCTACTACATCCCCCTGTCTCATCCTCCCGGTTTTGACGACGTGACGGAGGACGAAGTCTGCGAAGGGATCGTTGGCGACATTCTGGATGGAGTTGGTCAGACAGGAGTCAAGTCCGGTGTGATCGGTGAACTGGGAAACCTGTGGCCTCCCTCCGATAACGAGACGAAGGTGCTGCGAGCAGCAGCCCGAGCACAGGTCCGGACGGGAGCGCCCATCCTCATCCACCCGGGGTTCCATGCAAGTTCCCCGGCCCACATCGTGGGTGTGCTGCTCGATGCGGGTGCCGATCCATCTGGTGTGATCGTTGGGCATCTGGATTTCATACAGTCGATCGAGACCATCGAGTGGCTGGTGGGCACCGGGTGCTTCATGGAGTGGGACATATTTGGGTTCGAAGACTCGAACCTGGCCGCCGGTTCCCCTCCGCCTATCGTGGTACCCACCGACGCTCAACGCATCGAACGCATTGAGCGCGTGTTTGAACTCGATGGGGGCGACAGGGTGCTTGTGGGACACGATGTTTGTATGAAGTTTCACTATGCCACCTATGGTGGCAAGTCCTACGATCACATCCTTTCCAACATAGTGCCGCGTATGAGACAGCGCGGCTTTTCAGAGCGAGATATTCAGGCCATTCTGGTAGACAATCCAGCGCGTGCCCTGACCTTCTCATAGCGCGACCGGCACCGGCCGCTCGCGCTGTTACACCGGTCTCCTCCCCTCCCGCGAGGAGATAGCCCGCGCGGCCGATTCGACGCCTGCCCGATACGCCCTGGCCGGAGGTCTACGGCGTGTAGGCCTTCGGTCGATAAAATAGGCGGTCTATGGGTCTAGAGGCGGTCTCGGACGCACATAAAGTAGAGGGGCGGCCGTCGGGCATGCGGCGGCGGTGGGTCCGAATAGCGGCGCTCCTGCTGGTCGTCGGACTGGCCCTGGCTCTGCGCATGTACGGTCTGGATTGGGACCGTGAGATGCCCTTTACCCCCCATCCGGACGAGCGGGCTATCCTCTTCAGCGTGGCCGAGATTTCGCCTCCGGCCCTCCACGACCTGGGTTCCCTCCTGGATGCCGACGAGAGCAGCTGGAACCCGAGGTGGTTCCCCTACGGCTCCTTACCCCTCTATCTCCTCAGGGGTGTGCAGTTGGTCTCGGAGGCGGTCGGTAAGGAAATAGTCGACCTCAGGGTGACAGGCCGGGCGATCTCGGGAATGGCCGACGTTGTAACCGTGCTTACCGTCTACTTGCTCGGATCCCGGCTGTACGGCCGGCGCGTGGCGATACTGGCGGCTGGACTGCTATCCGTGGCCGTGCTGCACATCCAGCTCAGCCACTTTTTTGCCGTCGACACACTGCAGGCGATGTTCGCCGTCGTGGCCCTGCTCTTCCTGTACAGGGTGGCCCGCTACGGAGGAATGGGCAATTCGGCCCTCGCCGGTCTCTTTATCGGACTTGGATTGGCGACAAAGGCGAGCCAGCTGCCGATCTTTCTGGCCTTTGGGGTTGCACAGCTGATGTACCTGTTCGACCTGGCGGGGTCGAGCCGCAGCTCGACCGAGAGCTTCCGAACACGGCTGCTATCGGTCGCATTGTCTTCGACCATCGGACTGCTGGTTGCATTTGTCGCTTTCTTCGTGACCCAGCCGTATGCACTGCTCGATTGGTCACGGTACTGGGCGGACTTTACAGAACAGTCGGAGATGGTCAGGCGAATCCGCGACTATCCATACACCCGGCAGTACGAAGACACCGTTCCCTACTGGTACTTCATCCGCCAGAACATCACTTGGGGCATGGGTGCACCGCTGGGTATCCTCGCCTGGGGAGGGGCCCTTTTCGCAGCGGTGCGCGGCCTTGCCCTGCGACCTGCGGTCACCTATTTGGCACTCGGCCTGGTGCTCCCGGCAGTGATCCTGGTCCTTTTCAATTCCGCGATCGCGGTCGCTGTTGCGGCCGCCGTCGCAACGATCGCCCTGGTATCGACGCTGCCGGTACGCAGGGCGGACACGCGCGTCGGCGTGCTGCTTTTGTCATGGGTGGTGCCCTACTTCCTTATCACCGGTTCGTTCGAGGTCAAGTTCATGCGCTACATGATCCCGATCACGCCGGTGCTCGTGCTCTTCGGGTCATGGCTTGCGCTGTCCATCTGGCGGGAGGGATCGGGTAGGCTCCAGCGATTCAATGGGGGCCGGTATCTGCGAGGGGGGCGCTGGGTCATGATCGCCGCAGCCATCTTCCTGGTCGGCTCGACCGGCTTTTATGCGATCTCTTACATGTTCGTGTATTCCGGAACCCATTCGGCTGTCAGGGCCTCTGAGTGGATAAATGCCAACGTCCGGCCGGTGAGCGTGGTGCTAAAGGAGCATTGGGAGGAGGGGCTGCCCGGACTACATTCCTACAGGGTGCGGGAACTGCCGATGTACGAACCGGACGGACAGGCCAAGCTCAAGGCGCTATCCGAGGAGTTGTCTGCGGCAGAGGCTCTGGTGTTCTACTCGAACAGGCTATACGGCACCCTGCCGAGGCTGCCCGAACGATATCCGCTGAGCGCCGCCTACTATGATCTCCTGTTTTCCGGAAGGCTGGGTTACGAGCTTGTGGAGTTCGAGGCAACCTACCCTTCGTTCCTCGGGGTCGCCTTCGTGCACGACACCTTCAGACGGCCCGGGCTGCCGGAGCCGGAGCCGCTGGGAGAATTCCAGCCCTCTCCGATATCCCTTGACCTAGGTCACGCGGACGAGAGTTTCTCCGTCTACGATCATCCAACGGTAATGGTGTTTCGGAATGAGGAGCGGTACGACGCGAACACCATCCGAAAGGTCATCTCTGCCGAGGTTTCTGCCAGGATCGCCCAGGCGACAATATCCCGCGGCCCCGTTCTGTCAGCGAGCGAGTTCGAGGTCCAGCGAGAGGGCGGTACGTGGTCCGAGGTCTTCGCCGTCGACCGGTGGACCTCGCGGGTTCCGATCCTTTCGTGGCTGCTGCTCGTCCAGGGCCTGGCCCTGCTGGCCCTTCCCCTGACCCTCTGGCTGATGCGGCCGCTGGCCGATCGCGGGTACCTGTTCTCCAAGGCGATCGGCATTCTGCTTGTCGCAGTGCTGGTGTGGCTGCTGGCCAGCCTGCAGTGGGTCTCCTTCTCGCCGCGCGCCATAGCACTTGCGGCCTTACTTCTCGCCGCCGCGTCGGTGATCGTGATGATCTATCGGCGCGAGGACATCGTCGAGTTCCTGAGGCGTAGATGGTCGGTCCTGGTTATAGGGGAAGTGGTCTTTCTTGCCGCGTTCTTTGCGTTTGTCGGGCTGCGCATGGCCAATCCCGACCTCTGGCACCCGTTCCGTGGTGGCGAGAAACCGATGGACCTCGCCTACCTGAATGCGGTCACGCGCTCGACGATCATGCCTCCCTTCGATCCGTGGTTTGCCGGAGGGTTCATCAACTACTATTACTTCGGCCAGTTCATAACGGGCATGCTGATAAAGGCCACCGGCATTGATGTGCGGGTGGCCTACAATTTGGCCGTACCTCTGTTTTTTGCGCTGACAGCCGGCGGCGCATTCAGCCTGGTCTTCAACCTGGCGCAGGCGTGCAGGGGAAGGTCAGTACCCGGCCGCCCCGGTCACGACGATGCCGAGCCCCGTTTCGAGTCGCCGGCAGGAGGCTCGGTTCTTCGGCGACTGTGGTCAGGTCGGCTGGGTGGCTCCCTGAAACCCCATGACCGGGGACCGGTGTGGGCCGGGCTTGCGGCCGTGGCTCTCGTTGCGGTGCTGGGCAACCTGGATGGGGCCATTCAGGTCGGTGAAGGTCTGGCAAACGTCGCGCGCGGATTGCCTTTCGGTGAATTCGATTTCTGGCGGTCTAGCCGGATGATGCCACCGGACCCGCCCGGTTTTGAAATAACCGAATTCCCTTTCTTCACGTTCCTTTTCGCTGACCTTCACGCCCATCTGATGGCCGTACCGTTTACCCTCCTGGCTCTCGGCCTGTCACTCGCGGTCGTGTTGAGGAGGCCGGGTTCGTCTCTTTCGTGGGTATTGCTGCTGGCGGTTCTGGGCTTGGCGGTCGGGGCGCTGCGGTTGATAAACACTTGGGACTATCCCACCTATCTTGCTCTGGCCATCGCCGCCGTCTTCCTGGCCGGGTACTTCCGGCACGGCGGACTGGGCCTGTCGATGCTGCTGCGCCCTGCACTTGAGGCGGCATTTGTCTTTCTCGTAGGGTATCTGGTCTTTCTGCCCTTCCACCTGCGCTACGAGATCTTCTTCTCTAGTCTGGAGAAGACCACCAACACGACCGTGCTGTGGCAGTTCCTCGCCGTCAGCGGGCTGTCGGTGTTCATACTCGCGAGCTTTTACGCCAGGGAGGGTTGGGCGGTTTGCGGTGCCCGACTCCGGCGGCTGGTGATGCCGGGCGGGACACCGCTGTCTCCTGGCCGGGTCCGTCCCGCTGCCCTGGCCATAGCGACGATGTTGGCTCTGGCTGCATTGGTCTATGGACTGGTCGAGGCGGCAGGCAGCACAGTGTCTTTCGTACTGGTCATGCTCATCGCGGTCGCGGTCGTAGGTGTGGCCAGAGCGGTCTCGTTCGGTCCCACCGCGCGCGTGGACGCCTATGTCGCCGTCATGATCGGACTATCGCTGCTGCTGGTACTGGGGGTCGATTTCCTTCGCGTCGAAGGCGATATCGACCGCATGAATACGCTCTTTAAGACCTATCTGCAGGTGTGGGTGCTGATGGGCGCCGGATCGGCCTACGCCCTCTGGCGGCTCTTGTCGCCGGGTGCAAGGGACCTCCAGGCACACGGGTGGGGCGGCGGGTCGGGGGAGGGAACGGTTAGGGCCCGACCTTCAGTCGTCTGGGGCCTCGGAGTGGGCAGGGGTGTTTGGGTCCTGGCGCTGGCGCTGCTGGTCGCGGCAGCCGCCATCTACACGGTCATGGGAACACAGGATCGGCTGCGCGACAGGTTCCAGCCGGATGGCCAGCCTTTGACCCTGGATGGGATGGCCTACATGAGGGGGGCCACCTTCGCTGACGAGATGGGCCCGGTACAGCTAGTCCACGACTACGAGGCGATAACCTGGATACAGCGCAACATCGAGGGCACCCCGGTCATCGTCGAGGCCAGCACACCGATCTACCGCTGGGGAGGCCGCGTCTCCATCTACACAGGCCTGCCCAGCGTCGTCGGATGGCAGTGGCATCAGGAACAGCAGCGGTGGGACTACCGGCAGGACGTGGCCCACCGCGTCTACCAGGTCAACACGCTGTACGAGACGGAAGATCCGGCCAGGGCGCTCTCGGTGATTGAGCGCTATGACGTGGACTACGTGTACGTAGGTGAACTGGAGAGACGCTACTATCCTGAGGCTGGGATAGCGAAGTTCGAAGGCGCGTTACGCCCGTTCCTGGAACCGGTCTATGAGAACCAGGAGGTCACCTTGTACAGGGTCGTTGGTCGCTAGATTCAGCTAGTCCCATTTCGGCTCGGCGCCGTCATGAGCGACCCTGTTGAACTTCGACTCAAAGAATATCAGCGGCCTGCCGTCGCGCACGCTCAGGCTCTTGACCTCACCGATGAAAATCGTGTGGTCTCCCTGGGTAACCTCAGCGTGCACGGTGCAGTCCATGAACGCCAAGCAGCCGCTGATGTGGGCCGCGCCGCTGCCGGTGATTTCGATTTCGGCATCAGGCTGGCCGACGCGTTTCTCCGGCGGTCGCGCGTAGTACTCTGCCACGGAGCTCTGATCCTCGTTGAGGATGTTGATGGCAAACCGTTCGGTGTCGCGGATGAGCCTGTAGGTGTTACGCCGATGGTCAACGCATACCAGAACCAGCATCGGGTCAAGGGAGACAGATGCGATTCCGTTGGCCGCCATGCCGTGGACGGAGCCGTCCTCCTCTATGGAGGTGATCACCGATACGCCGGTGGCGAATTTGGCCCAGGCCTTCCTGAACTTGTCGGTGTCGGGCAAGGCCCTTCCTTTCCAGTTGGTCGTAGCCGCCTAGTGACTGGCCCGAATTATATTGCAGATGTTTGACACCCCTTCCGGGCCGATCCTAGAATCGGCCCGGTGGGGAGGTAAAGTTGAGCACCAAAGCCTACGTACTTATCGAGACTTCGGTCGGCAAGGCCCGGGATGTGTCCGAGGCGCTTGGCGACCTGCCGACCGTTGTGACGGTGGACGCCGTGACCGGACCCTATGACATCATCGCGGTCGTTGACGCTGACGACCTGGGCGCCGTGGGAGAGTTGGTCACCGGGAAGATTCACACGATCAGCGGAATCGTCCGCACAGTGACCTGCCTATCCATGGGGACGGCGATCTAGGAGGGGTAGGGCACTCAGCGCGCACGAGCCCCGGCAGCGCAGCCCCAACCGGTGCATCCTGCCGGACGCTGTTCACTGTTGACGCGATCCGTGGGGGGAGAGCGGCCCTAGGCGAACGTCAGCGCCCGTCGTGGATTGTCAACTAGGAGTTTGTCGATCAGGCCCTGGTCGAGACCCCGCCGGCGCAGTCGCGGGACTATGCTGTCGAGGATGTGGGCGATTCCCTTACCACCGTAGCGGGTGAGCTGGTGTTTGAAGTTGGCGTCGTGAGAGATGACGACCTGATCGGCGAAACCCCTCTCGAGTAGGAACTCTATCTTGTCCATCTCCTGCGCGTCGCTGGCCGCGAACTCATTGTATTTCCCCATGTAGCGGATGCTCGAATCCTCGTAGGCGCCCAGGTGATCAAACTCCAGAAAGCACCCGGCCTGCCCTAGCTCTGTCATGGCGCCCATGTCCCAGATGGCCATGCCCAAATGGGCGAATATGATGTTCGTGGGGTCCGCGCCCGCGGTAATGAGAACGTCCAAAATGCCGTGAGGTGACCAGTCGTTAAGTCCCGGGTGGATCATGATGGGCGCGCCGGTCTCAATCTGGGCGCATGCCGAGGCGCGCAGCACCTTGCGCTCGTTCTCGGAAAGCGGGTGGAAGTTTCCGACCTCGCCGATCAGCCCGCTCTTGATGCCCGAGTCGCCGACGCCGAGCGTGATGTCTCGTACGATCTTGTCGGAGAGTAGTTCCTCTGAGCGCTGGTCCATGTCCGCAGGGTGGGCCACGGGCACGTAGTAGCTGCCCCCCATGACGATGTTAAGTCCCGTGGCCCTAGAGATCCTGGCCAAGCCCCGGGGGTCGCGCCCTATGCCCAGGCTGGTGGCGTCGACCACCGAGACGCCGCCGGAGTACCGGTACTGGAGGGCCTCTTCGATGGCGACCTCAATGTCCCAGAGCCTGCCCGTGTCCTTGTTGTGCGACCAGTTGGCCATGATGCCCCCCAGCCGTTCGATAGAGACCGGAGCGTCTATCCAGGCCCTCCGGCTCGCCTCCTCGGGCGGCTCGAAGTAGCATTCCAGGTCCACGAGCAGGTGCTCGTGCATGATCGTGATGCCGAGTTGTTCGGGCGGGATTGTTCCAAGTACGGTCTGCACCCATCCCGACTGCGGGCTGTTTGGCGCCATAGCTGTCACGGTGCCTGCTTAAGCTTGCATCAGAGTCTATAGAAGTCGAATGTGACCAACACTTCCGGCGCGCGAACAAGAGGGGCAGGTAAGGTACTATGCGATCGGCCGACTGCCCAGGAGGATCAGATGGACTACGATGCGATTCGCCAAGAGCTAAGAGGGCCAGCGGTGCTGGTGATGACGCCGTTCGATTCTGCCTATCAACTCAACCTGGACGCCCTGCGCAGGAATATCCGCCACATCGTCCAGGGTGGCATCTCCAGGGGTAAGGGATTCGTGATCTGCCCATCCGGGACGGGCGAGTACAACACCTTGTCCGGAGACGAACACAGGGCCGTCGTGGAGGCGGCCGTGGAAGCCGCGCAAGGGGACATAGAGGTTGTCGCCGGAGTCGCGTCCAGTTCGCACTTCGAAGTCATAGAGCGCTGCAATCAGGCCCTCGATGCAGGCGCCAAGGTGGCTATGGTCCCGCCTCAGTACTACTACCACGGCATGGACCGGGACGCACTCGTTCGCTGGTACGCGGAGATAGCCAGCCAGACGCAGATCGGCCTTATGGCGTACGACCAGTCGTGGCGCCGTCTGGGCGATAGCGTGGATTGCAGGACGACGGCCCGGTTGGTTGACATCCCCAGCGTGGTCTCAGTGAAGCGGGGATTCGAGCCCTCCTTCCAGGACTATGTGGAAACGATGGACCGCTTCGCCGAGAGATTGGCTATCGTGGACAACTCTTATGGCCATACTGCGGGTATGGCTCATCAACACGGCGCCTCCTCCTACATAACGGGTATCGCCGCCTTCTGGCCCCAGGGAGAAGCGAAGTACTGGTCGCTGCTGGAGGCCGGCAGGTACGCTGAAGCCGACAGGCTTCACTCTCGGCAGTCCACCTTCTGGCACTTTGTCGACGACGATTTCGCCGGCTTTGCCACCAACGTGCTAAAGGCCGCGGCCAAGTACGTAGGCATTGAAGCCGGATCCGTGAGACCTCCGTTCCGCGACCTCAGTGATGAGGAGCGGGCCCGGCTGGCCGATATTCTCCGTGAACTGGGGGTGCCTGAAGCACACACAGTCTGAGGTCGATGCGAATGCGTGTCGCCCGCGGCGTCCACATGATCCCGGACATAAGGTGGTCCCGTGTCTGGCTGATTGAAGGGGAAGGCGAACTGGCCCTGGTGGACGCTGGCCATCCCTGGACTTCATCTGCGGTGGTGGGTTACCTGCGGTCGATTGGCCGCAGTTTGCAGGAAGTGTCCTTGATCCTGATAACTCACGCTCATCCCGACCATTTCGGTGGTGCCGCCAGTCTGCGGATGACGACTGGGGCCCGTATCGTCGCCCATCCCGCGGACTGTCGCCGATTGTCGGACGGGACGTGGACCCTTAGCTACCTGGGGGCGGGGAGCGTACCCGCTCCGGTACCGTTCCTTCGCAGGACGCCGGTCGATCTGTTGGTTGGGGATGGCGACATCCTTCCGTTTTCCCGAGCCGTTCGTGTATTCCACACGCCGGGACATTCGCCGGGCAGCCTGTGTTACCTGCTGGAGCGAGACGGGGTCCTGTTCACCGGAGACACACTCTTCAGCGACGGTCGCAGGGTGGCCAGGTCGGTGCCCTTTCCCAAGTCGGACCGCAGCCTCTACAGGCACTCGGTTGCAAGGATGTCGGACCTCGAGTTCGATGTTCTGTGTGGTGGCCATGGCCGGGCTCTGGAGGCAAGTGGCTCGGCCGCGGTCCGCGAGCTCGTCAGGCGTCGCCCGGAGCCTCCTGGCTGGGGACAGGTGCTGGCGCGTCTAGCCGGGCGCACATGAGGTCCTTCCAGATGTAACCGCCGTCGTGACCCGTCGACCGGGCACACCGGGTGCTGAGTCCCCGACCTCGCGCTTGGCACGTCGCTAGATCAGGAGCAATCCTTTTTCTTTGATCACGCTGCCCTGGCTGACTATGGTGTCCACCCTGTGCAGAGCCCGGATGTCTGACAGCGGATCGCCTGCGATCATCAGCGCATCCGCCGATTTTCCCGGTTCGAGAACGCCGGTCTCGTCGTCTATATCCAGGCATTCGGCGGATGTGCGTGTGGCCGAGACTATTGCGTCCATCTCGGAGATGCCCATCCCCTCGACCATTACCTGTGGCGTGTATGCAAAGTCGCCGAACTCAACAAAGGCCATGCCTGTGTCCAGTCCTGTGACGAACTTGACCCCCCGGTCCCACATGTCGCGCAGGATGGCATAGCGACCCTCGGGATCGTCGAGAACTGCCGAGGTGGAGCCCGGGTCGGGAGGCACACCCTTGAGCGCCCTGATGTCAGCAATTGCGATGGTTGGGTCGACCCACAGACCCTGTTCGGCCATGCTGTCGGCCACCTCGGGTCGGTAGTCCCAGTTATCGCCCTCGTCTGCCGGTAGCCAGGTGCTGTGAATCAGGTTGTGCACGCCAGCCTCAGTGCAGTTGACCACGCCTACTGTGCCATGGCAGTGGGCTGCGACCCTCACCCCCATGCGCTCGGCGTCGGCAACAGCTGCCTTGAGGGTGGAGGCGGGATACTGGGCCGCTCGCACGTTGGACCGCGGGGTGAACGCACCTCCGGTCGACATGATCTTGATGTAGTCGGCCCCCAGCTTTATCTGCTGCCGGACGGCTGTGACGACCTCGTCGACTGTGTCGGCTTCGGTGCCGAAGCTGTTGCAGTGACCGCCCGTAGTCGTGATCGGCGTGCCTGTTACGAGCATGCGAGGTCCCGGAATCTTGCCCTCTGCAACCGCCCTCTTGACCGGAAAGGCGATCTCGTTGCGGCTGCCCAGGTCGCGAACCGTGGTTACACCGGATGCCAGGGTCGTTCGGACCGCGTTGACCGAACGCATCAGCAGTTCGTCGTGGCTCTCCCTTGTTACGTGCTCGTAGGCATCGGGACTGGCCGAACAGTGCATATGGGAGTGCACCTCAATGAAACCCGGCATGATGGTGCCACCGGCCAGTTCCATGACGTCTCCGTCCGGGCTGTTGCCGAGTTGGTCCCGTGTTGTGACCGCGAGTATGCGGCCGTCCTCAATGATCAGGGCGCCGTTGGGGACGGGAGCCGCCCCTGTACCGTCGATCAGTCGGTCGGCGATGAGTATTCGTCGCATCGAGGTGTCCTTAAGGGTCCGGGAGGGGATGTCGGCGGGATTATAGGGTTATCGGATATAATCCCGCCACCGGCGGGCAAGCGGCCCAGCCGACCAGGATAGGCGCGTTTTCTCGAAGTTTTGGAGGGCGGTTTATGGCCACCGCGAAAGCATCCGTACCCAAGGAAAAATTGCTGTGGATGTACGAAACCATGGTCCTGATCCGGCGCTTCGAGGAGCAGGCGAAACGTGAGGCTGACCAGGGCCGGATCCTGGGGACACACTCGGCTATAGGCGAGGAGGCGGTGCCGACCGGCATCTGTGCTCACCTGCGAGATGATGACTACGTGCTCGGAAACCATCGCAGCCATCATCACTGCATCGCCAAGGGGGTCGGCGTCAAGGAGATGATGGCCGAACTGCTCGGTAAGGTGACCGGCACAAATCGGGGCAAGGGCGGCACGATGCACATCGCCGATGCGACCAAAGGAATGCTCGGCGCCAACGGCGTGGTTGGATCGAATATACCTGTTGCCACGGGCTGCGCACTCGCCGCCAAGGTCCAGGGGCGTGACAGCGTGTCCGTCGTGTTCTTTGGTGACGGAGCATCAAGCCAGGGATCACTGCACGAGGCGATGAACCTGGCGTCGATCTGGGATTTGCCAGTGATATTCATCTGCGAGAACAATCGCTACGCGGAGTCGACGCCTTACGAATACGCGGTCGCCGGAAAGTCCGTGGCCAGTCGTGCCGCCGGGTACGCGATGCCCGGGGTGACGGTGGATGGTCAGAACGTAATGGAAATGTACGAGGTGGCCGGCGAGGCCGTTGCCCGCGCACGTCGCGGAGAGGGCCCGACGCTCATCGAGGCGTTAACCTACCGCTATCACGGCCACTACGGTGCCGACAATCCGCTGGGCTATCGCACAGAGGATGAGGAGGAGTACTACAAGGACCGGGACTGCATAGACACCATGGCCAAGTTCCTGTTGGAGAGCGGCATGATGACCCAGCAGGAATTGGACGAGGTTGACCGCGTGGCTACGGGGCAGGTCGAGGAGGCGTCCAGGTTTGCCATCGAGAGCCCTTACCCGGACCCGTCCGAGATCCTCAGTGACGTGTACGTCAACTACCCCTAGTTACGCATGCACCCTCCCGCCGGGGTCTCTGGCAACGTCGTGGCATAGGGTCCGCTGCGGGTGAAGGCCACGGGTGACCATCCAGCGGTGGCAGGATTGAACAGTCTGCGAGGAGAATCTAGAAATGGCGACGACAGCGGTTAGGGCACTCACATATGCGCAGGCGGTCAACGAGGGCTTCCATCAGGAGTTCGAGCGAGACCCGGCTGTCATCATCATGGGCGAGGACGTGGCCGGCGGGGCGGGCCGGCACGAATTCGAGGACGCGTGGGGTGGGGTCTTTAAGCTGACGCGGGGGCTGATCGGCAAGTACGGCCCCGAGCGGGTTCGAGACACCCCGATAGCGGAGAATGGCTTCATCGGTGCCGCCGTGGGTGCTTCGGCCGCCGGCCTCAGGCCAATCGCCGATCTGATGTTCGTAGGCTTTGTGGGTGTTTGCGGCGATCAGATCTTCAACAACATGGCGAAGATGCATTACATGTTCGGCGGAAAGGTAAAGCTGCCGCTTACCGTTATCACCTCCACGGGCGCCGGCGTCGGCTCGGCGGCCCAGCACTCCGAAACCCTGTACTCGATCTTTGTACATTTCCCGGGCCTCAAGTGCGTTGCGCCCTCAAATCCGTACAACGCCAAGGGACTTCACATAGCCGCCATCCGTGACGATGACCCCGTGATCGTCTTTAACAACAAACTGCTCATGGGGGGCGTGGGCACCGGCGCACATGTCCCTGAGGAGGCGTATGAGGTTCCTATCGGGAAGGCCCACATAGCCAGGGAGGGCGATGACGTCACCCTGATCGGCATCAGCTACACGACGTATCAATGCCTGAAGGCGGCCGACATTCTGGCAGATCGCGGGTATTCGGCCGAGGTCATAGATCTACTATCCCTGTCGCCGCTGGACGAGGACACCGTCCTGAGTTCTGTACAGAAGACTCGCAAGGTGGTGATCGTGGACGAGGACTACCCGCGCTGCTCGATGGCTTCGGAACTGTCTGCGGTGATAGCCGAGCAGGCCTTTGACTTTCTCGACGCGCCCCCGAGGAGGGTAATGGCTCCTCACACGTCCGTTCCGTACAGCCCCGTCCTGGAAGACCAGTTCATTCCCTCGCCGGAGCGAATCGCCGAAGAGGCGATCGCGTCCATGGAGTAGCCCTTGGCCGATCAACGGCCGCTCACCTTCGTCCAGGCGACGAACGAGGCGATTCGCACGATGATGCGTGAGGATCCCGATGTGATCGTGATGGGAGTGGATGTGGCCGGCGCGGCGGGCCGTGCCGATCAGGGATTCATCGACCATTTTGGCGGCACCTTCCAGCTCACCAAGGGACTGATACAGGAGTTCGGTCCGGAGCGCGTCCGGGACACCCCCATATCCGAGACCGGCTTCATGGGCGCGGGAGTCGGCGCGGCCGCGGCCGGGCTGAGGCCGCTGGTGGACATGATGTTCGTTGGCTTTGTGGGTGTATGCGGAGATCAGATACTCAACAACATGGCCAAGATGCACTACATGTTCGGAGGCAAGGTCAAGCTGCCGATCACGGTCATGGCCCAGACCGGTGCCGGCCACGGCTACGCGGCGCAGCATTCAGAGACGCTCTGGTCCGTGTTCACGCACTTTCCTGGTCTTAAGTGCGTCGTGCCGTCCGATCCCTACACAGCCAAGGGGCTTCAGATGGCGGCGATGCGCGACGACGATCCGGTGATAGTCCTGCAGTGTATCCGCTCACTTGGAGCTAACTACGGTGGCCAGCACGTGCCGGAGGAGGCCTACGAGGTTCCGATCGGGCGGGCGAGGATCGTTCGCACTGGCACAGACGTGACTCTGATCGGCATCGGGTATGGCACGCGCACGTGCCTAGAGGCTGCAGGGCAGCTGGCGGAGGGAGGATACTCGGCCGAGGTCGTCGATCTCCTGTCCCTTTCTCCCCTGGACGAGGACACGATCATCGAATCGATAAAGAAGACTCGCAAGGTGGTCATCACCGATGAAGATTACCCGCGCTGCTCGGTTGCGTCCGATCTCGCTGCACTCGCGGTCGAGCAGGCCTTTGATTATCTCGATGCGCCCCCAAGGAGACTGAACGCGCCCCACGCGTCCGTTCCATACAGCCCTGCGCTGGAGGAGCGCCATCCCCCCAGGCCTGTCGATGTGGTTGAGGCCGCGATCGCGGTCTTGGAATGAGCGGCCGAACATCTACATTGACTGCTGGGAGGAACTAATGGCAACCGAGATCATCATGCCCAAGCTCGGGATGGTAATGACCGAGGGCACGGTCTCGAAGTGGACTAAGGGAGCGGGCGAAAGCGTCTCGCAGGGCGAGGTGATCGCCGAGATTGAGACCGAGAAGATCAACTACGAGCTTGAGGCGACAGGTGACGGTGTACTGCACCAGGTGGTCCTTGAGGGGGCCGTGGTGGCGGTTAACGGCCTGATGGGCTATCTGCTCGGCGAAGGCGAGAATCCTCCCGAAGATCGCAGGCAAACGGGAACGGTCGCGGCCGATGCCGCACCATCGGCCCCGGCGGCGAGGCGTGCCGGGCCAGCCAGGAGCGTTGGAGGTTCCGTGCCATCGACCCCGGGCGCCCGCAAGCTCGCCGCGAGGCTCGGAATCGATCTGGCCAAGATCACCCCCACCGGGCCGCGGGGACGGGTGGTGGAGGCCGACGTTCGGAAGTTCGCCGAGGCGGGCGCCTCGGCGGCAGAGCCGGCCGCCCGGCCGCCCGCCGTCTCACTGGGCGGGTTGCCAGAGCCGGCTAAAGTCGACCAGATGTCCGGCATGCGCAAGGGCATAGCCGACCACATGCGCGCTTCGATCCAGTCCACGGCCCAGCTCACGTTCACGTTGGAGGTGCCTGTAACCGAGCTACAGCGTAAGCGTAAGAACTGGTCGCGCGTGAACAGGACCCCGGTCACTAACACCCACGTGTATGCGAAGGCCTGCGCAAAGGTCCTTGGAGACTTGCCGATCCTCAACACGGTCCTTGCTGACGGCAAGATCCACTATTTTGACCGTATCGATATCGGTGTGGCCGTTGCGCTCGGTGAGGGACTGATAGTGCCGGTGTTGCGGGACGTTGCAAACACTCCACTAGCAGACATCGCCAGGCAGACCTCTGACCTGACCAAGAGGGCACAATCCGGGCAACTCTCCCCGGACGAAGTCGCCGGAGGCACCTTCACCATCAGCGTGCTGGGGACAGTGGATACGTTCACTCCAATCCTCAACCGTGGCCAGTCTGCCATCCTTGGCGTCGGCGCGACACGGCGAAAGCCAGTCGTTGAGGGTGGCGAGATCGTCATAGGGGACGTATGTACTTTCAGCCTGACCGTCGACCATCAAACTGTGGATGGCGCGGTGGCAGCTGATTTCATGGCAAGGTTCTCGGAATTGATCCAGGACCCGACTCCCCTGCTGCCTTGATTCCAAGCTCGGTCGGGTGGATGTCGCTACCGCGTCCTCCTGCCGACCCGTACGAGGTCATCCCCGCCTTAAGCGAATCGGCTGGCGATCTGAAGCGAGTCGCTTGCTCGCAAAGGGCAAGCGACAGCCTGGGAGTTCCGTAGAATGCAGTACATCAGTCTCGGGCGAACCGGCCTTAAGGTTTCGCCTCTGTGCCTGGGCACCAACATGTTTGGCGCCGGCTACGTCGACGATGAGAGGGCCGCTACCGTCATCAGGGCCGCCCTCGATATGGGCGTGAATTTCGTAGACACGGCCGATGTTTACCACGATGGCCTTTCAGAGAGCGTGGTCGGCAGGGCGATCTCCCGCTCCCGTCATCAGGTGGTTCTCGCGACGAAAGGCGGGTACCCGATGGGCGACGGACCAAACGATAAGGGCCTGTCCCGCTCCCATCTCACCGAGGCCATTGACGCCAGCCTGCGGCGTCTTGGTACGGACTACATCGATCTGTACCAGGTCCATGTCTGGGACCCTGAGACGCCGCTCGACGAGACGATGAGAGCACTGGACGATGCCGTCGCCGCTGGCAAGGTGCGCTACGTGGGATGTTCTAACTTTTCGGGCTGGCAGCTGATCAGGGCACTATGGGAGAGCGACGCGAGCGGGCGCATCCGGTTTGAGACAACGCAGCCTCCCTATAATCTTGCCCACCGGGATATAGAGACGGAGCTGGTGCCTGCATGCTTGCAGGAGGACGTAGCGATCCTGCCGTACCAGGTGCTGGCCGGTGGAGTTCTGACGGGGACGTATGATCCGGAGTTGCAGCCCCCTCAGGACACCCACATGGCCTCTAAGCTGGCTGGAACGGCCCGCTCGCGCTACTGGAATCAGGCCACCTTTGAGGTTGCGGACAGGCTGATGGAGGTGGCGGCCGACTTGGGCAACAGCGCAACCCAGGTGGCTCTGGCCTGGGCACTTGCCAAGCCCGGAATCACCTCTATGGTTGTGGGATCGAGTCGCCCCGAGCAGGTGCAGGCTAATATTGAGGCGCTTGACATCAGTCTTGATGATGGCTTGATAGCCAGGTTGGAGGGGCGATAGCCCGGGGCGACCGAGGCGCCGTATCGATGATGCGAGGGGCGTGGTGACCGTAGTAGTCACAGTGGAGCGCCGGATGAAGCCGGGCTCACTGAGGGAGATTCACAGGCTGCAGGCTGAGCTATGGGAGATCGCCAGCCGGACGCCGGGCTACATCTCTGGGGAAACTGTCTTCAGCGCCTCGGATCCAGACCGGTTCATGACCCTCAGCAGATGGGAGAGCATTGACCATTGGTGGGACTGGGAGAATAACGGCGAGCGCCATGACCTTTTCGAGAAATACAGCGGTATCTTAGAGGTCACTAGGGGTCCAAGAGTCTGGAGGACCACGCAGTGAGAGGGAGGTAATGGCTGATTCGCTGAGCATCACCGACAACAGGACAGGCGAAGTCTATGAAGTGCCTATCTTCGCCGGCACCTTCCCGGACAGGGGATCGGCGATAAACGCCTCGGAACTGCGCCGGATCAGGTCATCGGAGGAGGACTTTGGCCTGCTAGCCCATGATCCGGGGTTCCTGAACACCTCTTCTTGCCGGAGTCGGATCACCTTTATCGACGGAGACGCCGGGGTCCTGCGCTATCGCGGCTACTCCATCGAGCAGTTGGCGGCAAACAGCACCTATCTGGAGGTCGCCTACTTGCTGATCAATGGGGAACTGCCCACAGAGTCCCAGCTCGCGGCGTGGACCTATGACATAACCCACCACACGATAATTAACGAGAAGATCAAGCGGTTTCTGGACGGCTTCCACTACAACGCACATCCGATGGGGATTCTTGTCAGTGCCGTTGCCGCGCTTTCTACTTTCTATCCCAAGTCTCGGGACGTGTACGACCAGAGCGTACGCAGCCGTTCGATCATGCGGTTGATCGCCAAGATGCCCACCCTGGCGGCATTCGCATACAGATACAATGCCGGACGGCCCTACGCCTATCCAGACAACGATCTGAGTTACTCGGGGAACTTCCTGAACATGATGTTCAAGTCCACCGAACTAAAGTATCGACCGGAACCGGTGCTGGAGCGGGCGCTTGACGTCCTTTTCATTCTGCATGCCGACCACGAGCAGAATTGCAGCACGTCGGCGATGAGAAACGTGGGCAGTTCTGATGCCGATCCCTACGTGTCCGTGTCGGCGGCCGTGGCCGCGCTCTACGGGCCTCTTCACGGGGGTGCAAACGAGGCCGTCCTGCGCATGCTCACGGAGATCGGCGACGTCAGAAATGTGCCTGAGTACGTACGAAGGGTCAAGAGCCGCGAATTTCGGCTGATGGGCTTTGGACATCGCGTCTACAAGAGCTATGATCCCCGGGCGAAGATCCTCCGCGAGCTGGCCGAGCAGGTATTTGAGGTATGCGGCCGCAACCCCCTTATCGAGGTGGCGACCGAGCTGGAGAAGATCGCCCTTCAGGATGAGTTCTTCGTAGAACGCGGCCTGTATCCGAATGTGGACTTTTACTCGGGGATCATCTACCAGGCCATGGGTTTTCCCATTTCCCTGTTCCCCGTGCTGTTCGCGATTCCGAGGACGTCGGGGTGGCTGGCACATTGGGAGGAGATGCGCAGCGATCCGGAGCTGCGCATAGCGCGACCACGCCAGGTCTACGCTGGCGAGGCTGGGCGCTCTTATGTGCCGCTGGCCGAACGGGCATGACCAAGTCTCCCCAAGCCGTTCATGGACGGTACGCTACATGTTGTTAGCGGGTGATGCTAACCCACTGCATATCGTGCAGTCGCCTGTGGAGATGGTGATTTTCTAGGGGGTTTCAGGCCATAATACCGTGTGGCCTCCAAACCCACTCCGGTTGAAAACCCTCAGCACGGGGAGATTCGCTTCGCTCATCCGAGCGAGCAGGAATTTGCCTCGATACTGGACTTTTACGGCGTTAGGTGGGAATACGAGCCGAAATCGTTCCCCCTCAGGTGGGACGCCGAGAGGGTGGCGGAGATGTTCACCCCGGACTTTTACCTTCCTGACCTCAGCCTGTACCTGGAGTTGACCACCCTCAAGCAGAGCCTGGTCACCGAGAAGAATCGCAAACTCAGGCGCATGCGGGAGCTGTACCCGGATGTGGCGGTCAAGCTCCTTTATCGGCGCGATTATCACCGGCTGTTGGCCAAGTATGGGTTTGGCCCCCTTGCCACCGCGGATTTTGGCGGCGTGGACCGCGTGTTGTTCTCCGCCCGCGGCATAGCCGATAAGGTGCGCCAGCTGGGGCGAGAGATATCGGCCGATTACGAGGGTAAGGAGCCGGTGCTTGTGGGTGTCCAGCGAGGCATGGTGTGCTTCATGGCCGATTTGATCAGGCAGATCACCCTGCCGATAGAGATGGACTTCATGTCGGTTTCATACTACGGATCGTCGGAGGAAGGCGTGCGGGTGGTAAAGGATCTGGACCTGGGACTTACCGGGCGGGACGTACTGTTGATCGAAGACATAGTCGACACCGGTATGACGCTGAACTACCTGCTCAATTACCTCAGGGTCAAAGAGCCAGCCACCTTAAATGTGTGTACGCTCGTGGACAAGCGAATCAGGCGCATCGTCGATGTCGACATCCGCTACGTCGGGTTCGAGGTGGGGGATGAATTCCTCGTCGGCTACGGTCTGGACCACATGGAAAAGTACCGCAACCTGCCGTTCTTGGGAGTTTTGCGGCCCGGACAGGGGAATTCCGAGGACAAAAAAAGAGGCCCCAAGGAACCTTGCTCTCCACTCACCTCGCCGGACGCCCCGCAGTTGCCCACTTGACCCCGGTCCGGTAGCTTCCTTCGCAGCCCCTTGGGACCAATAGCAATCTATCAGTTGGACGGTATTATGTCAAGTACAATCCGTGGCGAGACATGCGAAATCCCGGCCCGCGGTTGATATCTTGGCTGGGCGTGGAGATGGACAGCCGGGCGGTGGCCTTGAGCATTGCAAAGGATGTGAGAGAGCTATTTCAACTTCTTTCGTCCGGGGATTGCGACTACCGCCCAGACGCGAAGGAACCGGCCCTGCGGGGCGAAATCACGGGGCGATTGCCCTTCAGACGCCTAGACACTTTTGGGCGACTGTGTGAAATTGAACCGGTCGCCAAGGCGACCACAGCCGTATCGTCGGATAATGCTGCCCCTCTAGCCTTGCCGAGAGGTCCGCAAGGGGCCATTTAGGAGGAGATATGGAAGCTGCGTTTTTAGTTTTGATCGGGGGTGCACTCTTTGCACAGTCCTGGAACCACCTAGGCCTGTTTCCCGAAGGGCGCTCGATGGGAGTGATAGTGGCTGGGCTTGGCCTGCTGTCATTGGTCGGCCTTGTGATGACGCCGATGCTCCTGGAGGGAAGGTCCACCGAGGCAGATGTCCTGACGAACATCACGATGATGAAGGCGCTGATCCTGGTCTGGGCGGTATACGCGGTGGCCGTAGCGGCTCAGGCCTACCTGGATCTGGAGGAACGTGCGGTCGGCTTTTACGCAGGCTTCCTGTGCGTATTCAACGTATTCGCGCTGATCTACTTCGCGGCTGAGATGTCAAGTGGCTACGGTGACGGTCCATGGCTCACGATGTCAGCAGCCACACTGATTCTAGCGATCAACGCAGGTCTGATTTTCTTTCACCAGGCCATACCCTTCCAGGCGATCAGGCTTGTGACCGGGTGGTTCCTGCTGATCGGCGGCGCAGCCGTGGCCGTGCTGGGCTCGCTGGTCGCAACGTCGGTGATACAGATCTAGGCGCCACGGAACTTGACTCCTGCGCCCCTGCGAGTTCCGCTCGACAGGGGCGCATCTGTCTGGAATCGACGGATCGCGAATGGACGGATGGTGACGAACCGCAGTTATGGTTGATCCCCTTACAGAGGAGACGACAGGCACGGCGGACCCCCCAATCGCAGGTTCAGACGAGTCTGCGGCTGGACACCCTACCAGCCGGAGCCAGAGAATCTCCGTTGCCCAGGTCCTGGCCGAGAGCGAACGGGAAACAGACAGGTACTCTTGGGAGGGGACCTTCGCTCAGTACCTGGAGATGGTAATCGCGACGCCGTCGCTGTCGCGACTATCCCATGGTCTCGTCTATGACGCCATAGGTTCTGCAGGAACTGAAGAGGACCTCAACGGAGAGCCTGTCTACGCGCTATTTGACGGGCAGATCTTTGGTCTGGAGTCGGCGCTGGACCGTATCGTTGGCTATTTTGAGGCTTCGGCCCGGCGCCTGGAGGTCAGGAAACGAATTCTGCTCTTGCTGGGCCCGCCAGCCAGCGGAAAATCGTCGATCATAGACATCATCAAGCGAGGTCTTGAGGAATACACCAAGACTCAGGATGGGGCGGTCTACACCATCCAGGGTTGTCCAATGCAGGAGGACCCCCTGCACATGATCCCAAGCCGGCTGAGGGCCAGGCTAGCCCGGGATTACGGCCTGCACATTGAGGGCGACCTTTGCTTCCATTGCCGATTCCTTCTAGAGCGCGACTACAGGGGCAATCCCGCGGAGGTGCCCGTGACCCGGATCGTGTTCTCCGAGTCCCAGGCCAGGGGTATCGGCTACTACGTTGCCAACAGCCCAAGGCCGCCCGACCCGTCCGTTCTGGTGGGCAGCTATAACGAGAAGAAGCTCGACGGAGAACGCCAGGAGGTCGCCGCCCGCGCCTTCCGGCTGGACGGTGAACTGAACGTTGCCAACCGGGGCATCATGGACTTTGTCGAGATCTTCAAGGCTGACCGCAGGTTGCTGACCACGCTTCTGTCGCTGGCGCAAGAGCAACTCATCAAGATGGAGAAGTTCGGGTCCGTCTACGGAGACGAGGTGATCATAGGGCACTCCAACGAGGGCGATTTCAACACCTTCAGTCAGGACGAGTCCTCGGAGGCGCTGAAGGACCGGATCATAGCCATCAAGATCCCCTACAACCTGCGGGTTTCAGAAGAGGTCAAGATCCTCAACAAGATGCTCGGACAGAGCACCGTGCAGGATGTGGACATCGCACCGCTGACCATGCCGGTGGTCAGCACCTTCGCCATCCTGTCCCGGCTGGAGGCTCCCTCGCGGCAGGGTATGAGCCTCCTGGACAAGGTCAAGCTCTATAACGGCGAGCTCGTCGGTTCATACACCCATCGTGACGTTGTTGAAATGCAGCGCCACCACCCCAATGAGGGCATGGGGGGCATATCTCCCCGCTACGTGATGAACCGCATAGGGGTGGTGGCCAGCGCAGAGCCCGGAGTCGTTACGCCCCTGGCGGCCATAGACAGCCTGTGGCGGGGGCTCAAAGAGAACATCAGCCTGGATCAGGGCGACATCGTCACTTACGTGGGCTTCATCGCAGACACCGTCAAGGAGTACGATCGGCTCGCAGTAAAGGAGCTACAGATGGCGCTGACCGACTCTTTTGACGACAGCGCCAACGAACTCTTCGAGAACTACGTCGCCAGCATAGCCGACTTTTGCCAGTCAAATGGTACATCGGGGGTTAGAACCCGTTCGCCCAACGAGCGGGACATGCAGGAACTGGAGAGGGCAGTGGGTGTGATGGCGCGGGATAAGCGCGCCTTTCGACAGGAGCTTCACGATCGAATCAGCGGGTGGAAACTGAAGGGCAAGTCGTTCGATTACCGCTCGGAGCCACGCTTGCGGACGGCTGTCGAGCTGAGGTTGCTGCCCGCGCCCCGGGCCGTGGAGCGAGCGTTGACCGAACCCCGCTTCGCCCGCCAGAAGGTGGAGTGGCGCAGACGCTATGAAGCCGTGATCAGCCGCCTTGTGGACTCCTTCGGCTACTCACATGCCACGGCCGAGGATCTGATCGCCTACGGGCTGCATGTGATCAAGAGGCGCCCCGTGATCAAGACGCCCCGCAACGAGGGGGTCGAATGGCTATGGCCCCTTTACCCCGAGTCACCCGTTGGGGGAGGCGGTTCCGCCTAGGCGGCCTCCACAGCTTCCGCCGGCCTTCGCCTGAGCAGTACCTCGTGCACGGCGGCTCCGACTGGACCGCCGATTAGTGGGCCGACGATGTACACCCAAAAGCCATATTGAGGTCCGGGGATCGCTATCGATCCCCATCCCGCCGCGAAGGCCACCAGGCGAGGCCCGAAGTCTCTGGCGGGATTCCAGCCGGCCTGGGTCAGTGGAGCGAACAGGCTGATAAGGATCGCAACGGTGAAGCCTATGAATAGGGGCGTCAGGCGTCCCGGTGAAAGACCGCCTGCGCGCTTGTCGACGAGGCTGAAGATCAAAAGCACAAGGATGCCGGTTCCGAAGGCCTCCACGACCATCGCTCCGACCGGCGAGATCAGATCCTGGGCCGAGGCGCCGGTGCCGAAAACGTCCGGATTGGGGAAGTACTCTCCGAATACCATGGCGGAATGCTGGCTGCCCGGCTCACCCCTGACGAGGCCGTTCGTGGCTTCGAAACGGCCGATGAAGTTTCCGAACAGCCACCAGATGGTCGCGCCGGCCATAACCCCCCCGGCCATCTGTGAAAGCCAATAGAGGGGAAGCCTGCGCGCCGGGAACTCCTTGGGCCGGAAGATCGCGAATGCGAGGCTGACGGCAGGATTCAAGTGTGCCCCCGAGAGCGCCGCCGTCGCGTAGATCGCGAGAGCGACGCCGAAGCCCCATACAGCGGCCACCTGCCACAGGCCGACCTGGGCCCCTGTGATGACGGCAGCGGCTACGGAACCGGTGCCGAACAGCACGAGCAGATATGTGCCTACTGTCTCCCCGGCCGCCATCCTAAGGTGCTCCAACTCAGGTTTGATCATCTCCACCTCCTTCAGAACCAACGTAGGCCCAGTTTTTCTGCGAAGTCAACCGGGCTGACGGGATCCATGAAGCGGCCACAGGGGTCGAGTCCGCCCAAGCAGATCCATCCTCCGTCCCGACCATTACGGACCCGGGAGCGGTGGATAATACTGGCGCGTACGCCGGTAGGGCCGATAAAATAGCGCCCCGGTGACTGGCGCGGGAGACACGATGATCGAGCAAGAAGGTAAGGGCATGGGCGCGGTGGAATCCGAATGTCGGACCAGGCCTTCGTTTTTGCCGTCATCGGTGCGGCGTTGGTGCTCTTTCTGTGGGGGCGCTGGCGCTTTGATGTCGTTGCGTTACTCACGCTACTTGTCCTTGTAATCTCAGGCATCGTTCCACCAGAGACGGCGTTCTCGGGGCTTGGTCACCCCGCTGTCGTCACCGTGGCCGCAGTCCTGGTTGCCGGTCGAAGTCTGGCCAATTCCGGGGTCGCCGAGTTCATCAGCCGCAGGCTGGCTGCGCTCGGCGATGGGCGCCTCGTTCAGCTCATCGCCATGACCTGCCTGACGGTCCTGTTGTCGGCGTTCATGAACAACGTGGGGGCGTTGGTCCTGATGATGCCCGTGGCCATCGAGACCGCTCGCCGGACAGGCCTATCGCCGTCGCGCATCCTCATGCCGCTTGCGTTCGGCTCGCTGCTGGGCGGCCTTCTGACCGTCATCGGCACACCGCCAAACATCGTCATAGCCACGTTTAGGGCGGAGACCGGCCAAGACCCCTTCCGAATGTTTGACTTCTTACCGGTGGGCATCGCGGTCGCGGCGGTTGGCATCATCTTTATCGTGCTGCTGGGCTGGCGTCTTATACCCAGACGCCGATCCCGCGCTCTGGATCCGCAGGCCTTCAGCATCCAGGAGTACCTTGCCGAGGTAAGCGTGCCGGCCGGCGCGCGCATGGCCGGCCGGCTGCTCGGTGAGATCAAGAACGCGATGGACGCGGATTTCGGCGTCGTCGGCCTCATCCGCGATGACAGGCGCTTTGAGGCTCCTTCCACCCTCCAGGAGATCAGGGCTGGCGACGTCCTGATAGTGAAGGCAGATCCGAAGGTCCTGGACGAATTGATGGCGGTATCGGGCTTTGAGATGGCCGGCAGCGACGGCTCGGCCTCGCGCTCTGGCCATGGGGGCGAGATAGTGGTCCTGGAGGCCGTTGTCGCCCCCGATTCCGATCTCGAAGGGCGAACGCCGTCCGATATCGGGATGCTGGCCAGATACGGAATCAACCTGCTGGCTATAGCCCGTGGCGGCGAGCGGATCCAGGAGCGGCTGGGCGACATCAGGTTGACCGTCGGGGACGTCCTGCTACTTCAGGGGCGCTCGGATGCGGTGATGGAGGGACTCAGCCGCATGGGAGGACTGCCCCTGGTCGAAAGATATCTGGGGCTCGGGCGCCCCAGGCCCAAACCGATCATTACTGTTGCCATCTTTGGCCTTGCCATAGGCCTGACAGCCAGTGGAGTGCTCTCGGTCCAGGTTGCCTTCGTGGGAGCGGCCCTACTGATGGCCGTCTCCGGCGCCGTTACCCTGCGCGAGGCTTATGAAAGCGTTAACTGGCCCATAATCATCCTGCTCGGGGCAATGATTCCTATTGAGGGTGCCCTCGTTAGCACGGGTGGTTCCGGGACGATTGCAGGGTTCCTCAATGCGGCCGGTGGCGACACGCCCGACTACCTGATCCTGCTCATCGTGCTGGCGGGTACGATGGTCCTTTCCGGGATCGTCAACAACACGGCGGCAGCGGTCATCATGGCGCCGATCGCGATCGACATCGCCAGAGATCTTGGTGTCAGCGTCGACCCATTCCTGATGGCGGTCGCAGTGGGCGCTTCGGCCGCTTTCCTGACGCCGATAGGCCATCAGTCCAACACCCTGGTGATGGGTCCCGGAGGATATCGGTTCGCCGACTACTGGAGGATGGGGCTGCCGCTTTCGATTCTGGTCGGCGCTGTGGCGGTGCCGGTGATCTTGGTTGTTTGGCCGCTCGGGGGGACTTAGCGGGTCCCCTGCCGGCCGGGCACGCCCGGTCTCGAATCTACGGTCGGCTACTGGATGTGGCCCGCCGAGGGTCCCATCCGAGCGCTGTGGGAGCCAACCAGTTTCCTAAAACGCTCCAAAAAGGAAGCGTCGCCAATGACTCCAGTGGTCATGATCACGGCGTTCTCCCGGTTGTCGGAATAGTACGCTCTGCGTCTTCCCCGCTCCGTGAACCCGTACTTGGTGTAGAGGTTGCGGGCGATGTAATTGGACTCGCGTACCTCCAGCGTCACCGCGGTCGAGCGGCGCTCAAGGGCCTGTTCGATGGCCGAGATCAACAGAAGTTCCCCGATTCCGCGACCACGGTGCTCAGCTAGAACTCCGAAATTGACCACGTGGGCTTCGTCCGCCATGTACCAAATGCCGATGAAGCCCACCGTTCTGCCACCGGCCTCCTCGAAGCTGGTTGTGCGTTCCGGAGGCTCCGTCTGATCCCTCTCTGTGATCGTCCCGGTTCGATGTCTTCCCTGCGGCTCTACCCCGATCGAATCTGCCACGAGGTAGCTTGCCAGGCGATTGTCGAGCTCCCTTCGAAACGAAGTGGGCGGAAAGAGTGTGGGCAGGGCCTCACGTTCTACCAGTGCGCAGCGCAGGACATCGGCATTAGTCATTGGTCTGACTAGGTAGGCCATATCACGTATGTGGGGTTTGTGGCCGCGGAACCGGCCGAGTGCCCCGTTCCAGCCGCGCCGATCGGCAGCGTCCACCGGTCAGCAGAGAACTAACTTCGTGCCCGAATCGTACGTTAACTATAATCAAAGTAGATCGCAGTCTAGTAGAGGAGGTCAAAACGGTGAGCGCCGACAGGTCGCCTTCCAATGAGCGCATCGAGGCTCTGGTAAGGCGCGCTCAGTGCGGTGAGACGGCCGCCTTCGAGACGCTCTATGACCTCTTCTACGATAAGGTCTTTCGCTACCTGTCGTTCAAGACAGGCGACGCATTGCTGGCCGAGGATCTCGCAGAGGACGTTTTCCTCCGCATGCTGACGTCCATCGGCAGCTACGAGCACCGGGGACATCCCTTCTCCTCCTGGCTATTCCGCATAGCCCACAATCTCGCGGTCGATCACTTCCGCAAGCAAGGGCGCCAGAAGGCGGTATCGCTCGAAAAGGTGTCTTCGGTGGTTGGACAGTCCGGAGTCGATCTCGACGAGTACGTGCAGACAAAGCTGACCATGAGGGAGGTCAATAGGGCGATGGAGGGTCTTACCGACCTACAGCGTCAGGTGATCTCCATGAGGTTCGCCGGAGAACTTTCGGTTAAGGAGACGGCCTTGGCCCTCGGGCGAAAGGAGAACGCCATCAAGGCCCTCCAGCACGCAGGGATAAAGAAGCTACGCCGCATCCTGATGCCGGCCGGCAGACCCTCTCATCAGCACATCTAGCTAAAGGTCATATGGATCCTTTCGAGATCGACAGGGAACTCGACGAGGTCTTCGATGCCTGCCTCGACCGCATGGCCGAGGGCCAGAGCATTGAGGAGTGCCTTCGCGATTTCGCGGGCCACAAAGAGCGATTGCTGCCCTTGTTGGAGGCCGCGCAGGCCACCCTATCGGCCGCCTCTGCGGTAGAGCCATCAAGTGCCGCAAGAATCCGGGGCAGAGTCAGGCTACGCGAGCGGCTCGATACCGCATCTCCCATTCACTCGCCTTCATGGTGGCGGCGTTTGCGAGTGCCCAGACCGGTGGCCGTTCCCATGACTGCCGCGCTGGCGATTGCACTGATTGTTCTTGGTGGCGGAAGCATCGCCGCGGTCGTGGCCGAAGACTCTGTTCCCGGGGACAATCTCTACTGGGTTAAGCGGACCAAGGAGAGCGTGGTGCTGACGCTCTCGCGCTCTGACACGGGTAAGGCGCAGACCCATGCCGAGCTGGCAGGTGTGCGCGGCGAGGAGCTGCGCAAGCTGATCGAACAGGGCAGAATCGCCGCCGCTGAAAGGCATCTGGCGTCCGTGCACCAACATCTCCGGGCCTCGGCAGAGCACGTAGGCGTGGTGGTAACCTTGAACAGAATTGAGATGCCTTCAGCTCCCATCGCAATCGAGGGCACCGCGGAACTGGTCACCTTGGTGGTGACGCTCGAGAGGGACGGCGAACTGCTGAGAATCGATCCACTTCATATCCGTGATGCGGCGCTGCATGAACAGCGACAGCGCATTGAACGAATAAAGAGCGAATTCGAACTCTCGTACAGGGCGTTGGTTTCGGCCCTTTACCCTGACGTCCTGTCAGGCCCCTTCTGGCGCGTCGAGACCATCGGCATCCAGTCCTCGATTCGATAGCCGTCGCCTGAGGCGACCGATCGGATCTGCATGGATACTGTCCTCAGGATAACGCGCGCCATGCTGCGCTACCGCATGCTGGTGGCTGCCGTTTATCTGGCCACTCTGGCGGCAACCGCTGCGCAATTGCTCCTGCCACGCTTCCTCGGCAGCGCGGTCGATCGCCTCTCGGATGCGGTTGCGGGCAAGGGGCTGGATGAAGGTGCCATACTCGTCATCGCAATCTGGCTGGTGGTCCTGAGCGTCCTGCGCGGAGCCTTCTCATACGTGCAGACCTATCTGGGCGAGGCCGCCTCCCAGAATGTTGCCTACGACCTACGCAACTCCTTCTACCGCCAGGTCCAAGACCAGAGCTTCTCCTTTCACGACCGCCATCACACCGGCAATCTGATGTCCCGGGCGGTCACGGATGTCGAGAACATCCGCTTCTTTATCTTCATGGGCCTGCTCAGGGCGCCGTTCTACCTCATCCAGTTCGTGGCCGTGGCCGTCATCCTGCTCGTGCTCGACTGGCGTCTCGGCCTGCTAAGCGTCCTTCTAATGCCTGTCGTCGTATCTCTCTCACTGGGTGTGAGGTCCAAGATGCGGGACCTGTGGCAGCGCATACAGGAGCACATGGCGGACCTGAGTACCGTCTTACAGGAGAACTTGACCGGGGTGAGGGTGGTGCGTGCCTTTGGAGCCGAGCGCCACGAAGAGGCCAAGTTCGACCTGGTCAACCAGAAGGTTGCGCGGGACAACGTTCGGGCGACCGCTCTAAGAACTCGGAGCATTTCTCTTACCGTCTTCGGTTTCATGATGACCATGGTGGCAATCATCGGGTTCGGAGGCTACTTGGTGGTCCGGGGCGACATCAGCCCGGGTGAGCTGGCGCAGTTCATCTTTTTCATGCAGACGATGATGATGCCGGTACGCATGGTGGGCTGGATAATCAACACCGTTGCCCGGGGCATTGCTGCAGGCCAAAGGATGTTCGAGATCCTGGATGATCGGCCTGCCGTGGTCGACCGGACCGGTGCCGTCGACCTCGGGAGGGCGAAGGGCCTGGTGCGGTTCGAGGGCGTTAGCTTCGGCTACGAAGCGGAAAGACCGGTGCTGAACGGCATTGACCTTGAGGTGAAGCCGGGCCAGGTGGTGGCCATCATGGGCGCTCCCGGTTCCGGAAAGAGCACCTTGGTCAGCTTGCTTCCACGCTTCTACGATGTCTCCTCAGGGCGCATCACCATCGACGGCACGGATGTACGGAATGTGGCGATAAGCTCGTTGCGGTCCAACATAGGCATCGTCCAGCAGGACGTGTTCCTCTTCTCAGCGTCCCTGGGCGAGAACATAGCCTACGGGCACGTGGACGCGTCCCCGGCGGAGCTTTCTCGCGTGGTCGAGTTGGCGATGCTTGCCGATTTCGTGGAAAGCCTGGAGGCCGGGCTGGACACTCCGGTGGCCGAGCGTGGAGCGTCGCTGTCCGGTGGCCAGCGCCAGCGGGTGGCCATCGCCAGAACGCTTCTCCTAGACCCGCCCCTGCTGATACTTGATGACTCGACGTCGAGTGTGGATGCCGATACCGAGCATCAACTGCGCCGGGCTCTGGAGACGGTCATGAGGGGGAGAACGACCTTTGTGATTGCCCATCGCCTTAGCACGGTGGAGCGGGCGGACCTGGTACTGGTGCTGGACGGTGGACGAATCGTGGAGCGTGGCACGCATGGCGAACTGCTGGAGTCCGGAGGGATCTACCGGCGGTTGTTCGACCTCCACCTCCGGCCCCGCGACGAGGCGAGCTGGCTGGGATCTTTGGCCAAACCTCATCCGGGATACGGGAGCGCTCGGACATGATGGCAGGGTGGATGCTGGGCGGCTCTACAGGTGCTCAGGGCGATGAGGAGGTCTTCGGAAGCGTCTACGACCAGCGTGTAGTGTCCCGCATGCTGGGCTATGTAGCGCCCTACAGGCGAGAGTTGGCGATTGCTGTCGTGGCGATGCTGGCCTTCACGGCGTCGCTGACCGCAGTCCCCTGGGTCATCAAGATAGCGATTGATGACTTCATAGCAAAGGGCGATCTGGCTGGTCTGTGGTGGGTGGTGGCAGTGTTCGTCGGCCTGGCGTCGATCAACTGGGGCGCGAACTACCTGCAGCAAACGGCGATGGAGCGGGTGGGACAGGGACTCCTGCACGCCCTGCGGAGGGACATGTTCGTCCACCTTCAGCGCCAATCGGTCTCTTTCTTCAACCGCACCGAGGCGGGAAGGTTGATCTCTCGGGTCATCGGCGATGTTGGCCAGATGCAGGAGTTGACCTCCATAGTCGTGATGACACTGGGAGACCTTGTGAGCCTGGTATTCATAATCGGCGCCGTGCTCGCCCTCGACGTGCGGCTCGGACTGATCTCGATGGCTACTCTCCCGGTTCTTGTACTGGTGGTCGCGTTCTGGCAGCCGTTTGCCAAGCGCGAGTTCCTCAGGGTCCGCCATGCGATCTCGGTCGTAAACGCCGACCTGAACGAGAATCTGGCTGGCGTACGTGTTGTGCAGTCGATGAATCGGCAGTCCGTCAATCTCGACCGCTTCGAGAGGAAGAATCGACACCATCTGGACGCTAACAAGGTCGCAAGCAGATGGTCCGCGGGTCTCCTGCCGTCCGTCGACGCTTTGACCGGCGTCGCGATAGGCCTGGTGGTCTTTTTCGGAGGCCGCATGGTTTCCGGTGGGGCGATAGAGGTCGGTGCGCTTATCGCATTCGTGCTTTACATCCAGCGCTTCTTCGACCCTGTTCGAAGTCTCACAATGCAGTACACCCAGCTGCAACGTTCAATGACCTCCGGCACTCGCATCTTCGATCTTCTAGACGCGCGGCCTGAGGTCGTAGATGCTCCCGGCGTCCCCGACCTTGATGACATAAAGGGAAGGGTGGAATTCAGGGGAGTGAGCTTTTCCTACGAGTCCGGCACAGACGTACTTGACCGGGTCAGTTTCATCGCAGAGCCGGGCGAGGCCGTGGCGATCGTTGGGCCCTCCGGTGCCGGTAAGACCACCTTGGTGTCGCTGCTCGCCCGGTTTGCCGACGTTGACAGAGGAAGGGGAGCCATAGAGGTCGACGGTCGGGATATCAGGGAGGTAACGCGCCTGTCAATCGTTTCCCAGATGAGCATGGTGCTACAGGAACCCTTCCTGTTCTCAGGAACCGTCCGAGAGAATATTAAGTTCAGCCGCCCCGGAATCGCGGATGAGCGCATGATCGAATCGGCCAGGGCGGTCGGCGCCCACGAGTTCATATCGGCCCTGCCGGACGGGTACGATACCCGGATTGCCGAGCTGGGCATGAACCTGAGCCTGGGTCAGCGACAGCTCATAAGCTTTGCCCGCGCCCTTGTCGCCGATCCCCGCATCCTCGTTCTGGACGAGGCGACGGCGTCGGTTGATAGCGAGACGGAGGTGCAGATACAGAACGCGCTCAGGGTCCTGCTCAAGGGTCGCACCGCCATCTTGATCGCCCACCGCCTTTCCACCATCAGGCATGCCGGACGCATACTGGTCATGGACAAGGGAAGGATTGTAGAGGATGGAGACCATGACCAATTGATGGAATCCGATGGCCTTTACGCGCGCCTGTATCGCCTGAACCAGATCAGGACCAGCTAGGATCGCTGCGCGGGGATTCGATCGGGGATGGGGTCCGTCCGGGCCGGTGCTATAATCCCGGCCACGAAAGCGAGGAGACGCCTGATGAGCACCATTACGGAGCGCTTTTTCGAGCTCCATCCCAAGTCCGCCGCTCTAGCTGACCGTGGGCGACGACTCTTCCCGGACGGTGTTACCCACGATATACGCCGGTTTGATCCATTCACCATGTACATGGACCGCGGCGCTGGCCCGCGTAAGTGGGACATCGACGGCAATGAGTACATCGACTATCGAACGGGCCACGGATCGATGATTCTTGGTCAGGCCAACCCCCGCGTCGTTGAGGCCGTCTCAGCCGCGTTAGCCAAGGGTACGCATCTGTCAGCCTCCTCCGAGATGGAGGTCCGCTGGGCCGAGCTGGTGCATGAGCTGGTTCCCTCAGCCGAAAAGATGCGCTTTCACAGTTCCGGAACCGAGGCGGTCATGATGGCATTCCGCATGGCCCGCACCTATACGGGAAAAGAGAAGATCGTAAAGTTCAAGGACGCCTTCCACGGCTGGGCGGACAATCCCTACGTGGGCACTGATACCGACCTGGGAGGAAACGGCATACCTCAGGGTGTGAGGGACACCATGATCCTTGTCGACTACGACCTGGATGAGGTGGAGGAGGCTCTCAAGTCCCACGACGACATTGCGGCCCTGATCTACCAGGGCAACATCGTGGTCAGGCCCGAATTCATCCAGGCCCTGCGAGAGCTGACGGCGCGCTACGGGGTTCTTTTCATTATCGACGAGGTCGTATCGGGCTTCCGCTGGTCGAAGGGCGGAAACCAGGGCCGCTATGGTGTGACGCCCGATCTGTCGACCATGGCCAAGATCCTCGCGGGAGGTCTGCCCGGTGGGGCTGTGGCCGGCCGTGCGGAGGTAATCGATACCATCGGAAAGGGCAAGATCGCTCATCCCGGAACATTCAACGCAAACCCCCTTTCAGCCACCGCCGGTATGGTCGCGCTGCAGATCGTGCGCGATGAGCCTGTTCTCGAACACGCTGACTCGATGGCCGAGCGTCTCAAGTCCGGATTGAATGAGGTCCTGACCCGAAACGAGGTCCCGGGATTTGCCTACGGCGTCGCGTCAATCGTCAATACCGAGCTGGGTGCCGAGCGCGATTTCGATCCAGTCTTTGGTGGAATGGGAGAGGCCGCCGAAAGCCCGTATCCGGCAGGGGTACGTTCGGTGCTCGATCAGGGGATGATCAACAACGGCATATACTGCCAGACCTCTAGCTTCATACTGTCCGCGACCCATTCCGAGCAGGATGTAGACCGGACGATAGATGCCTTCGAGACAACCCTGCGACAGGCTAGAGAGCAGGGCACCATCTAGCGGCCCTGCCCCGACCTGGTGCCCGACTCCGGTGGGTGAGTCAAAGGTTATAATGACCGCCACTTAGCTGTGGATACTAGGTGTCCGTGCCCTCCAGCGTCTCCTTCCATAACTTAAGCCCCGTCTCTTTCTTGGACAGGAGCGCCATGGTCTATCCGCACAAGACGGCCGTGGTCTACAGGGATCTCCAGCTCACCTACGCAGAGTTCGACGAGCGTGTGAACCGTCTCGCCGGTGCCCTCAAGGAAGCCGGCGTGCGCAAGGGTGACCGGGTTGGCTTTCTGTGTCCCAACGTGCCTGCGATGCTCGAGGGCCACTACGGACCCATGCGGATCGGGGCCGTCCTGGTGGCGATCAATTTTCGCCTATCGGCTCGCGAGATCACCTACATCCTGAACCACTCCGGATCAAAGGTCCTGGTGTTCGATTCGGAGTTTGCTCCAAAGGTCCGCCAGATGATGGACGACCTTCAGACGGTCGACACCTTCGTCCAGGTAGTGGATGCCTTTGCCAGGGACGAGGGCATACCTGGGCCGGAGTACGAGACCTTCCTGGCCTCGGCCCCGCCCGGAGTTCACCGGGAGGAACTGGACTCGGAACTGGACACGATAGCCATCAACTACACATCGGGCACTACGGGTCTGCCGAAGGGTGTTGAGTACCACGCCAGGGGCGCCTACCTGAACGGACTCGGAGAGATTCTTGAAATCGGGATGAACTGGAGGGGTGTCTACCTTTGGACGCTGCCGATGTTCCACTGCAACGGCTGGTGTTTCACGTGGGGAGTCACCTCGGTTGGCGGAACCCACGTCTGCTTGAGGCGCATCGATCCGGTGGAGATCTTTGGGCTGATACGCGACGAGGGCATAACCCATATGTGCGCGGCTCCCACCGTCCTTACAAGCATGTACTCCTCTCCGACCGCCGAAGGGCAGGACCTGTCAGGCCTGACGATTATGACCGCCGGAGCTCCGCCCGCCCCTCAGGTTATCCGCAGCATGGAGGGGATGGGTGCATTCATTCACCACGCCTATGGTCTGACCGAGACCTACGGCCCGCACACGATATGTGCGGTGCAGCCCGGGTGGGAATCGCTTCCGGTGGCCGAGCGCTCGCGGCTCAAGTCGCGCCAGGGAGTGCCCTACGTAGTCGCCCAGACGGGACTACGGGTGGTCGACGAGAGCATGGAGGACGTCCCCCGCGACGGCTTGACCATGGGCGAGGTGGTGATGCAGGGCAACAATGTTGCCACCGGCTACTTCGACAATCCCGAGGCTACGGCCGAGTCCTTCAGGGATGGATGGTTCCATTCCGGCGACCTGGCCGTCTGGCACTCGGATGGTTACATCGAGCTTCAGGACCGCGCCAAGGACGTGATCATCTCAGGCGGAGAGAACATATCCAGCCAGGAGGTGGAGAAGGTCTTGATGGAGCATCCTGGCGTACTAGAGGTCTGCGTTGTCGGGGTGCCCGACGAAAAGTGGGGCGAAGTCCCCAAGGCCTTTGTGGTGCAGCGCGTCGAAGGTGGTGTTTCTGGAGTCGAGTTGATCGAGTTTTGCAGGGAACGTATCGCCCACTTCAAGGCTCCCAAGTACGTCGAGTTCGGCGACCTGCCAAAGACGGCGACCGGCAAGATACAAAAATACGTCCTGCGGGAACGTGAGTGGCAGGGAATTACCAAGCGGATTAACTGACCGGCTTTAAGCGCCTTATGGCGGGCGCCGCCGGGAGAGACCTAGGGCGCCGGCCAGCGCTGGCCGGGCAAACAGGGGCGCTGTTACCTAAACAGGTCCTTGATGCGATCGGTAAAGGACCTGCCTCCTCCCCGCCGTACCGTCCTGTCCCAGCCGACCTGGGCAGCCGCGGAGCGGTTCAGGTCTCGCACCCGCCTCTTCATAAGGTCCATGACCTGTTTGTCTTCGCCCGGGTCTAGCCAGAATCCGTGCTGGTCCGGACAATGGTCGATCGGTAGGTTGTAGGCCCTGTAGTTAAAGGTAGACATTTGCTTGCCACATTTGATGCAGGAGATGTCGCTCTGACGCTCTGCGTAAATGCGAGTACCCTTGCGGTGACCGCCGTCGAAGGTCCTATCCTCCAGATCGTCGAGCTCGTGGTGGTCAAGCCACATGCCCTTGCAGGCCGGACACTCGTCCACCTCGATACCCTTGTGGGTCCTGACCTGTAACAGGGTGTTGTCACGCGGGCAATTCATCGGGCCGGTCGTAACCTAATTTTACGTTGGCGTGGCCGCTGGCGCATAGCGGGAAAGGCCTTCGTGCCGAATCGAGCCGACTAGAGGCCCCGCAGCCGAATCGCTTCCGACACGCGCGAGACGGCCAGGATCGTCGCCCCGGCACGCATGTCAGCCCCGTAGCTGTTGGCGGTATCCATCACCTGGTCGAAAGCCCGCGTGAGGATCTGCTCCATCTTGAGGTTGACCTCACCGAGTTCCCAGGCGTAGCCCTGCATGTTCTGGACCCACTCGAGGTAGGAGACAACTACCCCGCCGGCGTTCGCCAGGATATCCGGCACGAGCTGTACTCCCTTGTCGCGCAGTATAGCCTCGGCGCCGCCGGTCGTTGGACCATTGGCGCCCTCTACTATCATCCCGGCCGTGATGGCGCCGGCGTTGTCCTTGTCGATTTGCCGCTCCTTGGCCGCTGGCACCAGGATGTCGAGATGTAGCCCGAGAAGGTCTTTGGGGTCGATCTCCTCGGCATTCGTGTAGCCCGCGAAAGAGCCATTTTCTCGCTTGTGCCGGAGTAGGTCCGACGGGTCGATGCCGCAGGCCGAGTGCACGGCGCTGGTGCTGTCGGCCGCGGCGACCAATCGCGCCCCCTCCAGACTCAGCAGATGGGCGGCCCAGTACCCGACCTTGCCGTAGCCGATCACCCCTACGCGTGCGCCCTCAAGGCCCATGTCCAAGGAGGCTCTGGCTCGTTTTGTCGCCACCATGACGCCCCGCCCCGTGGCTTCGGCTCTCGCCGGAGACCCCCCAAGATCGACAGGCTTTCCGGTAACTGCGGGGTACTGGGGCGGGCCTCCGGCGCTGAGCGCATCCATGAACCAGGCCATGGTCTGGTCCGTCGTGTTGACGTCGGGTGCGGGAATGTCAACCCGGGGTCCGATGATTGGTGCCAGTTCCAGTGCGAACCGCCTGGTGAGCCTTTCGAGCTCTGCCTCGGACATCGTCCTTGGGTCGCATGCCACACCGCCCTTGCTGCCGCCAAGGGGTATTCCGGTGATTGCCCCTTTCCAGGTCATCCACATCGCCAGTGCTCGGATCTCGTCAAGGGAGACGTCGGGGTGATAACGTATCCCGCCCTTGCCCGGTCCGCGGTGCAAGCTGTGCTGAACCCTGTGACCGGTAAACACGCGGACGCCGCCGTCATCCATCCTCACGGGCACCGCCACGGTCAGCTCCCGCTTGGGACTGCGCAGTTGCGCATGAATCTCGTCCTCCAGCCCGAGACGATCAGCCGCTTCGTCGAGTTGGTCCAGGGCGCGCCTGTAGACCGGCTCGTGCCCCTGTTGCGCCCGTTGCCCCGACCCGGTCATTGCTTGCGTGTTCTTCTCCGCCACTTATGTCTCCGGCCTGTCCTTAAACCCCGGCTCTAGCCCAGATGGCGAATGATCTCGTCAATGGTGGGATCACCGCCGCCTGGCGGCCGAGATTCGGCAAACCGCTTGAGGTCGGAAAGGGCCTGGGCTCGGTTGCCCCGCCTGAAGTGCGCCAGTCCCCTATCCCTGCGCTCCTCGGGAAGGTCGGGGTGGATGGCTACCAGCATGTCGAGCACCTTGATCGCCCGGCCATAGTCCTGGAACCGAAGGTGGATGGCCTTTAGGTTGCGTAGCATGCGGGTGACGAATTCCCGGTTCCTCACCGGGGACAGGTAGGCGTCACGCCATTCCAAGGGAGCCCCGACGGGCGCGCTGGCCATCATGCGGGAAAAGAGGTTCTTGGCCTCTTTGCGTGAGATCAGCGAGCCATCGTGGAACGGGTCCAGATAGATGTCGGCGGCCCCGCTGTGGCCAACCAGGAAATGGCCTGGCATGCCGACCCCAACGAGGGGCACGCCCGCCCGCCTGCCCACCTCAACGTAGATCAACGACAGGCTAATAGGGATACCGACGCGTCGATCCAGCACGTCGTTCAGGTAACTGTTGCGAGGGTCGTAGTAGTTGTCGTGGCTCCCGGTGAAGCCCAGGTCATCGGCTAGCCAGCGTCCGATGGCGTTCATGTGATGCGCCGGACTCTCATCGTCGTCTTTCTCTATGCGCATGCGGACGACCGACGCCATGTCCTCAAGGGCCTCCAACTCGGACTCGCCCTCGAGATCAGGGTACTCTGACTGGGCTATCAGGAGCGCAGCCACGGCCAGATCGATGTCCTCATCGGGCATGTGACTGAGTCGTTCGAACTCGGTGGTCCAGGTCGGTTCGTGGCTGACTAATTCCATGTCGGCTCCTCGTTCGTCGGGCCGATTACGCCCTGGTGCCCCTCTGAGGCCAGGCAGGCAGCGAATCCCTCCCTGTAAGTGGGGAACCTGTAGTGGCCGCCAAGAAGCCCTTCCGCATACTTGCTGACCACCATCCGACCCTTCGGCGCCTCGCTGCGCCAGTCGCCCGGAACGGTGATCCCCAGCAATCGCTCCAGGTGCTCAAAGGTCTCTCGATTGGACGAAGGCCTTCGGTCGACGGCGTTGACGAGATCGGCCTGGATCCCGGTATGAACCCGGCCGAATGAGAGTATGAGCCTGCACAGATCGTGGACGTGAATGCGCGTGACCATTCGATTGCCGGTCGCGGTGCGGGAGAAATCGCCCTTGCTAAAGCGTGTGGCCAGGCTTCTGCCAGGGCCGTATATACCTCCGCACCGGAGTATTCTTGCTCCAGAGTATGTATCGACAATTGCCTCTTCAAGGAGTAAACGGTCCTTGGCACGGCCAGATTCGGGGTGCGGGATGGAGTCCTCGTTGTGCGTGGGCAGATCCTCGTCCCGCTGCGCCGTGAGGCCTGACGGATAGACGGCGGTTGTCGACAGGTGCAGGTAGACGGGACGGCTCGCTCCTTCCATCAGCGCCGAGACCGCCGATCGATATGGCAGCCGGAGTTCGCCGTCCCGTCTCACGGAGGGCAAGGTGTCCAGGATGAGGGAAGTCGGGATGTCGCAGGTTGAGGGCAGGTCGCTAGCCGTGACGGCGCTGAATCCCTCAGATCTCAGACGCTCCGGGTTGCGTGTCAGGAACGTGACCGCCGCCTCTCCGGCGAAGTTGCTGGCCAGGTACCTGCCGGTAAAACTGCCTCCAAGGCAAAGGATCCTCATCCGCTGTTCAGGGCCTCCGTTCGACGCTCCTTCGTTGACACGCTATTTCGGTGGCGGTACGCTCCCGGCGCAAGTCGGCTGCATGCCAGACCGGCACTTTCCCGACCCTGCGAGGAGGAGTCGATGACCGCGTATGCGCGCTTTCAGGCCCAGCTTGAGGCTGAGTTGGGGGACATCCGCAAGTCCGGACTCTACAAGGACGAGAAGGTCATCACCTCTGCTCAACGGGCCGAGGTGCGAACCGACGGCGGGAGCATGGTTAACTTCTGCGCCAACAACTACCTGGGCCTTGCCGACTCCGAGGAGGTGCAAAGTGCGGCCATCGGGGCCATGCAGACGCACGGGTTCGGCATGGCGTCGGTACGCTTCATTTGCGGCACTCAGGATATCCACCTCGAGCTAGAGCGTGAGGTAACCCGGTTCATGGGCACCGAGGACACAATTCTCTACGCTTCCTGCTTCGATGCCAATGCGGGCCTGTTCGAGACGCTTCTCGGACCGCAGGACGCGATCATCTCCGATGCACTCAACCACGCATCCATCATCGATGGGGTGCGGCTGTGCAAGGCCGCCCGGAAAGTCTACAAGCACGCGGACATGGCCGACCTGGAAGAAAAGCTAAGGGAGACCTCCGATGCAAGATTCCGCCTGATCGCCACTGACGGTGTGTTCTCGATGCAGGGTGACCTCGCTCCGCTACCGGAGATCTGCGATCTAGCCGAAAAGCATGACGCGATGGTGATGGTGGACGATTCCCATGCCACGGGCTTCATAGGCCCGAGCGGTAAGGGCACGGCGGAGGAGCTGGAGGTGCAGGACCGAGTAGATGTGACGACCTCGACGATGGGCAAGACCTTCGGAGGTGCCTCCGGCGGCTTTACGACTGGCCGCAGAGAGATCGTTGAGTTGCTGCGCCAGCGTTCCCGTCCCTACCTGTTCTCGAATTCCCTGGCTCCACCGATAGTGGCCGGGGCCCTTAAGTCGCTGCGCATATTGCAGGACTTCCCCGAGTTGCGGGAGAGACTGCACCACAACACCCGTTATTTCAGATCCGAGATCGTCAGACTCGGATTCGACGTGATACCGGGATCGCACCCCATCGTTCCGATCATGATTGGCGACGAGATCAAGAACGTGGAACTCGTAAAGGCCGTAAACGAACGGGGCATCTTCTGCGTCGGTTTTTCCTATCCGGTTGTGCCCAGAGGCGAGGCGCGGATCAGGCTTCAGATGTCGGCGGCCCACACCAGGGACCATCTCGATAAAGCCCTTGCCGCGTTTGAGGAGGCCGGCAGGGAGCAGGGAGTAATCTGATCGCGAGGGCCTACTGGTCTTGAGAGGAGTTGGTGGATTGAACGTTGATCCCAGTGAACTTGATGGCCGCGTCGCCATCGTGACCGGCGCTGGACAGGGTATGGGACGTGCTGTTGCAGAGCGTCTGGCGGCCGCCGGAGCCTCGATGGTTGTCAATGATGTCCGGCAGGACGCGGCCACGGCGGCGGCGGCGGCGCTGCGGTCCGGCGGTGCCGACGCGGTGGGGATTGGCGGAGATGTGACCGTCAGGTCCGATGTTCAGCGTTTGGTGGAGGAGGCGAAAGACCGGTTCGGAACTATAGATGTGCTAGTTAACAACGCCGGGGTGCTGCGCCCAACGAAGGTCATCGATATACCCGAGGACGAGTGGGACTGGGTAGTGGCGGTTAACCTCAAGGGCACCTTCCTGTGCTCACAGGCCGTCTTGCCTTCGATGCGGGCCGCAGGTTGGGGCCGAATAGTCAATTTCTCCTCCACCGCGGGCAAGAACATATCCACTGTCGGGGGTGCACACTACACCTCAGCCAAGGCGGGAATACTGGGGTTCACGCGCCACCTCGCGAAGGAAGAGGCGGGGTACGGCATCACCGTAAACTCCGTCTGTCCAGGCCTGATAGACACGGAGATGGTCAGAAACACGATCGACGACGCGCGTGCTGAAGCCTATGCGCAATCGTTCCCCATTTCACGCCTGGGCGAGCCGTGGGAGGTTGCCGAGCTGGTGGCCTTTCTGGCCTCCGATCGCGCCTCGTACATCACCGGAGCCTCCCTGGACATAAACGGCGGAGACCTGATGATCTAACGGAAGGCCTGAAAATGGCCTTGATAAAGTGCCGTCTGTTCGGCGAGGAGGGCTGTATGAACGCCGCAGAAATTAGAGACCTTTACCCCATCACCCGGAAGCGAGCCTACATGTTCAGCGGTGGAATCGCGCCCGTGTCGACCCGTCACGAGGCTGCCATGAAGGCGCATATGGACTGGCTCTCGAACGATCCGGACGATATGTATGCGAACGGACTCGACGCGGATGCCTCCGACTGTCGACGAATGTTCGCAGAGCTCATGGGTTGCGATGAAGGCGAAGTGGCCGTCGTGAACTCGACCTCGGAGGGCTCGGCCGTCTCCATAGACGTGATCGAGCCAAGGCCGGGGGCGAACGTCGTGTTCGACGACTTCTCATATCCGTCGTCGGTCTTCCCGTGGCACCTGCCCCCGCATGAGGACGTGACCAAGCGCTTTGTGCACGCGCGCGAGGGTGTGATGCACCTTGAGGACTTTGAGGCGGCGATCGACGAGGACACCCTCGCGGTGTGCATCTCTCACGTCACGCCCATGGAGGGCTTTCGACAGGACATAGGCGCACTGTCCGAGATCGCTCACGCCAAGGGTACGCTGGTCATGGTCGATGGGGCGCAGAGCGCCGGAGCGATGCACATAGACCTGCACGAGACCGGGGTCGACTTTTACACCTCCACCGCGATGAAGTGGCTGCTCGGCGCCGCGGGCGTGGCTTTCCTGTACGTTGCCCGGCGTCACCACGATCGCCTTCCTACGCGGGCCGCCTACGCCAGCGCATACGACTTTGACATCCACAATTTCCAACTCAGGTCGGATGCCCGACGCTTCGAACTGGGCATGCTAAACCTCATGGGGCTGGCGTTTACCAAGCCTGGCCTGCAGATACTGCTGGAGACCGACATGCATATGGTCGAGTCACACAATCTCGACCTGTCGGGTCGCTGCATCGCCGGGATGCGGGAACGTGGAATGGATGTTACGACCTCGGACGAACCGCAATACAGGCTTGGTGTCGTAGCTGCGATCCACGAGGATGCCCAGGGGCTGTGGCGGTTCCTGCATGACCGCGGCGTCGATACGTACTTTCATGGCAGCCTGTTCAGGGTCGATCCACACGTCTTTAACAATGCTGATGACGTGGATCGATTCCTGGATGGTCTGGACGCTTACAACTCCCGCTAGGGAGCCGGAAAACCCGGACTGGTCTGCGTCTTCTGTATTGCAGGGACGGCGCGTCCCGTCCCGCCGTCGGCCACCAAGCCCCCTGGAATTGCAACTGCCATGTCCGAGATAATGACCGTCACCGGCCCGGTGCGTGGCAGCGATCTGGGTTTTACGCTGATGCACGAGCACCTGCTGCTCGACCTGCTAAAGGATTCGTGGTCGGTTAACAACCTCCTCTACGAGCCAGAACTGGCGACCTTGGAGGTAATGAGATACAGGGACGCCGGCGGCGTGACGCTGGTCGACCTTACCAACCGGGGGCTGGGCCAGCGACCCCTGGCTGTCCGCTCCATTGCCGAAGAGACGGGTCTTCAGATCGTCCTTGGTTGCGGCTGGTACAGGGAGCCCTACTATGAGCCCTTCCTGCACCGCTGGTACGTCGACCGCATGGCCGAGCAGATGATCACCGACCTGACCGTCGGGATCGACGACACGGGCGTTCGTGCAGGCATCATCGGCGAACTTGGCGCCCACGAGCGATGGGTGTCGCCGGTCGAGGAAAGGATGCTTCGGGCTGGCGCGCGGGCGCAGCGGAAGACGGGCGTGACCTTGACCACCCACGGCACCAAGAGCCCGGTGGCGCTGCAACAGCTCGACATCCTGGGCGAGGAGGGCGTGGACCCAGCAAGGATCGTCGTGGGCCACTCGCACAGCTGGCCGTACCCGGAGTTTCATGAGGAGATCGTGCGCAGGGGGGCGTGGTTATCGTTCGACACGATGTCTGACAGCAACGAGTACGAGCTCGGCAAGATGATCAGGCTCATCAAGGCGGTACTCGACGCGGGCCACATCGACCGGTTGCTGCTATCGCATGACGTCTGTTACAGGACGCACTACGTTTCCTACGGTGGCTGTGGGTACGACTTCATACCCACTCGCCTGTTGGCCCATCTAGTCAGCATCGGCGTCACCGACGACATGTTTGAGCAGATCATGGTCGACAATCCGAGAAGGGCGCTGACCGGGTCGACGGCATGACTGCATGGTGCCGGCCCTGCCCCGGGATCCGCACGTTTGGCCGGAGTCGGCCGTCGAACTGCGAGGCAAACAGTTGACCGAAGTCCAGACCGTAACGGGACCGGTTCCCGCACAGTCGCTGGGAACAACACTCCCACATGAGCACGTGGTTATCGACCACATGCTCGATAACTGGATGCCCGGCAACCTGCTCAGCGACCCGGTCCTTGCCGAGCAGGAGCTGAGAGCGGCGCGCGATGCAGGCGTGTCGACCGTGGTTGACCAGACCGGACGCGGTGTCCACCGGGACCCTGCGATGCTCAGGGATCTGTCCGAAAGCGCTGGCGTGAACATCGTCACCGGCACCGGCTGGTTCAAAGAGCGCTTTTACGATCTCGACTTTCCAAAGATGAAAGCCGATGCGCTCGCGGCGATCATGGTGGCCGATCTGACCGAAGGGATAGCAGATTCAGGGATACGCGCGGGCCTAATAGGTGAGATCAACGTCCACGCCCGCTGGGTGACCCCGGGCGAGGAGCGCATGCATCGCGCCGCGGCCCGGGCTCAGAAGGTCACCGGCGCGGCACTCGCCGTAGCAGGCACGCACACCTCGACCGTCATGGACCAGCTCGACATACTCGAAGAGGAGAGCGTAGACCTGCGGAGGGTCATTGTCGACCACGTAAACGGCATCGCCGACCACGAGCTGCACTCGGCGATAGCGGCCCGGGGACCCTTCACTTGCTTTAGCTCGTTTACCGCCGACAGTGCCGAACTGCTCGACAGGGATGCACTTTTCATCAAGGCGATGATGAGGGCTGGCCTTGCCGACCACGTACTGGTCTCAACCGGGGTGTCCACACGCCGCCAGCTGGTCGCCTACGGCGGGGCTGGCTACGCATTTGCTGCCGCCGGGCTAGGGCAGCGGGCGGGGTCGGTCGGTCTGTCGCAGGAGGAGTGGAACCAGATCATGGTGAGAAACCCCCGCCGGGCGCTGGCCGGAGAGTAGTCAGGTGACGCTCTCGGAGGTCATGACCGTGACCGGCCCCGTGAGGCCGGAGGATCTGGGGTTCACGCTGGTCCATGAGCACATCTTCCTGTCGCTTCTGATGGACCATCTGGACACCGATCGGGTGCTCGACGATCCGGGAGCCGCGAGGATCGAACTGCAGCGGTACAAGGATGCCGGCGGCGTTACGCTCGTGGATCAGACCAACAGGGGGCTAGAGCAACAGCCGGAGGCGGTTCGGCAAATGGCCCTTGAGACCGGCTTATCCATCGTTCTCGGATGCGGGTGGTACCGTGAGCCCTTCTACGAGCCGCGCCTGTACAGGGAGTCGACAAATCAGATCGCCGACGAGATGATCCGGGATATGCAGGAAGGGATCGACGGAAGCGGCGTCCGCGCGGGGTTAATAGGTGAGCTCGGCGCACACGAGACCTGGATATCGCCGGTCGAAGAACGCGTGCTTCGGGCCGGGGCCCGCGCCCATCTCCAATCGGACGTCACCATCGCCACACATGGCCTTTTCGCGCCGGTGGGCTTGGACCAACTGGACATCCTAGAGGAAGAGGGAGTCGACCCGAGGAGGGTGATCGTGGGCCATGCCCACGACTATCCTGAGCACGAATACCATGCGGAGATCGCCCGCAGGGGTGCATTCGTTTCGTTCGACGGCATGTCCGATCGAAACCGCTTTTTGCTTGAACGCGACTTGAGGAACATAAGGAAGATCGTCGATGCGGGTTACATGAATCAGCTCCTGCTGGCTCACGACGTGTGCCTGAGGTCCGCCTACGTGTTGGCCGGGGGGGAGGGGTACCAGTTCATCTCCACGGGTCTGTATCCGTACCTGAGAGAGATCGGCATCACGGAAGAACAGTTCCAGAACATCATGGTGGACAATCCCCGCCGGGCCCTTACCGGCGAGGACTGATCCACAGCCCTTCAGAATTGCAGTACGGCGTCATCTCCATCGCGGCGCTCCTTGTGATCATGGCCGCCTCATGCAGCTCCCAGCCCGGCTCCAGCGCAGAGGCTACCGCGACGGCGGCCTGGAGATTCACGGTTGTGCCGGCCGCCACGCCCGCGCCAGCCCCAACCCCGAACCTCGAGCCGGTCGCCACCGTCGAGCAGCCACAGGTCAAATTGGGTCCGGGCTTTGAACTGGCCGGCCAGCTCTCTCAGGGTCGCTGGGGCCTAACGGCTACTCTGCTTAAGGAAGGCGAGGTGGTGATCGTTGGAGGGCGGGAGCGCGTCAGCTTCAGCCGCACCGCGCCCATGGAGGCGGAAGTTCTGTCCACCGGCGGCTCGGAGTGGGTCAAGACTGAACCACTGGCATATGAGCGTACCTTTCACACCGCAACGCTGCTAGATGACGGCAGGCTGCTGGTGGCGGGCGGCAGCGGACGCGAGATCTCGGACGATGACCGACCCTTCTGGAGCCGGCAGGATCTGGCAACGGTAGAGATCTATGATCCCGAGACCGGCAATTGGTCGAACGCCTCGTCCATGCGGACAGCCAGGCAGGGCGCACGCGCCGCCCTGCTGGGGGACGGCAGAGTACTGGTGGTCGGGGGCACCTCCGGCTTTAGCGTCGTTGGCGATGCCGAGCTGTACGACTACCCGACAGACAGGTGGGGGAGAGCGGCCTCTATGTCGGTGCCCCGACGGTTCCACACGGCGACGCTGCTAGCCAGCGGACGGGTGCTGGTGGTAGGAGGGGAAACGCAGGAAGCGGCCCAATCTTCGGCCGAGATATACGACCCGGAGACCGACTCGTGGACCGCCACATCCGATATGACCAGGCCCAGGTCCGGGCATGCGGCCACGCTGCTAGATGACGGCAGGGTCATGGTCGTGGGGGGATCCGACATGGGGGTCTCCGAGGCGCTCGGCCCGGAGACCACCGCCGAGGTGTACGACCCGATCGATGGGTCCTGGACTGTGGTTGCCACAGGTCTTCAGCCGCGGCGGGGCCACGAGGTGGTAACGATCTCCGACGGCCGCGTGCTGGTCATCGGCGGCGAGGACCTGGTGGGTCTGCCGGTGACGGTGATGGAGATCTACGATCCCGTCTCCGGCCAATGGGGATTCGCAGGGTCGCTGCCCGACGAGCGCAGTCAGCTGGCGGTGGTCGTGATGCCCGACGGCACCGTGCTGATCGTCGGGGGTGGGACCGCCATAGGCCTTGGGAGCTTTCCGGACTACGCTCTACGCTTCAGAGTCCCCGAGGAGCGCTAGCATCCTGGACGAGTGCAGGTCCACAGCGGAGCCCCCTCGTCGCCTCATTTCAAACGACTCTGAAATCGCGCTCCTGGATGTTGCCGTCAGGAGCGATCCTGTACAGACGGACCTCCGGCTCCTGCTCGTTCTGCAGGGAGACGAGCAGGTAGTAGGGGTCCAGCCACCCGCTCTCCAGGGCCATGCGAACGTCTGTGGATGATGGGTAGGGGCTGCTGTGAGTGTGGGAATGGTAAAAGACGATCAGGCTCAACCCCTGCATTTCGGCGTCCCTGTCCGCGTTCAGGAACTCCTGCGGGTCCATAAGGTAACGAAACGGGCTCTTGGCCGTGTTCGTAATCCGATACCCACGAACAGCGGTGGAGTCGACGCCGGCGATTACGCCGCAGCACTCGTTCGGGTTCTCCGCCAATGCGTGGGTGATCAGGTCGTCGATCACCGCGCGTGGAAATGTAAGCACGCGGTTACCGGTGCCTGAAATTACCGGGCGACTGCCTCGAGAACGGGGCTACGTACGTATCGGCGGGCCGGCGCGCAGGCCGCCTGAGGCCAAGCCTTCTGCCGCCCTGATCACCATGCCGGCGGCGTATTCTAGACCGACTGCGCTGGTGTTGATGTAGAAGTGGAATTGTCGGACGTCCTCGGGATTGTCTAGCTGGAAAAAGCGCTTGAAATGATACTCCCTTGCGCGGTCCCGGTCGGCGATGACAGCGATGGCCTCGTCCCTGCCGATGCTGTCCCGCTCCATTATGCGGTCGATCCGGTCCTCGTACTCGGCCGACACCCCTATCCGAAGAACCCTCGGGTCATCCTTGAGGATGTACGATCCGGTCCGCCCGACGATGACCACGTTGTCGGAGGATGCCAGGTCGTTAAATACGCTCCGTAGGCCCTCCAGATAGGCCTCATCTTCGACATCGTGGCCCTTGGTTATCGTCGGCTGAGGGAGGTCTTCGTATTCCTGGGTCAGAAATGCCACGGCACCGGGGCCGAAGTAGGGGTCCCCCCCTGCGCCGCTTACGGCCGATCTCTCCAGAATGCGCTGAATTAACCTTGAGAAGCGCTCGCCCCTGGTGGGGGGACGCTCCTCGCGCTCGAGCAGGGCCTCCACCGTGGCGCCAACCTCTCTGGCCGCTCCGGTAAGGATGAGGCGGTCCACGTAGTCGGCCCCCAGTCTTTCGGCCACCATCTGGCCCAACTGCCTTCCGCCGCATCCTGTAAGCCCGCCCATCGTAATTACGGCCATGGCCACATCCTCGTGCCTAACCGCCGGACCGAATCGGTCAGCATCCAATACCGTAACGGACCCGCGGATAGAGGGTTATCAAGGGCTGCTAAATGGTGACAGCGGCCTCTGTTCAATGTCAACCTCGTACCGGTGACAGGCCCTGTCAGACGGCTACCATGTTGTGGACCGGCCACCTTGAGAGTCGCTGACGGCCCCCCAGCGACTCCAGCTCCACCAGAACGCCCAGTTCGGCTACATCGCTACCCGCGCTCTCCACAAGTTCGGCGGTGGCAGCCAGAGTCCCTCCGGTCGCAAGCAGATCGTCTATTACGGCCACCCTGCGGCCCTCGGGGATGGCGTCGATGTGCATCTCCATCACGTTGCGACCGTACTCGAGTTCGTAGGCCACCGAACGGGTTCCAAACGGTAATTTGCCCTGCTTGCGGACGGGAATAAGGGGCAGGGCGAGACGATAGGCGACAGGAGCAGCAAGCAGAAAGCCGCGGGCGTCGATGCCTACCACCGCATCGACGGCGGCGCATTTGTAGCGCTCGACGAAGTGATCCACGACCAGCGAGAAAGCGTCGGGACAGGACAGAACCGGTGTGATGTCCCGAAACAGTATGCCGGGTTCGGGAAAGTCCGGGATCTCCCGTATCAGGGCTTTGATGTCCATGGCCATAGATGGTATATCAGCCAGACGATGGGTCGCCGCAGGTCGTGGCTTACCCCAGCCGCCAGTACCAAGGGGGGAATATGTTTGCGATATTCGTAACGATCGACATAAAGGAAGGGTTCAGGGATCGATTCGTCCAGGAAAGCTACGGTGACGCGCGAGGCTCTGTGGGAGACGAGCCCGGATGCTTTCGATTCGACATCTCGCAGGACCCTGAGAAACCCGACCGTTTCTACCTTTACGAGGTGTACGCTGACGAAGCGGCCTTTCAGGCGCATCAGACCTATCCGCACTACCTTGCCTGGAGGTCCGCCGTGGAGGACTGGTTCGACGGCAATCCCCAACTCGTACGCATGGAAACCCTGTTCCCGTCGGATGAGGGCTGGCGCGCCCAGAAGAAACATCTTCTGGACTGATTGCCCGCCAGAACGGGCCATCTTCCCCGCCCTGCGGCGGCCGATATGAAGGGCCAGGGCCGGATCTGTGGAGCCGAACCGCTAGAGGGCCACCATCCGCTGGCTGCAGCCAGCCGAGAAGGGCGCTCGGGACGAGGAAACCCGCCGGATGCCCGGCCCTATTCCATGCGAGAGCCGCCCCAGGCCGGTGATGCGCCGGCGGCGGTCGGCTCGACTATGACGTCTACCACGGCGGGACGCCCCGAAGAGAATGCACGTTCCAGGGCAGGGGTTATCTCATCTGGATCCTCGACCCTCTCCCCGTGACACCCGAGAGACTTGGCCATCTCGTGGAATGCGGTAAAGCCAAGTTCGCGGCCCGGCTTGCGTGAATACGGGGTACGTGCAGTCCAGCCCGCGTTATTGGCAACTACGGTGACGACCGGCAGATTGAATCGCACCAGCGTGTCTAGTTCCATGGCATTCATGCCCATTGACCCGTCCCCGTGCAGCACCAGGACCTGTTTATCCGGCTTGGCCAGCTTGGCACCGATCCCGTAGGGAAGGCCTACCCCCATCGTGCCGGTCACCCCGGAATTAAGGCGGTGCCCCGGCATATAGGTGCTGATGGACTGCCGTCCAAAGTGGAGTATCTCGTTGCCGTCCACAGAGATGATCGCGTCGCGGTCTACGAAGCTGTTGATCTCGTTGCAGAGCCGAAGTGGATGTATGGGGGTCTGAGGCGAGGTGAGCAGGGCCTGCATCTGGGCCGCCTTCGTTTCCTGGTATTCGGACAGCCTGGCAATCCAGGGCGACTCGCGCCTGCCCGCGAACTCGTTGCCGCGTGCCTCGGCCGCGTCGGCCAGCTGGCCCAGGGCCAGCCGGGCGTCGGCGACGATTCCAAGGTCGCAGTCCCGATTGTGGCCGACCTCTGATGCGTCGATGTCGATCTGGATGACCTTTGCGTCCCGGGCAAAGCGGCCCCCGTACTGCATCATCCAGTTGAGCCTGGTACCCACGACCAACACCAGGTCCGACTCTCGCATCGCTGTGCTGCGTGCCGCAGGGAACGAGACCGGATGGTCCTCGGGCGCCAGGCCCCGGGACATCGGAGCAGTGTAGAACGGGGTACTGGTCAGGTCGACGAATCGCTCGAATTCCGATGCGCCTCCCGAGAAAAATACTCCGCCACCGGCAAAGATGATGGGCCGCTCGGCCTCGGCCAGCATGGAGGCGGCGAGGTCGATCGCGGCGGGGTCGGCTGCCGGCCTGGACTTCGTGCGCGATCTGCTCGGTCGGATCGCACTGCCCTCCTCGATCTCCTCGTAGAGCACGTCGGCTCCGCAATCCACGTACACGGGGCCCGGCCTGCCGGAGGAGGCCTGCCGGAAGGCGGTGCTCACTATCTCCGGGTAACGTTCCGCCCGGGTGGGCTGGTGGACGTACTTGCACAGGGGTTCGAAGATTCCGACCTGGTCGACCTCTTGGAAGGCCTCGCGACCTATCTCGTGGACCGGGCCCGCGCCACCAAGGATCACCATCGGGGCGCAGTCGATCGAGGCCGTGTAGGCTCCGGTGAGCAGGTTGAGCGTTCCCGGGCCGGAAGCCGCAGTGCATACCCCCGGCTCGCCGGTCACACGGGCGTAGGCATGCGCCGCGAAGGCGGCGGCCTGCTCGTGGCGAAAGTCAACGGTCTTGATGCCGAGATCCTGCGCCGCCATCACGATATCGAAGTTCGGACCGCCCATCAGGTAGAAGAGGACCGATACGCCCTCTTCCTTCAGGGTCCGGGCCACTAGGTAGCTTCCGGTTACCGTGCCCATGGACTCCTCCAAGTCGCCAAAGTGGAGGCCAGATTAACACAGAGGCCCTCAAGGCCCGTACCGTGCGTAGCGCGGGCAAAGTTCTGCTGACATGCGTTAGACTTACGGCCCCGCACACGCTACAGAACGTCAATCAGGACTGCTCGTCCGCCTACTTGGTCGGACCCTTCCGGGAGGTGTTTATGCGCAGGCTGGCTGCACTGATCTTGATTCTGGCTTTCGTCCTGGCCGCCCTGGCCTGTAGCAGCAGCCCCGCGGCTCCCTCTTCCCAGGAGGCCGGCGAGATTGTCACCGACGCCGGAGGGGAGGTTGAGACGGCCGGTGTGACCACCCCGGCCGGACCGGGCAAGTTCGTCGCAACAGACAAGATGGTGGACGCGCGTGGCTACCACGCCGCCGTCAAGCTTGCGGACGGCAGGGTAATGGCGATCGCCGGCAAGAGCCGGGGCGGAGCCTCGGCCTGGAAGCCGTCGTCGATCGAGGCCACCGCGATCTACGATCCCTCCACTGAGAAGTGGACGGACTCGGCGCTCCTTTCCACCGTTCGAGAGCACCCGACCGGCCACCTGCTTGAGGACGGGCGGATCATAGTCATAGGGGGCTCAGCCGTACGTCAGGAGCCACTCGCCTCGGTCGAGGTTTACGATGTCGTGGCCGACAGCTGGACGGAGGTGGCCCCCATGTCCGCCAAACGCTGGCGACACGCCTCGGTGGTTCTCGACGACGGGAGGGTGCTGGTCGTAGGTGGCGAAGAGCAGGACCTCGTGCTGGTGGCTGAGGCCGAGATCTGGGACCCGGCAAGCGACACCTGGTCGGAAGCCGGTTCCCTGACGGATGCGCGGGCCCTTCATACAGCCACGCTTCTGGCGGATGGAAGGGTGCTCGTGGTCGGCGGCGGAAAGCGCGAGTCTCCATACCTTAAGACAACGGAGATCTTCGACCCGCAGACGGGTGAGTGGACCCAGGCGGCGCCGACGCAGGTTGCTCATTCGGCACACACGGCAACGCTCCTGCCAGACGGCCGTGTGTTGGTGACCGGTGGCAAGGGCAAGGTGACGTTGACCGAGCTGTACGATCCCGAAGCAGACGCATGGACCAGCGCGGGCGAGCTGTCGGAGTGGCGGGCTGAGCATGCCGCGGTGCTGCTCTCCGACGGGCGCGTGCTGGTTACCGGTGGCATCGGCAAGGTCGCGACAACTGACATCTTCGATCCGCAGACGGACGAGTGGTCCGAAGGCGCGAACATGGTCGAGACCCGCTACGCACACAGCATGACTCGGCTTGACGACGGGCGCGTCCTGGTGATCGGGGGGAATTCTACCGACGGCGACCAGAGGGGCGTAACCACGGAGGTCGAGTTGTGGGAGCCGTAGGATGGGCCGCAGGTCTTGGATCCGGGCATGGATCAAGGGGCGCGTTTGGCGTAGCTTGACGTAGGCCGTCCCGCCCGAAAGGCCCGCCTAAACGGTCCATTGTTGCGTGTCAAAAATGTCTGTTATACTGGGCGCGGTTTCCGGCCCTATATGGGCCTGCAACGGCGGTAAGGGGTGTTAGCCAACTCTTCCGATGTGTTTCGGGAGGGCACCTTTGGCCGCCGAATTTGTGTGAACCACGCCAAGGAGGCGGACCATTGAAGTGGATTGACTACCACAGGCCTACGTCCGTCGATGAGGCGGTCGGGTTGCTTGGCCGATATAAGGATAAGGCTCGCATCCTGGCCGGCGGCACCGACCTGCTCGTCCAGCTGAGGGGCGGCCGGTACCAGCTCGACGCGGTCATCGACGGCAAGCACATCGCAGAGTTGAACGAGCTCACCTACGATCCGGTCGGCGGATTGACGGTTGGAGCGTCGGTGCCCTGCTACAGGCTCTACCAGGATGAAGCGGTTGCCTCCGCTTATCCGGGGCTAATGGATTCGGCCACGCTGATAGGCGGAATCCAGATCCAGGGCCGGGCCACCTTCGGCGGCAACCTGATGAACGCCGCCCCGAGTGCGGACGCCATACCGGCCCTGATCGCCCACCGGGCAACCGCCAAGATCGCCGGGTCTGGCGGGACCAGGGAAGTCGCGGTTGAGGATGTGTGCACCGGTCCTGGCGCGACTCAACTGGCAGCTGACGAGATGCTGGTGTCGTTGCATGTCCCGTCGCCTCCGAGTGGCTTTGGAGCGAGGTATATAAGGTTCATACCGCGCAATGAAATGGACATCGCCGTGGCCGGGGCCGGGGTGTCGGTCGTGCTGGCCAATGGAACGGTGAAGTCCGCCCGCGTCGCCCTCTCCTCCGTGGCGCCTACGCCCCTGGTCGTCGAGGCTGCGGAGTCGGCCCTGGTCGGCAAGGAGCCCAGCGACGAGAACATCCAGGCAGCCGCAGATGCCGCCAAGGCCGCCGCAAGGCCGATAACCGACATGCGCGGCACCATCGAGTACCGAAAACACCTCTGCGAGGTACTTACCCGCAGAGCACTTCACACTGCTGTTGAGCGGGCGCGGGAGGGCAAGTAGATGTCGGGCAAGAAGGTTCACGTTACGACCACGATAAACGGCGAGACCGTCGAGTTTCTCTGCGAGCCACGCCAAAGCCTTCTGGAGGTACTGCGGGACGTGGTCCTGCTGACCGGAGCAAAGGAAGGCTGCAACGATGGCAACTGCGGCGCCTGTACGGTCAACATGGACGGCCGGATCGTCGACAGCTGTCTGGTCCTTGGAGTAGAGGCCGAAGGCGCAACCATAGGCACGGTAGAGGGGATAGCCTCCCCCCAGGGCCTTCACCCGATCCAGCAGGCGTTCCTTGAGCACGCCGCCCTGCAATGCGGCATATGTACGCCGGGCTTCCTGGTTGCCTCAAAGGCGCTTTTGGAAAAGGAACCGGACCCATCGGAGGAACGGATACGCATGTGGCTGGCGGGCAATCTGTGCCGGTGCACCGGCTACGACAAGATCGTTCGTGCCGTGATGGACGCCGCTGGCCGCATGGCTGGCGCGGCAGCTTAGGAGGCTTTCGGGATGACCACCACTTACGAACCCAACCAGGTTCTGGCGAACGAGACCTTCAAGGTGGTCGGCACAAGGCCGATCCGCCACGACGGTGCCGACAAGGTCACCGGCAGGGCCCAGTACGGTGCTGATTTCAACGCAGCCGGCCTGCTGCACGGTAAGACCCTGCGGAGCCCGCACGCCCACGCCCGGATCAAGTCTATCGACACCTCCAGGGCCGAGGCGCTCGCGGGCGTAAGGGCCGTGGTGACCTCAAAAGACTTTCCGCCGGCGAAGGAGACCGCCAACTACGGGCTCGGCGACCAGCCCATGGACAGGTTCCGGGGCAACATACTCGCCGGGGACAAGGTACTTTACAGAGGGCATGCTATAGCCGCCGTGGCGGCCACCAGCCCGCACATCGCCGAGGAGGCGGTCGACCTCATCGAGGTAGATTACGAGGTGCTTCCCGCCGTGCTGACGGCGCCCGACGCCATGGCTGACGGCGCGCCCATCCTGATATCCGACCTGACCACGCAGGAATTCGGGAAGGATACCGGGGTCAACTCCAATGTAGCGGACCATTTCCAGCACAAGATGGGCGACATAGACAGCGGCTTTGGCAAGGCGGACGTGGTCGTAGAGCGCACGTTCGATACCAAGACCGTCCATCAGGGATACATAGAGCCCCACAACGTCACGGCGCTGTGGAATGACGATGACCGGATCCACGTCTGGAGCAGCACTCAGGGGGCCTTCGTGGTCCGGGCGGCGGTGGCGGAGGCGTTGGCGGTCCCCGTATCCCAGGTCAAGGCCACGCCGATGGAGATCGGCGGTGGCTTCGGAGGCAAGATCAACGTCTACGGCGAGCCGGTAGCGGCCATGCTCTCCAAGAAGGCCGGCCACAAGCCGGTCAAGATCGTAATGTCCAGGGCCGAAGTGTTTGAGGGGACGGGACCTACCTGTGGCTCCCATATGACGATAAAGATGGGGGCGACCAAGGAGGGCAAGATCGTCGCCGCACAGGCCGATCTGCAGTTCGAGGCCGGCGCCTATCCGGGCTCGCCGGTGGGTGCGGCGGGGATGTGCGTATTCACCGCTTACGACATCGAGAACGTGGTGATTGACGGTTACGACGTTGTGGTCAACAAGCCCAAGACGGCCGCATACCGCGCGCCGGGCGCGCCCAACGCCGCATTCGGCGCCGAGCAGGTGCTGGATGAACTGGCGATGAAGCTGGGCATCGACCCCATGGAGCTACGGCTGATGAACGCCGCGAAGGAGGGGACCCGACGCGCAGACGGTCCCGTTCATCCCCGCATCGGATGCGTCGAGGTGCTCGAGGCCATGCGTGACCATGACCACTATAACGCTCCCGTTGCACCGGCCGTCAGAGGAGGCAAGACGGGACGAGGTGTGGCGATCGGGTTCTGGTTTAACATCGGCTTCGCCTCTTCCTGCAACATCTCCGTGAACAACGACGGTACCGTCAACCTCGTCGAAGGCTCGACCGACATCGGCGGCAGCAGGGCGGCGATAGCAATGCAGGCTGCCGAGGTCCTCGGGATAGCCGCCGAGGACGTTAACCCACAGGTAGTGGACACCGACTCGGTCGGTTACACGGCCGTTACCGGTGGCAGTCGGACCGCCTTCGCCACCGGCTGGGCTGCCTACGAGGCGGCCAATGACGTCAAGCAGCAGATGGTTGAGAGGGCGGCGAAGTTGTGGGGGGTCGAGGCGGATTCCGTCGAGATGATGGACGGGGTTATCCGGTCCAAGACGGACACCGAACTTACCATGACATTCAAGGAGTTGGCCGGACAGATAAACGACACTGGAGGTCCGATCGTGGGCCGCGCCGCCGTGGACCCCGCGGGTGCCGGAGGCTCTTACTGCGGTCAGATCGTCGACGTCGAGGTCGATCCGGAGACCGGCAAGGTGGATATCCTCAGGTTCACCACCGTGCAGGATGCCGGTAAGGCGATCCACCCGAGCTACGTCGAGGGCCAGATGCAGGGCGGAAGCGTCCAGGGCATAGGCTGGGCGCTGAACGAAGAGTATTACTACTCCGAGGACGGCCGCATGAACAACTCGAGCTTCCTGGACTATCGGATGCCCACGAGCCTCGACCTGCCGATGATCGACACCGTGATAGTGGAGGTAGCCAACCCTGGACACCCGTATGGTGCTCGGGGCGTCGGCGAGGCCAATATCGTCTCGCCCCAGGCGGCGGTTGCGAACGCGATTCACGATGCGTCCGGGCTTCGCATGACGGCCCTGCCCATCAATCCGGCCGCGGTCATGGAGGCCACCTGGTCAAAGGACGGAGAGTAGCTGGCGGCCCACCTGAGGGCCGAACTGGTTAGGGATAAATGGCGACCGTCTTCATACCGTCACTGATGCAGGACCTTACCGGCGGTGAGCAGACCGTCGACATGCCCGGCAAGACGGTGCGCGAGATCGTTAACGGCCTTGACAGCCGTTATCCCGGCATGAAGGATCGCCTGATGGACGGGTTTCGCCTCAAGGGGAACATCACCGTCGCAGTCGATGGAGAGGTCAGCCCCGTAGGCGTGCTGGCCGAGGTCGGTGAGAGCAGCGAGGTGCACTTCTTGCCGGCGATCGCCGGAGGCTCGGGCGCGTCTACAGGGTTACGGGCAGACAAGTTCTAAGAGCCATTAAGGAGAGTTTGGGACACGATGACGACCACCTACGAGCCGAACGTCGTACTGTCAACGAGCGACTACAATGTGGTAGGCAGCAGGCCAATACGGCATGACGGTGCCGACAAGGTCACCGGTCGGGCGCAGTACGGGGCCGATTACAATGCCACCGGTCTGCTATATGGCAAGGTGCTGCGAAGTCCGCACGCCCACGCCCGGATCAAGTCGATAGACACGTCCAAGGCGGAGGCCCTTACGGGAGTCGCCGCCGTTGTGACCGGGGCTGATATGCCTTCGACCAGGGAATCCGATCCGGCGGATTTCGGCCTTGGCCCTCAACCCATGAAGTACCTGCGCGACAACGCCATCGCCAGGGAGAAGGTTCTGTACGAGGGGCAGGCGGTCGCGGCTGTGGCGGCGGTTAACGCCCACGTTGCCGAGGAGGCGGTTGATCTCATAGAAGTAGAGTACGAGGTCTTGCCGCCCGTGCTGACCGCTCCGGAGGCGATGGCCGAGGACGCGCCGCTCCTGCACGACGACCTGTTCACCACCGAATTCGGTAAGAACACCGGCAATAACTCCAACGTCGCCGACCACTTCCAGCACAAGATGGGGGACACGGAGAAGGGATTCGCCGAGGCCGACCTCGTTGTTGAGCGGGAGTTCGACACCGCCACCGTACACCAGGGCTACATTGAGCCAATGAACGTCACCGCACTATGGAACGACGATGATCGGATCCACGTGTGGATGAGCACGCAGGGACCGTTCCAGTTCAGGGACGCCATAGCACTGGCCCTAGAGGTTCCTCAGTCCCAAGTCCGCGTTACCCCCATGGAGATCGGCGGCGGGTTCGGCGGCAAGTTTCCTCTCTACCACGAGATTGCCGCCATTCTCCTGTCCAAGAAGACCGGCCATCCTGTCAAGATCACGATGACTCGAAAAGAGGTCTTTGAGGGCACGGGTCCGACGCCGGGCTCTCGCGTCTGGGTAAAGATGGGCGCTACCAAGGAGGGCAAGATCACGGCCGCCGAGTCCTCCCTCAAGTTCGAGGCCGGGGCTTTCCCCGGCTCCCCTGTCGGGGCTGCGGCCATGTGCGTGTTTGCCTGCTACGACATCCCCAACGTTACGGTCGACGGTTACGACGTGGTTGTTAACAAGCCGAAGACGGCCGCGTATCGAGCTCCCGGTGCTACCCATGCGGCCATGGGCGTGGAGACTGTGGTCGACGAGCTGTGTAAAGGCCTCGGGCTAGACCCGCTGGAATTTCGGTCCGCTAACTGTGCCAAGGAGGGCACTCGCAGGGCCGACGGACCGGTCAACCCCAAGATCGGCGGTATAGAGACCCTGGAGGCTGTGAAGAACCACCCGCACTGGAGCGCGCCTCTGAGCCCTGCCAAGAAGGGCGGCAAGGTGGGAAGAGGTTTTGCCTTTGGGTACTGGTTCAACGCCGGCCTGCACTCGGCCGCCACCATAAGCGTCAACGCCGACGGCACGATCAACCTGCTCGAGGGTAACCCCGATATCGGCGGCAGCAGGGCCGCCATCGCCATGCAGGCGGCCGAGGTGTTGGGTTTGAGCGCCGAGCAGGTCCACCCGCAGGTGGTCGACACCGACACGATAGGTTTCTCCTTTGGGACGGGCGGCTCCCGTACCACGTTCGCCACCGGTTGGGCTGCCTACGAGGCCGCGAACGACGTAAAGAGGCAGATGGTCGACAGGGCGGCCGCCATCTGGGGTGTGGATGCCGACTCCGTGGAGATGGAGGAAGGGGTCGTACGCTCAAAGACCGATACGGAACTGAGCATGTCCTTTGGTGAACTTGCGGCCCAGTTGAACGAGACGGGCGGCCCAATCGTCGGGCGTGGCTCGGTCAATCCGCCAGGCGTGGGCGGGGCCTTTGCGGCCAACCTGGTCGATGTCGAGGTAGACCCTGAGACCGGGAAGGTGGACGTACTGCGATTCACGATCGCACAGGATGCCGGCAAGGCCATCCATCCGAGCTACGTCGAGGGCCAGATGCAGGGCGGAAGCGTGCAGGGCATCGGATGGGGGCTGAACGAGGAGTATCACTACTCCGAGGGCGGCCACATGAACAACTCGAGCTTCCTTGACTACCGGATGCCCACCAGCCTCGACCTGCCCATGATCGATACGGTGATAGTAGAGGTAGCAAACCCCGGCCATCCGTACGGGGTCCGCGGCGTGGGAGAGGTCAACATCGTACCTCCGCCACCAGCGCTGGCCAACGCGATTTACGATGCCATTGGAATCCGGATGGAAGTCCTTCCCATGAACCCCAATGCGGTCATGGAGGCGATCTGGCAGGGGAACGGCTCTTAAGGTCCTGCTTAAGACTGGGTCAAGCGGCGGGCCGGGGCCTAACCCCGGCCCGCGTACTTTCTGGAGGTGAGCATGACCGGTAGCGACTGTGGCGGCGTAATCACCCCACTGCTAACCCCAATAACCGAAGACGAAAAGGTGCATGAGCGTTCGCTCAGGAACCTTGTCGACTACCAGCTCGATAACGGTGTTACCGGGCTCTGGGCGTCCGGCACGACTGCCGAGTTTGCCGCGCTCACTGATTTTGAGCGCGTCAGGAGCATCGAGTTGGTTGCCGATCATGCGGCGGGTCGGGTGCCGGTGATCGCCAATATCAGTATGTCCAGCACGTCGCTGACGATCGAGATGGGACGGTCCGTCGCCCGGCAGGTCGCGGCCGTTGCGGCTACTCCGCCCTACTACTATCCGCACTCCCAGCAGGAGCTCAAGGAGCACTACCGGCGTATCCGGCAGGCCTTGGGCGCGCCGCTGTGGGTATACAACATCCCGCAGATGCATAAGACGGTCGTCGCGCCCTCGACCCTGGCCGATCTGGCGGAGGAAGGCGTGGTAGAGGGTGTGAAGGACAGCTCTGGTGACGGTGAATCGCTGGCCCAGTTGCACGCGCTGCGCTCCGGACGCGGGTTCGAGCTGGTGTCCACTCTCGGGACCACCCAGCGGGCCACGACCGCGGCGGCTCTCGGCGCGCAGGGCATCATTCCGGGACTGGCGAATGCGGTGCCGGCCGTCTTTGCCCAGGCGTGGGAGGCGGGCCGCGTGGGCGACGCGGAGATGGCCAGGGCGTGTGACGATCGGATAGTTGCGGCGACGCGGCTGCAGACGCTCGCCAGCAATGGTGCGAGCGTGCAGGGCTCGGTCTATGCCGGCCTGAAGGCGGCCCTGATGCACATGGGGGTAATTGAAGCCGACCACGTGACCGCTCCGTTCAGGAAACTCACAGACGGTGAGCGCCGCGAAGTACCTGAAATTCTTGCTCGGCTTGGCCTAGACGGCAGGTAGGGCTTTGGGTCCGCGGTACCGGGCGGCGGAGAGGAGCGGCCACATGAGCGGGGAGCGGCACTAAACACTGGTTCGGACGGCGGGTTATAATCGACGAAATTGTGACCTGGATGATCTGGCCAAGCCCGCATTTGAGTGCTGGCGGAGGGACTAGGAACCTATGGGCGACGAAGAATACACGTTTGCGGCGTTTTCCAAAAATCCTTTCTACCAGAGCCTGACGGACAGGCTCATTGAGCTGGCGGAGGTCAAGGACGGCGAGCGCATCGTCGATCTCGCGTGCGGTACGGGCCTGGTCACAAGGCGGATAATGGCCAATCTCAGGGAGGCCAGGGAGACCGTGATCATAGGCGTTGATCACTCAGCGGCAGCCCTGAAGCAGGCGGTGGCGGACCTCAAGGACGCCAGGGACTCGGCTGTGGTCTTCGTTCACAGCCAGGTGGAGCATATCTCCGACGCGGTCAAGGAGAAGGTGGACACCGTTTTCTTCTGCAATGCCATCCACTATGTTCCCGACAAGGGCGAGCTGCTTGACCGAATAGCCGGCACCATCAAGCCCGGTGGCAAGCTGGTGTTCAATACTTCCTTCTACAACGGGCCGCTGGACGAGGAGACCCAGCGGTTTTACCGCAAGTGGATGTTCAAGGCCCAGCGCATATTGCGTAGGGAGCACGGGCTGTCGATTCAAAGGATCGACAAGGTGGAGTCGCGCAAGCAGCTGACCGCCGAGGAGTACAAGGAGCTCGTAGAGGGGCACGGTTTCAGGATAGAGAAACAGGAGGTGGACCCGGTAAAGGTCCCCCTCCAGGGTTGGCTGGACATATCATCGTTCTCTGACTTCATCGAAGGCGCCATGCCCGGCGTGCCCCTCGATAAGGCGAGCATGGCGCTGAAGAAGGCGGCGCGGGAGACGTTCGAGGAGATGAAGATCTCCTACACCACCCGCAACTGGCTCGACATAGTCGCCGTTCGCATCTGACAGACCGCGCCCTGCCGGGGCGCGATTGAGGCTCTAGGGCCCGCTTCGCCAGGGCCCGGCGCAGGCCAGGCTAGGCTGTCTGTGGCAGCAGTATGACTTTGCCCGCCTGCCCTCTGGCGAGCAGGGTCATCGCCTCCTCCATGGCCTCAAGGGGCATGCGGTGCGTGACCAGGGGCGCCAGGTCCACGACGCCGGTTTCCAGCAGCAGCCGCGTCTTGTACCAGGTCTCGAATATGCGCCTGCCATTGAAGGCCAGCACCGTCAGGTTCTTGAAGATCATGTCCTCGGCCACGTCGATGAGCACTGGCTTTGCGGGTATGCCAACAAGACTGACGTGCCCCCCTCGCCTTACGCCCTTGAACGCGCCGTCGATCGCGGCGGGCGCCCCGCTCATCTCAAGCACTATGTCAACCCCATATCCACCCGCCTGCGACAACCAGGCCGCCGTTTCCTGGCCGGTTCCCTCGGACGGACGAAAGACCTCGTCCGCCCCCACCGCACGGGCAAGAGAAAGCCTGTAGTCGTTGACGTCAGAGGCAACCACACGCGAGGCACCGGAAGTCTTGGCTATGGCTATCGAGAACAGGCCGATCGGACCGCAGCCCAGGACGCCGACGCTTTGGCCGGTCATATGGTGGGCGAGTGCGGAGAAGACGGCGTTTCCGAAAGGCTCCTGCAGCGTGGCTATCTCCGGGGGCAGCCTGTTGCGGTCTGTGTGCCACAGGACCTTCTCGGGGATGACCACGTATTCAGCAAAGCACCCGTCTCGGTCGACGCCCAGGATGGATGTCTGCGGGCACATGTGGGCCTGTCCTGTCCTGCACTGAAAGCACACCCCGCAGGTGACGTGGCTCTCGGCGGATACGAAGTCGCCGACGGCCGTGCGCTCCATCCCGGCGCCGACCTCAACCACCGTACCTGCCATCTCGTGCCCCAGCGTTATCGGCGGCCGCACGCGGGCTGCGCTCCAATCGTCCCAGTTCCAGATGTGCAGATCGGTTCCGCATATGCTGGCGGCCTCTACTCGTACCAGGACTTCATTGGAACCTACGGGGGGTATGGGCACATCCACCACGGCGCCTCCGCGCCCGGCGCCCAGTTTTCGGACCGCCCGCATGGTGCCCTTCATTTCTCAGACCTCCCCGCCGGCCGGACGGCCGCGATGATCAAAACACCACTATCGGGTTAACCGGCGAGCCGGTGCCACCCCTCAAAAAGAGCGGAGCGCATACGAGCAAGAACTCGTAACGTCCCATTTCTCTGCACGCCTCCGCCAGGGGCTCGATCAGGGCGTTGTCAACAACGGCAAGGCCGTATGCGTAGATGGCGCCGTGGACGGTTACGGGAAGGTCGTACTCGTTGGGACCGGCATCCTCCATGTCCCAGACCAGGAGTCCTACGTCGTGTTTCCTGAAGAATGGCAGGGTCGAGCCGTGTAGGCCTGGATACGGCCTGCCGACAGGGGCATAGACGCCACCGTTCGCAGCGGCGTAGCCTTCCCTGCCCGAGTGGATGACGACCGCGTCCCCCGGCTCGATTTCGATGCCCTCAGAGGACGCGATTTCCTCCAGTTCCCATCCGTGGACCGGTGTATCGAGGTCGACGTAGGCCCCGCCCCGGTGCTTGGGAACGTCGAGAAGAACTCCCCTGGTCAGGATGCCGTCCCGCCATGCCTCGACGCCGCCGAACTCGGCGCCGTCAAATCCCAGGGCCTTGGCCGGGTCTTGCCCCTCGAACATTCCATCAGGTCCCCAGTAGTGACTGAGTGCATCGATGTGGGTGACCACGAATCCGTGTTGCGCTATCCCGACATAGTCGGTGGCTGCTCCGACACCCTCGCCGAAGTCGATCTGCTTCATGAACTGCTGGACCGGCTGTGGATTATCGGGAGCGGGCTCGGTCGGAAGGGGGCGGCTGAGCGATACCGTTCGGCCGGTCTCGACCAGCCCGATGGCAGCCAGTCGTTTTCTTGCTGTGATCAGGTTAACCGTCCCCGCGCTCGGGTTGTCCGGCCACCTGCCCCAGTTGCTGCGGTCCGCCAGGTAGGATTCTATCTGCTGTGCGCTAGGTGTCGTTCGGTCCAAGCCTGTCCTCCTCCGGTGGATTGGTGCACCACCCTATCAGGGTTATGGTTCCCGGCGGGTGATAGCTCAAATCATGTCGACGATGAGGGTGGACCATGCGAAGTTTGTCGCACCCTGCCCCGCGCCGGTATGTGGGTTGAAGAACTCTCGGAACCCCGACCTCTCTACGAGAGCCACTGACTTTTCCTCGATTGAAGAGGCCAGGTCCAGGTATCCGTGCCGGCGCAGGCCGCGGGCCACGAACCAGTTGGTGTTGATCCAGCTTGAGCCGCGCCATATCAGCGGGTGCCTGCGGTCGCCAGGGTCTGCAAGGAACGTCGGCTCCGAGGCGGCCACGGTCGGCACCGGGTACTCGGTCCAGAACTTTGCAGGCTGCACCAGGTGCTGCTCCACGAGCACAGTGGCGATATCTTCGGGCAGGGACTCCAGCAGTAGCGGGAGTAAGCAAGAGGCCGTAAGCACCCGGCTGAAGCGCCGGCCCGGCCCGTACGTTGGGAAGAACGCCTGCGCGCCCTCGTCGAAGAGAACATCGACTATTGCCCTCTCGACCCTCTCCGCCTCCGCCGCCCACATGCCTGCATCATCCGACCGGTTCAGTCCAGATGCGATGCGGTGCATGGATCTTAGGGCCTCTGCGTAAATGCAATTTACGGCGACGTCCTTTACGTTGAACCGAGACAGTCGGTAGACGCGGTCAAGGCGGTAGTTGCCGCCCCGAAGGAGGTGGGAAACGTGCAGACCCGCCACTCGGAGCCGGATCGTCCACCAGCCCGGCCGCATTGCGCCGATGCCGAGGGGGCGGTCGTATGCCGGAGTATTATCCATCCCCGACTCGAATGGGCTGATCAGGACGATCAGGCCATCTCCGTCCGGGCAGCGGTTCTCTATGAGCCATCGATAGTGCGCCGCCAGATTTGGATAGACCCGAACGAGGAACTCGGGATCGCCTGTTATCTCAGAGACCCGCTCGGCCGCCTGGGCTATCAGGGGCGGCTGGATGAGCGCCGAGCGGTGCGGGCGCAGGGTCAGGCGGCTCTCAAGGCGCGTGATGAAGGGCGTTCGGTCCGCGCCACTCCAGTACGTGACATGGCCCACGAAGCCGTCCGGCTCTTGGGCCCCGAGCAGGGACTCCAGTTCTCCGATCGCAAGATCGGGCTCAAGGTGCGCAAGGGCGATCGCGTGAAAGCAGGAGTCCCAGTACCACTGCCATCGATACTTTTGCGGCGACGGGCATACGTATCGGTAGCGAATCCCGAAATGCGGGTCATGGCCCTCCCGCAGGTTCGAGATCAAGAGGGTCCTCGCCTCCTGCGCCAGGTCCTTGGAACGGAGTCCCGTCACACTGTCTCCATGCGTCCCCTACAGCAGGGCGACTGGGTTGGCAGGTGAGCCTGTGGCTCCCGGGATCACCAGCGGGTTGAGCGTTAGCAGGAACTCGTAGCGCCCCTCCTGCGCGCAGGCCTGCGCCAGCGGCTCAAGCAGCGCGTTGTCCAGCAGCGCGACGCCGAAATAGAACAGGGCGGCGTGCACGCTCATGGAGAGTCCATACTCGTTCGGCCACTGATCCATCATGTCCCAGCCCAGCACCGCCATGTCCGTCTCCCTGACGAAGGGCAGACAGCTGGCGTGCAGTCCCGGCCAGCGGCCGGGCCAATCGGGGTGTCCGGCCCACCTGCCGTCGTGGTCTGCGGCGAACCGTTCCCTTCCCGAGTACACGAGCACCGCGTCTCCCGGCCGCACGGCGACACCCTGGTCGTCGGCCGCATCCCGCAGTTCATGCCCGTGCACGGGCTCGTCGAAGGTTACGTAGGGGACTTTCCGCAGGCGTGGTATGTCCAGCAGCACGCCCCGGGTCGTAAGGCCGTCCGCCCACTCCTCTATGCCCCCGTACCTGACGCCCTCGCCTCGAATCTCGACGCTGGGGTCTCGGCCGTCCCACATCCCGTCCGGGCCCCACATGTGCCCGAGCCCGTCGACGTGTGTGTGGGCGAGGCCGTGGAACGCCACCCCCACGTAGTCGTGCGCCGATCGCCAGTCTCCGACGAATTCGTCGATGGTGTAGGTAAAGCGTTGAGCGGGCCTGAAATTCTCCTCGCTCGGCTCCGTAGCCCATGGACGGCTGAGCGAGACCGCTCGACCGGTCCGCACCAGCCCGGCCGCCTGCCGGCGCTTGTCCGGGGTGATCAGGTTGACCGCCCCGGCCCGGCCGCAGTCTCCCCACCTGCCCCAGTTGCTGGCGGTGCGCAGGTAGTCGAGCACATCGTTGCCGCTGGCGAATCTACTGGCGTCCACCCTTGGCCTCCTCTCCCGTAACATGGGCGTGGCGAGGCTATGACGGGGCGAGTGCTCTGTCAAACGGCCTATGGCGGGCCGGGCGGGACGTAGAGCCTTGAGTGGGGAAAGAAATCCTCCCACGCCCAGTCGTAGGAGGAAACAAACGCCAGTCTCCGCAGACTTCTTCCCTCAAGCGGTCCCGCGGTGGCCCTTCCGGTGAACTGGCTCCATGTCGAGCCCGTCTGGGCGTCGACGAAACGGCGACCGCGGTGGTGGAAGGTCAGGGAGAAGCCCTCCCCCGGGAGGCTGGCCGAGAAGACATTGATCTGTCCGGTCTCTGCTTCGGCGAATACGGCGATGGGCTGGCTGCCCACCCGGTCGTTTACCACACCCGCCGAGGCCACGTCTGCGTAGCGGTATGCGCTTGCCGCATCTCCGAGCGTCACCCCGATGACGAAGAAGTCGATCATCTTGGCCGGCTCGAGCAGGCCGGCATGCGTAGAGCCGTCTACGACCAGTACGAGGGAGTCCCCATGCCTGTCCGTCCAGCTTTGCAGGGGCTCGATGGCGGCCGGTATTAGTTCGAGCCGGGTTCCCTTGAGTTCACCGTCAATCGCGGCGCCCCACGGCTGAGACCAGATGCTGCCCGTCTCGTGGTCCCACCAGGTCATCGCGCGCATGAAGAGGGCTCCCTGGTTGCCCAGGGTCAGCACCCTGTCGCCTGCCCGCCGGTCATGCACGAGACCGGTGTAACAGATGGGTCACCAGGTAACGAGTATCGGAACCCCTCCGACCTCGTCGTTGACCATCTCCCGCCACCGCAGATAGCGGATGGGATAGGCGCGTGAGTCCCCGCCTAAGGACACTCCAATCACCAGCTCTTCAGGCTGCAGTCCGGACTGGTTTACAGGCACGAAACTCGGGTCGTAGATCGGGGCTATGTCGTCCCTGTCGAGCACCTGCCTGAATGAGTTGAGCGCGGTTGGGTCCTCCTCGAGCAGAATACTCGCCAGCAGGGTGTCACCCCCCGCCGTCCCGGGCGGGCTTTCTTCCGAGGTGGCTGTGTTCCCAGTCGGGCTGCAGGCGACGGCAGCCGCAAGGGCGACCGCGGCGGCGGAAAATGCCGGCAGGGACACAAATCGCACTACATGGCGGATCAGCAAACTAGAGGGCGCGGTTACGGGCGCTTGCATGGGTGTGTGCCGGACTCGACGCCCGGGCTTGCGGCCTGCCGGGCATATTGAGAACTGGTGGCCAAGTCGGCCCTATTCCCGAAGGGCTGAGTGACAGAGTGCGCATGGTATAATTCGCGTTTGCCACCTACGTATCCGCCTTCCAACTGTACCTTGCGAGGAGAGAATTGACATCCCAGAAGCTTAGGGAATACGAGATCGTCGTCATACTGAGTCCTGACGCCTCCGAGGCCGAGGTTGAGCAGTCCCACCAGAGCACCGCCGAATTCATCAGCGGGAGGGGCGGCTCGGTCGGCGAGACCGACAACTGGGGTCTCAGGCGACTTGCCTACCCGATCAAGAAGTTCCACGAGGGCAACTATGCGGTGACCCGGTTCAGCCTCGACCCGGAGGGCGTGCAGGAACTGGGCCATACCCTGGAGGCCTCTGAACGCGTCCTTCGCCACCTGATCGTAAGGGTTTGAACTCTCATGAGCATGAACAAGATCCTCGTCATCGGCAACGTCGGGAACGACCCCGAGATGAGGTACACTCCCTCCGGCGCTGCGGTCACATCATTTAACGTCGCCACCAATCGTGTGTATACCACCTCCGACGGCGAGCGGCGCGAGGAGACCGAGTGGTTCAGGGTAAACGCCTGGGGCCGGCTCGCCGAGCAGTGCAACAACTACGTCACGAAGGGAATGAGGGTCTACGCAGAGGGTAGGCTTAATTCGAGGACATGGACCGGCAACGACGGGCAGAACCGGTTCAGTCTCGAGATCAATGCGGACAGGGTCCTTTTCCTCGACCGCGCCGGGGCGGGGGATGTGCCCGGCGGTGCGACACAGGGACCGGCTCGGGCCGACGCGCCTCCGGGGTCCGGCTCGACCGAGGATGTGGACGATCTGCCCTGGTAGGCCTGCGGGCGCGGGCTGACGGTGAAGGCTTGCTAAAGGAGCTAGCGCAATGACAACTCGTGGAGGAAGAAGGGGCGGAAGGGGCCGTTTTTACGCCCGCAGGAAGGTCTGTGGCTTCTGTGTCAACAAGGTCAAGCACATTGACTACAAGAACATTGAAGTCCTGAGGAATTACGTGTCGGAGCGGTTCAAGATGGACGCCCGGCGAAAGACCGGCACTTGCTCCCGCTGTCAGCGCGCCCTGGCGGCTGCCATCAAGCGGGCGCGTGTCCTGGCGTTGCTCCCGTACAGTCCGAACCATCGCGGCATGTACGCCACTCCTAGGCGCTAGGTACGAACCGGAAACCTGCCGAGGACGTATTACTCTCCAGACGGACCCAGCACCGAGCCGGCCGTGACATCGACTAGCGGTCGGCCGCAGGCTCGCCGGGTCCCAGCAGGAGCTTAGGCTTGTCAGATAACCCTAGTGGTACAGAGTCCCGGAGACTTGCCTCACCGCGGTCCGGTCTCAGGAATCTGTCCAGCGACCGTCGCAGGCTGGCCGTGCTGTGGCGCAGCAATCAGGCCCGCCAGCGCATCACTCTGATCGTCATCGGCTTGGCGCTGCTGGTGGTGGCAGGCATCCTGATTGCAGGCTACGTCATAGCGTTTGTGATGCCGCCCAGGCAGACGGTTGTGCGCGTCAACGACGCTTCCTATTCCCGAGGTGACCTGGTCAAGGCGCTTCGTGTACGTCAGGAAGGAGCCCGCTTCTTCGGGCTGGACTTTCAGCCAAGCCAGGAGATTTTTGAGGCCCTGCAGTTGTTCGTTGAGGACGAGATCCTGACCCAGGTGGCCGCCAAGTACGGCATAACTGTGCGGGATGACGAGATAGACCGCCAGATAGAGAGCCTGTTCCTTATCGGCGAGCCAGGGCTCGACCCGGAGGCGCTCAGGCGGGACTTTGACGAGAGGTACCGTAGCTATCTCAATGCGGTGCGCCTTTCCGAGGAGGAGCACCGTGAAATCACCCGAAGATCCATCCTACGGGCCAAGTTCCGGGAATTTATCGGAGAACAGGTCTCCAGGTTTGCAGAGCAGGTCCACTTTCATCGCATCGTGATGCCGGTGGGATCAGAGGTCGACATCATGCTCGTCAAGCTGAAGGACGGGCTGGCCGAGGCGACAACGCCGGAGCAGCGCCAGCAGGTGTGGAAGGAGATCGTAAGGGAGTTTTCGATCGACGATCCCGAGACCGTTCGACTCGGTGGTGACCGGGGCTGGATGCCGATCAGCTCAACCGATACCTATGCCGAGACCATTCTCAGCCTAGAGGTCGGTGTGGTCAGCGATCCTGTAACAGACATAGAAAACCCCAAGCTGATCCGGTTCTTCATGGTTTCCGAGAGGGATCCGGCCAGAGAACTATCGCCGTCGGACCTTGATGACATAAAGTCGCAGGCCCTACAGGACTGGGTGAACAAGGAGCGTGACAACCACGACGTTTACGCGGCCTTCGATTCGGACATCTACAGCTGGATGCTTGAGCAGCTCAGACAGACCTCTGAGCCGACTCCTACGCCGGCCAACCCCTTCGCCAACGCCAATCTTGGATTCTAGATGGGTCTGCGTTCAGGATGGAGGTTCCCGGATCGCACTCCGGTGAAGCTCGTCTGATTGGTAGCCAGGAGGAGGGCAGGGGTCCGGAGCGGCCCGCGCTGGGCCCTCAGGGAGCTATGCACACCGGAATGAGAGCCGAACTCTACTGGAAGCGCGGCTGAACCACCTGCCGGAGGGCGCGTGAGACGCTCTCAAGCATGGGCGTGGAACTGGCCGAACGGGACATATTCAAAGAACCGCTGACCGAGGCGGAACTGGTGGAACTGACGGCCATGCGCCCCATCAGGGATCTTTTCTCATTCAAGAGCCCGTCGTTCCGCAAGCTCGGGCTTGATCCCGAGTCCCTCACCGATCGACAGATGATGTCCCTGGTGATGGGTGACCCGCGCCTGATACGTCGCCCGCTGGTTGTGACCGGCGGCCGGATAATCGTGGGCAACGATCAGGCCGCGCTCATGGAGGCCTTCGGCTAGGGCTTTCCCCTACACGCGTACCCCGCGTCGGCTAGGCCCCTGAACCGGGCCGGGTACACAGCCTGCGCCCCTTCGTGCGCGTTTATTCGACGGATCGGCCGTTGATTGCAGGCTGGTTCACCTTCTTGGCCACCGGATCGAAGTCCGTGCCAAGGGCGTCTATGCCCCTGCGCACCTGGCCCAGCATCTGGGAAAGCCTCTCCTCGATGCTGAACAGGACCTCCCGGCTGTACTGGTCGGCGCCTTCGCGCCGTTCGGCGGCCGTTGCGTCCGCCTCTCCGATCAAGCGCACGGCTTCCTGACCAGCCTCCCTCAAGATCTCGCTGGCCTTGCGATGCGCTTCGTCGTGGACCTTTTGCGCCTGTTCCTCGGCACCCCTGACGATCTCGGATTCGGAGACCATGGTCTCGTGCTCGCTGCGGGCGGCTAAGGTAATCGCCTTGGACTCCTGGCTTGCCGAATCCCGCAGACGCTTCGACTCGAGGTACGCCTGGTTGATGATGCTGTCTTTCTGCTTGATAACCTCGCCTGCCTCCAGCATGTGTTCGGGCAGTGAATCACGCAGCTCCGCCACTATGTGTGACAGCCTGTCTGAGTCAACCATCACCTTGCCACGCCTCCCGAGAACCTTGCTCGAGCTCTTGCAGAGCTCGTCCAGCTCGCCGAGAATGCGGTCTACTCTTTCAGACATACCAGCCTCCTTAGCTTAAGTTCAGTCTCTGGCGCAGGAGGTCGGCAACCCCATCAGGTACCAGTCCCTCCACATTGCCGCCCAGCCGGGCCACTTCCTTGATCCGCGATGAATGTATGAATTGGTGCTCAAGGGCGCTCATGACGCAAACTACGTCGATGTCGGGTGCCAGGCTCCTCCACATGTGCGCCATCTCGAACTCGACCTCGAAATCTATACCGGCCCTCAGGCCCCTCAGAATGAAGTCCGCACCCACCGCACGCGCAAAATCGACGGCCAGACCGGTAAACGGCTTCACGTCAACCCTGCCGGTATCGGACAGGGAGTCTGCGAACATGCGCACTCGCTCCTCGGTGGAGAACAGCAGCGACTTTGGAGGGCTGTCATACACACCGATCACAAGGCCGTCGAACAACTGGGCGGCCCTCCTGGCGACATCGACGTGGCCGTTGTGAACCGGGTCGAAAGTGCCGGGATATACGGCCTTAGCCATGGACATCCGCCGTGCTGAACATCGAGATGGACGAGTCGCCGTATCGCCTAGTAGACGTGCGAACGAGACGCCCGTATGAGTCCGCCAGTCGCAGGTTGGCGCGGTGCTCTGCAACCACCACCGCCCCGCGAATGAGCATGGAGCTCTCGCCCAGGTCGCTCAGAATTGTCCCCCAGGGATCGTCATCGTAGGGAGGGTCTATGAAGACCAACTCGTATGCTCCTCCATCGCGTCCGCTCTTCCCGCGGCCTTCTCGGCCGGCTGGTGAGCCCACCACGCTCTCCGCCCGTGCCCTCATCACCGTGGCCCGGTCGCCGTAATCTAGCGATCTGATATTCGCCTCGATAGTGCTGCAAGCCCTACCGTCCCTTTCAACCATGTCAGCCCGCAATGCGCCCCGGCTGAGGGCTTCAAGGCCCATGGCCCCGGACCCCGAATAAAGGTCCAGAACCGTGGCTCCTACCACTCGATCGCCCAGAATCGAAAAGACCGCGGACCGCACCCTCTCGGTTGTCGGTCTCAGCCTACCCCTCGGTAACTGGAGCCTCCGGCCCCTATCCTTGCCACCGGAGATCCGGGTGCTCATCAACCTCAGCTCGGTGGGCCAGGTCATGGCGCGGTTCGCCGCCCAGCCGTCGAGAGTGGGCCGATGGTAGCAGGGGGCGTTTCGCCGCAAAAGTAGTTTTTGGACGAGTTTTAAATTCTGTATAGGCATGGCTGTTTTACCGGCCGATCCGAGGTCGTTTAGAATTGGTGCTTGGGCTGAGCGAGGAACCGGGTCGGTGAGCGCCCAGTCCTTCCGCTATTCCGGGTGTCGGGGAGATCTGGGAGGTCGGACTTACCTTAGGGGCCCTGAGCCCGGGCCGCGGCCGACTCCGGCGAGCTTCCCGCTTGATCACACCGGACCTGAGACAAGCCCAAAGAGAGTTTAGGTAGCCGTTCTACGAGCAATGAGAAGGCAAGATGGAGAGGTGTCGCCGAGCGACCTCATGCAGGTCAGGCGGCAAAAGCTCGACAGGCTCCGGCAGCGTGGACTGGACCCTTATCCTCACAGCTTTGCGCGCACGCACACTAGCCGGCAGGCGAGGGATCTCCTGTTGGCCGCCGAGGGTGACAACCCCGGACCGGACGCCGATGCCAGGACGGATAGCGTGTCTGTGGCCGGCCGCATGGTGGCCGTCAGGGGCATGGGAAGGGCCTCCTTCGTAGACATCTTGGACGGACATGGCCGGATGCAGGTTCTGCTGCGTCGCAACGCACTGGCCGAGTCCTACGATCTGGTTGACGACCTAGACATCGGCGATTGGATCGGGGTCAGCGGCCAGGTCATGCGGACCCGGGCCGGAGAGGTGACGGTGGACGCCGGCTCGCTGACCGTGCTGTCCAAGGCCCTGAGGCCGCTGCCGGAAAAGTGGCACGGGCTCACGGACACCGAAGTCAGATTCCGCCAGCGCTACCTGGACCTGATTGCCAACGAGGAGGCGCAAAGGGTCGCGGTGCTTCGCTCCAATACCGTCTCGGCGATGCGTCGCTACCTGGATGACCAGGGGTTTGTTGAGGTCGAGACACCGGTACTGGTGGCGGTGGCGGCGGGCGCCATGGCCAGACCCTTCGTCACCCACCACAACCAGCTGCATTCCGACCTGTACCTGCGCATAGCGACGGAACTCTACCTGAAGAGACTCATAGTCGGGGGACTTGAACGTGTCTACGAGATAGGGCGCGTGTTCCGCAATGAAGGGGTCGACTTTTATCACAACCCCGAGTTCACGATGATGGAGAGCTACCAGGCGTTCGCCGACTACAGGGACGTGATGGTCATGGTGGAGGAGATGGTCGGCTACATCGCTAGCCAGGTCCTGGGGCGAACTCGCGTTGAGTTCGATGGCCATGAGATCGACCTCTCGCCGCCCTGGCCCAGGCTGAGCCTAAGGCAGCAGCTGATCGAGCGAACGGGCGTAGATTTCCTGGAATGCTCGGACTTCGATTCGCTCGCCGCAAGGATGGAGACTCTGGGTCTCGATGCCTCCAGGCAGACCAGCTGGGCTGGACTCCTGGACAAACTGGTCTCGGACGCGGTGGAGCCAGAGCTGATACAGCCCACGTTCCTTGTCGACTATCCCCTCGAGATGTCTCCTCTCGCCAAGAAACACCGCCAAGACCCCAGGGTGGTTGAGAGATTCGAGGGCTTCATCGCCGGCATGGAGGTGTGCAACGCCTTTACCGAACTGAACGACCCTATCGACCAGAGGTCTCGCCTGGAAGAACAGGAAGTCCTGCGAAAGGCCGACAGGGTATCGGGCGAGGAGTTCTACGACAGGCTAGATGAGGATTTCCTCGTGGCGGTCGAACATGGAATGCCCCCGACGGGAGGGCTGGGCATGGGCATCGACCGCCTGACGATGCTGCTGTCCGGTCACCGATCGATCCGAGAGGTGATCCTCTTTCCCATGCTGCGCCCACGCTGAGCGCTGCCGAATCCGGCATCCCTCGCCGTAGGCAGCCACCAGCGCGTCCCGTAGTTTCGCTCGCCGTCAGCTAGCGTCGCTTTTCCCCGATCAGGATCGCGACCGATCCGAAGGCCAAGCGTTTGCCTTCCACCAGCATCAACCCCGCCGACTCCATATCTGACTCCAGCTGCGCGATGCCGAAACCTGCGGCCGACTCGGGAAGGTAACTGTAGGCTTCTCGGTCGCCGGCGAATGCGAGTCCCAGGAGCGGGGCGACGGCCCTGAAGGCCGCCCCGAAAAGGGCAGCCAAAAAGCCGCCTCCGGAGGTGGAGAATATGTCCAGGACCGCCAGCCTTCCTCCGGGTTTGAGCACGCGGGCGATTTGCGCCAGGGCCGCTGGGCGATCCGCGAAATTGCGTATGCCGAACCCCACCGTGGCCATCGAGAACGCCTCGTCCCTGAAGGGCAGCGCATGGGCGTCCGAGAGCAAGAGCGTCACACCCGGGGCGGCGCCTGCACTCGCGATCTTCCTTCTGCCCACCTTCAGCATCGGTTCGGCGAAATCGACCGCGATCCACTGCTGTTGGAGGTCCGGCATGGCGGGACTGTTGCCCGGATCATCACCGCTGCCGCGTCCGCCCGCACGCAGCGACAGCGCGGCAAGCGGGAAGTCGCAGGTTCCCGAGGCAACGTCCAGCGCCCGACCTGCGGTGGGCGCTCCGTCGAGTGCCATCTCCAGCGCCATGCGGCGCCATGCATGGTGTCTACCGGCGGACATCAGGGTGTTTAGAAGGTCGTAGCGCCAGGCTATCCGGCTGAACATCGCCGCCACGTAGGCGGCCCGATCCTCCCCTGTGAGCAGTGCCACCGGCTAGCTCTCGTTGAGGTTCTTGATCGTCCGGGGGAGTTCGGGCGGCAGATCGCCCGCGATCATCCCCGCCTCGCCTAGATCGGCCCGCACCGACTCGCCCGCAGCGCCGTGTAGGAACACGCCCAGCGTTGCCGCGTCAGGCAGCGGCATGCCCTGAGCGAGCAGGCCCCCGATCGCCCCGGCGAGTACGTCGCCGGTGCCGGCGGTGGCCAGGCCGGGATTGGCGAACGGGGAGATCATGGCCTTTCCGTCAGGATCGGCCACGATGGAGTGGGCCCCCTTCAGCACGACGACCCTGTTCCACTCCCGGGCTGCACCTCGCGCCCACCGTATGCGCTCTGCGCCGTTCGGGCCGGCATTTGAGGCATCGAGTCGGGACATTTCACCCAGGTGGGGCGTCAGGATCGCCGGAGATGTAAAGTGCCTGTGCCACCCGGGGACGCCTGAAAGCAAGTTCAGTCCGTCGGCGTCCACGACGGTTGGCGGCAGTTGGACACCCGATGTCAGGAGCCGTGAGAGCATCTCCCCCGTCCCCGGATCCTGGCCAAGACCGCAGCCCACGACCAGGGCGTCGTAGGCATGGAGGGCCGAGAGAATCTCCTCCGCACCTTCAGCCGCTATACCTCCACCGTCCGTCTCTGGCATGGGCAAGTAGGTCACCTGGGGTGCCCCGGCTGCTACGGCCATTTGAATGCCTTTCGGCACGGCGGCCGTAACCAGTCCGGCGCCGACGCGGGATGCGGCTGCAGATGCCAGGAGAGCGGCGCCGACATAGTTGCGGCATCCGGCTACGACCAGCACCTTGCCGAAAGTGCCCTTGTGCCCTGCCGCCGGACGGGCGGGCAGGTGTAACCTGGCCCATTCTGGCGTGATGAGCGACAGGTCGATCTCTTCGTCGAGGCCGGCAGGCAGGCCGATGTTCTCTATCATGACCAAACCGCAGAGCTCCGCGCCGGGCATGGTGCAGTGGCCGATCTTGGGAAGACCGAGAGCTACGGTGATGTCCGAACTGACTGACATCGGGTCGGCCTCTCCCGTGTCGGCGCTTACCCCGGTGGGCAGGTCGACTGCCACCAGCAGCAGATCGGAACGCTCGGACCTGGCCTCGGCCAGCGCGGCCATCTGGCCTGAGAGCCGGCCGGAGATTGGGCGGGAACTGCCGGTCCCCAGCAAGGCGTCCAGTGTCAGTTCGCACTCCGATAGGCTTTTCCGCAGGATGGAGAGGTCAGTATCGTCATCCGACCGGACGAGCCGTACGGGTTCCGGCAACTCCGCCGCCTTCGGGTGCGGCTCCCTGCCTGAAGCGCTCAGATAGACGGTGGCTCTGGCTCCCCAGTTAGAGAGATGGCGGGCGGCCACCAGACCGTCCCCGCCGTTGTTGCCAGGACCTATCATCATCAGTACCGGGATATCGGGTATCCGGGAGTCGTGTCCCAGCGTGCGCCTGCATGTCTCGGCGACGGCAAGGCCGGCGTTTTCCATCAGCTGGTCGGTGTCTACCCCTGAACGCTCCGACAGGCGCTCGATCTCTGCCATCTGGCCGGATGTGACGATCTTCATATCGTGGTACTCAGTAACCGGCCCTCGGACCCGGCCTAGAAGTTGGGGAGTTCACTCTCGGCAACGACAAAGGCGACTGCCATCTCGTTTGAGTGCGACAGGGAGACGGCTAACCGGCTTATGCCCATGTGTCTGGCATGGGCGGCGGCCTTGCCGTGCAGTTCAATGGTCGGGGCGCGGCCGAGCCGACGCACCACCTCGATGTCCTTCCAGGGGACTCCCCTGACCCCGGTTCCGAGGGCCTTCATCACGGCCTCCTTGGCTGCAAAGCGCGTGGCGAGCTGGGGCGCGCGACCGCGACAGTAAGTCTGCTCGCGCTCCGTGTAGATGCGGTCGAGGAAGCGCTGGCCGTACAGTTCCGCCACGCGCCTAATCCGCGGTATCTCTACAATGTCCACGCCGTTGACCAACATCTTTACACTTTCAGATTCTACGCGGTAGGCAGGGGCGACCGAATGGTGTCGGGAGGGACGACCAGCAGCGGCCACCATACGGGCGTGCATCCGTATAATCGACGCCGCCGGAGGATGACATGGCAGCACGAATCATTGACGGCAAGGCGATAGCGTCGCAGGTGAGGGCCGAGGTGGCCGACGAAGTGGCCAGGCTCAAGGACGGTGCGGGCGTGACTCCCGGACTGGCCGTGGTACTGGTGGGGGAGGATCCCGCCTCGCAGGTGTACGTACGCAACAAGCAGAAGGCTGCAACCGATGCTGGCATGGTGGCCGCCGACCATAAGCTGGCCGCCGACACGCCCGCAGAGGTGTTGCGCGAAAAGCTCGCTGAGCTAAACGCTGATCCGTCCGTCCATGGCGTCCTGGTGCAGCTACCGTTGCCGGACCACCTGGACGAGAGGGAGTTCATCCTGCGGATTGCTCCCGAAAAGGATGTCGATGGCCTGCATCCGGCGAGCATGGGCCTTCTGCTGGCCGGCAGCCCGCGCTTCGTTCCGGCCACTCCAGCGGGCGTTCAGCAGATGTTGCTCAGGACCGGCAACGCCCCGGCCGGCAAGCACGTGGTGGTGTGCGGACGCTCAGACATCGTGGGAAAGCCCGTCGCCGCCCTGCTGATGCAGCGGAACCAGGAAGCCAACGCCACGGTTACCGTTTGCCACACGCGCACGGCCGATATCGCAGCGATCACCCGCCAGGCCGACATCCTGATCGCGGCGGTCGGTCGCGCCGGCTTTGTCACCGCCGACATGGTCTCCGATGGAACGGTGGTGATCGATGTCGGCATCAACCGGATTGAGGCGCCGGAGCGAAGGTCCGGCTACCGTCTGGTCGGTGATGTAGATTTCGAACCTGTCGCCGAGAAGGCCTCGGCTATCACTCCTGTCCCCGGAGGCGTCGGGCCCATGACGATAGCCATGCTGCTGCTGAACACGCTCAAGGCAGCGCAGCTATCAACGGTTTGATCGGCACAGCGACCTGGGGTCGGCCGGTTCGGCTACGCCCGGATCGGTCCGGGGGACCGGCCCCGCATCGGTGATTCCGCCATCGCGCCACTCAGGGTAGATGGAATGTCGCGCCCGTAGCATTCCACCGACCCGCCCGAGGGTAGTATGGCCTGCAGGCTCCCTCGGCTGCAGAGACGGTGTTGGTAGCCTCTCCAGCGCGGGGAATGCGTGGAGGCGAGGCCTCCGGGTGACCGTCCCGGGCATCGGGGCAACCGCCGTGGCCTAGGCGAAGGTGAGTGCCCGCGCCGGGTTGTGGATCAGTATGTTGTCTATGTGGTCCTGGCCAAAGCCCCGGGAGCGCATGCGGGGTACGATCGATTCCAGAATGTGGGCGTATCCCTTTCCACCGTAGGCGACCGTGTCGGTCTTGAGGCACACGTCGTGGGCAATCGTCACGCGCTCACCGTAGCCCTCGGAGATCAGGTACTCGAGCGAGTCCATTCGCTGCACGTCGCTCACGCTCGACGTCTCTACATCGCCGGAGCGATACGACCCGCTTGTGTCCTCTGCTCCGAACCGGTCGTACTCCAGGTAGCAGCCTGTGTCGGCCAGTTCCTTGACCGCGGACATGGGCCTGATGTTGTCGAGATGGCCCATGATGACCTTGTCCGCCCTTGCCCCGTTGTCCGTCAGGATCCGGATAATCTCAAGAGGAGTATCGGGATGGATTCCCGGGTGGATCAAGATGGGTGCGCCCGTTTCAACCTGCGCGTGGGCCGATGCCCTCAGAACCTTGCGCATGTTCTCCGTTAGAGGGGTGTGGTTGCCTACCTCGCCGATGACGCCGGACTTTACTCCGGTGCCGTCAACCCCGATTGTGACGTCGTCGACGATCCGCTGGGTGATCGACTCCTCGCTGCGCTGGTCCATGTCGGCCGGGTGGGCCTCAGGCACGTAGTGGCTGCCACCCATAACGATCTTCAGCCCGGTGGCGCGTGAGATGCGCGCCATTGCCAGCGGATCGCGCGCGATTCCGATGGACGTGGTATCGACCACCGCATCGCCCCCTGTGTAGCGATACCTGAGAGCCTCCTGGACGGCGAACCGCTCGTCGAGCAGCATCTGGTTTTCCTTGTTGACGTAGAACATTCCACGCAGCTTGCCCAGGATCCCCATGGTTATCTGCTGGTCTACGTACCAGCGCCGGCTCGCCTCCTCCGGCATCTTGAAATAGCAACGCAGGTCGATCAGCAGGTGCTCGTGGGTCAGGGTGATGCCAAGGGACTGTGGCTCCACCTCGCCAAGAACGGTCTGTACCTTTCCGCTTGGGGCCTTCGGGCTCATGGTGTCCTCCCGTGCTTTTTTGTTTGCTGACCTTGTACCGATGTCTGCGGCCGGGCCGCGGCCCCTTCAGCCTCGGTCCCGGCGGTGGAACGTCGCGTCGCTAGGCGAACGTCAGGGCCCGGGCCGGATTGTGAACGAGGATGGACTCGATCTGCTCGCGGGAGTGACCCCTGGCCCGCAGTCGCCCGGCAATCGAATCCAGGAAATGTGCGTAGCCCTTGCCGCCGTAGCGAGTAAGGTCGGCCTTGGTGCAGACGTCGTGGGCTACGAGCAGCCTGTCACCGAAGCCCTCGGCGATCAGGTGCTCCAGCGACTCCATGCGCTGGGTGTCGGTTGGCATAGGCAAAGTCACCCCGGAAACACTGTAATCAAAGTCCGTGCTCTCGGCACCGAAACGATCGTATTCGAGGTAGCAGCCCGACTGGGCAAGCTCCGTTATGGCGCTGAGCGGCACAATAGCGTCGAGATGGCCGACTATTACCCTTGAGGGCTCGGCGCCAGCGTCCATCAGTTCCCGCATGATCTCGAGCGGACTGTCGGGGTGTAGGCCCGGGTGAATGAGTATGGGTGCGCCCGTTTCGATCTGGGCGTGTGCAGAAGCCCTGAGCACCTTGCGCTCGTTCTCGCTCAGAGGGTGAAAGTTGCCGATCTCGCCTATTACGCCTGAGCGGACGCCCGTGTCGCCGACGCCAACCGTGACGTCCCGCACTATCTGCTCGGTTATCGCCTCCTCGCTACGTGCATCCATGTCAGGAGGATGGGACACGGGCACATAGTGGCTCGCCCCCATGACGATGTGAAGGCCGGTGGCACGCGAGATGCGAGTCAGGGCGAGAGGGTCGCGGGCGATACCGATGCTGGTGACATCGACCAGGCTGTCTCCGCCCGCGTGGCGGTACCGGAGTATCTCCTCGATGGCCATACCCTCGTCAAGCAGCCATTGCTGGTCCCTCACCGCCTGCCATATCCCCCAGATCTTGCCGAGCATGTCCATGGTGACGGGCCGATCGACATAGCCACGCAGGCTGGCCTCATCCGGCATCTGAAAGTAGCAGGCCAGATCTATGAGCAGATGCTCGTGCGTTAGCGTTACGCCAAGCGAGGCGGGCTCTATCGGCCCGAGCACCGTCTGTACCCTGCCGGACGGTCCCAGTGGGCTCATCCGCTCACGCTCCTGGACTACGAAGTCGCGGTAAGCCTAGCGTGCGGTGCGGCCTCCGTCTAGGTGGATGATCTGACCCGTCATGTAGTCCGAGGCCGGACTGGCGAGATATACCGCCAGGACTCCCAGGTCACGGAGTTCCCCCCTGCGCCCCATGGGAATTCCGGCCAGGTTCTCGGCCGACCCTGCATCGCTGGTCCACACGCTGTCGGTCATGCGGGTGTGAAACGCGCCCGGGGCCAGGGCGTTCACATTGATGTTGTAAGGCGCCCACTCCAGTGCAAGAACCCGGGTCAGCATGTTTACCGCCGCCTTGGATGTGTTGTAGGCGGAGACGAAGGCGATGCCCATCGTCCCATTGGTTGATGACACGTTTATCACCTTGCCGTACCGACGCTCCAGCATGTGGGGTCCTACGGCGCGGCATCCGTACATGACCCCGCTGACATTTACCTCCATCACGTGCTTCCACTCATCGTCGGTGATGGGGGTTACCGGGGGTCTGACCAACCGGACCGAGTCCGGTCCACCGTCCGGGAGCGGTACAAGGGGAAGGAAATGGAGAACCCCCGCGTTGTTGACCATTATGTCTACCTGCCCCAGCTCTGCGATCGCGGTGGAGACCAGGCTGTCGACCTGAGCCGGGCTTGTGACGTCCGTGGGAACCGCCAGCGCCCGCCGCCCTGCTGCCTCTACCTCGGCGGCAACTTCGTCGATTTCGACCTCAGAGCGCGCGGCCACTACCACATCGGCGCCGGCCTCCGCGAACGACAGTGCGATCTCTCTGCCGATGCCCCGGCCCCCGCCGGTGACGACCGCGACGCGTTCGCTGAGTTCAAGCTCCGGCAGCATCACTTCCTCCTGTCTGACGACGGCAGCACCCAGGGTGCCGCCGGTGCGGTGACATTACCATAGGACCGTGCGAACCGACGACTTTGACTACGAGCTGCCTGCTGAACTGATCGCTCAAGGGCCGGCGGAGCCTAGGGACTCTTCCCGCCTGCTGGTCTTGAGTAGGAGGGACGGGTCGCTGCGGCATCTGGCATTCTCGGACCTGCCGGGCTGCCTGCAGCCGAACGACTTGCTCGTCTTCAACGACAGCCGAGTGTTTCCCGCCCGTCTGTACGGCCGTAAGCCGATGGGTGGCAAGCCCCTGGGAGCGCGGGTGGAACTGCTGCTCCTGGAGCGCTTGGAGGGGGCGAATTGGCGGGCGCTCGCCCGGCCCGGGCGCAGGCTCCGCGAAGGCGCGAGATTCTATGTCGACGGAACGAAGCAGGGGGAGGCCACCGTGCTTGGCGTGTGCGCGGACGGTACCCGCGTGGTTCGACTGCCGGAAAACATCGACCTTGCCGCCGTTGGCGTGGTTCCCATGCCCCCCTACATCAGGACGCGATTGCGGGACGCCGAGCGCTACCAGACCGTCTATTCGCGCCATGAGGGCAGTGTTGCGGCTCCCACGGCCGGCCTCCATTTCACCGAGGCTCTGCTTGGCCAGATTCGATCAATGGGCGTCGAGACGGTCTTTGTAACCCTGCATGTGGGCTGGGACAGCTTTCGTCCGGTGACCGTCGAGGATCCGCGGGACCACCCCATGCACTCGGAGCGTTACGACCTGTCGATCGGGTCGGCAGCGGCCATCAACCGGGCGAAGGCTGAGGGCCGCCGGGTGGTCGTCGTGGGCACCACGGCGGTGCGCCTGCTTGAGTCCAATGCCGCTGCGGATACCGGCTTGGAAGCCTACGGGCGATCGGTGGACGATCCGGGAGGGCCGCTGAGCCCTGGTCGGGGTATTACCGATCTCTTCATAGCCAAGGGCCACGGGTTCAAGGTAGTAGACGCGCTGATCACCAATTTCCATCTGCCGCGGTCCACGCTGCTGATGCTGGTGAGCGCCTTCGCGGGACGTCGTCGGATAAGGACTGCATACGAGGAGGCTATAGCCCGCCGCTATCGCTTCTATTCGCTTGGCGACGCGATGCTGATCCACTAGACCGGGCTTCGCATAACCACCGGTTCTGGCCGAGGCGCCGGGCGCGTGCCGGGCAGGTGCGCCGGCGCCGGACGGCCCCTCAGCTTGTGGTGGTCGGTCAACGAACCGTATAATCGCGGGCGTGATCGCGGTAGGACGCACGCCTGTCCTTCGGCGTTCCTGAAAGATCGAGCGAGGGTATTGTTATGGCTTCAACCGGCGAATTGGGCGATGTGTTTCGCTCGATAGGCGTCAATCCGGCGATCAGCGCTTCCGGCCCGACAACCGCCTATGGAGGCACGAAGCTTCGTCCTGAAGTCCATCAGGCCATGAACGCCGCCTCCCAGTTGATGGTGGACATGGCGGAACTGAACGACGCTGCGGGCCGGGTGATCGCCGAGCACACGGGAGCCGAGGCCGGCATGGTCACCTCCGGCTCGGCCGGCGCTCTCATACTGCAAGCGGCCGCCGTGGTGGCCGGTAGCGACAAGGCCAAGATGAAACGACTGCCCGATACCACCGGGATGAAGAACGAGATCGTAATCCACAATATCCACCGGTTCCCCTACGACCAGTGCTACACGTCTGTCGGGGCCAAACTGGTCGGGGTGGGGGACTTCCTGCGCTGCCTGCCATGGGAGCTGGAGTCGGCAATCAACGAGAAGACGGCGGCCGTGGCCTACCTTGAAGCGCCGTTCGCTGCACCATATGCGATGGCGCTGCCGCAGCTGGCCGAGATCGCCCACTCCCGCGACGTACCGGTCATCGTCGACGCGGCTACCATGGTGCCGCCGCGGGAGAATCTGACCAGGTACATTCAGCAGGGCGCCGACATGGTCATCTTCTCCGGGGGCAAGGCGATTCGTGGCCCCCAGGGCACCGGGATACTGGCGGGTCGCAAGGACCTGATCCAGGCCGCGCGCGACAACGGCTCTCCCAACCAGTTCATAGGTCGAGGCCTGAAGGTCACCAAGGAGGAAATCGTGGGCCTGGTGCAGGCCCTGGAGGCCTTCGTCACCGAGGACGAGGAGGCCGAGAACGACCGCTACCGCGAGTTATCGCAGAGGGTGGTTGATGCACTGATCGAGATACCGGGCCTGGATGTTCAGATCAGGCACGACAAGCGGGACTGGCTGATTCCCACGGCGGTCTTCAGGTTCACCGACGCCTGGACAGGCCCGGCGCGCGATGATGTGCTGCGCCGCATGCAGGAGGGTGTTCCGAAGATCTTCTTGCACTGGCTCGGAGGTCCGGACGTGCTGGCGGTGGACCCGCTCAACGTCGATGACGATGAGATGGAGGTCGTGATAAGGCGGCTGCGCGAAGAGCTATTGCGCAGCGACTAGCCGCCAGTGCCGCCTGCCGGAACAGTGGCGAAGCTATAGGAGACCAACAGATAGTGCTAGAGCGATTCAAAGTTCCCCTAGAGGATCAGGTTAGGATCGACCACGAGGCGCTCAGGCAGACCGTGGCCGCCGTCTTCGAGAAGATGGGCTGTCCGCACGGTGACGCCGCGGAGGGCGCGAACACCCTGGTTCAGACCGACCTGCGCGGTGTGGAGACCCACGGCGTTTCCAACATGCTTCGCTACTACGTCGAAGAGTTCCAGTCCGGCAAGCTAAACCCCGCACCGGACGTCAAGGTCATCAGAGAGACGCCCGGTACCGTCAGTCTCGATGGCGATCGCGGCCTAGGCGTGATCGTCGCCCCCGGGGCTATGAGGAGGGCGATCGCCAAGGCACGCGATGTGGGTGTCGGCATCGCAGTCATGCAGAACAGCGGCCACATGGGCGCCGTGGGTCATCATGCGATGCTGGCCGCACAGGAGAACATGGTCGGCATGGCCACCACCTCGGGCGGGGCCGGCACGAGGGTGTTCGTACTGCCCACCTTCGCCGCCGAGCCCAGGCTCGGGACCAACCCCATATCAATCGCCGCGCCAGCTCGCACCGAGCCACACCTCCTCTTCGACGCGGCCACCACGGCGATAGCAGGAAACAAGATCTACCTGGCCGAGCGGGTTGGGGCGCTCTTGGACCCCGGCTGGATAGCTACGATGGACGGTACTCCGGTCATGGAGCCGCAGGTGTCCCCGGGTAGGGGAAACTACTGGCAGCTACCGCTTGGCGGCATTCGGGAACAGGGCTCACACAAGGGCTACGGGCTGGCGATGATCCCGGAGGTGCTCGGGACCATGCTTTCCGGGGCGCGGCCCGCCATGTTGCCCGGGGACCGGCTGGCTCAGGATCACTACTTCGCCGCATACGACATAGCCGCGTTCACCGACGTGGACTGGTTCCTGGACACGATGGACGAGATGCTCAGGACACTGCGTACCACAAAGCCCGCGGAGGGACATGAGCGCGTGCTCTATCCGGGCCTGTCCGAGCACGAGGAGGAGGTTGAGCGCCGCGCCAGGGGGATCCCGCTGCACTCCGAGGTCATCGAGTGGTTCGACCACATCACGGCCGAACTCGAGATCCCGCAACTCGCCCGGCTCGGCTAGGGTCGCCCCGGGGCCGCCTTTCGGGCCGATCAGACTATGGGCGCGCGGGCCGGCCGCCCCGCATTTAGGCCGTCCTGGAACTGACCGTCTCGCACTACCGGGTCGCCGTTTACCAGGACGTGGACGATCCCGCCGGACGGCAGGGTGGGCGCCTGGTAGGTCGCGTTGTCTCTGACCTCGGCCGGATCGAAGACGACCAGGTCGGCATCGGCGCCAACCTTGATGCGGCCTTTTCTCAGGAACATGGGGGCACGCCGCTCAAGTATCTTGGCCGGCATGAGGGAGGACTTGCGTATCGCTTCCATGAGCGTCAACGTTTTGCGCTCCCTGGCGAACAGGCCCAGAACGCGGGAGTAGGTGCCTGCGGTCCTGGGATGCCCGGCTCCATCCATCACCCAGCCGTCGCTGGCCATAGCGGTCAGGGGGCTCGCCACCGCCCTGTCCATCGAGTCCTCGGGGATCGAATGGATCACGACCATGCCGCCCTGGGCCCTGTATTTGTCAAATAGCTGTTCGTCCAGGACCTCGCCCGTTGCGGGCCAGAGCAGTTCGCCGTAGCTCACACCCGTCATGCGCTGCCAGCCAGGGTCGAACAGGGCTGAATCGATCTGAGTCATGCCGGCTGTGTACGGGTAGCACTCGGTGGTGATGTCCATGCCTCCGCCCGCGGCCCCGCCGACCATTTCCAGGAGCTGTGGCGTCATCGATTGCCCGACGCTGGAGATATGGCATATGTGAAGCGGCGCACCGGTGACCGCGGCGGCGGCGATGACCTCCTGCAGGCCTTCGACCGCGCCGACCCTTGGGAGGTCGGCCGGAGGATCACCCATGCCCCTTATGTGAACCACGCACGGGGCCCCGAATCTGGCGGCCACCTCGAAGGCGTCCATCACCTCCGACCTGGAGGCGCCCGGCGTGTACTGAAGACCGAAGCCTACCCCGAGACCACCCCTCTCCAGACCTTCCTCGATCAGGCGCGTGATCTGGATGACCTCCTGGTCTGCCGCCCGCCGGTGCGCTGCGTCCCCGATCGGCACCAGCCCGCTTCCCGCGTCGTCCAGGACCGCCATGCGGGCCGGTACATGGCCCGAGCTAGCGCCGTAGTTGATTGCGCACCGGCCCGATCTGGCGTCGTACCAGGCGTCTACATCTGCTGTGCCGATCTCCAATTCGAGCGCGGTTGTAACCCCGTCCAGGGCCTGGAGGCGGTAGTTCTCAGCGTCCTGGCCGTGGGCGTGCAGGTCTATGAAGCCTGGGGCGACGACCAGGCCCGTCACGTCGATCTCCTCGGCGCCCCGCATGTTGCGGCCCCATATCTTTTCCACCGCGCGGATTCGGTCCCGTGAGATGCCCAGGTCGCGCTGGGCATCCATCCCGGACTCCGGGTCGATGACCCTGCCGCCGCGAAGGACTATCTCGTGTTCCGGCATAGGCTTGTGTCCTCCAGGGGTCCCAGGGAATCGCTTTGCGGCTAGGCTAGGTGAAATATCCGGGCGGTCTTGACGAACCAGGTGGGGACCGGCTCGACGACCTTGCGGAGCTGGTAGGTCAGAACGGCGATCACCACACCGATCAGTGCCCCGGCGATCACGTCGGTTGGATAATGGACTCCTGCGAAGACCCGGCTAAAGCCCAGGACCGCACCCAGTGCGAACATGGCCGTCCCGAGCTTTCGATTAGCCCCGAAGACACCGGCGGCTATGCCGAACACGGCGGCGACCGAGTTGGATGGGAACGAGAAATCGGTGGGCCTGTAGAACAGGAGGTTGACCTCGTAGTCCAGGAACGGCCGGGCCCGCTCGGTCGCCACGCTGACCTCCTGCACAGCCCAGCTGGTGAACCCCATGGCGGCAAGCGCTACGAAGACGCCGATCTGGTAGCGATACCGGGTGGCCCTGTCGCGCCCTGCGAACCACAGCGCTACCAGCGCAAGGGCCACCGAGACCGGTATCAGGTAGTCGCTGACCAGCCACTCGACCGATCGGTCCAGCACCCCCCACCTTCCCACCAGACCGTTGATCCACAGGAAGGCGTCAACATCCCAGTGGCCTATCGGACCCTCGATGATCAACGCTCTAGCTCCGCCTGATCCAGGCGATCAGTCTGCCCCCGAGCAGGAAGAGCAGTCCAAACCTGGCGTCGGAGAAGAATCCGAGCAGCTTCGCCGGAGAGCCGTCCCACCAGGCCGGAAGGCATCGTCTGACGGCCTCGTAGTAACTGGTCTTTCTCAGGGCCTCAAGGCCCTCGTCCTCGGAGGGCTCGCCGCGTCGCATGCGGGCGTGGACCAGCGAAGACAGGCTCAGGGTTGCGATCACGGCCAGGGCCGCACCGCCAAAGAAGCCGACCCCCTGGAGGTTGGCGTCCAGGCCGCCATGGATGTCGTTGATGTTGCGCTCTTCCGACATGAAAAACCACAGGATCGAGCCAACGGTGAGAGCGAGCCCCAGGGCGCGCGCCGCCAGCGTGTGCCTGACTAGCAGCAGACCGTCGAAGCGGCCGAATGAAGCGCCCACCTGTATCGCCCCGATCGAGGCCCAGAATACGAATATCAGGTAGTCCGCTAAGAAGGGACTCATCGACGCGAGGCTATGCGGGCTCCTGGGTGACCGGGTGACACCAGTGCAGGTACTTGTCGTGATTACCGCGCACGGCACGTGAGTATATCGATCGCAGTTCAGCCGTCACCGGCCCCACCTCCCCGGATCCCACCGGGCGGCTGTCGACGCTGCCCACCGGGGTAATGTGGGCGGCCGTACCGGTCAGGAATAACTCGTCCGCCAGGTACAGCTCGCTGCGCCTGATCCGCCTCTCGACCACCTCCATACCCAGCTCTTCAGAGGCCAGGGTCCAGGCGCAGTCTCGCGTGATGCCCACGAGGTTGTTATCCGCCACCAGAGGGGTGTGAAGTTTTCCGCCGGAGACCATGAACAGGTTCTCACCGGTCCCCTCCGAGACGCCTCCGTCCTGGTTGAGCATGATCGCTTCGTCAAAGCCCGCCAGGACCGCCTCGGTCTTTGCCAGAATGCTGTTGACGTAGTGGCCGGAGATCTTGACCCTGGGAGGGATCGTGGCGTCGTCGATGCGACGCCACGAGGAGGTGCAGCACTTTATGGCGCCTTCGGAGTCGATGTAGGAGCCGAACGGCACGATGATCAACGTGAAGTCGCTTGCGATCTCGTGCAGCTTTAGATTCGCTACGAGTTCATCGCTCTTGTAGACCAGGGGCCGGATGTAGACATCCTGACGGTGCCCGCTGCTCCGGATAAGATCGTCCGTGATCGAGCAGAGATCGTCCGCCGTATAGGGGATGTCCATCATCATCATCCGGCACCCCTGGAGCAGGCGCTCGTAGTGCTCGCGCATGCGGAACACATACATGGTGTCCCTCTCGGCGTTCCAGTTGCCGCGGATGCCCTCGAAGACGGCGGTGCCGTAGTGGAGCGCGTGGGTCATCACGCCGACCTTGGCCTGCTCGATTGGCACTATGCTGCCCCTGAAGAAGGCTAGGGATCTATTCATCGTCCTTCCTGAGCGGCTTCGGCTCGCTTCCGCACCCTGCTGTCGCAATTGCCGGTGTGACCGTCAGCAATTATAGCGACGCATCTATTCGTCTTCCGCGCCGCCGCCGTTGGACGTCTGTGTTTCTTGGGTATCTGCCTCGGCTGCCGCAATGCACTGCGCATCCGCCTGTGGAGCGTCGTCGGCAGGCCCCTGCTCCTCGACTTCGGGCTCGGGCGGAACAATGCTGCCGATCGAGTAGGACTCCATGTTTTGCAGGAGCCGTTCTACCACGGAGGGTGAAAGGTTGCGGGGGTATGCGCTCATGGTCCATCTGCGCCTGAGTTCGGCGCTGATCTCGCCAGCGCTAATCGGCTCGTTGCGGCCGGCCAGAATCACCCGGAAGACAGCCTCCTTAAGGGGTGTGTCGGGCAGAAGGTAATCGGCCTCCTCGGACTGGCCGGCGATCTGATCGATGAGCAGTTCCGGGTCGGCGGTCGCCGCCTCCTCGATCGTGTCGTGTTGCTGAGTAAGGTAGTTGCGCCGGTCCGATATGAGCAATGAGACGGAGCTGCCCTCTTCGGCATCGATGCTGACGTAGTAGCGAACTGGAGCCGCCGTATTGGCATCTTTGGCTTTGCTTGTGGTCATCTGAAGCTCGTCTCCCCAAACGTTCTATATCAAAATACTTCCGGCGGCCACCTGAGCATTAACACGTCTACCTCGTCTCCGGCCTGCTTTAGCGCAATATCCTCGGGGCAGATGGCGAGGCCGTTGGCTGCGGCCATCGACGTCAGCAGGTTGGAACTCTGGTCGCCGGTCAACGAAGCATAGTACCTGCCATCTCGTTTGGTCACCACCGCGCGGGCATAGACCCTTCTGCCATCGGTGTTGTGGATGGGGTCGGTCAGGACCGCGCGCACCGTCGGCCTCGTGGCCGGCTGGCGGCCGAGCATCTTTGCTATGGCCATGCGGCCGAACTGTTCAAAGGCCACCAGGGCGCTGACCGGGTTGCCGGGCAGGCCCAGGTGAGGCACCGTCCGCCCGGACCCGTCCCTGGCGCCCAGGAGCCCGAAGGCCAGCGGCTTTGCCGGGCGCATGCGCACCGACCAGAACTGCATCGACCCGCGCTTGGTCAGTACGTCCTTGACCATGTCGAAGTCGCCCTTGGAGACGCCCGCCGAGGTGATCAGCATGTCTGAGTCGATGCCCTCGTCGATCTTTGCGTTCACCGACTCGAGATCGTCTCGCGCCGTTCCAATCTGTCGCGGTATCCCGCCCGCCTCCGTCACAGCCGCCGCCACCCCGGCGCTGTTGGAATCGTATATCCGGCCCTGTGGGAGGGGGAGTCCGGGCTCAACCAGCTCGTCCCCGGTCGACAGTACCGCCACAACCGGTCGGCGGTGGACGCTTACGGCCGCGTGACCCAGGCTGGCCAGCAAGCCGACCTGGGACGGTCCGATCACAGAGCCCGCTGTCAGTACCGTCTGTCCCCGGGAGAGGTCTCGGCCCGCCTGCCGCACGTTGGCGCCCGGACCTGCCGGGTGCCTGACGGAGATCTCGTTGAGGGGGCGGGCCTTGTGCCTGCGTTCGACCTCGTCGGTTTCCTCAAACGGAACCACCGCGTCCGCACCCGGGGGCACCGGGGCTCCCGTCATGATTCGTATCGCTGTTCCGGGCCCAACGCGCGTGGCGGGCAGATCTCCGGCGGCCAGCTTGTCTACTACACGTAGAGTCACGGGTGCGTGTGGAGCGGCCCCGTAGACGCTTTGCGATTCAACCGCGTACCCGTCCATGGCCGAATTGTCCATTGGAGGCACGTCAAGATGGCTGACAACGTCCTCGGTGATGACCATGCCACCGGCCTCGGTGATCGGCACCCTGACGGGCTCGAGCGGTTCAAAGAACGAGAGAATGCGTTCCAGGGCATCCTCCACGGTGAGCATGGCTTCGGTGTGGGAGTGGCGGTGCTCGGCGTGGCTTGTCATGCCCGCAGCTCGGCGCCCACCGCGCGCTGAATCCGGCGCAGCAGGTCCTCTATGACGCGGGTAACCTGAGACGAAGTCAGGGTGCCCTTATCGGACTGAAGGACCAGGCCGAACGCGATCGACTTTTTGCCGTCAGGTACCCCTTCGCCGGTGTAAACATCGCGCGCAGTAGCGGCCTTGACCAGCTTGTGCCCGGCCAGGATTCCCCGGATACGTTCCGCCGAAACGTCGGCGTCGACCACCAGAGCGAGGTCGCGGACCGATTCGGGATAACGGCTGAACGGCCTGTATCGCGCCTCTGCCTGAGGCATGGCGTGCAGCACGGAGGAGAGTTCGATTTCGGCCAGTGCGACCGTGGTCCCGTCTATGTCAAATGCGCTAAGGACAGAGGGGTCGATCTCTCCCAGGGTGCCCGCTCTCTGTCCGTCGATAACGATGGCAGCTGCCCTGCCCGGGCTGAGGGCCGGGTCGTCCACCGGCGCAAGTGAGGGCTCTATACCCAGGCGTTGAAGCGTGTCTACCACGACCCCCTTGGCGTCAAAAAAGTCCATGCCCGAGCCCCCGTCGGACCCGTGCCACCAGTGCGGATACCGCCTCCCGCAGAAGGCGACGGTCAGCATCTCTCGCTCCTGCGGCAGATCTTCCGCCCTGGAGCCGTTGGGCAGGAAGATGCGTCCCAGCTCGAACAGGCGCAGGCCCTCCTCCCCTACCAGCCGCCTGTTCTCGGACACGGTTTGGAGCATGCTGGCCCGAAGGGTCGTCCGCAGGTAGCGAAGCTCCTCGTTCATCGGATTGGCGAGGCTCAGCGAGTCCCCCCTCCACTCGCCCACGGCCTGCAGGCTGTCTTCGGACACCACGTTGTAGGTGATGATCTCCCGCATGCCTGCCGCGACCAGCATGTCCCTGACCCGCTCCTTGAGCTCCCACGTGGGCCTCGGTCGCTGATGGGGTATCGGCGAAGAGAGCATGGTCACCGGCATCTCGTCGTAGCCGATCACGCGGGCAACCTCCTCGACCAGGTCGTCCTCGATCGTTACGTCTGACCGCCAGTACGGAGGGCTAACCGTGACCGACGAGCCCGCATCCGCCGTCGCCTCAAAGCCCAGGGACGACAGGACCTCGGTGGCCCTGGAGATTGGTATGTCGGAGCCGAGGACCTGCTTGAGCCTCGCCTGGGAAAGGGAGACGGTCGGGGTCCCGGCGGGGTGGGGGTGAACGTCGATGATCCCGCGGGCGACAGACCCCCCGGTTACCTCGGCGATCAGGCGCGTGGCACGGCGCAGGCCGATCTCGGCCAGCTCCGGCCTCAGGCCGCGCTCAAACCTGTAGGCCGCACCGGTGCTCAGACGCAGGTCGGCGCTCGTGCGTCTGGTGTTTACCGGATCGAAATTGGCCGACTCGAGCAGGATGCGGGTGGTGGACCCGGAGACCTCGGTGCTGGCGCCTCCCATAACCCCGGCCAGACCCACCGCGCCGGAGGGGTCGGCGATTACCAGCATCGGCGGCCGCAGCTCGCGGTCCTGGCCGTCCAGGGTGCGCATCACCTCCGCCGGCCCTGCCTGCCTAACGATTATGGTCCCGTCCTTTACAAGGTCGAAGTCGAATGCGTGCAGCGGCTGGTTGAGTTCCAGCATCACGAAGTTGGTTACGTCCACGACGTTGTTGATGGGGCGCTGGCCCGCCCTGACCAGGGCCTCCTGCAGCCAGACCGGAGAGGGACCGACGGTCACGTCCTCGATCAGCGAGGCCGTGTACCGGTGGCACAGGTCCGCATCCTCTATGGTGACGCTTGCCCGCCCCTCGATGGGCTCGGAGCCTTCCCTGTAGTCGAGGCGCGGCTCGTCCACCTTTCGGTCCGTCAGGGCGGCCACCTCCCGAGCGACGCCGAGCACCGAGAGGCAATCGGCCCGGTTCGGGGTGACCGCGACGTCGAGGAGCACATCGCCGACTATGTCGACGAGAGGCTTTCCTATGGAGGCCCGCTCGTCCAGAACCAGGATGCCCTCGTGGTCATCGCCCAGGCCGAGCTCCCTGACCGAACAGACCATGCCGCGCGATTCGAACCCGCGTATGTTGGCGGGCCGCAGCGGCTCCTCGCGGCTGGAGTGGGTGTTAAAGAGGCGTGCCCCGAGCCGGGCAAAGGCGATCTTCTGGCCAACGGCGACGTTTGGCGCCCCGCAGACGACCCTGGCGGTTTCCCCGCCCCCCAGATCCACCGTTGGAAGCCGCAGCCTGTCGGCGTTGGGGTGCGGCTCCAACCCGACGATCTCGCCGACAATCACAAGGTCCGGGTCCAGATGACCGCCGATCCTTTGGAGGGACTCGACCTCGACGCCGGCCATGGTGAGCCGGTGGGCCAGCTCATCTGCAGGCACGTCGATGGCAACGTAGCGCCTAAGCCAGGATAGTGGAATCAACATCTGGAATAGATTTCAGGAGAACTGTCGAAGGAACCGGATGTCATTAGCATAGAAGAGTCGAATGTCGTCGATGCCGTTCCTGAGCATCGCGATTCGCTCTACACCGATACCGAAGGCGAACCCTGTGTATACGGCGGGGTCGTAGCCGACGCCGGCCAGCACGTTGGGGTGCACCATGCCGGCGCCGAGTATCTCGATCCAGTCTTCGGCCTCGTCCCCCTGCCCCCGTCTGGGAGTCCAGGCGATTGCCATTTCGGCCCCGGGCTCTACGAACGGGAAGTAGTCGCATCGGAAGCGCGCCCTTACATCCTCGCCGAATAGGCGACGGGCGAATTCGTACAGCGTTCCCTTAAGGTCGCCAAAGGTGATTCCCCTGTCCACCGCGAGTCCCTCCACCTGGGTGAAGTGCCACTCGTGAGTGGCATCTGTGGCCTCGTATCGGTATACCTTTCCCGGAACCACCACCCTGACCGGTGGCGCCTGCGTTTCCATGGTCCTGACCTGCATGGGCGATGTGTGAGTACGTAGCAGCAGCGGGCGATCCCCGTTCGTGTCGCTGTGATCTATCCAGAGCGTGTTGAAGCTGTCACGCGCCGGATGGTGTTTCGGGATGTTGAGCATCTCGAAGTTGTAATGGTCCAGTTCCACCTCCGGGCCCTCCACGATCTCAAAACCCATGGATGCAAAGGCGGTGCAGATCTCCCGCATTGTGGCGGTCACGGGATGGATGCTACCGACCTGAGTGGGCCAGCCGGGCAGGGTCACATCCATGGCTCCGGCCCCGGCCTCCGCCGGGCTTTCGATCGCCGCCCCCTTGTCCGCAAATGCCGACTCCAGGGTAAGCGCCGCCGCGTTGGCGGCGCGGCCGAACTCTCTGCGCTCGTCGGGATGGATGCTGGATATGCTGCGCTTCAGCAGCGTGACCTCACCCCTCCTGCCAAGGAACGCGACGCGCCATTCCTCCAGATGCTCGCGGCTGGACACGTCGGACAGCGCGGCAAGGGCTCTGGTCTCGAGTTCTGTGACGCGCGCGGTAACGTCCTGAGTGATCTTGGGCTCCGGGGGAGGGGGTAAAGCTGATCAATTATAGGGAGCGTCCGGAATGCCGGTCAAGGATATAAGGAGGCCGTTTAGCCCATGGGCACGGCGTTGCCGGACTCCGAACCGATCGATCTGCGCTCCTGACGGGCTCCGCGGGGGCGGCCCTAGCCGGACATGGAATCTTTGTGGACCGTCCCGCCCTGCATGATCATGGCCAGGCTCTCCTTGTCCCCCAGGAGTTGGATGTCGGCGAGCGGGTCACCATCGACCACCAGCAGATCGGCCAGCTTGCCCGGCTCAAGAGTGCCCACGTCATCGTCCATGTGGATGCACTCGGCGGCGGTCTTGGTAGAGGCCACTATGGCCTCCATCTCTGTCATGCCGTTGTCGACCATCAGGCCGAGTTCTCGACCGTTCTCGCCGTGCGGGCAGACCGCCGAATCCGTTCCCATCGCTATGCGCACACCGGCCTCCACGGCCATCCGAAAGCTGGCCCTGTGGTGAGGGAATACCTGTTCGGCCTTCCTAAGTGACTGAGGAAGGACCGAACCGGGCCTTTCCCTGGCCAGGTCGAACAGGGTCTCCCCCGGCAGCAGGGTGGGAACGAGAAACGTCCCCCTGCGCCTCATTTCTTCGACCACCGACTCGTCCAGGTAGACGCCGTGCTCTATCGATTCGACGCCGCACTCGACGGCGTTTCTTATGCCCTCGGTGGACTGGGCGTGAGCCATGCAGGTTTTGCCCTCTGCCGCGGCCTCATAGACCATGACCTTGATCTCCTCGCGTGTGAACTGCGTTGAGGTGGGCTCGTCGCTGGGGGAAAGGACTCCCCCGCTTGAACACAGCTTTATGAAGTCGGCTCCGGCACGCAGGTTGGCGCGCACCGTCCTTCGCACCTCGTCCACCCCGTCGCAGACCGGTCTGGGCCATTCCGGAAGGGAGCCGTCCAGTGGCATGCCCATGGGAAAGTGGGTACCGCCCGGTAGTAGGAAGTCTCCGTGGCCGCCGGTCTGGGACAGTATGGAAACGGAGATCCTCATCCGCGGAGCCGGGATCAGGCCGCGTTCCGCAGCCAGCTTCAGCCCGAGGGGAGTGCCGCCGGCGTCGCGGACGGAGGTGACGCCGGCGTCCAGGGTCTTGCGTGCATTGTCCGCCGCGTGAAGGATCTTCAGGCTGAGGGGCATGAGCGCCAGCTCATGCATGGGCGCAACGTCGATCATGAAGTGAACGTGGCAGTCTATTAGGCCGGGCATGACCGTGCTGCCGTCAACGTCCAGAACCGCGGCTCCGGCGGGCGGGCTGACGTCGGGCCCCACCCTGTGTATTCGCCCGTCGTCCCCTACGAGTATCGTTGCCCCGGGAACCGGGTCGGCGCCTGTTCCGTCTATCAGGTTGGCCCCGGTTATCGCCCTCATCGCATGTCCTCCGATTCGGATCGGTGGCTAAAGCCTACATCCGACCAGCGTGCCCGGGGATCTTCGAGCGGCGGCCTGGACGAATCGCGGCCTGCCGCAGGCCTTCAGCTAAGCAGGGGCCTTATCCGGTCCCGGTAGTCGGCAAGAACCCCTTCGGGGAATTCATAGGTGAGATTGGGCTGTATGAAGAGCCGGTTCACTCCCGGCAGGTCTCCGGCGGCGCCTATCCCTTCGGCCCACGTATTGTGGTCGCCGAACAGGCCGGTTGCGTCGCAGACGCGTGACAGCACCTCCGCCGGTATGTCTTCTGGGCCGCCTATGCCGGCTGGCCACTTTAGTCCCGCCCTCTCCAGACGCGGCCCGTGGACCGGGTGGTGCATCTGGCCCCAGCAGAAGGGCCTGGCAAGCTCCAGCGCGGTCTCTCTATCCCGTGCCAGTATGCCTCCGCAGACCAGCGTGATGGGCATGTCCTCGGCGGCCCTTCCCGCCCTTTCGGCCCCCCTGGCCAGATGGTCCATGGCCTGGGCCACCATCCCGGGATCGAGTCCGACCATGAGCATCGCTCCATCGGCTATCTCTCCGGCCAGTTCGATCATGCGCGGTCCGGTGGCGCACACGTAGACGGGCGTGGGTGGATCGGACGTGCGAACCAGCCTTCCGTCGGTGATGCCGGGGTATACATCCTCCCCGGCAAGCAGCCTTCTGGCCTGATCGACCGCATCCCGCATCTCCTTAACTGACGCCGGTCCTCGATTGATGTGCCGGGTCGACATGAAGCCGGCCCCGATGCAGAGGATCACCCGGTGAGGCGCGATCTCCTCAAGGCTCTGGGCTATCGATGCCAGGACCATCGGATGGCGGGTGACGGGGTTGGTGACGGCGGGATACAGCGTGATCCGCCGAGTTCGATCGGCGGCCAGGGCCATGGCCAGAAACACATCTCGGCCGGTGTGTTGATGGTCGATTATGCCGACGCCATCAAAGCCGGCCTGCTCGCACTTCACCGCGAACTCCGCTGTCTCAACGACCGAACCGCCGACCGGTACCCTTATGTCGATCTTGAGCCCCATGTCGATCGGTATCTTATACCGGCCCTGCGCCGCCCACACGCCCGGTCCGGGAGGTCACGTAGCACCGGATGCCGGTGCGCGAGGCGGGGACTGTTAGACTTTCCCTCGCCTCGGCTCTCAGAGCTGACGGTCTGGCGGGAGGTCTAGATGGCGCGCAGGGATGGTCGCAGCAGAAATCAACTCAGGCCGGTGAAAATGACTGCCGGCGTGCAGGAGTTTGCCGAGGGCTCGGTCCTGATCGAGACCGGCGCGACCCGCGTCCTGTGCGCCGTCACCGTCGAATCGGGCGTCCCAGCCTTCCTGCGTGGACTCGGCCGTGGCTGGGTAACCGCCGAGTACGCCATGCTGCCAAGGTCGACCCTCACGCGCACGCCCAGGTCCAGCGCGACCAGGGGACGCACCAAGGAGATCCAGCGGTTGATCGGCAGGGCACTGCGGGCGGTGACTGACCTCGATGCGCTGGGAGAGCGCACGCTGACGGTCGACTGCGACGTGCTGCAGGCCGACGGCGGCACCCGGACGGCATCGATCACCGGCGCCTACGTGGCCGCCAGTCTGGCCTGCAGCAGACTCGTCGAGACCGGTGAGATAGCCCGTTCACCGTTCAGGCAGGCCGTGGCCGCAACCAGCGTGGGCATTGTGAGCGGCGAGCCATTGCTCGACCTCAGCTACGAGGAGGATTTTCGTGCCGAGGTGGACTTTAACGTGGTCATGGCCCAGGATGGCAGCCTGGTGGAGGTGCAGGGCTCCGGGGAGGAGGCGGTGTTCGACCGGGGCACGCTGGACCAGATTCTGGACCTTGCGGCAACGGGGATCGGTGAGTTGATCGAGCGCCAGGCCGAGGTGCTGGCGGGCTGATCCTTACGGGTGAAACAGGGGAGCCTCGTCGTCGTCAAGGGGTTGTTCGGCGATCAGCCAGACGTACTCGGCGGCCTCCCTTATGTTCTCGCGGGCGGCACGGGCGCGCTCGGCGCCCCACAGCCTTTCCGCCCTCTCGGTAAGAGCCTGGACGATCTCGGCTTTTGCAGCGTTCTCATCGGCCATCGGGCCCGGTCCCCCTTCACGGGCGAGTCTATTTTGTGAGCTGGACCTCAGTCAAACGACGAGATGGGTCGTCGGCGACCCTCCAACTGCCCACGTAGGCCGGTAAACAGGCGTAGACGGTGATGCGGTCAAATTGACCTTCCGCCGGACGCGGGAATATAATTCCGTTAAGGTCTACGTTCGACAGAGATGCCAAAGAGAACCTATCAGCCGAAGAAACGGCGCCGGATGAGAGTGCACGGGTTTCGCTCTCGGATGAGTTCCCAGGGGGGACGAAACGTGCTCAGGCGCCGCATGTTCAAGGGCCGCAAAAGGCTAACCGTCTAGCGGTCTCCGCTGGCGTTTCCTCCACACAATCCAGTCCTTGCGCCGCGATCACAGCCTTAAGCGCGCGTCCGATTTTCGTGCGATTCGTCGTAGTGGACGCAGCTGGGCAGACCAATTGCTGGTACTGGCGGTCCGGCCGCGTGATCGGGAGGAGGATGATCGGCTCCCGATAAGCCGTTTCGGCTTTTCGGCCAGCAGGCGGCGTATCGGCAATGCGGTCGAGTGCAATCGCGTCAAGCGCAGGCTTCGGGCCATCGCGCGCGACGCTGCAATTGAGGCCGGTTGGGATGTCTTGCTGATCGCGCGCAAGGGAGTTGTTGGCTGCGATTATTCGGATATCGAGAGGTCGCTCGCAAGGCTCCTGAGGAGGGCGGGTATCCAGGCCCGCGGCGTCCGCGGGCGGGAGTTGGAGTAGTTTCAGCGGACTGTCGTTTTGTTGATCAGGCGATGTTGAACAAGTTTGCCCTTGGGGCGATAAGGCTCTACCAGATGGTGCTATCACCCTACGTGGGTGCGTGCTGCCGCCACGAGCCGACCTGCTCACGCTACGCGTACGAGGCCATCTCGAGGCACGGTCTGGGCTCTGGAGCGCGCATGGCGGCCGTTCGCCTATCTCGCTGCAGGCCCATGGGCACATGGGGTTACGACCCCGTCCCGTGATGAGTTTGCCGCATCGCTTGCCCCGAGTAGTCCGGGCCGTCTGCCCCGGCGTCCCACGGCGGGCCCTGATCATGCTGGTATTGCTTGTCGCCCTGTCGGCAGCCGCCTGCAGTGGCGCGACGGCATGCGGACAGGTGGCTAACCCGGACGGATGGGCGGGTGGGGTCGTCGTCGATGGCGTGATATACACAGGCTCGATGGACGGTACCCTGCTGGCCCTTGACGCGGACAGCGGACAGTCGATCTGGGAGTTCGGCGGACTGGTGGGGGAAGACCGGCTCCACGCGTTTTATGGTGACCCGGTCGTCGTGGGCGACATCGTTTATGCGGCCGGCTACGACGGCCATCTCTACGCCGTATCAAGGCTGGATGGCTCGAAGATCTGGGATGTGCCCGTCGGCGAGAGTCGGGAGAAGCTGGTCGGTGGCCCGGGCCACGGCGACGGGATCGTCGTGGTGGGATCGTCGGACGGCTCGGTGTACGCGTTTGCCGCGGACAACGGGTCCGAGCTGTGGACCTTCGAGACGGGCTCCATGGTGTGGACGACGCCGCTCGTCGACGAGGAGATCGTCTATTTCGGCTCGCTGGACAAGAACGTCTATGCCCTATCCCTCAAGGGGGGTGCGGAACTGTGGAGGTTCGAGGCGCGGGGAGCGGTGACGGCCCCGCCGGCAAAGCTCGGCGACCGCCTGTTCGTGGGAGCTTTCGACGGAACCTTCTACGCCCTGGACGCCAGATCGGGCGCAGAGCTGTGGACCTTCGAAGGGGCCGATGGCTGGTACTGGGCCCGCGCGCTGGTCACCGATGCCGCGGTCTTTGCCGCCGCCCTTGATGGAAACGTCTACGCTCTGTCTCCCGACACGGGCGCCCTGCTGTGGGTAATGGAGACCAACGGTCCGATCATAGGCTCGCCGGCAGCAGTGGGCGACTTCCTGATCGTCGCCTCGGACGATGGTAGGCTTCGAACGGCGACCCTCATGGGCGGGGGCGGTCAGCGGGAGTGCCACATCAACGAGCGTCTGAGAACCAACGTGGTCGGAGATGGTGACAGGGTGTACCTGGGCGCGTGGGACCATACGGTCCGTTCGATCGCAGTTAACGATGTCAACGGCGTCGGCACGCTCGACGAGGGCTGGGTCTACAAGACCGATAGGCCCCAGGCCGAAAATCCGGTCTCTGACGACCCGTCGTGGCAGCAGCGCTGTTGACGACCATTCAAACCGAAATCCATATGCCGCTATCGGCTATCAGGCCCTTGCGCTAGGCGACAGGCGAGTTGGACTTTTTCTTCACCATATGGAACGAGGTGATCATCCGACCGATGATCAACAGCCTCGTCGTCCTCTACGACATTTCGTTTTCAAACTTCGGAGTGGCGATCATCCTGTTTACGGTCGCGATCCGGGTGATCCTGGTGCCCCTTACGATCAAGCAGGCCAGGCAGATGAAGGCGATGCAGGCCATCCAGCCCAAGCTCAAGGCCATCCAGGACAGGTACAAGAACGACCGGCAGAAGGCGTCCCAGGAGACGATGAAGCTCTACAAAGAGCAGGGGGTGAATCCCCTTGGCTGTCTGGGGCCGATGTTCATACAGTTCCCCATCTGGATAGGCCTCTACCAGGCGGTGATCCAGACCCTGCCGTCGACCCCGGAGCGTCTGGCGACACTTTCCAACAAGTTCTACTCGGGCCTGTCCCTCGCGCACGAGGCTGTCCCGCTGAACGGGCGCTTTCTGTGGATGGATCTAGCGTTGCCGGACCCGTCCCCGATCATCCTGCCCCTGCTTGTCGGGGTGTCGATGTACGTATTGCAAAAGATGACGACGATGCCGTCGGCGTCCCCGCAGCAGGATTCAACCAATCGCATGCTGCTATGGATGATGCCGGTGATGTTCGGATTCTTCACGTTGAATTTCCCCAGCGGCCTGGCGGTCTACTGGATAGTTTCCAACGTGATAGGAGTAGTTATACAGGGTTTTGTCACCGGCTGGGATCCGCTGAGAAACCTGTTCAAGTTTGGAGGAACTTCACAGCCCGCGCCGGCGCCGGCCATGGCCGCGTCCAGCGACGAGGAGGCCGCAATTGGAGAGGGAGTCGATAGAGACAACGGCCAAGACAGTAGAGGAGGCCATAGAGCTAGGCCTAAGGGAGCTAGACGCAGATCGCGACGAAGTAGAAATAGACGTCGTTAGCAGGGGCAAGACGGCGATACTGGGTCTTGGCGGAGAGCCGGCCCGGGTACGTGTGACGCTGCTCGACTTCGACGGGGACGAGTCCGGCGGTGATACGGTTCGCGTCGTATCCAAGGTTCTGAACAACCTGCTGGACCTGATGGAAGTCGACGCTGTCGCCAGCGTCAGACACGCAATAGGAGAGGATGGCGGCGGTCCCGTCTTCGATGTTGACGGCGACGATTCCGGTCTTCTCATAGGCCGCAAAGGCGAGAGCCTCAGGGCCCTGCAGTTTCTCGTCAACTTCATCGCCACCATCGAGCTTTCCGACCGGCCGAATGCCGTAATCGACGTGGCCGGCTACCAGGCTCGTCGCGACAAGGCGGTGCGCAACCTGGCCAGGAACGTTGCGCGAAGGGTTGCCGACTCCGGACGATCGATAACCCTTGAACCGATGACGCCCTACGAGCGCCGGCTGGTCCATCTCGAACTGGCCGACAACAACAGGGTGGTTACCCAGAGCGCCGGGGTCGGTGCCGACCGGCAGGTCGTGGTAAGCCCAGCCGACGAGGAACTTGACTAGAGGGCTTTCGGCCCGGCGTACCCGCGATTCCATGAGGCGCTCCGAACGGGGAAGTCGGCGCCTTGCTATCCTGTCGCAATGTCATTTGCTCGGGTCCGCCTCCAGGTTGCGAGCGGCGTAGCTGCATTAACTATTGCCGGCGCCGACGCCGGCAACTCGATCGATGAGATCATGGTCGCCGAACTGCGAGAGGCGCTCGGCGATCTCGATGATCGACCTGACGTCATGGTCGTCGTCCTCACCGGCGACGGCCCCGACTTCTGCCGGGGAACGGCGCTTCCCGCGGGCCCTACGGCCGAGCAGATGGCGGCTCATTCGGTCGCTTCGTCGGTCGCCGACATCGGAAAGCCGACCGTCGCCGCCATTGAGGGCGGCGCCCTGGATCAGGGCCTTGAGCTGGCCCTGGCCTGCGATATGCGCGTCGTTGGAGAGCACGCCAGGCTCGGGATGACCCAGGCTGCAGAGGGTGGGATTCCCTGGGATGGTGGCACCCAGAGACTTCCCCGCCTGATCGGCCGGTCGCGGGCACTTGAGATGCTCTTGATGGCCAGGGTGCTGAGCGGACAGGAGGCCGCCGCCATCGGGCTGGCCACCGAGGTGACGGCACCGGGACGGGCCCTTGAGCGGGCCATGGATGCTGCGAGGGTAATGGAGGCTCACGGTCCGCTGGCGCTGCGCTACCTGAAGGAGGCCGTCTACAAGGGGGCCGACCTTTCGCTAGACCAGGCCATGCGAATGGAGGGCGACCTGGCGACCCTGCTTCACTCCACGCAGGACCGCACCGAGGGGCTGCGGGCCTTTGCGGATAAACGCAGACCGGAGTTCACAGGTGAGTGAGCCGACCGTCCTGTTCAGCCTCGAGGGCCCGATAGCCCGACTTGAGCTCAGCCGCCCCGAGCGGATAAACGCGGTAAACATCTCGATGCGCGATGAGCTCTTTGAGGCCCTGCGCGCCTTCGATGACGACCCGATGCTGAAGGTGGCCATCGTGTCCGGACGGGGCGAGAGGGGATTCTGTGCGGGCGCGGACCTCATAGAGTTCGGCACAGCGCCCTCCCTCGTGTCGGCCCACCGCAGCAGGCGAAAGCGCGATCTGTGGGGCCTGATGGCGGGCATGCGGAAGCCTCTGGTGGCGGCCGTGCACGGCTACGTCATAGGTGCCGGCGTCGAGATAGCGTGCCTCTGCGACATCAGGGTGGCCGCCGAGGACGCCGTGTTCGCCATGCCGGAGGTGACGATCGGCATGATCCCGGGAGCGGGCGGGACTCAGACCCTGCCGCGTGCGATCGGCATTGGCCGGTCGATGGCCCGGTTCCTGGCCAGCCGTGGCGATCGCATGTCGGCTGCCGAGGCGGCGTCCGCCGGCCTGGTGCATCGGGTGGTGACGCGCTCGGGGCTGGAGTCGGCTGCGCTGGCGGTCGCCCGGGATCTGGCTGCCCGCGACCCGGCGATCGTGACCGCCGTAAAGACCGCGGTGCTTGACGGCCTGGACATTGGCCTTGAGGCCGGGTTAGAGCTGGAACGTCGACTGGCTCTGGGTCTGTGAACCTTTCGGAACTGCTATCCATACCGGCGATGATCGTGCCCGACCGCGTGGCCACGGTGTATTCGGGCCGCAGAACCACGTACCGGGACCTCGAGTCCCGTGCGGGAGCGGTCGCGACGGGACTGACATCACGTGTCGGCGTCGGGCCGGGGGACAGGGTCGCCTGGCTGGACGTCAACGGGGACCGCGAGGTGGAGTCGTTGTTCGGGATCTCGCGGGCCGATGCGGTGTCGGTTCCGATCAACTACAGGGCCAGGGCAGAGGAGCTGGCGTTCATGCTGGAGGACTCTGCGGCCAGGGTCCTCTGCGTTGGCGCTCAGTACGTTGCGGCGGTGGCCGAGCTGATGCGCCAACAGGTAGACCGGCTCTCCACGGTCGATCACCTGGTCGCCATAGACGGCGAGCCTCCGGAGGGGTGGATCTCCTACGATGAGCTCACGGAGTCGGGTGGCGAACGCGTGCCGGCGCGGGGTGGAGATGACCTGGCGGTGATCCTGTATACGGCCGGGACCACCGGTCGACCAAAGGGCGTCATGCTCTCGCACGAGGGTCTCACATCCTATCCCCTGGAGAACGTCAACCCCGCCGATCCCGAGTTCGAGCAGCGCACGTTGCTGTCCGTGCCGATATACCACGTGGCCGGTGTTCAGGTCGTGCTGTCCTCCATCTATGGAGGACGGGTGCTGGTGGTGCAGAGTCAGTTCGAGGCTGGTCAGTGGCTGAGGCTCGTTGAGCGAGAGGGCATAAGCCGTGCCACGGTGGTGCCGACGATGCTCAAGATGGTCATGGAGCATCCCGACTTCGCCGCCTGCGACCTGTCTAGCCTGCGAATACTCACGTACGGGGCGGCGCCGATGCCAGCTAACGTAATCCTTGCTGCCATTGAGCAGCTGCCCGGGGTGCGATTCATCAACGCGTTTGGCCAGACGGAGACGGGTGCGACCATTACCGCGCTGCCTCCCGAGGACCATGAACTATCCGGTCCTCCCGAACTGGTCGAAAGGCGCAGGCGACGGCTTGGGTCCATCGGACTACCTCTGGAGGATGTGGAGATCAGGGTGGTCGATGAGGATGGGGCGGAGGTGTCCCCCGGGCTGGTGGGAGAGATCGTGGCTCGTGGACCCAGGCTGATGAAGGGATACTGGCGCCGCGACGATGCCACGGCCGATGCGATGAGCGGAGACTGGCTTCACACCGGTGACCTGGGACGGATCGATGAGGACGGCTACGTGTATCTGGCCGGCAGAGCCCGTGACTTCATCAAGCGGGGCGGGGAGATGATCTCGCCCCAGGAGGTAGAAGAGGTGCTTCGCGAGCACCCGTCCGTCGAGGATGCGGCCGTGATCGGGGTCGTCGACCTGCACTGGGGAGAGTCGGTGCGGGCGGTGGTCGTGCCGGCAACCGGATGGGGGGTGGACGAGGCGGGATTGATCGAACACTGCAGGACCAGGCTAGCCAGTTTCAAGCGTCCCGAGTCGGTCATCGAGGTGGACGAGCTTCCCCGCAACGCCCTTGGCAAAGTACTCAAGCGCGAGCTCAGACGCCGTTTCGGAAACCACTAGCCAGTCACGTCCGGAGCCGGACGCTGCGGCCGCGAGAGGCCGACTCAGTCGATACGGTCGAACCCCGTGTAGGTGCGCAGTTCCTCGGGGATCACTATCGAGCCGTCGGGCTGCTGGCCCGCCTCAAGGATCGCTATCAGCACCCTGGGCAAAGCAAGGCCGGAGCCATTGAGGGTGTGCGGGTAGACGGGTCTTGCACCCCTCTCGGGCCGGTAGCGGACATTGGCCCTGCGGGCCTGGAAATCGTCGCAGTTCGAGCACGAACTCACCTCCAGCCACTCGCCGCTGGCGGCCGCCCACACCTCCAGATCGAACGTGCGAACCGCAGAGAAGCCCAGGTCCCCGGCAGACAGCTCTACCACGCGATAGGGTAGCTGCAGCCGCCTTATCAGGTCCTCGGCGTCGGAGACCAGGCGCCCCAGCTCGCCATCGGAGTCGGCGGGATGGACGAACTTGTACATCTCCACCTTGTCGAATTGATGCACCCGCTTGATGCCCCGGGTGTCCTGGCCGGCGGCAGCCTTCTCGCGGCGGAAGCACGGTGTGTGCGCGACGAAGTTGGCGGGCACGGTCCCCGGGTCCAGTATCCTCCCCGAGAACATGCCGGTGATCGGTACCTCGGCGGTGGGTATCAGCCAGAGGTCATCCTCTTGGTCTCGGTACATGGTGTCTGCGAACTTCGGAAGGTGCCCGCTCCCCGTGACGGTGGCGGTGCCCACCAGATAGGGAAGGTACAGCTCGGTGTACCCGTGCTCGGCCGTGTGCACGTCGAGCATCCAGGTCACCAGGGCGCGCTGAAGCCTGGCCCCCTTGCCGCGCAGGGCATAGAAGCGCGAGCCCGAGATGCGGGCGCCGGCCGCCAGGTCGATGATTCCCATACGCTCCCCTAGCTCCCAGTGCGGGCGGGCATCAAAGTCCGGCTTCCGGGGCTCTCCGACGGTCTTTATTACGACGTTGTGTGTTTCGTCGAGCCCGGCAGGGACCTCGCCCCTCGGCAGGTTGGGAATCTCAAGCAGGGCAGATCGGATGTCCTCCTCCACCTGCCGCGACTCGGCCTCGAGGGACTTGATGCGGTCCGATACGCCCCGCATCTGTTTGACCAGGACCGGGTCCGGGGGCCTGCTGCGACCTATCTCCCTGCTGACGGTGTTGCGTCTTGCGCGGAGCTCGTCGCCCTCCTGCTGAAGGGCTCTACGGCGGGCATCCAGCTCCAGTACCGTGGCGATCGGAGCGTCTTGTCCGCGTCGGGCAAGGGCGCTTCTAACCGCCTCGGGGTCCGCCCTCAGGCGGTCGATGTCGAGCAATTGTGCTTGTCTCCTGCTGCCGGCAGATCCGGATGAGCGGGCGGTTCAGTCGGTCAGGATCTGTCTGATCCGGTTGGCGATGATGTGCTCATCGCCCTCGTCAACGGTCTGTATCCTGATGATGAAGGAGTCGGGCACCTCGTCGGTTCTGACGTGAATTCGAGGACTGCCCTCGGCCAGATGGCGCTCAAGTTGGGATGCTGTCATGCCGGCGGCGGCAGCGTCTACCAGGACGCGCAGGCCCTCCGGCAGACCCCGTTCCGGAAAATCCCTGACCTCGACGCCAGGCAGGCCCTCCAGCACCGGTCGTACGTTGGAGGCGAGCCGGTGCTCATAGCCGGCCAGCCTGGCCTCATGATCGGTGGCCAGCCACTCTCGCAGGGCGACATATGTGGCGATCACGGTCTGGCGATCCATCTTCATGGATCGGCCGAAGACCCTGTTCTGCTCGTATTCGAAGCCGATGAAGCTGTGCCGGTACGCCAGATGAACCAGGTCCGTGTTGGCGCCGACCAGCAGGCCGCTGGTGTTAAGGCCCTCAAAGTACTTTCCGCCATAGCCGACCAGGTCGGCGCCCCCGCGGGCATAGAGGCTTAGCCGGTCGGTGGGGTAGACCTGTCCTGCCGCGTCGACCACCAGGGGCAGATCGTGCTTACGGGCCAGGGCCACCAGTCTTGTGAAGGGCACTATATCGCTGCGTTCTTCGCGCCCGTCGGGATCGTCGTACAGCCCTCCGGCCAGGTAGTGGATGCCCGCGGTGCGGTCGGTGATTGCGGCCTCGATGTGCTCTTCGGTCGTGCCCTCCTCTTCTCCCACCTCGACCAGGACGCCTCCCGGGACGGTCAGAGCCTTGTCGTATATGACCCGGAGCTGGCGCTGGATTATGAACTCGTTAGGCATGCCGGTGGTGTCCGGCAGCTGCTCGATCCTTTCAACGTGGTTGCGAGTGATGCAGGCCGCGGCAGACAGGGCCAACGCGGCGGCGCATCCCGGTGTGACCATGGCTGCCGGGACGTCGAGAATCTCGGCGATTCGGCCCCCGGTGACCTCGACAAGCTCGCTCATCTTCACGTAGTCGAGGGAGGCGTCGTCCATCGCCTCCTTGACCGCCTGCGAAGGGTTGTTTCCTCCGATGGTGGTGGGGTGTCCGTGGGCATTGATGATTGGCTCGATGCCCAGCTCTTCCATGATCCGGCTGCGTCCCGCCATTTGCTGTTCCCCCTGAGTCGGCCGCCAGCGGCTGCTTTGGGCGCCCGTTATGCAAACGCCTCTATAACCCGAAGATAGGCGCTCTTTACGTCGGCGTCCACCGCAAAGGGTGCCAGTACGGGCAGGTCAAGCCCGAGAATTCGCCGCCGCTCGATCTCCGCCCGGCACTCTCCGGGCGGCCCTATCACCGCCACCTGATTCTGCATTTCCGTCGACACCGCCGCCGCGGCCGCCTCGCGGTCGCCGGACGCCAGGGCCCTTTCCGATCTCTCCATCTCGCCGCCGAACCCGGTCGAAACGAAGAACTGCCGGTAGTACGTGTGGGTCGCGTATCCCGCCACCTGAAGCTGAAGGTACTTTCTGATCCTTCCTTCATCCTCTCCCTCAGCGATGGCCGTGCGCACGTATCCGGCGGCATCTACCGAGGTGGGATCGCGGCCTGCCCGTTGCGCCGCCTGCCTGAGGGTCGAAACCGATCCGCCTATGTGATCGGCCGCCGTCCAGTTCAGGAGCACGCCGTCGGCGAGGCGGCCGGCCAGGTCGATCATCTTTGGTCCCAGGGCGGCGACGTATAGCGGCACGGAGACGCCGCGCGCGGCCCTGCCGAGCCGGGCGCCGGCGACGTTGAAGTGGCGCCCCTGGGCGCTTACGGATTCGCCGCAGAGCAGGCCCCGGACGATCGTTACCGTCTCGGCCATGCGCCCGATGGGAGCCGAATACGGGATGCCGTGGGTCCCGGTGACCACGGGCCGGTGGCCGGTGCCGAGGCCGAGCAAAAATCGATTCCCCGAGATGGCAGCCATGCCCGCGGCGGACATCGCGGTGATCGCCGGCGTTCTGGAGAAGATGGGCAGTATTCCGGTTGCCAGTGCGATACGCTCGGTAGTTCCGGCGAGGACGGCCAACAGGGACAGGGCGTCTCGGCCTCCCCCCTCGGGCACCCACACCGATTCAAAGCCCGCTGCCTCTGCGGCGGACGTGATCTCCATGAGATCGCCGGTCGACAGACGCGGATCGTTCTCTATCCTTATCCCGAGTCTCGACATATTGGTCCTGACATGCGTGCTACTGGTCCGTTGGCTCCAGATCGGCCGGACCGCAATATACACCCGGACCGGTTCAGGGGTGCATCTGAAGCGGAAGAGAGGGGTCGGCGGTTGATATAATTCGTCGCACATGAGGAGGGAAGGCAGGGCATGCTAAGGCCGGTGATCCTGGCGGGGGGCTCGGGGACACGGCTGTGGCCGCTTTCTCGCGAACACTTCCCCAAGCAGTTTCTGTCCCTGGTCGGCGACGGCACCATGTTCCAGCAGACTGTACTGCGCCTGGCGGCCGCACAGGCCAGGTGCGGCAGCGTGGAGCCCCCCTTGGTGGTCTGCAACGAGGACCACCGTTATCTGGTGGTGGAGCAGATGGAGGATGCGGGCACGCAGCCCGAGGCGCTGATCCTCGAGCCGGTCGGCAAGAACACCGCACCGGCGCTTACCCTGGCCGCCCTCTGGTGCGAGAGCCGCGGTGGAGACGAGGTGCTGATGGCCGTGCCGGCCGATCACTACGTCGCCGACCTCGGGGAGTTCTCACGGGTGGTGGAAGAGGGATACGCGCTGGCGAAGGAGGGTCGTATGGTGACCTTCGGCGTGCCTCCCGCCGGGCCGGAGACCGGCTATGGCTACATCCGGGTAGCCGGCGAGGTGGAGAGCCCGGTCCCGGAACCCAGCGCCCTTGCGATAGACGAATTCGTCGAAAAGCCCAGCGAGGAGACCGCCAGGAGTTACCTGTCGACGGGCGAGTACCTGTGGAACAGCGGCATATTCGTCATGCGCTCTTCGGTCTGGCTTGCGCAGATCGAGGCCCACCGCCCGGATATCGCCGAAGCATGCCGTGCCGCACATGCGGTCGGACAGGTCGACGGCGAGTTCTTCCGGCCCGGCCTGGAGGAATTTCGCTCCTGCCCGGCGGACTCTATAGACTATGCGGTCGCCGAGCGCGTTGCCGGGTCCGCAGAGGTGTCGGCCGTCGTGGTTCCGATGGACGCCGGATGGTCCGATGTGGGCACCTGGTCGGCTGTGCGAGACGGCATAGCGGTGGATGGGAGCGGCAACGTAATCGTGGGAGACGTACTGACCTACGACGTTAAGGACAGCACGTTCATCGCCGAGAACCGGCTCATAGCCGGTGTGGGTCTCAAGGGACTGGTGGTCGTCGAGACGCCGGATGCGGTCCTGGTGGCCGGTATGGACAGGGACCAGGACGTGCGGGAGGTGGTGGCGGAGCTTCGGGCGAGCGACCGGGACGAACAGCTCGACCCCCGCAGGGTGCACCGTCCCTGGGGCACTTACGAGGTGATCGAGCGGGGAGAGGGCTTTCAGGTCAAGCACCTGACGGTAAAGCCAGGGGCCTCCCTTTCGCTGCAGCGACACGAGCACCGCGCCGAGCACTGGGTGGTCGTACGTGGAGCGGCGGCGGTCGTCCGCGGCAGCGAGACCTATGGACTGGCTGAAAATCAATCGACATACGTCCCCAAGGGCGTAAAGCACCGACTCTCCAACCCCGGCCAGATCCCCCTGGAGATCGTTGAGGTGCAGACCGGGGACTACCTGGGCGAGGACGACATAGAGCGTTTCAAGGACGATTACAGACGCGTCTAGAGGCCCAGGAGGCCGGCGCCCATGGCATCCCATCCGACGGTAAGAGGGCCGGCGACCTAGGCCGAGCGAAGGCGCGGAGTCCGCAGGTGATAGTCGACGCCCACGTTCACATATTCCCGCCGGAAATGATCTCAAGCAGGGGCAAGCTGGCCGCTGCGGACGCCACCTTCTCAGAGATGTATTCAGACCCGGCGGCGCGGATGGCCACGGCCGACGAACTGGTCGCATCGATGAATGAGGACGGGGTCGACATCTCCGTGGCGATGGGGATCGGCTGGACGGATCCAGACCGGGCCAGGGAGTCGAACGACTACATTGCCGAGGCCGTCCGGCGCCACCCCGGCCGGATAGTTGGCTTCGGCTCCGTGAACCCGGCGCGCGGGGGAGCGGTCGAGGAGATCGAGAGGTGCGCTGCCATGGGCCTGAAGGGCATCGGTGAACTGCACCCCGACACCCAGGGCTTTGACCCATCGGACGGCGCCGCGATGACCCCGCTCCTGGAGAAGCTTGGCCAGCGCGGGATGGCGCTGACGGTACACTGCTCAGAGCCTGTCGGGCACCTTTACCCGGGCAAGGGCAGGACCACGCCCGATAAGGTGGCGGGGCTGGTCGCGATATCCGGCGGGGTGCGGCTGGTTCTCGCCCACTGGGGAGGGGGACTGCCCCTCTACGCGCTGATGCCCGAGGTGAGACGCTCCTTGGCGAGCGTCTATTTTGACACCGCCGCCTCGCCTTTTCTCTACGACCGCAGGATATTCGATGTGGTGTCCTCGCTGGTCGGGCCGGACCGGGTGCTGGGTGCCAGTGACTACCCGCTCATGCGCCACTCGGCGATTCGCAGGCAGGTGGTGTCTACTGGCCTGTCGAAATCGGACAGGCTCGCCGTGCTGGGCGGCAACGCTGCGCGCGCCTTCGATCTGGTGAAGGGAAATCGACCGCTGTAGGCTCCCGGACGCCGACCCTTGCGGCCGAGCGCCTGTCTAGGCCCTCGTCTTCGGCTTGACCATCCCGAACGAGGTCGTGTACCCGTGGAGGAAGGACGTTCCGCCGACGGGCCCTATCTCTCCGTTGCAGAAAAATCCCGTCAGCGGCACGGGCCCGAAGCGGTCACGGAACATGTCGGTGTCGTGATCGGGCCTGCCATACAGGTAGGAGCCCCGGCCAAGGCAGGAGAACATCAGTGCCCCCGAGCCGTCCGGAAGGGCCCGGCCGCCGTCGTAGCCGGAGAGCATGGCCCGCAGATCTGCCGCGGATGTATCTGCGTCCCGCAGGTGGAACTGGACCGTCTGCCCCTCGTGCACATGGGCGCCCACTCCAATGGCCCCTGTGTTGCGGTCGACACCGATTATGTTGCGTATCAAAAAGTCCCCCTGTGCAGGGGCGTCCGTGAGCGCGTCCATCACCACCCCGACGAACAGCGAGTGTCGGGTCAGTGCGCGGTCGTGATCCGACATTCGTTCCGCCAACTCCGTGAGCACGGTAAGGGGAGGCCTCCCGTCCAGCCCGGTGACGACGTTTGAGCCTCCACTGGTTACCTGCAGTGGATCCCCGATCGGGCGGCAACCCTGGGCGACGATGGTGTCGATCTCCACATCGCCAGACATGGCCACGCCAACCGCTCCGCCGCCGTGGGTGCCGTCGTCAAGGAAGAGAGCATGGCCTCCAGAGGGCGCGGCCCCGCTGACCAGCCCCCCAACCTTGACGGCTCTGGGATAGGCGAAGTCCAGCCCCATCAGCAGGTTCTCTCCGCGTATCGATAGTGGGTCCGCAAGGAGCACGAACTGAGGATCTTCGGCCGCGTCGACCCCGATGAGATCGATCCAATCGTCTGGACCCGCGTCCGGGTCCGGCAGGTCGCGATCCTCGATGCGGAACTGAACCAGCCTTACCCGGGGGAGCGATGCTGCTGCGATGGAGATTCCCCGGGCGTGTTCGATCTCTCGGCCGGCACCGATGACGGCTCCGGCCGAACATCCGACAACGACCGAGACGCGATCCGGGGAGAGTCGATCGCGCACCAGAGTCGGTATCAGGGCGTAGTCGGGCTGGTAGTGGGGGGATGCGAAGACGACGATCAGGTCGGCCTGCAGGTCCTCGAGCCCGTGGGACACCTGTTGGGCGCACTCCGATACGGCGTCGGAGATAAGACGGCTACTGGAGACCCCTGAGGCCCACCGCAAATCACTTCTCCCGGCCTGTGGTGCGGGCCCGGGCACTATCTGGACCCTGAAACCCTGGGCGATTCTAGACGTGGCATCCACCATATTCAAGAATGGACCACCATGCCGGCGCTGCTATGATCCCCCCGTATGAGCGGGCGCCAGGTGGAAAAGGGAGGCGAGGTGCGGGCGTTCGTCTCGATAGATTTGCCGCACGCCGTCAGGGTCGCCCTGAAACCGACGTTGGACGCCCTTGCGGCGGAGCGGATACGGGGCCTGCGCACCGTTCGTGCCGAGTCCACCCACATCACGTTGAGGTTCCTTGGAAACGTGTCATCCGGCCGCCTAGACTCTGTGGCCAGGGCGCTCGCTACGGCCGCGCGTTGCGTTGAGCCGTTCCAGTTGAGGCTGGGGGAGGTGGGATCCTTCCCCTCGTCGGGCGCGCCATCCGTGCTGTGGATTGGCCTGTCGGGCGGTCTGCGGGAGGCAGGGCGTCTCTACGAGGCGGTGACGGAATCTCTGGCCGCCCTGGACTGGCCGGCGGAGGAGAGGGGATTTTCCCCCCACATAACCCTGGCCCGGCTGGCTGGTGGGGCCAGTCGTCCCGCCCGCAGGGACGCCCTCAGGGTGGCGTCATCGACCCCGCCGCAGAGGCTCACCTTCGACGTCCTCTCCGTGTGCCTGATGCGAAGCCGCCTTGAGCGGGCGGGGGCCAGATATGACAAGCTGGCCGATGCGAGACTTGGTCGTTTCGGTGGGGATGCCTAGGTACCGGCGTTCATGTGCAATTGACCCGCTCGGGCCTGTGTTATAATCGCCATGCCTCTGTACCGCCACGTTAGAAGTCACTGCATGCGGCGGAGCCGCGGTGCAGGACGGGAGAGAAGAGAGAGAGGGGGCGAATGTTGGTAGGTCACGGTATTCCAGGTTGTCAGAAGTGCCCGGAGGGGAACCTGCTGCCCCTTTCCGACTTCGGGAGCCAGGGGGCTCCCATCCACTTTAAGGCTTGGGTTTGCAGCAATCCGGACTGCGGCTACAACATCAAGATCCGCAACGGGGACGTATACATCAACGAACCCATAACGAACGGTGCCTCGCACGCTCCGCGGATGAGATAGCCGCACCGCGGATTCGAGGAGCCTACCAGACGGCTCCCATCAGCCCTTTGTAGACCGGCCCCGTCAGGGCGCCGGCCCAGGAGCGCCGCAGGTGAGACAGGTGGACGATCGAAAAGTCGGCCCGCCTACGGGGCGGACGGCCCCGGAGCTTCGGATATGAGATCGAATGCCCCACGCATGGTCGGTCTGGCAATGATCGTCGTGGGACTGGTCGCGCTTGGCCTGGTCGGCTCCTACCTCGGATACCGTGCCCACGGCCGCTCCGGCCTTGAAGACCTGAATTTCAATGCCGCCGAGATCGAGCGCATCTCTGATCCCGCCGCGGACGCCAACGAGCGAGAGACCGTCGGGTCGGTCCCGGGCGACGGACACGACCCGGGGAGCGATATCGCAGGATCGGCCTCGGGCGGCGCAGACCCTGAAGAGCGCGAGGCCGTTGTGGCCACCTCGGGCGACGGTTCCGGCGAGCGCGAGGTCGCGGTCTCAGCCCCGGGCGACGCTGTTTCAGAGGAGCAGGAGCCCCCAGGCATCAGTCTTGATGTTCGCGAGTCTGCTGAGACGTCGGACGATGCTGGTTCAGTTGGCGCCGATCACCCCGATCTGCCGCCGGAGGATCGGGAGGTCGTGGCCGACATGGACGCGACGTCGGAGGATGGCCAGGTGAGTGTCTCGAGGCGCTCGTCGGCGAGGCTGGCGGAGACCTACGCTGCGATCTACGAGGGCATGGAGATGCACCCGAAGTACTGGCACGAGCCGCTTCGGGCGGCGGCGGACATGCGTGTGGCCGTCGGGTTGCCGGAGGGATTCGAGCCGGCCTCCGCCCACGATTCCCTACGGTTCGCCGCGCCAAAGACGGAGGCGCGCAGGCTCAGCATACCCTCGATCGGGGTCGATTCGGATGTAAAGGAGTTGGCCGTCGTCGACCTCGGCAGCAGCCGCTCATACGAGACGCCCAAGAACACAATCGGGCACATCCCGGAGACCGCCGATCCGGGCGAACTGGGTAACGGCTGGTTCTTCGGTCACCTTGAGAGCCCGTTCAGGGGTGAGGGGAACGTCTTTCAGCGACTCCCGGAGATAGCCGACCTGTTGCGCCAGTTCGCCGAGGTTGGAGAGGGCGCCGTGTACGTGGTGGTCGAGAGCGACACGGGCGAGTACCTGTACGAGGTAGTTGCCACCCAGGTTGTGCATGCGGACGAACTCAGACTGTACGACACCGACGGGGTCTACATAACGCTCGTGACCTGCGTGCCGCGCCTCGACTACAGCCACAGGCTGCTGGTTACCGCAAAACTGGTCGGCGTCGGAACCTAGCGCACGTCTGCCCCCGGGCCTGAGGCCGGCATGTTGGCTCGCCCGGCTACACCTCGTATCGCCTGGATGGAAGGTGCCCGTCCAGCCTAGGCAGGCCCCGCGGCCAGGGCGTCCCTCAGGGTCTGGATGAACGACTTTGCCGGTGTGGACAGGGTCTTGCCGCGGAGGGTGATTATCCCCGCCTGCTCGACCGGCAACAGGTGCGCAAGGCCGACGACGCCGAGGATGTCGTGGTCCTCGGGATCTATCGCTAGTCGCGGTCCCACGGAGACCCCCATGCCAAGCGCAACGTAGTGCTTGATCATGTCCATGCTGTCCAGCTCGATGATGATCTCGTAGTCGACCCCGCGACGCCGGAACTCGTTCTCCAGCATGGCGCGGGTGTACGTGCCCCTTCCCATCATGATCAGAGGCCACCGGGCGATGTCGTCCAGGGTCGTGAGGGGAGAGTCCAGCAGCGGGTGCTCTATGGGCGTGATCAGGACCCTCTCGTAGCCGAACAGTGGCTGGAACACGAACTCTATGCTCCGCTCCGGCCCGGGCACCAGTCCCATGTCGACCGTCCCGTCCTCAACCATGTGGACGACCTCCTCCCTGCGGCCCGACAGGATGCGCACATGCGCATGCGGGTGGGCCGCCAGAAAGACCCGGACCACGCGCAGCAGCGTATGGGGGATTATGTCGTGGGTGGAGGCGAGACGCACCGGGCTTTCCTGCTCGGCTATGCCCGCATCCGTGGCCAGCGAGTCGATCCCCTCAAGCAGCGGCGTAGCAAGTTCGGCCAGGGTCGCCCCCGCCGGCGTGAGCTGGATCGGCCTTTTGATCCTGTCGAACAGCACGGTGCCCAGCTCCCTCTCCAGCTTCTTGATGTGGGTGGTTACCGTGGGCTGGCCCATGCCCAGCTCTTCGGAAGCGCGCGTAATGCTGCGCAGTCTCGCCGCTGTCGTAAAGCTTCTCAGCTCCCTGAGCTCCATGGCACCCTGCCTCCGCTGCCCGATAATATGTACTAGGTTGATAAATAATATCCAATAGTATGTATGGATACAATGTTGCGCAGGATCGACAATAGATGTATCCAGAAAGAGGGACGGGGAGACCGTCCCGAAGAAAGGGGGGAGGAAAATGCTTCACAGGCTCATTGAGGCTATGCGCGAGAGCACGGCCACGTCCGGGTTCGAGGGGTACCTGCGCTCGTTGGGCGCCCGCCGCGTCAGCGGTGGCCCGACGGTCAACGAAGCCCGCAAGGACTATCGCGCCGCGCTCAGGCGCCGCTAGTCGGTGAACCGGCCGACCTAACGCCGGCCGGTCCAAGTGTTTGTGAGGGCGCCCGCCTGGTCGGGCGCCCTCCGTCGTTTCTTCCACCCCGCCCTGATGGATCGTTGGAGCGGCCAAGGAGTTTTTGGTAGTCTCGGGGCTCCGATTACACTCGGCTCCCGAGCGCGGCCAAAGCGCCGGGAGCGATAGGGGGCGCCGCTCTGAGAATCTTTGCTGGAGGGCGAGAGAAAAAGGCCGGCAACGCCATGGCCAACACCAGCCGGAACTGGGCGGAGCGCGTCTCGTCGCTCTTCAGGCGCGGGAGCCTGGACGAGAGCCTCTGGGACGAACTGGAAGAGGCGCTGATCGTTGCCGATGTGGGCGTGTCGACCACCTTTTCGCTCCTTGAGCGTCTGCGCGACCGGGTGCGCGCCGAGCGGATAGTAGACCCGGCGGTTGCACTTGAGGCGCTCAGATCCGAGGTCAGGGAGTTGCTGGGGTCGGTCGGCGGGACCGAGGACCCGGGCCGGCTGCTGGCCTGCGGCGCCGCTGAGGGCCCCATGGTGCTGCTCGTGGTCGGTGTGAACGGGGTCGGCAAGACCACGACGATCGCAAAGCTCGCCCACCTTTACCGATCCGGTCAATCGGAGGTGATCCTGGGCGCTGCGGACACCTTTCGAGCGGCGGCGATCGAACAGCTGCAGACCTGGGGTAACAGGCTGGGCGTCAGGGTGGTGGCTCACAGCGTCGGCGCCGACCCCGGGGCCGTGGCGTTCGACACCGTCAAGGCCGCGAAGGCGTCTTCGGCCGACGTTGCGATCATCGACACCGCGGGGCGGATGCACACCAGGGCCAACCTGATGGAGGAGATGAGAAAGATCCGCCGGGTGGTCGAGCGTGCCGAGGCAGGCCGGGTCCGCGTCCTGATGGTCATGGACGCGGCCACGGGCCAAAACGGCCTGCAGCAGGCCCGCAGTTTCGTGGCGGCGGGCGGCTGCGACGGCGTCGTGCTGGCCAAGCTGGACGGTACTGCCAAGGGCGGAGTCGTACTGGCGATCGTCTCCGAACTCGGACTCCCTGTCCTGTTCGTGGGCACGGGTGAGCAGCTGGACGACCTCGCGCCCTTCGACGCGGGTGCTTTCGCCGAGGCGCTGTTCTCTGGAAGCCCGAACTGAGCCCGGCCGGGCCCTCCTTTGCCGACCGCGTGCCAAGGGCTCCCTGCAGCGGGGTGAAGAGCCCTGATTGACGCGGTCCTATGGCTGATCGGCGTGGAGGCGCTGGGGGTGGTTGCCATCCCCGTCGCCTACCTGGCCTTCGGGGGGCTCAGAGACAGGGGCCTGACCCTGGCCAAGCCCCTGGGCATGCTGCTGGTCGGCTACCTGACATGGATACTCAGCGCCGCTCATATCCTGCCGAACTCGAGGTTTGGTCCCCTGGTTGTGCTGCTCTTGCTGGCCGCGGTGGCAGCCTGGATCATACACCGGCGCGGCAGCGATCTGCTCGCGCACATACGGTCCCAGTGGAAGACGCTTGCGGTCGCCGAGGCGGTCTTCCTGGCCGCCTTTGTCGGCTGGACCGTGTACCGCTCGTTCGACCCGGCGATAAACCACACCGAGCAGCCGATGGACCTTGCCCTGCTCAACGCGTCGATGCGCACCGAGTTCGCGCCTCCGCAGGACCCCTGGCTGAGGGGAGAGTCCGTCAGCTACTACTACTTCGGCTTTTGGATGATGGGCGGCCTTGCGAACCTGACGGGCACGGTTTCATCCGTCGCCTACAACCTGTCGCTTGCTCTCGTCCCGGCCATGGCCGCCGCCGGGGCGGTGGGACTCGTCTACAACCTAGTGTCGGCCGAAGGGGGAAGGCTGAGAATCGCGCTGGCATCGGGCCTGCTGGCGGCGGTCCTTCTGACCGCCGCCGCCAACCTCGAGGGCGTTCTGGAGTTCATGCGTGCCAACGGACTGGGCTCGAGCGGCTTCTGGACGTGGATCGCCATCGATGGCCTCGATGGACAGCCGCCGGAACTGACGGACAGCTGGCGTCCTACCGAGTTCTGGTGGTGGTGGCGTGCCAGCCGCGTGATCAACACCTTCGAGGGGGGTCACGGGATCGACTTTACGATCCAGGAGTTCCCCTTCTTTTCGGCGCTTCTCGGCGATCTTCACCCGCACTTTATGTCTCTGCCGTTCGTCGTCATGTTCCTGGGCCTGTGCGTTAGTTTCCTGGCCCTGAGGAAACCGGCGCTTCCCACCTTGCGGCAGGTGGCTGCGATCCGACGGCGGGGCGGCGCCCTGGCCGCCGGTCGCTTCTGGACGCGGGCGTTTCTCCCGGGGCTGCCGTCACTGCTGGTGCTTGGGCTGGCGCTCGGAGGCCTGGGTTTCGTAAATGCCTGGGACCTGCCGGTCTTCGCAGCGATATTCCTGGTAGTGGCGGCCCTCGGTGCCTACCGGTCCTTCGGACCGTCACTCAGGGACGTGCTTGCCGCCGTGGTTCCGGTGGGGACGGTGGTCATCGGCCTCGCCTTTCTCCTCTACCTGCCCTACTTCGGCTCCTTCCAGAGCCAGTTCTCAGGCATAAGGCCGGTGGCGGAGGTAACGACAAGGCCCGTTCACTTTCTGATCGTCTGGGGCCTTTTGCTGGTGGCGGTCCTGCCCATGGTGGTCGCCGCGTTCTGGTCGACTCGCCTCCGGCCGGGGTGGCGCAGCGAGGCGTTGGTGGCGCTGGCCGTAGCGCTGCTGCCCTTTGTCGGCTGGCTCGGCGTCCTGCTGTGGGGACGGACCGGCGAGGTGGATGTAGCCGCCAGGTTCTTCGGCCTGCTGCCCCTGACCGTCCTGATCGCCGCCGGATCCTACGCCGTCCTGTGGTGGGTCAGGGCCGAGGTGACCCCGGAGACCGGATCGCCGACCCGGGGGGTGCCCGCGGCCCTGGCTATGGCGACACTCGCCCTGCTGCTCATACTCGGTCCCGAGCTCGTGTTCGTCGGTGATCAGTTCGGGACCCGGATGAATACGGTCTTTAAGTTCTACTATCAGGCCTGGGTACTGCTGTCGTTGGCCGGAGGCTTCGCTCTGTACTACTGGTGGTCAAGGCTCTGGGAGCCGGGGATCTACAGGCGATTGCTCTCGGCCGGATGGGCGGCCGCGGTTTCCCTGCTGCTGGTGGCCTCGCTGTACTATCCGGTCGCCGCCGCACCCAGCAAGCCAGACCTGCCAGGCGGACCGGTCGGCCTCGATGGACTGGTCCACATCTCGATGGAGGATCCGGACGAGTTCGCTGCGATCGGGTTCCTCAGGGCCAACGCCGGGAGCGATTCGGCCGTCCTGGAGGCTGTGGGAGGCTCCTACACCGAGTTCGGGCGGGTCTCCTCTTCGACCGGGGTGCCCACGGTGCTTGGCTGGCCCGGCCATGAAGTCCAGTGGAGGGGCTCGTCGGTTCCGTTCGAGGGCCGCGCCGAGCATGTGCGGGAGATCTACGAGACGCAGGACATACGGACGGCAGAGAACCTGCTGAGCGTCTACGACGTAGATTACGTATACGTGGGCCCCAGGGAGCGCCGCACCTACGGGACCAGGGGGCTGGCCAAGTTCGACGAGTTCATGGTCAGGGTGTTTTCAAACGACGACGTGGTGATCTACAGGACCCCGGAGGCGGACCGGTGATGCGCGGGGCCACCGCCCTCGCTGGAGGGGCCGGCCTCGACGGCCTGCGTCGCCTGCTCGACTCGGCCCGCAGGCTGTTGCGCGGTGAGGGCGTTGATCAGCGCCTTCGCTGGGCCGAGATCGCCTCTTACCTTGGCCTGCTCGGCGCGGCCGCGGGAATGCGGCTGTGGGACCTGGGTTCCCGGGCTCTACACCACGACGAGAGCCTGCACGCATACTTTTCCTGGGAGCTGTCCGAGGGCCGTTCGTTCGTTCACGACCCGATGATGCACGGGCCGCTCCAGTTCGAGGCCAATGCGGGCCTGTTCTTCCTGTTCGGGGCGACCGATTTCACGGCCCGCATCCTGTACGTGGCGGCCGGGGTTGCGATAGTGGCGGTGCCCTATCTTCTGCGTCACCGGCTCGGCAGTATTGGAGCGCTTGCGGTGGCGGCGATGCTGGCCTTCTCTCCATCGATGCTGTACTACAGCCGGTTCGCGAGGAACGACATCCTGATGGCGCTGTGGTCGCTGGGCCTGGTGGCGTTCATCTGGCGCTACCTGGACTCGGGCAAGAACCGATATCTGTACGGTTCGGCCGCGCTCCTTGCGTTGGCCTTCTCGTCCAAGGAGAGCGCCTACCTGGTCACCGCGATGATGGCGCTGTTCCTCGGCTTCGTGGTCGCAAGGCGGGGATGGAGGAGGATACGGGCCCGAGTCGGCACGGATCGCCTGTACGGCGTCTCACCGCCGGTGGCGGCCGGTAGGGTTCTGGCGGCGGGATGGCAGGAGGTGTTCGGCAGGGGCGCGGTGGCCGGGGCCTCCCGCCCGGCCTCGCTGCTCATCCTCATGGGGACGATCACGCTGCCGCTGTGGTCCGCGTTCGTCAGCCTGCTTCAGACCGAGGGCTCGAACCTGGTCTTGGCCGCGGGATCGGGGCACGCGATAGGCACCCCCACGGGCGGGGGGTTGGTGGTCGCGGCGCTGGTGGTGATAGCCCTGGCCGTGGTCTCGGTGTACGTGGGCTACAGGTGGCGCTGGGGGGTCTGGTGGCGGGCGGCCCTGATCTTCTACGCGGTCTTCATATGCCTGCACACGACGTTCTTTACCAACTGCTCTCCCTGGACCGGTTTTTCGGACTGCTTCGCCGGCGTAGGCTCCGGCTTCTGGCAGGGACTCGGCTACTGGATCGTCCAGCAGGGCGAGGCGCGCGGCAACCAGCCGGCCTACTACTATCTGATACTGACGCCGCTGTACGAGTTCCTCCCGCTGGTACTCTCTGTGCTGGCGGCCGTCTACTACTGGCGTCGCCCCGATCCCTTCGGCAGATTCCTTGTCTACTGGGCGCTCGCCACGCTGGTGATCTACACGATAGCCAGCGAGAAGATGCCCTGGCTTCTGGTCAACATAGCCCTCCCGCTGATCGTGCTGGGCGGAAAGTTCGCAGGCGACTTGATCAGGCGGGTAGATCCGGGCCAGCTCCGAAACCCGCTGCTCATAGGCGTGTCTGCATGGGTGGTCCTTGTCGGCTTCGTACTCTGGCAACTGGCGTTCTTCGGTGTCAGGGACGGGCCCGACGCGCCGTGGCTTTTGGCGCTTCTTCTGGCCGCGGCGATCGCCCTTGCCTACATGGGAATTCTCGCTTACCGCAGGGTCGGCAGGGTCTATTTCGTCGCTATGGCCCTGGTGGGGGTCGTCGCCGTGCTCGCTGTCGTCACGGTGCGCACGGGTGCGCGGGCGGCGTACCAGAACGGGGACATTCCTCGGGAGATGATCGTCTATACGCAGACCTCGCCCGATATCCCCGAGATCGCCAGGGTGATCTCGACCGCCGGGTCGGGCGGTATAAGGCCGACCGTCACCGTGGATTCCACCAGTGGGTTCCAGTGGCCGTGGGCCTGGTACCTGAGGGATATAGCCAGCGCCGGATATCCCACATACGACCAGAACACTCCCGAGTCGCCACCCGATTCGCAGATCCTTTTGCTGCACTCAAGGAACGTCCCGGAGGCCGAGCCCGTCCTCGAGGACAGGTTCGGTCAGGGCGTTCGCGTCAAACACCGCTGGTGGTTTCCCGAGCAGAGCTACAGGGGCCTGACCCTGGGTAAGTTCGTCGTTTCGTTTGGGGACCGGGACTCTTGGCGCCGGGCGATGGACTACTTTTTGCATCGCAAGCTGAACTTTGCGCTGGGCAGCGAAGACGCCTACGTGTTCTTCTCCGACGAGGACCTGCGGGCATTCAGGCCGCCCACGGCGCCATAGGGGGAGCTCCGCTCTCCGGCACGACCGCCAGGATAGCCAGCACCGGACACTCGGGACCTGCATTGACCAAAGGGCCGAAATAGATGAAGCACTCCTGGTCCAATACCCTGCTGTTCGTCTTCATAGCCGTAGAGCTGGTCAGCGGCATCTTTGGCCTGATCTCGGGGTCCGCGGACAGGGCTTTCTTCATCCAGGCGCATAGATTTGCCGGCTACGGTCTGCTGGCGGTCATCGGGTGGAAGGTGGCGCAGGTCTCCTACTCCCTGCGCCGTCGCCGCCGGGTGGTGACCGGGCCGCGGGTGGTGTCTGTCGCCCTGGCGGTGACATTCGCGGTTACGATGGGCCTCGGGCTCTGGTGGTCGGTCGTCGGCCCGTTTCGCCTTGGGCCGTTCTCGGGCGTGAGCTGGCACATATATGTGGGAATCGCCGTCGCGCCGCTGGTCGCCTGGCACGCAGTGGCCTACGCTCGTGGGATTAGGCTGGGCTACTGGGGAGAGAGGCGCACGTTCCTTCGGCTCGCGAGTGCCAGCGCAGCCGGCCTGGCCCTGTGGCAGGTCGCCGAACTGGGATCACGCATAGGCGGCCTGGCGGCGGCCGGACGCAGGTTCACCGGCTCCTACGAGTACTCCAGCCGCTACGAGGGCAGCTTTCCGGTCGTCTACTGGCTCAGCGACCGAACGCCGGACGTCGACGGTCAACGGTGGAGGCTGAAGGTGGGCGGTATGGTCGCCGAGGAGGGCAGCCTGGCGCTCGAGCGGTTCGGCGATACCAGCGACCTGGTGGCGCTCCTGGACTGCACGGGCGGGTGGTACACGGAGCAGAACTGGTCGGGCGTGTGGGTCGGCGACCTGCTTGAGGCCTCGAGGCCACTGGCCGGCGCGCGTAGCGTGACCGTCACCTCCGTAACCGGCTACTACCGACGGTTCCCCCTGGAAGAGGCGCGCTCGATGATGCTGGCAACCCACGTCGGGGGCAGGCCGCTGACCCCGGGCCACGGGTACCCCGTCCGGCTGGTGGCACCTGGCAGGAGGGGCTTTGAATGGGTCAAGTGGGTCGGCTCGTTGGAGGTGGACGATACTCCCCACTGGTGGCAGCCTCCCGTTCCCCTTCGGTGACGGAGGGGAACGGAGGTGGCGGCTGAGTGTAACCTAGTCGGGTGATCGGCCGAGGAAAGCTTTGGATAGGGCTGGGCCTGAGCGTCGCGCTGCTGGCGCTGTTCCTGCTCACCGTCGACGTCAGGAAGATGGTCGACTCGCTGGCCGGCGCCGACTACGTGTGGGTTGCGCCTGCGATCGCCCTGTACCTGGTGTCGTTGCTCTTCAGGGCCATGCGCTGGCGCGTGCTGCTGATGCACATGAAGAACGTGTCCGTGCGCCGTCTCTACCCTGTGGTCGTGGTCGGCTACATGGCCAACAACATCCTGCCCATGAGGCTCGGGGAGCTGGTCCGAAGCTATTACGTGGGCGAACGGGAGGGTGTGAGCAAGGGCGCTGCTCTGGCCACGGTACTGGTCGAGAGGGTGATGGACGCGCTGATGCTGCTGGTGTTCATCGTCGTCGTCGCGCTGCTCATTCCCCTGGGCGGCGTCGTTCACGGCTTCGGCGAAAGGTCCGGGGTGGCATGGCCCCTGCTGGTTGTGGTTGCTTCGGTGCCGTTTGTGGTCGTGTTCGGGGCGATGGTTCTCGTGGCCCGGTACCCGGATGCGGCGCAGAGGCTGGTCGACCGGACGGCGTCCATGCTCCCGTCCCGTATCGAGGTGCTGGTATCAGGAGTCGGGGGTAAGCTCATCCTGGGGTTGGCCCCGCTCAAGAGCGCCCGGGCGATCGCCGTCCTGTTCGTCCTTTCGGCTCCGATATGGCTCTTTGAGGCGGGTCTGTTCTACCTGATCGCCATCTCCTTCGATCTGCACGAGGCCCTGGGGGGATACGGCGAACTCGCCGTTGCGGCCGTCCTGGTGACTGCGGTCGCAAACATAGGCTCATCGGTGCCGGCGGCGCCGGGCGGGATAGGCCTGTTCGAGCTGGTGGCCAGGGAGACGCTTGTGCTACTGCCGCTGGGCGTCGTCGACCGCGCTGTTGCGGGAGGGTATGCCGCGGTGGTGCACGCGGTGCTGCTATTGCCGATGATCGTCCTGGGGCAGGCGTATCTGTGGCTCGATCACGTCTCGCTGCGGCGCCTGTGGCGCTCCGGGCAGTCCATGGCGGACAAGCCATGAGGGTGGGGATCATCGGGGCGGGCGCCGCGGGGCTGGCCGCGGCCTTCGAGTTCGGGCGGGCCGGTCACCGCACGGTGGTCTACGAGAGGGCGCCCTTTCTGGGCGGTCAGGCCTCGACCTTCGACGTAGGGGGCGCTCCGCTCGAGCGCGGGTATCATCACCTTTTCACCTCCGATACGGCGATCATCGATCTCATAGACGAGATAGGCCTTGGGGACCGCATGCGCTGGTTCGAATCGAAGGTGGGCATCCTCCACTCCGATGGAAGGATCTACAGCCTGGTCACACCGATGGACCTGCTGAGATTTACGCCGCTCAGTCTCGTCGACCGGATCCGGCTTGGCGCGGTGACCATGCTGCTTAACTGGCGTGGCGATTGGCGGGGCCTCGAGCGGTACACGGCAGACGAGTGGATCAGGCGGTGGGCCGGTCCGGGCGTGTACGAGGCGGTGTGGGGGCCGCTGCTGCGCGGCAAATTCGGCGAACAGCACTTCGACGAGGTGGGAATGCCCTGGTTCTGGGGGAAGATACACACTCGGTTCGCCTCCCGCGGCAAGGGTATGTCAAGGGAACTGCTCGGTTACCCGATGGGCAGCTTCGGAGAGGTGTTCCAGGTTCTGGCCGACCGAGTGCGCGGGATGGACGGTCAGGTGCACCTGTCTGCGGCCGTGGACCGCATCCTGGTCGAGGACGGCAGGGCGGTCGGCCTGCGGGTCGAGTCGGGGGCCGGCGGTCCCGCCGTCGAGCGGTTCGATGCCGTGCTCGCGACTACGCCGTCGTATGTCTTCCCGAAGCTCGTTCCCCCCATGCCCGATGACTACGCCCGCCGCCTGTCGGGGGTGACCTACATGGCGGCGGTACTCATCATATTGATCCTCAAAAGGCCCCTCACAGACGTGTACTGGCTAAACGTGGCGGACCGGTCCATCCCCTTCGTGGGCGTCATCGAGCACACCAACATGATCGACCGCTCGCTGTACGGCGGTAAGCACATCGCGTATCTGTCGAACTACCTGACCGTGGACCACCCGCTGTACGCGATGGACCACCAGGCCCTGCTGGCCGAATACCTGCCCCACCTTCGCAAGGTCAACCCGGAATTCGACGAGTCCTGGATAGAGACCAGCTACCATCACAGGGTCGGGGCTGCCCAGCCGGTGATAGGGACGGAGTACTCCGCTCGCATACCCGATCACCGGACCCCGTTCAGGGGCCTCTACCTTGCCAACACCGCCCAGATATACCCCGAGGATCGGGGCACAAACTACTCTGTCCAGATGGGCAGGAAGGTGGCGCGCATGATGCTCGGAGACATGGCCTGAGGACGCCCGCCGTCTTTGTTGGGCCCGTGGGTTTCTGTTACCATTCGTGAACTCTTTTTCAAACCCTGTCGCGGACATTAGGAGATAGGGCTTGGCACCCGACGTCACCCCGAAAATCGGCCCAACCATGCCGGCCGATTCCGGGGCCCTTAAGCAGAGGATTAGGACCGCGGTCGAGTCGCAGACCAGGCCGACCGTAACCGTCCTGTCTTCCCTACTGGCCGTTGAGGACGAGCTAGGCTACATACCCGAGGAGGCCGTCGAGTTCGTGGCCTCTCACAGCGGCAGCACCATTAACGACGTGTGGGGCGTGGCGTCGTTCTATCCCAACTTCCGCTTCACCCCGCCGGCGCGGCACGTGGTCGAGGTTTGCTGGGGACCCAGCTGTCACCTGGTCGGGGCGACCGAGGTCATCGAGTGTGTCCTCGGTGAACTTGGCCTTGACGGGGAGGGAGACACGGTCGACGGCCTCGTCACCTTCAAGTTCAATACCTGCCTGGGTGCCTGCTCGCAGGCGCCCGTAATGAGCGTGGACCATCGGCTCCAGGGCGGGGTGACCTCCGAGTCGGCAAGGTCTGGTGTTGCCGCGCTGAGGGACGGCTGATGGCGGGCTACAAAGAGCTAAGAACCGTAGCGGACGAGCGCTGGGAGAGGCTCACCCGGGGCCGCAGGCCATGGATACGCGTGGGGACGGCCATGTGCGGTCATGCCGCCGGGGCCTTCGATACGCTCACGGCCCTGCGACAGGCCCTCGAGTCGCGGGGGATCGATGCCAGGGTCGACGAGGTCGGCTGCCTGGGCATCTGCTTTGCCGAGCCTCTTGTGGACGTGATGCTGCCCGGCGGCCCGCGCGTGTTCTTCCGCAATGTCGACGCTAGCGGCGTGACCTCGATCGTCGAGGAATACATCGGCTCGGGTGTGGTGCCAGATGAGGGCGTGATCGGCTATCTGGCCGAGGACGGGCAGCCGGCCGCACAGGACGTTGCGGACCTGAATTCGCTGAGCCCGATCGGCCGCCAGCGCAGGGTGGCCCTGCGCAACGCCGGGACCATAGCTCCGGACGATATCTACCAGTACATCGCACGGGGCGGATACGCAGGACTGAACCGCGCGCTCATCGACATGCAGCCCGGGGACGTGATCGAGGAGATGAAGGCCTCGGGTCTCAGGGGGCGGGGCGGCGCAGCGTTTCCCACGGGCGTCAAGTGGAGCTTCATGACGAGGGGGGACAAGCCCAAGTACATCCTCTGCAACTGCGAGGAGGGCGACCCGGGCGCCTATAACGACAAGGCGATCCTGGAGAGCGACCCTTACATGACCATCGAGGGCATGACCATCGCGGGATACGCAACCGGAGCCTCCAACGGCATCATCTTCATCCGCCACGGTCACGACGGGCCGATCGAACGTACCGAGGCCGCCATCAGGCAGGCCTACGAGGCCGGCCTCCTTGGCGAGGGCATCCTGGGCACGGACTTTAGCTTTGACATGGAGGTTGCGCTCACGGGCGAGTCCTACGTGGCGGGCGAGGAGACCGCCCTGATGGAGGCGGTGGAGGGCAACCGCTCGATGCCCCGCTCGCGACCGCCGTTTCCGGCTGCCTTCGGCGTCTGGGGCCGGCCGAGCACGATCAACAACGTAAAGACCCTCTCCTACGCCCCCTCGATACTTGAGCATGGAGCCGAGTGGTTCTCCTCGATCGGCGTGAACAAGAGCACCGGCACGGCCATCATATGCCTGAGCGGGAATATCACCTATCCCGGCCTCTACGAGGTGCCGATGGGTCTGTCAATCGGCGAGGTCATCGAGGAGATAGGGGGCGGCGTGCCCGATGGAAGACAGCTCAAGCTGCTGCAGACCGGGGGCCCGCTCGGCGGGGTGCTCGGCGGCCAGTCTACCGGTGTGCACCTAGATTTCGACGAGATGAGGGAGGCGGGTGCGATCCTGGGCTCGGGCGGGATAATCGTGGCCGACGACAGGGCTTGCGCCGTCGACCTGACCAGGGTACTTGTCGCCTTCTGCCAGTTCGAGTCCTGCGGCAAGTGTTTTCCGTGCCGCCTGGGCACAACGAACCTGCTCGAGATCGTCGAGCGCATCTGCCGCCACGAGAACCGGCCCAGCGACGTCGAGCTGATGAAGTCGGTGGGCAAGACCATGCAGGTGGGCTCTCTGTGCGGCCATGGCCAGCTGGGATTCAACCCCATAGAGTCTGCCATCAAGCATTTCGAATCGGACTTCCGTGCACACATGGAGGAAGGGCGGTGCCCGACGGGTTCCTGCCGGCGGCCCTACTTCGCGCCCCGCAACACGCGCCCGTTCGCCGAAGTGCCAATAGGGGCACCGGGCTCCCCGGCGCAGGTGCCGGAAGCGGTCGGCCGATAGTGGGGTGTGTCAGTGTCTGAAGATCTGACGATCACGATCGACGGGACGCAGGTCAAGGCCCGGCCCGGCCAGATGGTGCTGGAGGCGGCCATGGAGGCCGAGATATACATCCCGTACCTTTGCTATTACCCGGGGACCAAGCCCTTCGGGGCCTGCAGGATGTGCGTCGTCAACGTCGATGGGCGCCCCGGGGCACCGGCGTCGTGTACGACCCCGGTTGCGCCGGACATGGTCGTCAGGACCAAGAGCCCCGAGGTGGTCGAGCTTCGGCGAGGCATCATGGACCTGCTGCTGTCCGAGCACCCGCACGGGTGCCTGACCTGTCACCGAATCGAGCTGTGCGGCCCGGCTGACGTGTGCCTGCGCCACGTGTCGGTGAACGATCGCTGCGTCACCTGCCCCAAGAACGAGCGCTGCGAGCTCAAGGACACCGCCCGCTGGCTCGAGATGGACCTGGAGACCCCCCTGACCTACCAGAACCGCGGCCTTCCGCAGAGCGTGGGAGACCCCTTCTGGGAAATGGACATGAACCTTTGCATCGTGTGCGGAAGGTGCGTGCGCGTGTGCGACGAGATCAGGGGTGACTCTGCACTGACGTTCCTGAACCGGGCCGGCAAGACCTTGATCGGGACCTCCCAGGGGACCTCGCTCCTGGAATCGGGTTGCGAGTTCTGCGGTGCCTGCATCGACGCGTGTCCCACAGGGGCGCTTGTGGAGCGCGACTACAAGTGGGACAAGGCCGCAAGGCAGGTCAAGTCCGTCTGCCCACACTGCCCGGTGGGGTGCAATCTCAACCTGGAGATCAACAAGCGCAACAAGCTGATCCGGGCCGTCCCAGACCGGCACTCCGAGGTGAACCGCGGACAGGCGTGCTTTAAGGGCAAGTTCGGTCTCGACTTCGTCAACAGCAGAAAGCGGATCAAGACTCCGCTGGTGCGCGAGGACGGGGAGCTGCGTGAGGCGACCTGGACGGAGGCGCTCGACACCGTCGCGGACCGGCTGGCCGGCTTCAGGGGAGGGCGTGGCTATGCCATGCTCGCGTCGCCGAGGGGGACAAACGAGGACGCGTTCGTCGCGCAGAAGTTCGCCCGGTCCGTCATGGGGACCAACAATGTGGACGTCTCCTCGAACACCAGGCCCCAGCTCGTCGGGGTTCTCGGGCAGATGCTCGGACACCGGGCGGCCACAAACCCGATATGGGAGCTGGAATCGTCCAGGTGCATCCTGGTCGTCGGCAGCAACCTGACCGAGGAGCACAACGTCGTTGGCGTGCCGCTCAAGAAGGCCGTGAGGGACGGCGCCAGGCTGATCGTCATAGACCCGCGCCAGACCGAGCTGACGCGTTTCGCCGACATCTGGCTCAGGCCGAGGCCGGGGAGCGAGGGCGCGCTGATCGGGGGTATGCTCAGGACGATCCTCGACGAGTCGCTCGACGACCACGCCTTTGTCGCCGACCACTGCGATAACGTCGCTGCGGTCAAGAACTCGGCGGCCGCCTTCGATCCGCTGAAGGTCTCGGTCGCCACCGGTATCTCCGAAGAGCGCATCAGGGAGACGGCCCGGCTGTTCGCCTCGTCCGGCCCGGGTGCGGTCCTCTACGGGCTGGAGACGGTGCCCCCTGACAGGATCGAGCAATGCGTGCGCGCCATCGTCGACCTGGCTCTGGTGACGGGTAACGTGGGCAAGCCGTCGACGGGCCTTTACCCTCTCTTTATCGGGGCGAACGAGCAGGGGGCCAAGGACGTCGGGTGCACCCCGGACGCCCTTCCCGGGTACGTGGCCGTCAGTGATGACGAGGGTCGCGTCCGGTCCGAGAGACGCGCCGGATACAAGGTGCCCGCTGCGCAAGGCGTCGGTGTCTCAGAGCTCGCTACAGCGATCTCGGATGGACGGGTAAAGGCGCTGCACGTGATGGGCGAGGGAACATCGCTCAGGGACTTTGGGCTGGCCGGGCTTGCCGATGCACTGGGAAGGCTTGAGTTGCTGGTGGTTCATTCCGCCTTCCGCGACGAGCTTTGCGAGAGCGCGGACGTGGTGTTTCCCGCGACCACATTCGCCGAGACGGACGGTTCCTACACGAACATGGAGCGGCGCGTGCAACTCCTGTCGCCGGGTCTTGGACCGAAGGGCGATCAGGACGTCGACTGGAGGATAATCTCACAGATCGCCAGGCGAATGGGCGCCTCGGGATTCGAGTACGAGACCTGTGAACAGGTCTTCACTGACCTGGCAAGGCAGGCGCCGATCTACTCGGGCATGTCCCACGAGTTGCTCCGCAGACGCCAGCTGCAGTGGCCGTGCCCCAACGGAGACACGCGCGGCACGCCCATCCTCCATCGCATAACGAGCGAGGAGGACAAGGTGGGCAGTTTCGCGTTGATCGACCTTTTGCCCACCCCGGACCACGCCGATCCCGAGTATCCCCTGATCCTGGCGCCGGGGCGCATGCTCCTTCAGTCCGACCGGCCGATGGAGATAGCCACGGTCGAGGGACGCAACTCGATCGTCCAGGAGGAGATGGTGGAGGTCCACGCCGAAGATGCCGAGCGCCTTGGGCTGGGCGACGGCGACCTCGTGGACGTCGTCGGCCGTGAGAGTCGTGTGCGCGGCGTCGTCCACGTCAACGGCGTCCAGCCGGGCCTGGTCGCCACGACCGAGCTGTTCGGCAGGATGGCAACGATACTCGACGCGTCTGGCGGGCCGGACCCGATGCAGCACGCAGAGCGCCTTCGCCTCTCGCCGGTTCGCCTGGAACCGGTCCCCGAGTAGGTTAGCCAAGGGACCCGCGGTAAGGGTCGCGGCACCGTGGGTCCGAGCGGCCTTGTAAGGTACCCCTGTGCATGCAACCATGGAGAGGTTGCTGCATTTGCAAGGCGCAGGAGGAAGTTTGGCCACAGAGGCTAGGATTGCCCAGATCAGGGCGCAGAGGGCGAGAAAGCTCCAACAGGTAAAGGTCCTGAGGCGTGATGACATCACCCCCGACCTGCTGAAGATGTGGATCGAAAAGCCGGAGGGATTCTCCTTCAAACCGGGCCAGTACTGCACGATCGGTATCGACGGCATAGAGCGGGCCTATTCGATCGTTTCGGCCCCCTACGAGCCCGACCTTGAGCTGTTCGTAGAGCTGGTGCCGGCCGAGCATGGAGGCGTGCTGACCCCCCTCATCTGGGACCTTGAGGAGGGCGACACGGTCTCCATACGACCGCGCGGCAAGGGCCTGTTCGTCTTCCAGCCGGAATGGCGACACCACCTGATGCTGGCTACCGTGACCGGCGTCGTCCCCTATGTGAGCATCGTCCGCCAGTACCTGCATGACCTGGAGGACTGGAGCGAGCGGGGTGCAGAGCATCACCTGTACGTGCTGATGGGCGCGAGCTACGCTTCGGAGTTCGTCTACGACGCCGAGCTGAGCGATCTGGCAGAGCGGCATCCCGACCTGATCACCTTCGTGCCGACCATAAGCCGGCCGGCCGAGCCGCGAAACGACGGGTGGACCGGCCAGACCGGCCGGGCCAACCAGGTGGCTGAACAGTACATGGCTCGCTGGGGCCTCTCGCCGGAGGACTCACTGATCTACGCGTGCGGCCACCCCGGCATGATCGAGGACGTGAAAGAGCGCCTTCTTCCCCGCGGGTACACCGTGGAGGAGGAGCGGTTCTGGAAAGAGGACTGATCCCCGGACCCTAACTAACTGCGCTTTGATTCAGTCTATTAACTGCGCAAGCTGTAAAGCTACGATCTTGAGTACCACTAGTGGTTTGTCAACAGTAACTTAGTTTTGACCCACCATCAGTAATTTAGTTTTGACCCGCCCCTCGGCTAACCAGGTATTGTCTATTCTGGACCGAAGTCCGTGGGATCGGTCCCCCGATAACGGATTGAGCAGACCCTGTGAGACCAGTAA
>CAYZES010000001.1:0-183485 GCA_964477845.1 uncultured Dehalococcoidia bacterium | reverse complement strand
TCGTTGACGGAGATATTGACCGTTATGGATGCACTGGCACCCAGCGGGTCCGTGGCCGTCAGAGTCACCGTGTAGCTGTTCTTCGTCTCGTAGTCCAGCTCGTCCACAGTCTTGATCTGGCCGCTTCTCCTGCTCTCCAGCTTGAACGATCCCGCGTCAGGCCCACTCAGCGTGTACAGCAACGGCTGCGCATCCCCAGCCTCAACCGGGTCGCCTACGTTCTCGTTCGCCTTGTTCTCATCCACACTCCTGGACGATTCCTCGTTCTGAGTCCCAGGCGTCTCAGGATCCTGGTCGTTGAACCTGGGCGCAGCATTGGTGGAGGGCCTAGAACTCACGGCCTCGCTCATAGCCTGGAAGGCGTGAACCTTCGTGCTTCCCGACACTGCATCGGTGTATACCGCCACCGCCAACAGGATCTCGTGCTCGTCGTCATCAACCGGAGTGTAGGTCGATGACTTGGCCGCCGCACCGGGTATCAGTTCAGTACTGGCACCTGGCGTCAACGTGCCGTCGTCGGCATTAAAAGTAACGGCGGGGGTGGTCGTCGAAGGAGTGGCGGCAGTCCCATCGTTGGTCCTGAACCACTGCCACGTCGTCCCTGTTACGCCTCCGTCCTGGTCCTTGAGTACCGCCGTCACAGGTGCCCCCAGGTAGGACTGCAGCTGTGACAGGGTCACGGTCCCGCCGTCGGCTCCGTTCGTCACCGTCACCGTCACCGCCCTCTTCCCAAGAACCTTCGATGCCGTGGTATCAACCGTAGCCGTGGCAACCACCGTAACTTCGTACTTGTTGTTCTTATCGTCGTCCGCAGGATTTTCAAAGTCCGGGCGGAAGTAACCTGGATCAGTTGAGGCTGCGCCCGCAAAGGTCAGCACACCAGCGGAAGTGATGGCAAACTTATCGGCGTCAGCGCCTTCCTTGGTGAAGGTAACAGTGCCACTTTCAGGGTCAGGTGCCGAGTAGGTGACGCCCCCAGGAGGATCCCCGACGCCTATCTGAGAGTCTTCCACGACCTCTATAGAGATCAGATTCGTAGCAGTAGTGGCGTTCAGTACCGGGTCATCGAACTTCGGCGCCTCGTCCACATCCGACACCACAATGATCACGTCGATCATCGCGGAGGAGCCGGACGGGTCGGTGGCCGTTACCGTGACCACGAACGCCTTCTGCGCCGGAGTACCTGCCGCAGCTCCACCGACCGCGGACTCAAAGTCCACAGCATCCGCATTCTTCACTGAGATCTGGCCCGTAGTCGGCTCTATGTCGAAGTAGCCAGAGTCACCCTCAGCTGAGTCGGCTGTAATGCTCCCGAATGTGACACCGGTATCCGCCTGGAAGCCGTCAGTATTGGGATCACCGTCAGCATCACCCATCGAGTAGAGCAACGGGTCATTGTCAGCATCCGTCGCCGACACCGGGTCACCTATGCTGGTGCCCTCAGCCGCCCCGTCCTTCACTGTCAACGAGGTCACTTCGTTATTTACGCCCTGCACGTTGGGGTTCTGGTCGGGGAACGCCGGATCAGCATTCACCGCGGGCACCGGCTCCACTGTGAAGCCCGTCATGCCCTCCGCCGTGTCCGAATCATCCCCTACCGGATCGTAGTACGTCGCCATAGCACGCAGGTACATGCCCTCGTCATCACCGACAGGCGTGTACCCAGACGACCGCGCACCTTCTATGTCCGTCCACTCAGTCTGGTCTGCCGACCTGGACCACTGCCACCGCGTCCTCGTCGTGTCCCCGTCCGGATCCTTCAGGGTCGCCGTCACCGACGACCCTACCTGCGGCTGAAGATCGCTCAGGGTCACCGACCCAGCCTCGTCTTCATTCGTCACCGTCACGGTTACGCCGTGGGAGCCGTCCGAGGCATTCAACGTCACCTCGTATACGTTGTCTCCGTCATCATCTGCCGGACTCTCGTAGTTCGGAGACTTCTTGAAGGCAAGCACTCCGCCATCAATGCTGAAGTCTTCAGCGTCAGTCCCGGTCAGGGACCACTCTATGGGATCCCCGTCCTCGTCCGTCGCAGTAAAGGTCGCAACCGGACCAGTACCGTTCTCAGCATAGTCCACGGCGGTGCTGTCGGCATCGGAAATGACTGCCGGGTCGTTCTTGTCGTTGACGGAGATATTGACCGTTATGGATGCACTGGCACCCAGCGGGTCCGTGGCCGTCAGAGTCACCGTGTAGCTGTTCTTCGTCTCGTAGTCCAGCTCGTCCACAGTCTTGATCTGGCCGCTTCTCCTGCTCTCCAGCTTGAACGATCCCGCGTCAGGCCCACTCAGCGTGTACAGCAACGGCTGCGCATCCCCAGCCTCAACCGGGTCGCCTACGTTCTCGTTCGCCTTGTTCTCATCCACACTCCTGGACGATTCCTCGTTCTGAGTCCCAGGCGTCTCAGGATCCTGGTCGTTGAACCTGGGCGCAGCATTGGTGGAGGGCCTAGAACTCACGGCCTCGCTCATAGCCTGGAAGGCGTGAACCTTCGTGCTTCCCGACACTGCATCGGTGTATACCGCCACCGCCAACAGGATCTCGTGCTCGTCGTCATCAACCGGAGTGTAGGTCGATGACTTGGCCGCCGCACCGGGTATCAGTTCAGTACTGGCACCTGGCGTCAACGTGCCGTCGTCGGCATTAAAAGTAACGGCGGGGGTGGTCGTCGAAGGAGTGGCGGCAGTCCCATCGTTGGTCCTGAACCACTGCCACGTCGTCCCTGTTACGCCTCCGTCCTGGTCCTTGAGTACCGCCGTCACAGGTGCCCCCAGGTAGGACTGCAGCTGTGACAGGGTCACGGTCCCGCCGTCGGCTCCGTTCGTCACCGTCACCGTCACCGCCCTCTTCCCAAGAACCTTCGATGCCGTGGTATCAACCGTAGCCGTGGCAACCACCGTAACTTCGTACTTGTTGTTCTTATCGTCGTCCGCAGGATTTTCAAAGTCCGGGCGGAAGTAACCTGGATCAGTTGAGGCTGCGCCCGCAAAGGTCAGCACACCAGCGGAAGTGATGGCAAACTTATCGGCGTCAGCGCCTTCCTTGGTGAAGGTAACAGTGCCACTTTCAGGGTCAGGTGCCGAGTAGGTGACGCCCCCAGGAGGATCCCCGACGCCTATCTGAGAGTCTTCCACGACCTCTATAGAGATCAGATTCGTAGCAGTAGTGGCGTTCAGTACCGGGTCATCGAACTTCGGCGCCTCGTCCACATCCGACACCACAATGATCACGTCGATCATCGCGGAGGAGCCGGACGGGTCGGTGGCCGTTACCGTGACCACGAACGCCTTCTGCGCCGGAGTACCTGCCGCAGCTCCACCGACCGCGGACTCAAAGTCCACAGCATCCGCATTCTTCACTGAGATCTGGCCCGTAGTCGGCTCTATGTCGAAGTAGCCAGAGTCACCCTCAGCTGAGTCGGCTGTAATGCTCCCGAATGTGACACCGGTATCCGCCTGGAAGCCGTCAGTATTGGGATCACCGTCAGCATCACCCATCGAGTAGAGCAACGGGTCATTGTCAGCATCCGTCGCCGACACCGGGTCACCTATGCTGGTGCCCTCAGCCGCCCCGTCCTTCACTGTCAACGAGGTCACTTCGTTATTTACGCCCTGCACGTTGGGGTTCTGGTCGGGGAACGCCGGATCAGCATTCACCGCGGGCACCGGCTCCACTGTGAAGCCCGTCATGCCCTCCGCCGTGTCCGAATCATCCCCTACCGGATCGTAGTACGTCGCCATAGCACGCAGGTACATGCCCTCGTCATCACCGACAGGCGTGTACCCAGACGACCGCGCACCTTCTATGTCCGTCCACTCAGTCTGGTCTGCCGACCTGGACCACTGCCACCGCGTCCTCGTCGTGTCCCCGTCCGGATCCTTCAGGGTCGCCGTCACCGACGACCCTACCTGCGGCTGAAGATCGCTCAGGGTCACCGACCCAGCCTCGTCTTCATTCGTCACCGTCACGGTTACGCCGTGGGAGCCGTCCGAGGCATTCAACGTCACCTCGTATACGTTGTCTCCGTCATCATCTGCCGGACTCTCGTAGTTCGGAGACTTCTTGAAGGCAAGCACTCCGCCATCAATGCTGAAGTCTTCAGCGTCAGTCCCGGTCAGGGACCACTCTATGGGATCCCCGTCCTCGTCCGTCGCAGTAAAGGTCGCAACCGGACCAGTACCGTTCTCAGCGTACGTGACGGTAGTGTCTGCCGCTTCCGCATAGCCTAAATCTCGTAGCGGAGCGTGCGGGACCATAGTCGCCAGTAGAACACCGACGAGCACAACAACCAGTGCTATTGCTGCGTTGGACGGCCGGATTAACATGTGTTGCCTCACTTTGCCAGCTTTTGTGACACGATTCATTTCATGCTGAATTGCACAGCATTACGCCGAGGGAAAATCTAGCACCCTAGATTGCCCATGTCAATGCGCTTTGTCTACCTGTGTGCCCTTACTCGTGGCCTTATTCCTTATGGCCGCGCCGGAGCCGGGGACGCTCGAATCCGACGGCTTGGACTCCTGTGATGAGATCCACTAACGACCTACCAAAGGTACATTGGGGAACCCTAGGACCTTGTCGGAGGGTCATTCTACCAATCGACGCCTCTTCAAGTCATGAGGGAACAGAATTCCTATGGTCCATTGACCCTAGCCTATAAGACCGAATCGGCGACACCGGCCAGAAGGTTAAGATTCTGGGAATACAGCACGAGTCTACAAAGACGAGGACACTCATCTCCCGAAAAACCGTGTCCTACCGTCTACCTGCCACCAGGATCATCCGACGCGCCTCCACCGACAGCCTGCTTCCATCAAAGCCGCCATAGACACGCTCCAAAAGGAACCCTGCGCTCCGCAACATCCCAAAGACCTCCGTGGCCACGTAGAGGCGGATATGGTGGCTCACCTTCCTCACCGCGCCGTCCGGGGAGGCGATAGTGAACTCCACGTGGTTGCGCCCAGCCACCGGATCGAAGGTACGCTGCTCGGCATAGACCGTCCCGTCCGGACCCTCTCGAGACTCGCTGCGCACGTAATTGGCCACAACCCAGTCCCTGTTCAGAAGATCGAGCAGCAGCCGGCCGCCAGGTCTGAGTGCCGCCGCCGCCCCGTCTATCACCCGTTGGTCGTCGGCCTCGTCATCGAAATACCCGAACGCCGTGAACATGTTCACCACCGCGTCGAATTCCTCCCGAAAGGGAATCTCACGCATATCGCCCTGCATAAGCCGGATCTCAACCCCCGCCTGGTGGGCGGCAGAGCGCGCCTGCGCGAGGTACTCCTCCGACATATCGAGCCCGGTGACCTCAAGACCCGCCCTCGCCAGCGGCACGGCGTGACGACCGGTCCCGCAGCACAGGTCGAGCACCCTGTCGCCTGGCTTAAGTCCAAGAGCCCTGATCACGAATTCGGCCTCGGCCTGCGAGCTTTCCTCTGTGAGCAGGTGGCCGTAGACATCCAGGTAGTCCTGTCCGAAAAAGGACCTGTACCAGTCGGGATCGTACCCGTTCATCGCGCATCCCTCCCGGGCCGTATGCTAGCAGACCCAGGGGGCCGGCTGGACCGCTGTGCCACCGGTCAAACGACCATCCAGCGCCGAGGCTACATGGTAGAATTGCATCTGCCGACGCGCAGCCAAACGGTCGGCCGCGGCGGCCAAACCTAAAGGCACATCCCCCAGCTGGACAGAGAGTCTCGTTGCTTGAACTGAAGGGCCGCGGCGTCCTTATCGCCGGTGCAAAGAGGGTCGGCGCCGTCGTCGCCCGCCGCATCGCAGGTGAGGGCGCGAGCGTCGCCATAACCTACCGGAGCTCCACCCGGGAGGCCGAATCTCTCCGGGACGAGATCGCCGAACTCGGTGGCCGGACGACGCTGATCCAGGCCAACCTCGCAGGCGAGGCCGACGCACAGCGCGCGGTCGCGACCGCCGCAAACGAGCTAGACGGACTCCACTTCGCCGTAAACCTGGCCTCGGGCTTTCCGCGCACCCCGCTCGAAGAGCTAAACGAGGCGGCCTGGGAGCGCTCAATGGCCGACGCAAAGGCCAGCTACCTCCTGACCCTGCACGCGGCGAGGGCGATGATGGCAAACGACGGGCCGACCCGCGGGCACATAGTGCTGTTCTCGGACTGGGCCGCGATGCACGCCCCGTACCGCGGCTACCTTCCCTACATGACATCAAAGGCCGCGATCACCTTTATGACGCGCGCCTTCGCAGCTGAGCTCGCCCCCTCCGGCATCCTGGTTAACGCGATCGCCCCCGGCCCGACGATGCGACCCCCGGACCTTGACCCGGCGGACTGGCAGAGCGGCGCCATCGCCCAGGCGCCGCTTTCCCGAGAGTCGTCTGCAGAAGAGATCGCAGAGATGGTGGTTACTCTCCTAAGGAGCGAGACCATCACGGGAGAGGTCATCCGCGTCGACTCAGGGCGCCACCTTGCGGGGCCGGGCAGGTGAGAGCGCACAGGGTCACAAAGACGATCGAGTTCTGCTACGGGCACCGCCTCCTGGACTACGACGGCAAGTGCCGGTACCTTCACGGGCACAACGGCCTTGCAGAGGTCGACATCGAGGCGGACTCCCTGGACGAGCTGGGCATGGTGATCGACTTCACCGACGCCAAGGAGGCCGTAAAGGGCTGGATAGACTCCGCCCTCGACCACCGCATGATCCTGTCTGCGCGCGACCCGCTGGTGCCGGTCCTCGAGGACGCGGGCGAGCCCCTCTACCTGATAGAGGAGAACCCGACGGCCGAGAACATCGCAATGCACATTTACCTAAAAGCCAGGGAGCGCGGCCTTGCCGTATCGGAGGTCAGGCTCTGGGAGACGTCCACTAGCTGCGCGGCATACTCGGAGAGGGACGGCCGGCCGTGAGCGGGTCCGCGGCACTTGCCAGCGGGGGCCTGGACAGCGCCGCGCTCATAGCCCACCTCGGGGAGCGCGGGCCCGTGCACCCCGTGTACGTTCGGGCGGGCCTTCCCTGGGAGGACGCCGAGCTCTGCGCCCTTGCGGCCTTCTGTGCGGCGCTGTCGGCCGAGGGCAGGCCGATAAGGCGGGTCTTGGAGCTGTCGGTGGGGGGCGCGGACCTTTACGGCGACCACTGGAGCATGAGCGGGAGCGCGCCCGGATATGATGAGCCGGACGAGGCCGTGTACCTTCCGGGCCGAAACGTGATGCTGATCGGCCTTGCCGCCGTGTGGTGCGCATCGCGCGGGATCGAGAAGATCGCCCTCGGAACCCTCGCCGGAAACCCCTTCCCCGACGCGACGGAGGAGTTCTTCGACGGCTACGGGAAGCTCCTGTCCACAGCCCTGGGCCGGCCGATCACCGTCATCGCGCCGTTCAGGCACCTGGGGAAGGCGGACCTGGTGCGACAGTACGCGCACCTCCCCCTCGGCCTGACCCTCACCTGCATGGCGCCCCGGGGCGGGGTCCACTGCGATGCCTGCAACAAGTGCCGTGAGCGCCGCGAGGCCTTCGCAGAGGCGGGAGTAGCCGACGGGGCGACCTACGCCGCAGTGCCCGGAAGGGAGGTGGCCTGATGGACCTTGGCCCAAGGCACGGCGAGGACGATCGCTCCCGCAGGGTCGAGGCGCTTAAGCCCCTTCTGCGCAGGGTGCTCACCGCGCTCGGCGAGGACCCGGACCGGGACGGCCTGAGAAAGACGCCCGAGCGCTGGGCGAAGGCCCTCCTCGAGTACACCAGGGGAGAGCAGCAAAACGCCCGCGAGCACCTTAAGGTCGTGTTCGAGCTCGACGAGGACGACTACCCGCTGGGCTCTGACGACATGGTGATCGTCGACAGCATCGAGTTCGCCTCCACCTGCGAGCACCACCTTGCGCCCTTTAGGGGAAGGATCCACCTCGCCTACATACCCGACCCCGACAGCAGGGTCGTAACCGGTCTATCGAAGCTCTCGCGCGCAGTAGAGGTGTACGCAGCGCGCCTGCAGGTCCAGGAGCGCATGACCCAGCAGATAGCGCGCGCCATAGACGAGAACCTGAGCCCCCTGGGGGTAATAGTCGTCGCACAGGCCGTCCACTACTGCATGATCCAGCGCGGTGTGAAGCAGGCCGCATCGACCACCACGACCACCGCCCGCCGCGGCGTGTTCCTGGCCAAGCCCGAGCTCGAGGCGCGCTTCCAGGAGTACCTGCGCATAAGGCTGGACGGGACCGTACTCTAGCAGCGCCCCCGGGCCGGCAGGGGCCCTGCAAGTAGCCTGAAAAGTAAGGGCCCGGCGATGCCGCCGGGCCCTTTTTTCCGTCTATTGAATAGCTTTCTGCTACCGGGTGTAGCCCTCGGCCCTTATGCAGGCCACCCAGTGCTCGGGCGATACCTCCTGGAGAGGCGGGACCGCGTCCTGGCACTCGTCGATCGCTATCGGACAGCGCGTGTGGAACACGCAGCCCGGGGGCGGGTCGGACGGGCTCGGGACGTCGCCCTCGAGGATGATCCGCTCGCGCTGTGCCTCCACGACCGGGTCCGGGATCGGGATAGCCGATAGCAGCGCCTGGGTGTAGGGGTGGAGCGGGTTCTCGTAGAGCTCTGTCCGGTCGGCGATCTCGACGATGTGCCCGAGGTACATCACCGCTATGCGGTCCGAGATGTGCCGCACCACCGAAAGGTCGTGCGCGATGAACAGGTACGTCAGGTCGAACTGCTCCTGGAGGTCCTCAAGGAGGTTGATCACCTGGGCCTGGATCGATACGTCGAGCGCCGAGACCGGCTCATCGCAGACGATGAAGCTGGGGTTTACGGCAAGGGCCCGCGCGATCCCGATGCGCTGGCGCTGCCCGCCGCTGAACTCGTGCGGGTACCGGTCGGCCATGAAGGGGTTCAGGCCCACGACCTCGAGCAGGTTCGCGATGCGCTCCCTGTACTCGTTCTTGGTCTCGAACAGCTGGTGGACGATCAGGGGCTCGCCGATGATGCTCCCGCAGGTCATGCGCGGGTTGAGCGAGCTGTAGGGGTCCTGGAAGATCAGCTGCATCTCCTTGCGCAGCGGCCTCATTCGGCCCGTGCCCCACCCGGCGATGTTCTCGCCGTTAAAGATTATGTTTCCCTCGGTGGGGGTGTTCAGCTGAAGGATTGAGCGCCCGGTCGTCGACTTTCCGCAGCCCGACTCGCCCACGAGCCCCAGCGTCTCGCCGCGGCGGATGAAAAAGCTGACGTCGTCGACCGCCTTTACGTCGCCGACCTTGCGGGCGAACAGCAGCCCTGCCGTGATCGGGAAGTACTGCTTTAGGTTCTGGACCTCGACGATGTAGTCCGTGGACCTGCCTGCCGAACCGTTTCCGGACGGCGCCGGGCCCGCCTGCTGATCGGCTACCTGGGTTTCTTCCACCATCTCGTCACCTCTATCGGCTTGGGTGTGTTGACTTCGCTATGCGCCCGCGGCTCCGGCCGCGGCGATCTGGTCGAGCTCTTCGGACCTGAAGCAGCGCGACCAGTGATCGGGGTTTACCTCCCTCAGCTCGGGCATGGCCTCGCCGCACTTGTCGATGACGTACGGACAGCGGGGCGCGAACGCGCACGCGTCCGGAAGGTCGATCACCAACGGGGGAAGGCCCTCGATCGCCTCGAGCTTTTCGGGCCTGTCCTCGTCGAGGCGCGGCACCGACTTCAGGAGCCCGAGCGTGTAGGGGTGCTTGGGATCATGGTAGACCTCGGTCGCAGAGCCGCTCTCGATGATCCTTCCGGCGTACATGACGATGACGCGCTCTGCGTAGCGCGCGACCACCCCGAGGTTGTGGGTGATTATCACGAGCGCCGTGCCGAACTCGACGGCGAGATCGCGCATCACCTCGAGCACCTGCGCCTGGATCGTAACGTCGAGCGCCGTGGTCGGCTCGTCAGCGATGATCAGCCGCGGGTTGCAGCTAACGGCAAGTGCGATCATCACGCGCTGCCTCATCCCGCCGCTGAACTGGTGGGGATAGTCCTTCAGCCTTCTCTCGGCGTCGGGGATGCCGACCAGGGTGAGCAGCTCCGCCGCCCTTTCGAAGGCCTGTCGGGTGGTCATATCCAGGTGGAGCTTAAGGGCCTCCGAGAGCTGGAACCCGATGGTAAGCAACGGGTTCAGGGAGGTCATCGGCTCCTGGAAGACCATGGCGATGTCGTTGCCGCGGACACGCCGCATGTCGTCCTCCGTGATCTTGAGAAGGTCGGTACCCTCGAAGATCACCTCACCGTGCACGACGCGGCCGGGCGGGTTTGCGACGAGCCTCATGATCGAGAGCGCGCTGACGCTCTTTCCGGAGCCCGACTCGCCCACTATGGCGATGGACTCGCGCTCGTCGATGTGGTAGCTGATTCCGTCGACCGCCTTCACCACCCCGTCGGCGGTGAAAAAGTAGGTCGCGAGGTCGTTGACCTCAAGAAGTCTCTCGGCCATTTGCTCCTACTCCTTATATTTAAGGACGGCCCGATTGTTCCCTGAATAAAGAACGCTCCCCGACGCGCCGGCCAAACGGCCAACGCCGCCAGGGGGCTTTGTGTGGTACGACGCCGATCCAGGGCTCGCTTAATGCGAGACGGTCCTCAGTGGACCTAGCCCCGATAGACACCGCCATTATCTGGAAAGGGCGCCCCTGAAACGCGCGGCCATTATAGAGTGGGCGCTTTGCAAAATCCACCCGCCATGAGAATCTGTTCACAATAGGCCCCGCAGGCCGGGGCGGAGCGCAGTCTATGGACAAGTTATCCCTTCCGATCGACAAGATCCGCCCGCCGATCCCGGGCATTCCCCATGCGACAAGGTAGGCTCGCCGGCAAGGTCGCGCTCATAACGGGCGCCGCGACCGGCGTTGAGGGCAGGCTCATGGGCATAGGAGGTGCGTGCGCGCGCCTGTTCGCCCGCCACGGCGCCTCGGTCGCCGTCGCGGACCGAGACGAGCGGGGAGGCCAGGCCACCGCGGCCCAGATAGAGGCGGAGGAGGGGAGCGGCCCGGCCATCTTCCTGCCCCTTGACGTTGCCATAGAAGAGCAGTGGGAGCGCGCGATCGCAGAGACGGCCGCCGCCTTCGGCGGCCTTAACGTCCTCATCCACTGCGCGGGAACGGCGGCGGTCGGCGGGGTCGTAGATACGACCGAGCGCGAGTGGGAGGAGATGATGGCCGTTCACGCCAAGGGCGTTTTCCTCGGCACTAAGCACGCCGTGCCGGTGATGCGCGCTGCGGGCGGGGGCTCGATCGTCATCGTCTCCTCGATGGATGCCCTGGTGGGCGGGCCCACCGGCGGTGCATACACGGCCGCAAAGGGCGCATCAAGGAGCTTTTCCCGCTTCGCCGCCATCCAGCACGCGGCCGACGGCATCCGCGTAAACTCCGTTCACCCCGGCTATACCGACACCCCGCTCGCCCGGGGCGCCATCGCCGAGATCACCGCTGACGGCTCCCCCGACCCTCGTCTGGCCCGGGTGCCGCTCGGCCGGCTCGCCGCCGCCGAGGAGATCGCAAGGGCGATCCTGTTCCTTGCCTCCGACGAGGCGTCGTACGTTACCGGGGCGGAGGTGGTGATCGACGGCGGCGTGACCGCCCAGTAGTGTCCGCGGCAAGGCGCTCCATAGTCGCGGTCGCCGCCGCCTGCGCGGTGGCCGCAGCGCTCCTTACCGCGCACTATGCGTGCGGCGGGCAGGCCACAGAGGCCCCGACGCCCCTGCCATCCACCCCGACCCCGGTGAAGACGGCCACCCCCGTCCCGACCCCCGAGTCCTCGCCTTCGCCTGCCGCCGGCGCCGAGGGGTTCCCGCCGGTCGCCCTGCCCGCGGACGACGGCCCCCACGACGTATCGACCGAGTGGTGGTACTTCAACGGTCACCTGTCCCCCGGGGGGCAGGAGCCGCTGATCGCATTTCACTTCGTCATCTTCAAGGTGGCCGCCGCCCAGATAGAGGGCTTCGGCCTGATGGGACACCTTACGCTGACCGACCTCGCCAGCGGTGAGCATGCCTTCGAGGAACGCCTCTCCCTCTACGTCCCGGCCCAGGACGGCGGCTTTTCAATAGAGATGCTCGACTGGTCCATGTCGGGCGCCGGCGGAGACTTTTCGATCGCTGCGGCCATGGGGGATACCGGCTTTGACCTTCGCCTCACCGCCCTTAAGCCCGCGGTCATACACCCCGGACCCGACGGAGACGGCCTCGTCTACTACTCGCCGCAGGACGTTTCGTACTACTACTCCTACACGCGCCTTGCCGCAGAGGGCACCCTCATGATCGACGGGACCGAGACGGACGCGGCCGGTACCGTGTGGATGGACCACCAGTGGGGGGATTTCGAGATCGACCCGGCCGGTTGGGACTGGTTCTCCCTGCACCTTGACGACGGAACGGAACTCATGCTCGCGACGGTCCGCGGAGACGAGATCGTAAAAGGCGGGCTCGGCACGTTCGTCGACACCGACGGCACGGCCTCGGCGGTCACCGCCGAGGTGACCCCGCTTAGCCAGTGGACAAGCCCGGCGACCGGGGGCACGTACCCCATAGGCTGGACCGTGTTTGTACCCGAGATAGGGGCGTCGCTGACGCTAAAGCCTGTGACGGCCGCAGCGGAGGTCGATCCCGAGACCCAGAACGTCCCCACCTACTGGGAGGGGCCCATAACGGCCGCCGGCACCCGCGAAGGACGGGCGCTCTCGGGCACCGGGTTCGCAGAGCTGGTCGGCTACTCGGTCACCTACTAGCCCGGGGTCTGCCGCAGGCGGCGGGCGCCCCGGCCCTCAGGCCCGGCGCCCGGACGGCGCCGCCGTCACTTCAGTACGGCGGGATCGATCCCGCACTCGGCCGCCGCCGCGAACAGGGCCAGCATCGCGTCAAGGTCCGGTTCCTGGCCGACAAACAGGGCCAGGAGCGTGTCGATGCCGCCAAGCTGCTCCTCCAGGCACCTGCTGACCGATGGCGGCGGAAGGCCCGGGGAGTCGACCCCGGCCAGGGCGGCCGCCTCCTCGTCGGTCATGCAGAGGTTGATCTGGAAGGCGCCGCGCATCACGTCCGAGAAGTCGGTGTCCGGACCGGGCTCGCCGATCCCGATCGCCAGGGGATTCTCCAGGGCGACGGCCCTTATGCAGGCACGCGTCTCGGTGCTGAGCCCGCCGGCCTCAGAGGACATGAAGGCGATGTTAAGACCTATTACGTTGTCCGGGCTCAGGCAGTGGAGCGGCAGGTTGCCGGCCCCACCCGGTACCGAACCCAGGGGGAACTCCTGGATCGAATCGAAGAGCTCGGGGCCGATCGTCGCGCGAACGCATCCGACCTCGTCGGGCGACAGGTAGGCCATAAGGTCGCCGACCCTGGTGGCCCCGGTGATCTCGAGTTCATCTATCGAGCCCACGGGCTCTGGGAACGGCGTCGGCGTAGGTGTCGGGGGCACGGGCGTCGGCGTAGGCGTCGGGGGAACGGGCGTCGGCGTGGCCGTCGGGGGAACGGGCGTCGGCGTGGCCGTCGGAGGCACGGGCGTCGGCGTGGCCGTCGGGGGAACGGGCGTCGGCGTGGCCGTCGGGGGCACAGGCGTCGGCGTGGCCGTCGGGGGCACCTGGGTCGGGGCGACCGTGGGGACGGCCGCCGTCGGCGTGGGCTCCGGCTCATCATCCCCGCCGCAGGCGGACAGGATAAGGGCCGCCGCGGCAATGGCGATCACCAATGCTGCGAGGGACAACCGGCTAAAGCTAAATGACAGAAAGACGCGCTCAGCCAAGACCGCGAACCCCCTTCCGAGAATTCCTGCACCCCATCCTAGGGTCTGCCGGGCCGTGAGACCACGGCTTTTGGTGCGCCGTCTTGACGAAAATCCGCGGCCACGGCCCTCCCCGGGTAAGGGCCCTGCGGGCCGGCCCTTAACTGGCACGCCTGACAGCGGGCCGGGCCGCGGCCCACAGGCGTGCATGAAATCCGCCCACCACCCCGAAGGGCATCATACGAAGCGCCGGTGGCGGAGACATTCCGACGATCCGCCGTCCCCGCCCGGTCCGGTCCCCGCGCCCGGGGCGCGGCCAGGCTGCCATTACAATCGAAATGAGGTCCCGACCTAGCCCGACGGGGGCCGAACCAAGCCCAGGAGGCATGATGACCAAGCCCGCAGCCCACCGAACTGCCGCCGCACTCCCGATCAGGGTGATGGCCGCCCTTACGCTGGCGCTGGCCGTCGCCACTGGGTCCCTTCTGGGTCTCGCCGAGGCCCAGGAAGCAGGAGGCCCCCCCTCGGACCCGGCGGCGTACACAAGGGAGTTCGTCCAGCAGGCGATCGACCGGTACGAGCTCAGCGGCCTCGACGAAACGGTCGAGCATTACAACACGCCGGAGAGCACCGACGGGCAATGGTACGTTTTCATATACGACATCAGGCCCGTGCTCATCGCCGACGCCGAAAACCCGAACATGGTGGGCCGGAACGCCAGCAGGGTGCTGGGCACCAACGGGTATCCCCTGGGCGAGGCGATCGTCGGCGCCGCCCGGGCCAACCCGGAGGGGGTCTGGCTCGAGTACAACTTCGTAGACCCCGCCACCGGCCTCTACGAGACCAAGCACCTTTGGGTGGTGCTGCACAATCTGCTGGTCTTCGGCTCCGGCTGGCAAGAGACCGGCCCGAGCAGGTCGCAGCTCTCAAGCTTCACCAAGCAGTTCGTCCAGCAGGCCGTGAGCCTGTACGAGTCGGCAGGCAGGGACAGGACGGTCGAATACTACAACTCCGCCCGGAGCATCGACGGGCAGTGGTACGTGTTCATCGCCGATGAGGACGGCGTGCTGATCGCCGACCCCGCGACGCCGGAAAGCGTGGGCCAGAGCCTTCTCGGGAACGCCGGCGTGGACGAGACGGGCTACCCCTTCGGTCTCGATCTGCTGACGGCTACCGGTGACGGCCTGTGGGCCTCCTACAGGGCCCTTAATCCAGACTCCGGGCAGGTCGAGAGAAAGCAGACCTGGATCGTCAGGCACGACGGCCTCTACTTCGCCTCTGGCTGGTACGGGGCGCCGCCGAGGATCATCGGCCTCCCGGCGACCGGAGGCCGGACGGTTCCCGCGGGCTGGGCTGTCGCGGCCGGGGCCGGGGGGCTCTTCGCCCTGCTGGCCGGCTGCGCCGCGCTGGCCATCGGGCGGCGGCGGCGCGCCGGATAGGCAGGCCGGCCGCGGCCGTCTCCCCTGCGGCAGAAATGCCCAGGTGCATCAAGCACCGGAGGTTCTAGCTGCGGTCGTCTATCCCGTGCGGGTCGCCGGTAATCGCGGTTCCTTCATTCCTGATGCCGATCGCCGCCAGCTGAACCCCTGGCCGAGGTACGCAGGATCAGGTATCCGATCAGCCCCGCGACGATCGACGCACCGAAGATGCCCATCTTCGCCTGGTTGACCAGCGCTGGATCGGTGAAGGCGATGCCGGCGACGAAGATGGCCACCGTGAACCCGATTCCGGCAAGGAATCCGGTGCCGAGGACATGTCGCCACGTTACGGCCGTGGGGAGCTGACCGAGACCGACGCGGACCGATAGCCACGTCATCGCCAGAACGCCCAGCGGGTTGCCCACAAGTAGCCCGATCGCGACACCCAGGGTGATCGAACTGGTGGCAGCCTGGGTAAGGGCGCCGGTCGTCAGCACGATTCCGGCATTGGCAAGTGCAAACAGCGGCAGGATGGCGAAGCTCACCCAGGGGTGGACTATCCTCTCAAGGCGCTCCATGGGCCCCTCGGTGCCGCGGCTGAGCTCCTCGATCTGTTCGACTATGGCCTGCGCCTTCTCCTCGTCACCGTTTTCCATCGCAAGTCTGAAGTCGTGGAGCAGGTCGTCTGCGGCGGCGGCGTAGTCCTTGCGATGCAGGTAAGGCTCGGCAGGGACTATCGCCGCAACCATGACGCCGGCCAGCGTGGCGTGTATTCCTGACTCCAGGAAGAACTGCCACATCACCACGCACAGGATGAGATAAAAGCCCATGGATCGAATCCCGAGGCGCAGGCAGATGGCGATCAATGCAAAAGAGCCGACGCCCAGCCCGAGGTTCGTCCAGTGGATCGAGTCCGTATAGAAGGTCGCTATGACCGCGATCGCTCCCAGGTCGTCCACGACCGCAAGGCCCAGCAGGAACACCCTTAGCTCCGCCGGAATCCTCCTGCCCAGCAGCGCGAGCACCCCCAGGGCGAACGCGATGTCGGTCGCCATCGGGACCCCCCATCCGACGGTGCCCTCCCCTGAGGAGTTGATCAGGAGGTAGATCAGCGCGGGGGTTGCCATCCCGCCCACCGCGGCCACCACCGGCAGGGAGGCCTTCCTAAAGGACGAAAGCTCCCCGTGGAGCAGCTCCCGCTTTATCTCGAGGCCGACAACAAAGAAGAAGACGGCCATCAGGCCTTCGTTCACCAGGTGCTCAAGATCCTCTGAGATCGCGAAGATGTAGATGTCGAACGAGATGTGGGTGTGCCAGAAACTCACATAGGAGTCCGACCAGGGGGAGTTCGCCCATCCCAGGGCCGCCGCGGCGGCGGCGAGAAGGATGATCGCGCCGATCTCCTCGGTGTGGATGAAGGTCTGGATCGGCGCGCGCACGGCCCTGACCAGGTACGAGCGATCCCTCAGGATCCTAGTGATCTCGCGTGGATTGGCTGCGCTCATTGCGGGTCTCGGCTGCTCATTTGATGCGGCGGGCCGGCGTAAGGTGGCCGGCCACGGATCCAGCGCCCCTCGGCGCGCGCGGTGTGTCCGGACCCGGGTCCGGGCCCCTGTCCTGTCGGCCTGCCAGGCGACGGGTGAGGGACGGCCCCGTACGGCGCATGCAGCCAGGGCAATCCGGCACCGTGCCGGCACGTTGGCCGCAGTTCAGGCTAGCAGCATCCCGGTCATATGCCCACCCGCCCCGGGCGTCATGCAGTGGGCCGGAAGACCGGCGGGCCCAGTGGCCCAGGCGCTGCGATAGCTTGGCCCCGACAAGGCCTTAGATCGCCGGATCATTTCGACCCTGAGGCGACGTCTCCCCCGCCGTGTGAAGCGGGACCTGGTCAAGAACAGCACGGGCCTGCCCGGCTGGGCACTGCCGCTGGCACGCAGCATAGCGGCCGATCAGGCCGCTGCCGAATGAATAGAACCCTCAAGTCGTTTCTCGCGCTTCCTGACCGGGACAGGCGGGACATGTTCGAAGCGGCGGCGGGCCGGCTCGATACGCCGGCCAGTTACGTTGAAAAGGACCTCTGGGTCTGTCTCGTCCTTGAGGCGCTCTATAGTCGGCTGCCAGGCGGGCATCCGAGACTGCTCTTTGGGGGCGCAGCCTCCCTGTCCAAGGCCTTCGGGCTCATTCGAAGGTTCTCGGAGGACATCGATCTCCTCGTCCATCGCGACGACCTGGGCTTCGGTGGCGCCGGCGACCCAGCCATCGCGGAAGATCTCTCCGGCAGAGAACGGACCGCCCTATTCGGGAAGCTAAACATGGCGTGCGGCAGCTACGTCCTCGGAGACCTGGCGACCGAACTGGCTGCCTTGATGGGCCATCTGGCGGACGGATGCAGGGCCCGGACGAAGAGGGTGGCGACAGGCAAACGTTACTCGTCGAATACCCCACCCGGTATCCGGGTAGCGGTGGTGACTACGTGGCCCCGCGGGTGAAGATCGAGGCGGGAGCAAGGTCGGCGCTGGGTCCCGCCCTGGACTGCTCCATTACCCCCATGGTAGCCGACGTCCTGGGCGACTGGTCACTTGAGGTGGACAATCTCCGGGTGATTGCGCCGGAGCGTACCTACTGGGAGAAGCTGCTGATCCTGCACGGCCTGCACTGCGGGTACAGCGACGAACAGCGCCTGCCAGCCGGCAACGACCGGATCTCACGTCACTAGTACGGCGTGGCAATGATCACGGCGGCCGAGGTAGGCAGGTCCGCCCTTTCGAACACCGCAATGCTGGATGCAGTCCGGGACAAAAGCCCTATCGCCTTCCGGCAGGCCTTGAGGCGATTCGATCAGGCCGTTCCCGGATTACTCAGGCTCGTCCCGCAGGCTGAACTTAGCACGGTCATAGAAGGCGACTATCGAGCCATGGAGGGCATGACTCTCGGGGAGACCCCGGGGTTCCAGTGGATGATGGAGCAGATCGAATATCCTGAGGCTGCGGTCAACGGTACGGGACTGACAGGAGAGTCCGGGACCTCGCCTTAATTCCCGCGTGAGCTCAGGGAACGAGTCATCCGACTACCCCCAGGCGCACCGGCCTTCAGCCGCCCGCCGGACCTGTGGACCTTGCCGCCTGTGCGTCCCGGCACCGCTACTCCCTGGCGTCGAGTCGGGCCAGGCTGCCGCCCCAGGCAAGGATTCGCGCGTCGCTGGTTACCAACCGGTGTCCGGCCTGGGCCGTGGCAACGATTATCCGGTCGGCAGGGTCGCCGTGGAAGCCGGGCAAGCCGTTGGCTCGGATTCCTATTTCCCCGTCGACGGGGATCTCCGTAAGCCCCTGCGCGAGCAGTTCTCTGCGCCACAACCCGACATCCTCCGGGAAGTCCAGACGGCCTCTGCTCCTGAGCATTGCTACTTCCCAGAACGTCATGGCAGATACAGCGAGATCTTGGCCTCCAAGTGCATCGTCAAGCGTCCGCCTTGCGCCTGTGCCCAGTCGAGATGTGCCAGTCCATAGCCAGATGAGCGCATGAGTGTCCACGACGATCATGGATTCAGCACCCTGTCCGGATCTGCCTCCGCTTCCCATTCGACGTCAATGGGACTGATGATGTCGCCAACGATCTTCATTCGGTCGCGGCCCGCGCCGAAGAGAGACTTGGGAGATTCCCGGTAGGGTACGAGACGGGAGAGAGGCTTTCCGTTCTTGGTAATGACGATCTCGCCTCCGCCATCGGCTATCTCGTCCATGAGCCTGAGGCACCTGGCCTTAAACTCTGATGCCTTCATGGTCCGTGTGCCACCCGTTGTGTCGCTGTCTGTATCCATGGCGTTACCTCTCCAAGCCGCACTTACGATCATGTTACCATGGTCAGGACCATAGTCGTATTACGTCCCTACCACTGTCGATCGACCCAGGTGGATGGCCATCAATAGACCAATATGGTTATAACAACTGGTCGGAGCAGCTTATGCGTGAGGTTCGAACCACCGAAGCCAAAGAACACCTGTCCGAGCTCCTTCGGGCGGTAGAGCATGGAGAGTCCGTCGCCATAACCCGGCACGGCAGGCGGGTTGCGCACCTGGTTCCCGCCGGTGCGGAGGACCGCGCAAGCCGCAAAAGGGCGGTGGAGCGGTTCCGGAGACGGCGCGCCGGATGGAGGCACGTGGACCTGTCCGTCAAGGAGATACTCGCCTCGCGCCATGAAGGTCATCGTCTATAAGTGGTCCTGTAATTGATGCGTCGGTCGTCGTGGCGTGGCTCTTCGACGACGAGGACGACCCGCGTGCGGACGGGGCGCTGGATCGACTCATCGAGGAAGGGGCCCTGGTCCCCGCAACTCTGGCATATGGACAAGCACAATTCCTTGCTGACGGCCGAGCGAGGCAGACGTCCGTCCGCGAGGGGAGCTGCCGAGTGCCTGGATGCCCTCGGAGGATTGTTCTAGAGCTCGGATGAATAGCCAAGAGGCGCTCGTGAGCAGACGCGAGAGCTGTGGCCCTGCCCTCTGCAGACTCCTCAGGTAGTTTAGTTGGCTCCCCTCCAGGACGGTCGGCTGTCGACGGATCGACATGCCTGTGAGGCAACTGGGCATGGGGATATAGGCTTGCAATAATGACAATCGATCTCGACCGGACGCCGGTCGATACCGGCTCGTCGGCTCTCCCGAGAGCGACTCGCAGGTGGTCCGAGATCAGCTACGATGAGGCCGAACCATGGTCGAAATGAGCGGAGGAGAGGCCCTCGCAAGGTCACTTGTCGGTGAGGGTGTCGAGGTCGTATTCGGGATTCCCGGCATACAGATCTACGGGATCGTCGCCGCCATACGCGACGAGCCGGGCATTCGCATGGTCACGACGCGCCACGAACAGGCGACGACGTACATGGCAGACGGCTATGCCCGCGCGTCGGGAAAACCGGGAGTAGCGCTGGTGGTCCCGGGAGCGGGCATCTACAACGCCGCCCCCGGCCTGACCAACGCATTCTCACGCTCCACGCCCGTTCTCCTCATCGCGGGCCAGATCCCGCGCGGCGCCATCGGCAAGGGCCTCGGGGCCGTCCACGAAATCGCGGACCAGCCCGGCACCGTGCGCTCGGTGACCAAGTGGCAGCGACAGGCCTCCAGGCCCAGCGAGGTTCCGGACACCGTGTTCGAGGCCTTCAGGCAGATGCGCACCGGACGGCCCCGTCCCGTCCTGATCGAGATGCCGCCCGAAGCCGGGGTCGAGAGGGAGGAGGTCAGGCTGAGGAGGCCGGCCCCTGTCTCCAAGATCGTGCCCAGCCCCGACGACCTGCGGGAGGCTGCCCGGATCATCGCCGGATCTCGCACGCCCCTGATATACGCGGGGGGAGGAGTGGCGCGATCCGACGCCGAGCAGGCCCTCGTCAACCTGGCCGAGGCGACGAACATTCCCGTGGTCACGTCCAGCGGAGGCAAGGGCGTCATCCCCGACAGCCATCCCCTGTCCTACGGATCCTGCTTCAGTCCGAGGGGCGAGAAACAGGAGATGAACCAGATCTACGAGGTCATGCAGGCCGCAGACGTCGTGATCGGGATCGGCGCCCGGTTCTCGCTCGGGAATCCCGCCGGCGAGGCATCCACTCTGGTGAACATCAACATAGACGACACCGAGATCACCAGACACCAGGCAAGCACCATTCCCCTGCACGGCGATGCCGGGGCAACCATCGAGGCCCTCCTGCCCATTCTCACGGAGGCAGGGGCCGGCGAGCGTCCATCACCGGCTGACGCGGTCAGGGCTACCCGAAGGCTGATCGCCTACTACGACATCCGGCTAAGGGAACCGCAGTACCCCGTCCTGGAGGCGATGCGGAGCGGTACCCCGGAGGACGCGTTCGTGGTCTGGGACGTTACCCAGTTCGGCTACTACGCCCGCACCCACTGGCAGGTCAATCACCCGAAGACGTACATAGACTCCGGCTACTCGTTCAACCTCGGCTACGCCTTCCCGACGGCCCTTGGCGCGAAGGTCGCAAGGCCCGACCGTCCGGTGGTCTGCATGACCGGAGACGGCGGGTTCATGTTTAACTCGTCCGAGCTTTCCACGGCTGTCCAGTACGGCATCAATGTCGTGACCGTGGTCTTCAGGAACGACTCCTACGGCAACGTTGCCCGGGACCTTGACGATGCGTTCGGCGGTGCATACGGGACCGACCTTCACAACCCGGACTTCGTCAGGTTCGCAGAATCGTTCGGCGCAGTCGGCATCAGGGCAAAAGACCCGACCGAACTGGGCAGGCTGATTCCCCTCGCGCTGGCAAGGCAGGCTCCGGTGATTATCGACGTGCCCTTTGGAGATATGCCGATACCGCGCGCGCCGCAGTTCGCGCCCTTCTACAAGTTCCCCTGGACGCAGCCTCAAGCGGGCCGGATCTCCTCCTGACACCCTGCCCAAGTCCCGGTGCCGTAACGTCGTGTCCACCGGCGGTGACTCCCGACCTCCATCTCCAACCGGGCACGCGCGGGTTCGGCACCACTTCCCGGCCGGCGATGAGCCGGTCACCTGCTTCCGCCCCGCAACCCGCCGATCGGTAGCCGCTGTGACGCAGGGTCAGGATCGGGGCCCGGGAGCATCGCTCGTCCTCGGCGGCCGAGGATCGAATGCGCGTGCGGCCCGCCCTGCCAGAGGGCGCGCCCACGAATGCCGCGCGCTGCGCCTGAATTCCGCGGGAAAAAGCCCTGCGAGTGCCCCCAAAAGCCGCAGTCGGGACGCCGGACTTGGAGTAGACTGCAATTAACTGGAATTCTGGAATTAGAGGCCCGACGATACACAGTATCACTACAGCTGGACGCGAGCCGCACGAAGCCCGGGAGAGACGATGACCACGCCTGCAATCCACAGAACACTACCCGCCGCACTCTCGACCAGGGCGCTCGCCGCGCTGGCCATCGCAATTGCCCTGGCCGCAGGAACCCACGTCGGCATCGCCGGCGCACAGGAGACCGATGACCCCCGCGCCGATCAGGCAGCCTACACTAGGGAGTTCGTTGCCCAGTCCATAATCAGGTACGAGCAAAACGGCCTCGGCGAGACGCTCGCCCACTACAACAGCGAAGAGAGCATCGACGGCCAGTGGTACGTGTTCATCTTCGACGCCCGTGACGTGCTCGTCGCCCACGCCGCAGACCCCGACATCGTGGGCCTTCACGCAAGCAACGTGCTGGGACCGAACGACTATCCCTCCGGAGACTCGGTCGTTGCCGTCGCAAGGGCGAACCCTGAGGGGGCCTGGCTCGACTACACCTACCCCAACCCCGCCACAGGCGACCTTGAGACCAAGCACTCGTGGGTCGTGGTGCGCGACGGGCTGGTCTTCGGCTCCGGCTGGTATGAGCCCGGCCCGAGCAGATCGCAGCCCGCCGCATTCACGCAGGCTGTCGTGGCCCAGGCGGTCAATCTCTACGAGGCTATCGGGCGGGAAGGCGCCGTCTCCTACTACAACTCCCCCGAGAGCGTCGACGGCCAGTGGTACATGTTCATCGCCGACGAGCAGGACGTGCTCATCGCCAGCGCCGCAAGCCCCGGCTCCGTGGGGCTGACACCAGACGACATCCTTGGGCCCAACGGGTACCCCGCCGGCGAGGCCGTCTCCGCCGTGGCGAGGGCGAACCCCGACGGGGCATGGCTAGAGTACGTCTTCCCGAATCCGGCCTCCGGTCGCTACGAGACCAAGAACACGTGGGTGATGGAGCACGACGGCCTGGTCTTCGGCTCCGGCTGGTATGAGCCCGGCCCGAGCAAGGCGAACCAGTCGGGATTCACAAAGGACTTCGTCGGCCAGGCGATCAATCTCTACGAGGCGGTCGGCCTTGAGCGGACGCTCGAGTACTACAACTCCCCCGAGAGCGCCGACGGGCCGTGGTACGTATACATAGCCGATGAGGACGGCATAATCATCGCGCACCCGACCATACCGGAGAACGTCGGCAAGCACATTCTCGGCAAGGTAGGGGTGGACCCTGTGACGGACCACCCCTACGGTCTCGAAATACTCGCGGCGAACGACCAGGGACGGTGGGTCAGGTACAACTTCCTTAACTCGCACACCGGGGTGACCGAGAGGAAGAACACCTGGGTCATAAGGCACGACGGCCTGCTCTTCGCCTCCGGGTGGTACGGAATAGCGCCGGACGTGATCGGACTGCCGGCGACCGGCGACCGAGCGATCCCGGCGGGCTGGCTTATCGCGATCGGCCTGGGCGGGCTGTTCGCCCTTGCGGCCGGGGCGGGCACGGTGGCCCTCCAGCGCCGGCGTAGCCGCCAAGGGGCCCGATAACCAGACCGGGCCGCCGCACGGGCCGCACAGCCCCCTACCGCAAACAAGGCGCAGCGGGCGCGATCGGGCAGCTTCCGGTCGCGCCCGCCGTGCGTCTGGCGCCCGGCGGCAAAAGAGCCGGGTGACGACCCGGTGCGGTAAAGTGGACCCACAGCCCTCCCGGAGGCTTAAGGGGTTCATATGAGACTGAGCGGACGCACAGCGATCGTCACCGGCGCAAGCTCCGGCATAGGCCGGGGCATCGCGATCGAGCTCGCGAAGGAGGGCGCCGGCGTGCTCGTCGCGGACGTTACCGAGACCCCCAGGCGCGGGCGCTACCACGAGCGCGACACGGTAACCCCGACCGCCCGGGAGATACGGGCAGGGGGCGGGCAGGCCATCTTCGTCTCCGCCGACGTCGCGGCAGAGGACCAGGTCGAGGCGATGGTGGATGCGGCCGTATCGCACTTCGGACGGCTGGACATCCTTGTTAACAACGCCGGCATATATTTCGACACCGACAGCGGGCAGACCGGCCCGGAGGACTGGGACCGGCTGATCGCCATCAACCTGCGGGGCGTCTACCTCGGGGTGCACTTCGCCCTTCCCCACCTTCGGCGCTCCCGGGCCGGGCGCATCATCAACATCGCCTCGGTGCACGCCTTCGGCGGGGGCGGCGGTCCGGCCTACGCCTCGGCGAAGGCGGGCGTGGTGAACATGACCCGCGACACGGCGATCGAGGCGGCCGCCGACGGGGTCACCGTGAACGCGATATGCCCGGGCTACATAGAGACCGCGATACAGGACGCGCTGACGCCCGAACAGGTCGAGCTGTCCGGCCGCATAACGCCCCTTCCGCGCCTTGGCCTTCCCCGCGACATCGGCAGGGCGGCGGCGTTCCTGGCCTCCGACGACGCCGAGTGGATAACGGGCGTCGCGCTCCCCGTGGACGGCGGTCTGCTCGCCCCGCTGATGCCCGGCTACTAGCAGCGTCCGTTGACCGTCCCCCGGCGTAACCACATAATCAGGTAAGGCACACCGCCAACCAATCACCTTTCAGGGAGTAACAGCTATGGCCATCGGGCAATTTGGCAGGACCATCCGTGACGCCCTTGCCGGGGCTGCAACGGGCACCGGCAGCATCGTCGACGCTGCGGTGACCGCAGCCCGCGATACGACCGTCGGAGCCCTCAGGGGCACCAGGGACATTACGGTCGAGTTCGAGGGGCTGGTCAGCGACATCCTCAAGGGCGCCATCCAGGCCACCAGCGGGGTCGGCACCGAGCTCGGCTCGGCCGTAAAGGGCGCCGTGATCGGCGTCATCAGCGGGGTCGGCGAGGTCGGCATCGTAACGGTCGGTGTCCTCAGTGACACGGTGCGAGCCGCGATCAGGGGCACGGGAGATGTCGGCGGCGAGGTCAACGTGGTCGCCCGCGGGGCAGTTGAGGGTGCGCTCGAGACCACCAAGGCCGTAGGTCTGCGCGCCGAGGACATGGCATTCGGAATCGCCCAGGGCGCGATCGCCGGTACCCGCGACGTCGGCGGCGACCTCGGGGCGACCGCCAAGGACACGATCAAGGGGACCATCGTCGGCACCCACGAGGTGGGCGGCAACCTGATGGAGGCGATCGAGGACAGCGCACGCGGCCTGATCAGGGGCACCTCCAACGTCGGTGGCGACGTCGGGTCCGTCACGCGAAGGGCCGCCGAGGGCACCATCGAGGCCGCGGCGAGCGTCTCGCTCGGCCTACAGGACGCCGCCTTCAGCGTCGCGCGCGGGGCCGTCCACGGCACCAGGGAGGTCGGAGGCGATCTCGGCGCGACGGCGCGCGACACCGTTAGCGGCACGATAACCGGCACCCACCAGGTCGGAGGCAATCTGCTCGAGGCGATCGAGGACAGCGCCCGCGGCCTGATCAAGGGGACCGCCGAGGTCGGCGGCGACGTGGCCGGGGTGGCCCGGGGCGCTCTGGAGGGGGCCATAGAGACATCCGGCAGCGTGGGCCTTAAGGCCGAGGACGCCGCATCGGCAGTAGCCAACGGGGCGGTCAGCGCGGCGGGATCGTTCGGCGAGGACACCGCAAAGGCCGTCTCCGGCGCCGTTACCGAGTCGGTATCGGGCGTTAAGGCGGTGCTGAGAGCGCCCCTGAGAGACATCCAGAAGAGCTGACGGGCGCCGGGCGCCCGCGGCCATCCCGAACTGTGGCGCAGCCATGCGGCCGCGTGAACTCATAGGGCGCATCAAGAGGTGGGGGAGCCGGACCCTGGTCCGGCTCCTTCGCTATCCTCCGCTCGCGCTCGTCTACCGGACGGTGCGCGAGCTTAACGACGACGACGCGACGCACATGGCGGCCGGCGTCGCCTACTACGCGATCCTCTCCCTTTTCCCCCTGACGATCGGCCTGCTGGCGATCATCAACCCGGTCCTTGAGTCCGAGACTGTAAAGGCCGAACTCCTGAACTTCTTCCAGACGTACCTTCCGGGCTCGGCCGATACGCTCGAGGCCAACCTGGAGTCGACCGAGCGGATACGGGGCATCCTCGGGTTAGTCGGACTCGTGGGCATGTTCTGGATGGCGAGCGCGATCTTCGGGGCTATAAGCAGGGCGGTCAACCGCGCCTGGGACATCCACCAGGACCGGCCCTTCCACATAGACAAGCTCCACCACCTGGCCATGGCCTTCGGCGTGGGACTTCTGTTCCTGCTCTCGCTGTCGGCGACCACGGTCCTTCAGATCGTCGACAGCTTCGATACCGACCTGACCAGCCGCGTGCAGTTCCTGCGGGACGGCCTGATCGGAACCGCAGCAAGGGCCCTGCCCTTCCTGTTCAGCTTCGGCATCTTCCTTGTGATCTACAAGTTCATCCCCAACACAAAGACCTACTGGCGGTACGTGTGGCCCGGGGCGGTCCTTGCCGCCGTCCTGTTCGAGGTGGGGAAGGGCCTGTTCGTGTTCTACCTGGACAACTTCGCCGACTACCAGAGGGTTTACGGCTCGCTCGGGTCGGTGGTCGTGCTGCTGACCTGGACGTATGCGTCGTCGTTCATCCTGCTCATCGGGGCCGAGTTCTCCTCTGAGTACGAGCGCATGCGAACGGGACTGACCCGCGGCCAGATCGCCGCCTCCCGGGGCGGGAGGCGAAGGCCAAAAGCAAGGAGCTGAGGGCGCGCCTAGAGGATCACGCCCGCGTCCTGCAGGGCGGCGATGTCCTCCCAGCTGTAGCCGTGCTCCAGCAGCACCTCCTCGGTGTGCTGGCCGACCTCGGGGGCGAGGCTGCGGATCGATGACGGGGTTGCCCCGTAGTGGATCGGGTGGTTGGCCACCTTGACGCGCCCGAGGGCCGGGTGGTCCACCTCGACGATGTAGTCGTTTGCGCGCACCTGAGGATCGTCCCACAGCTCCATCAGCCGCTGGACCGGGGCGAAGATGTTGTCGCGGTTGGCCGACAGGATCTCGTCCCACTCGGCGTAGGTCTTCTGTGCGAACGTCTCATCGAGGATGCGTATCAGCTCCTCGTTGTTCGCCGCGCGCGCCTGGGTATCGCGGAACCTGGGGTCCCCTGCCAGGTGCCCGAGGCCCAGCGCCTCGGCAAAGGACGGCCAGTAGCGGTCGGCCTCCAGGTTGGCGAGCATCAGCCAGCGCCCGTCGCTGCACCTGTAGTAGTTGGAGATCGGGTTGTAGGCGCTCTCCCTGCCGGGCTTTACGGTCAGGTTGATCTCCGATGCCGGCTTGTGGGCGGTGAGCATGCCCATCGTAACGCTCAGGCCCTGCAGCCAGATCGAGCTCCCGAGATGCGATGCGTCGACCCTCTGCCCTATTCCGGACCTTTCCCTTGCAACGAGCGCGGCGAGCACCCCCCAGCTGAGCATGATCCCGCCTATCTGGTCGCTGATCACGCCCTGCACGGGATACGGCTCAGAGCCCTCCGGGCCCGTCGCGTACATCAGCCCGCTGCGGGCCTGGCCCACCGTGTCCAGGGCGGGCTTTTCAGACTCTGGCCCGTCCGGGCCGTACCCGCTCCCCGACCCGTAGATCAGGCGGGGGTTGATCGCCGAAAGGTCCTCGTATCCAAGGCCGAGCCTCTCTGCGACACCCTTTCGAAAGTTCTGAAGGAACACATCCGCTCCGGACACGAGCCGCCGCACGATCTCCACGCCCTCCGGGCTCTTCAGGTCGACGGCGATCGCGCGCTTGTTGCGGTGGTTCGCCTCAAAGTAGCTGTTGCGCTGGCCGGGAAGGCTGCGGTCGATCCCGCTCACGGTGAACAGCCCACGCCCGGGCTCGCCGCTCAGCGCCTCGACCTTGATCACGTCCGCCCCGAGGTCGCCGAGCATCATCCCGGCGACCGGGCCGAACTGCCAGATCGTCCAGTCGATCACCTTTAGGCCGCTGAGCGGGCCCGGCCCGGTCCCGTTGCCTGAGTCCAATGTGCCTCCCGGGGGCGCTTATGCGCCGAGTTTAGCACCGAGCGGCCCGCCGGGATAGAATGGCCCGGCCATGCCGCCCGACCCGCTCACCGGCGCACACGTCCTCGCCCGAACGCTGGAGGCGCTCGGGGTGAAGGAGGTCTTCACAATCGCCGGGGACCACGTCCTCCCCGCCATCGACGCGATGGCCGACGGGCCCTTCCGTTTTGTCGATACGCGCCACGAGCAGGCGGCCGCCCACATGGCCGACGCCTGGGCCCGCGTAACGGGCCGCCCGGGCGTTGTGCTCGCGACGACCCCGGGATTTGCCAACGTCGTTCCCGCCCTTGCAAACGCCGCCCACGCAGAGAGCCCGATGCTCTCCATCGGCGGATCGGCCCCGCTGGGCCAGCTGGGCCGCGGCGCGATGCAGGAGATAGACCAGGTGGGGATGGCGCGGCCCGTCACCAAGCTCTCAGAGATCGTCACCGACCCCGCCCGCATCCCGGACATGGTCGCCGCGGCCCTGCGCACCGCCCTCTCCGGCAGGCGCGGCCCCGTGCACCTGACGCTACCGGTGGATATCCAGCAGGCCGCCGTGGACGGATCGCAGATCTCCTACCTTCCCGCCGGCCCGCCCCCGCCGACGGGGGCCGACCCTGCCGCGGTGGAGGCGGCCGCGCGCCTGATCGAGAAGGCGAAGCGCCCGGTGGTCATCGCCGGGACGGCCGCATCATACGGTCGCTCCGGGGAGACCCTCGTTCGCTTTGCCGAGGCCGCCGGCGTTCCCGTGATGACCGAGGGAGACGCAAGGGGGCTGATCAGCGATGAGCACCCCCTGTGCGCGGGCTTTTACGACGCCGGCCTCAACCGCGCTACGCGCCTGGTTCCCGAGGCGGACCTTGTGATCCTGGCCGGCAAGAGACAGGACCTCTCGGTCGGATACGCGATGCCGCCCGCGATCGGCCCGGGCGCGGCGATCATACAGATCGACCCCGAGGGCCGGGAGATCGGCAGGAACAGGTCCGTAGACGTCGCCCTTGCCGGTGACGTTAGCGCCGTGCTCGGCCAGCTGGCGGACCGCGCGGGGGAGAAGCGCGCGGGGGCCGCGGACCGGTCGGAGTGGCTGGAGCGCCTCTCCGCGGAGCGCCGGCAGATGGAGGCCTGGCTCGAGTCCCTCGATGGCGACGGGGTCCCGCTGCACGCGATGAGCGTGTTCGCGGAGCTTCGCCCGATGCTGTCTGAGGGAGACTCGGTCGCCTTCGACGGCGGGGACTTCGGGCACTTCGGGCGCGCCTACATCCCCGCAACCGCACCGCTCAGCCACCTGTATTTCTCGACCTTTGGTATGCTTGGCGCCTCGATGGGCACCGCGCTCTCGATGAAACTGGCCAGCCCCGGCGGACGGGCGATCCTGGTCACCGGGGACGGGGCATTCGGCTTTAACGCCATGGAGCTGGACACCGCCGTAAGGCACGACATCCCCATCACCGTGATCGTCGGAAACGACGCGGCCTGGGGCATAGACCGCCAGATCCAGATCGGGGCCTACGGGAGACCGGTGGCGACCGACCTTCTGGCCACGCGCTACGACGTCGTGGCAGAGGGGCTCGGTGCCGAGGGCTTTCACGTGACCACCCGGGCAGAGCTCGGCCCGGCCCTTGCGGAGGCCCTTGACTGCGGGCGGCCGGCGGTCGTCAACGTCGAGATAAGCAGGACGGTGAGCCCCCGCGGCCAGCTCGCGGTGGAGCGATGGAGGGCCGGGGGCAACTAGGTCGCCCGCGGGATCACGGAGACAAGACGGACCGGGGAGATGTTCGAAACCTACGTCGTAGGCAGCCTGCCGCGCCCCGAGTGGGTGCGCGAGCTCATAGAGGACCGAAAGTCGGGCGCCGTATCCTGGGAGGAGGCGGACCGCCTTCTCGATGCGGCCGTCCCATCGGCGATCGCGATGCAGGAGCGCGCGGGCCTCGACTACATCTCCGACGGGGAGTGGCGCCGCGAGAGCTACGTAAAGGTATTTGCCGACGCGGTCGGCGGGTTCGGCTACGACCTTCACACCGAGGACGGCCCGGTCCGGGTGTCATCGCTCCCCTATCCGGCCGTGGTCGAGCGCCTTGCGCCCCGGAGGCCCATCGCCGTCGATGAGGCGCGCTTTCTTCGCGCCCGCGCCGGCGGGCGGATAATCATCGCCGTCCCGTCCCCGTACACCATCGGGCGGCGGATGTGGACCGAGGAGCACTCCCGCGCCGCCTATCCCTCTAGGGAAGAGTTCATCGACGAGTGCGTCCCGATCGTGCGCGACGAGATCGCCCGCCTCGCCGCTGAGGGAGTGGATGCGGTCCAGCTCGACGAGCCGTGGCTTGCGCTGCTGGTCGACGGGGCCTACAGGGAGAGGGAGGGGATCACCGACGTGGACCGCGAGATGGAGCTTTCGGTCAGCTCGGTGAACGCCGTCGTAGATGGCGCCGCGGTGCCCGTCTCGGTGCACCTTTGCCACGCGCACTTTAACCGCAAGCACGCGACGAGCGGCCCTTACGACCTGATAATGGACGCCCTCGGCGAGATGGACGCCGACCGCTTCGCGATGGAGCTTGCGACCCCGGATGCCGGCGGCATCGAGGCCCTCAGGCGGTTTCCGGCGGGCAAGGTGCTGGGCCTCGGGGTGATCGACCACACCGATACGCACGTTGAGACGCCCGAAGAGGTCGCCGCACGCGCCGAGGCGGCGATGGAGTACGTCTCCCCCGAGCGCATCACCCTCAACCCCGACTGCGGTTTCTCGCCCTCGAGCCAGAACCCCATGGACATTGACGAGGCTTACCTTAAGCTGCGCGCCATGAGCGCGGGCGCCGCCATCCTCAGGGAGAGGCACTAGCGGCGGGCGGGATGCCCTCCGGATCCGATCATGCCCAGCGCTGAGATAGTATCCATCGGCTCAGAGCTCTTGCTCGGGCAGATAGTCGACACGAACTCGGCCTGGATGGCCCAGCGCCTTACCGGTCTGGGCGTCAACCTGTTCCACAAGTCGGTCGTCGGCGACAACCGCCAGCGCATGGGCGAGGTGATTGACCGCGCCCTCGACCGGGCGGACATCGTCATCTGCGGCGGCGGGCTGGGGCCGACCCAGGACGACATCACCCGCGAGGTGATCGCCGAGGTCACCGGGCGAGAGCTCGTCCTTGACCGTGAGCTCCTTGAGACCATCGAGCGAATGTTCCGCTCACGCGGCTTTTTGATGACCAAGAACAACGAGCGCCAGGCTTTCATCCCCGACGGCGCGCTCACCATACACAACCCCAACGGCACGGCTCCATCGTTCGCCGTTGAGGATATCCGGGGCGTAGTCTTCGCACTTCCCGGGGTGCCTTTCGAGCTGAAGTGGCTGTTCGACAATGAGGTGGTCCCCTACATCCGAAAGCGCTACGGCCTCTCCGAGGTCATAACCTACCGGGTGCTCAAGGTCGCCCAGCTCGGCGAGAGCAATGTGGACGACCGGATAGGCCACCTGATCGCGAGCTCGTCCAACCCCACCGTGGGCGTGCTCGCACACCCCGGCCAGGTGGATGTTCGCATAGCGGCGAAGGCCTCATCGGTCCCCGAGGCGCAGCGCCTCATAGAGCCGATAGAGCGCCAGGTCCGCACCCTGCTGGGCGACCACGTGTTCGCGGCGGACGCAGAGACCATGGAGATGGTGGTGGGCGGCCTGCTGGCCGAACGCGACCTTACGATCGCATCCTACGAGGACGTAACGCACGGCATGGTCGCAGAGAGACTGCGCGATGCCACGCCCGAGCGCTTCGTCGAGGCGGTCGTCGGCAACGGCCTTGTTCCGATAATGCGGCTCGTAGGCGCCGGGGGCGACGGGCCTGATCCCGAGGGCCCAGCTGAGCTCGCAGGGCGCCTTGCCCTGTCGGTCAGGGCCCAGGCCGAGGCGGACCTGGGAATCGCTGTGCACGGGGTTCCGGACCCCTCGGACCGGGCCGAGAACCTTGCCAAGGGCCAGACCTACATCGCCGTGACCGACGGTGCCAACGTGCGCCGCAGAACCTTCAACCTGTCGGGGCGCGGGCGCCCCGACCGCACCCGCATAAGCCTGGACGCACTCGCCCTGGTGCGCGCCGCGCTGATCGAGGGATTCTGATTCGCAGGGGGAGCCCGTGCAGACAGTAAACACCGTCCTAGGCCCGCTGGATCCCGGCTCTCTCGGCTTTACGCTGTCCCACGAGCACGTGATGCTCTCAAGCGCCGGGATAAGGCACGTGTACCCGGAGTTCATCGATCGCGAGGCGATAGTCCGCGACGCCGTGGCGCACTTTTCCGAGTGCAAGGCCGAGGGCGTCGACTCCCTGGTGGACGTTACGACCCTTGACCTCGGCCGGGACGCAGAGTTGATCGCCGAGGTCTCAGAGCGCTCTGGTATCAACATCATCTGCTGCACTGGCACCTGGCGCGACATCCCCCGGGCATTCTGGGAGGCGGACCCGGACGATATCGCAGCGCTCTACGTGCGCGAGATCACAGAGGGCATCGAAGGCACGGGCATAAAGGCCGGCGTGATCAAGGTCGCAAACGACGCGGAGGGCGTGACGGCGGAGGGGGAGATCATCCTGCGGGCCGCGGCCAGGGCGTCAAGGGCCACCGGCGTACCCATATCGGCGCACAGCTGGGCCCCGGGCCGGGTCGGCGAGCTCCAGATCGAGGTGCTGACCGATGAGGGCGTCGACCTGGCCGGCGTCTACATAGGCCACTCCAATGACACGACGGACATGGACTACCTCACCGGCATTGCGCGAGCCGGCGCCTGGATCGGAATGGACCGCACCCCCGGGGCGCCCATCCGTGAGGCGCCCTCGGCTGAGGAGCGGACCCGCACGCTCAAGGCCCTGATCGATGCGGGACTGGCCGACAGGGTGATGGTGGGACACGACTGGTCGATCTACATGGGCACCAACGGAGAGGACACACGCAGGAGATTCGACGAGCACAACCCCGACCGGTTCCTCTATATCACCCGGCGCCAGATTCCACGGCTGCTCGAACTGGGGGCGACGGAGGACGACATACACCGCATCACCGTCGATAATCCGCGCCGCTTCTTCGGAGGCTGAACCCTCCATCATCGCCAGCCGGCGGTTCTGCTCACGACCGCCGGTGGGCCGGACTGAACTCCGGCGACTGCTTCGCCTATGCACTTGCGGAAGCCACACGGGAGCCCCTTCTGCTCAAGGGTGGAGACTTCAAGCTAACCCATATCGAGGTCGCCTGATGCCAAAGAAGCCCGGGGAAGTGTCGCCCTGAATCGCAGTGCGGGCGGGACGGGGCGCTCAGGGCGCCGGCTGCAGTGTTGCGGAGTGGACAGGCTGCCGTATTCCCCATAGCACCGCGATGCACTCGGGGCAGAGCGGGCGCGTTACGTCTTGCGTCTCCTGCTTTTGCAGCGCCAGGAAATCAACTGCCATCAGGAAGGTCGAATCTCTGCCTACCATGCGCTTGCTGCACTGAGAATGCGGCACAGGGAAGGGACCATCGGTCACATCCTTGTGGAACGCGTGAATCGTAACCTTCTCGGGCATCGGATCCCCCTAGGCAGAGGCCAGGCGCAGTCGGGCAGCCCGCGAGGGGCGGTAACGACGCACAGCTAGATTAATGGCCATAAATGTACAGACCCCCGATCTAGATTGCTAAATCGGGGGCCTGATGAGAGGCGTTCCAAGGAACACCTACCTGGAACACCTCCAACTACTACTATCCAATGCGCATAACCTCCTTTCTGAAGGCCACCAATTGCCCCCCTTGCACGGCCTCCGCCAATACCCCAGTGCCTCCATGCCGGATTATACGCGCCACCCGCCCTCGGCGAAAACAGCCTCCCGGGGCGATTCCCTATCCTCTTCGGACCCGGTGGCTAGGCCCGCCGGCCTCCTCAGCCCGGCCGGGCCGGCCCGAATTCGCGGAATAATGCGGGCTCTGTCGCAGCCGGCATATACATCGGGTGCCGCGGCGAACCATCAGAGTTTTGCGCAAGGCAGTAGACGGCCCGAACGCCCGAGCCGCGCAGAAACTCCATCATGCGCCCGTCCCGGCCCTCGACGGCGCCCAGAACCCCCCAGGCGGCAACCACCATCTCCCCCCCGCGCGTCACCGAGGCCACGTGCTCAAGGTTCGCTTTGGCAACGTCTCCGGGCTCAGGGCCGGCGGCCTTCAGATCGGACGGGTGGGTCGCCACCAGGGGTGAGAGGTTGACCACGCTGAGCCGCGGCGCTCCCCACCTTCGGGCAAAGCCGATGCACCTTCTGATCGTCGGATCGTCAGCGCGCTCATCCGCCACCGACGGGTTGAGACCTATGAACGTTACCCCGGCGGCAGGCCCGCCCGCCCCGGCGTCCACATCGATTCTCCGCGTGAGCAGGTACCGGTAGCGTCGGTCGGCCGAAAACACCGCCCCCTGCCGCCTATCGGTCATTTACCTCGCCGGTCCCCCGCGGCGCCGCACGAGACCATCCACCGCTCGGCCGAATCGGCCGGTTCATCGAACGCATGACGGGCCACGGCGCCTAGATTGGGGGACGGGGCCTCATGTGGCCCGACGCCTGCTCGTAGGCGTAGGCCGCCCGAAGGATCGTCGACTCCATGAACGGCCCTGCCGCAAGCTGCAGGCCGGAGGGAAGTCCCGCCTCGGTCAGCCCGCATGGAACGGAGATCGCCGGAAGACCGGTCAGGTTGTAGGGGCCCGTGAAGCTGGGCATCGGCGTGACGGCGGTCCCGGGCCCTGCGTCTCGGCGGGGCGCAGCGACCGCGAATGTCGGGGACGCTATCACGTCGACCCTGCTCAGGGCGTCGGCGAACTGTCCCTTGAGCACGTCGCGGGCGCGCTGGGCCTGCACGTACTCGGTCATCGAAAAGAGCCCGCCCACCCTGAACTCGGCCCTGTTCATCTCGCCGTAGCGCTCCGGGCGTTCCCGCAGGTTGCGCTCGTGGAACGCATAGCCCTCGCCGAGCAGTATCGCCAGGGCCGCCGCATCGGCGACATCGAGCGCGGGGATAGAGATCTCCTCTATGTGCGCACCGAGTGACTCCAGCTCCTCGATCGCCCGGTCGGCGAGCCGGAGCGGCTCGCCCTGGACCATGGGTCTTGTCTCGTCGAAAAAAAAGTGGCGCGCCACGCCGATGCGCATGCCCCTTACGCCGCCGTCAAGGGCCGCCCGGTAGTCGGGAACGGGCGCGGTCGAACTCGTCGGATCGCCGGGGTCGTAGCCCGCGATCGCCCCGAGCATGATGGCTGCGTCCTCAACGGTGGGCGCTATTGGCCCTGCGTGATCGAGCGTCCAGCTGAGCGGCAGTACGCCCCGGCGCGACACCCGCCCGTATGTCGGCTTCAGGCCCACCACCCCGCAGAAAGATGCCGGCGCGCGGATCGAACCGCGGGTGCACGAGCCCATCGTCCCCATGGCAAGGCCGGCCGATGCGGCAACGGCCGATCCGTTGGAGGATCCCCCCGCGTGGTGCTCAAGGTTCCACGGGTTGCTCGGGACGGGAAATCCGCTCGTCGGGTCCGGGCCCCCGGCGGCGTTCTCGCTCATCGCGAGCTTTCCCAGGAGCACCGACCCGGCATCAGCCAGGCGCGCGGTGACCGTACCGTCCTCTTTGGGCACCCTGCCGGCGAAGATCCTCGATCCCGAGGTGGTCGGCACGCCCGCGGTATCGAAAAGGTCCTTCAGCGCTAAGGGTATGCCGTGTAGGGGCCCCCGGTCGCGCCCGGCCGAGAGCTCGGCCCCGGCGCGGCGGGCCTGCTCCATAGCAAGGTCCGCCGTGACGGTGATGTAGGAGTTCAGCGAAGGGTCCAGGGCCTCGATCCTCGCAAGGAACGCATCCGTCAGCTCGACCGGCGACAGCGACCCGGACCTCAGTAGAGAGCCGGCCTCCGCGATGGTCAGGTAGTGCAGGGGCGTAGCGGTCATCTCCGCTCCCTGTTGGGCTCGGCCTCGGGTGAAAAGGCCACGGCCAGGTCGCCGTCGCCCAGGTCCATCTCACCGAGCGGGGCGAGTATGCGCATGGCCGTCTCAAAGCGAGCCTTAAGGTCCGTGACCTCGGCTTCGGTCAGCCGGTAGCCCGCCCTCTTAGTTAATGCCGAGAATTCGGCGTCATCCATCTGATCCTCCTGGCCTTCTAGGGTTCGCCACGCCGCTCAGGGATCGTGCAGCTCTCCGAAATCGCGCGCAGGAAACTGGCGGTACGAGTGGGCGGCGAGCGCCTCCTCGTCCAGCTCCATGCCCAGGCCCGGACCCTGCGGGACCCTGATGGATCCCTCCTCGACCGCAAACGGGCTGGGGGTGATTCGGCGCGAGAGCGTGTCCAGGTTGACGAAGAACTCGGTGATCACGAAGTTGGGCATGCACGCTGCGGCGCTTGCCGTTGCCGCAAGGCCGATAGAGGTGCTGTTGTAGTTGTGCGGGGCGACCCCGACCATGTAGGTCTCGGCCATCGCCGCGATCTCCCGCATCTCCATGATGCCGCCTACGTTGCATACGTCCGGGTTTATGATGTCCGCGGCACCCGTCTCAAAGACCCTCCTGAACTCGAACTTGGAGTAAAGCTCTTCCCCGGTCACCACGGGGATCGCGATCTTGTCCCTGGCCGCCGCGAGCGCCTCCATGTTCTCTGCGAGCACCGGCTCCTCGAACCAGAACGGGCGGTACTGGTCTATCTCGCTGGCCAGCCGCACCGCGTGCATCGGGGCCAGCCTCCTGTGCACCTCGATCAGCACGTCTACCCCCGGTCCGACCGCCTCCCTGACCGCCGCGACGTTCGCTGCGGCGCGGCGAAGGACGTCATCGCCCACGTATGTCCGCCAGGGCCCCGGAATCGGGTCGAACTTGAGCGCGTCAAAGCCCAGCTCCACGGTGGCCGCGGCACGCTCGGCAAGCTCGGCGGCATCCCTTGAGCCTCCGTACCAGCCGTTGGCGTAGACCCTGAGCCGGTCGCGTACGGGACCGCCCATCATCGAGTGCACCGGAACGCCGAGCGCCCTTGCGCTCGCGTCCCACATCGCCTGCTCAAGACCGCTCAGCGCGCTGAACAGGTCCATAGACCCCCGGCGCGCCGCCACGTCGTCGTAGACGATCTGGGTGAAGTTCTTGACCCGGGCCGGGTCGCGCCCGACCAGGTATCGGGCGAGCTGGTCGACGTGGGCGACGATCTGCGTGTCACGGTCGGACTGGGTGTAGCACTCGCCCCAGCCGACTATACCCTCGTCGGTATCGAGCCTCACAAAGCAGAGGTTCTTGGACCCAGCTCCATACACGGATCCGGCCTCAGCCGGGTGGACGAGAAAGGCCTTAACGCCGGTGACTCGCATTACGGCGTGATGTTAGCACGCCGCCGCCGCCTATACTTGAGGCGGACTCTGAGTCTCTTGACGTCAATTTGGGAACAATTTACTATTTCTCTAATTGGGAGCTAGAATAATCCGTTGTGCGGATCATATCGAGAAGAGCACTCCGTGAATTCTGGAATCGTCATCCAGAAGCCGAGCAGCCGCTTAAGGCATGGTATAGCGAGGCAAGGCGGGCGGACTGGTCCACTCCTTTTGAAGTGGTCAACCGCTACCCAAGGGCCAGCATAATCGGAGGGAACCGGGTCGTATTTCGAATCCGACACAATGAAGTTCGAATCGTTGTGAGGGTCTTTTACCCGGGGCGAACAGTCTATATACGCTTTGTTGGCACCCACGAGGAATATGACCGCATCAATGTGGAGGAGGTGTAGTCATGGCACATATCCGGGCGATTCGCTCAGAACAGGACTATGACGCTGCGTTGACCCGGATCACCGAGCTTATGGACGCACTCTCCGTCTCTGAAGGGCGAGCGGACGACGGGGATGATCCCGGCCGGGTCGAGTTGGATGTACTTACTGACCTTGTGGAACTCTATGAAGAGCGGCTCGATCCCATAGGCCTTCCCGATCCTATCTCCGCCATCAAGTTTCGGATGGACCAGCAGGACCTCACCCAACGCGATCTTGTGCCCTTCATCGGAAGTCGGGCCAGGGTTTCCGAGGTCCTGGCAGGGAAGCGACCGATTACCATGTCCATGGCCCGGGCCCTTCACCATCATCTAGGCGTACCAGCCGACGTCCTCTTGCAAGAACCGGGAGCACGCCCGCCAGACGCACCGCCGGGTCTTGAGTATCCCAGATTTCCCCTCAGTGCTATGGCTAAGGCAGGTTGGATTCCTCAAGTCCAAGGCCTGAAGGACCATGCGGAGGAGTTAATTACGGGGCTGATGGAGAGGGCCGGCGGCAGGGCTTTTGCCGCGGCCCCTTTGTACAGGAAGAGCGATAGCCGACGAGTTAACGTCAAGGCCGATGACTACGCGCTCAGGGCCTGGTGCTGGCAAGTGATGGCCCAGGCTGGGGAGAAGCAATCGGACGAGAAATACCATCCCGGGGCGGTTACACCCCAGCTGCTGCGGCAGGTGGCCAGGGTGAGCGTTTGGGAAGATGGGCCGGTCCGGGCTACTCATCTACTAGCTCAGCACGGGATAGGGGTAGAGTACGTACAGCATCTACCCAGGACGTATCTTGACGGCGCTGCCTTGAGTCTCCGTGAAGGGAGGCCGGTTATTGGCCTGACCTTACGCTACGACCGAATTGATAACTTCTGGTTCACCATGATGCACGAGCTGGCTCACGTAGTCCTCCACATGGGTAGTTCCACCGAGGAGACAGGCTTCCTAGATGATCACTCCCTTCGAAGGGTTAGGTCTGTCGGAAGCGACACCACCGAGCAGGAAGCTGACCGACTGGCCCAAGACGCCCTGATACCTCCAGGCATATGGGGCGACGGCGATATCGTCTCTGATCCGTCACCCATGACTGTCCTGAGCATGGCTTCGGTCGCTCAGGTTCATCCGGCGATTGTCGCCGGGCGGATTCGTTTTGAATCAGGTAACTACCGGCTCCTTTCCCAGTTCGTGGGCACCGGAGAGGTGAAGCGGCATTTTGCGGCCGCCGTTTAGCGACAAATCAGGGCGGGTGCACCTGACGTGATCTGCCGCTACCTGGACAACCCGAGGCGGCCAATTCCCATCTCAGGTGGTCCACCCCAGGCTCTCGCTCGACACCCACGCGCTGATTTGGTGGTCCGCCGGCAACGCACATTCTTCGCCACGCCCACGGCGGGCGGTAGAAGACGAAGCCGGCGACATAGTGATCAGCGCAGCCTGCGCCTGGGAAATCGCTTCAAGGCACCGGCCCCTCAGGATGTGAGTATCACCAGCGCCCTCGGCCAAGGACCGAGTTCAATCGCCCTGAGGGACTGACAGAGGGCCCAGGAGATCCGTGAACCGCGGATTGCGACTTACTCAGGCAGCGCCGGCTGGTGCCCTGGTCGCTACAGGCACGATTAGTTGCGTTAAGGTCGACGGGCTGTCTCTCCGACGAACCTGAGGGCCAGGCCCTGTGGCCCAAGCGCTAGCGCTTGGTGTACTGGGGCGCCTTTCGGGCCTTCTTGAGACCGTACTTTTTGCTCTCCTTAACGCGTGCATCGCGCGTGAGGAGCCCGGCCTTCTTCAGTACCGGCCGGAGGCCCGGGTCGGCCTCGCAGAGCGCCCTTGAAATGCCGTGGAGCAGCGCGCCGGCCTGGCCGGTGTGCCCGCCGCCGGAGACCTTGGCGACGACCCGGTACTGCCCGCCCACGCCCGCGACGCGCATGGGCGTAAAGATCATCTGCTGAAGGGCGGGGATCGGGTAGGCCTCCTCAACGGGCTTTCCGTTGACCACGATCGGCCCGCGCTCCCGGTACACCCTCACGCGGGCGACCGCCGCCTTGCGGCGGCCGGTGCCATAGTAGTAAGTCTGCTGCTCTACCAACTCGGTCTCCTAGTAGGCTCTATCGGTCCTCAGGACCTGAGCGCCTCGATTATATCGGCCTTGCGGGCCCTGGCGGGCACCGTAATGCCGCGCTCACTGGCAAGCTCCCTCAGCCTGGGCACCGTCAGCGCCTCCAGGTCCTCATCCGGAACCGGTGCCTCGGCCACCTCGTCCGGCTGTAGCTCCGCCTCCGGCTCGGGCGCTGGCTCCGGCTGCGCCGCCTTAGCAGCCCGCGCCGGTGCCGGGGGCTCGACCGGGGCCGCCTGGGCCCTGCTGGCGCTGACCTGCGCCTGGTGCGGGTGCTCCTCGCCCTCGTAGAGCTTGAGCCTCGAGAGCATGTGCTTACCGCGGATGTTCTTCGGGAGCATGCCCTTTACTGCCTGCCTGAGCGCGCGGGTGGGGTGCTTTTCCAAGAGCTCCTCCAGCGTCTGCTCGGTCAGGCCCCCGTGGTAGCCGCTGTGCCGGTAGTACATCTTGGCGGCGAGCTTGTTGCCGGACACGCGGAACTTGCTCGCGTTCACCACGATCACGAAGTCTCCCCCGGCAAGGTGCGGCGTGTAGGTCGGCTTGTGCTTACCCTGAAGGAGCGTTGCGATCTCCGTCGAGACGCGTCCGAGGGTCTTTCCCCTGGCGTCGACCACGTGCCACTCCGGCCGAAGGTCTGATTGCTTTACGTTGTACGGTCTTGTCCTTGTCGTCATCTTCTCTACTCTGTAGCCGCGTCCATCGGTATGCTGATCCCCAGCTCTTCAGGGTAGCGCACCCTCATCAGGCACAGCCCCTGCGGGGGCATCGAGCGGGCCGGCGGCGCTTCGCCTTCTCCCGACAGGAGATCTTCCACCTGCGGGGACGCTATCTTTCCTGTGCCGGCGTCCACGATCACGCCCACCATTCTCCTCACCTGGTGAGGAAGGAAGGCGTTTCCTTCCACGTCTATGCTTATCCGCTCCCCCTCGGTTCTTATATCCAGCCTGCTGACCTCGCGCACCGTGCTCGCGGCCGGATCGTCAAGGAGTCCGGCGAGCCCTGCGAAGTCATGGACCCCGACCATCAGCCACGCCGCCCGCCTCATGCCGCCCAGATCCAGCTCCCGGCCGACCACCACCGCGGTGCGGTCGGACAGCGGCGACCTGTGTCGCCGCCTCAGCAGCGAGTACCGGTACCACCTGGAGACCGCATCGCGCCTCGGGTCGAACTCATCCGGCACGCCATGGACGCTGCGCACCACGATGTCCCCCGGCAGATGGTGGTTCATCCCGGAGGCGACCCGCCCGGGCGAGAGCGCCGATGCACAGTCGAAAGCAACCACCTGGCCCTCAGCGTGCACGCCGGCGTCGGTCCTTCCCGCCCCGGCGATCCGGACGGCCTCTCCGGTCAGCCTGCCGGCGGCGGCCTCCAGCGCGGCCTGGATCGAGGGGGCGTTCTCCTGGTACTGGAACCCGCTGTAGCGGGCCCCGTCATATTCGATTATCAACGCCAGCCTTGCCACGATACCCGTCGAGACCACCCCGGCGGCCGGCCTAGCTGACCAGCTCGATGATCACCATCTCCGCCGCATCGCCGCTTCGCTGGCCAATCTTGACGATGCGCGTGTACCCGCCCGCCCTGTCCGAGTACCTCGGACCGAGCTCGGCGAACAGCTTGTCGACCACGTCCTCGTCGGTCAGAAACGCCGCCGCCTGCCTTCGCTGGTGGAGCGTGCCCTTCTTTCCACGCGTGATCGTCTTTTCGGCAAGGCGCCGTATCTGCCTGGCCTTTGCATGGGTGGTCCGGATCGACTCGTGGCGAAGCAGGTCGGTGACGGCGCCCCGGAGCATTAGCATGCGGTGCGCCGTGGGCCTGCCGAGCGCTGAGCCGGCGACTCTGTGCCTCACATCAGTCCTCCTCCGCCTGCTCGCCGTCGACCACCTCGGCCGCCTCCGGTGCCTCCGGAGCCTCCGGCTCCTCGCCCGCCGCCTCTGCCTCGCTCTCCTGGACCACCGGCTCCTCGTCCTGCGGAAGCGGCAGGCCCATCAGGGTGAGCCGCTCGTGCAGCTCGGTGAGCGATTTTTCCCCGAAGTTGCGTATCTGAAGCAGCTCGGAGGAGCGCATCGACAGCACCTGGCCCACCTTGTCTACCCCGGCGCGCTTCAGGCAGTTCAGGGTCCGCGACGACAGCTCGAGCCTCTCGACGGGGATGTTGTACTGGTCCGGGGAGATCTTCAGCATGATCGGCATGCCCTCTAGCCCCGCCGATTCGCCCTGCTGAAGGCTCGTGAACAGGAACAGGTGCGATATCAGGACGTCGGCCGCCCTCTTGACCGCGTCGACCGGCGTGATCGACCCGTCGGTCCAGACCTCAAGGACCAGCCTCTCAAAGTCGGTCCTCTGGCCGACCCGGGTGGGCTCGATCGAGTAGTTGGCCTTGCGGATGGGCGTGAAGATCGCATCGACCGGCAGGATGCCGATCGGCAGGTCCTCGTCCACCGCGGCCGCCTTGTAGCCGACGCCGGGCTCGACGTTGAACTCAACCGAGAGCTTGGCCTGGTTGGACGTGAGCGTCGCGAGGTGAAGCTCGGGGTTGACCACCTCAAAGTCCGAGGAGGCCATAATGTCCGAGGCGCTCACCTCGCCGAGGCCGGAAACCTCCATGCGCAACTTGCCGGGGCGGTCCACCTCGGTGCGCAGCCGGATGCCCTTGACGTTGAGGAGGAACTCTGACACCTCCTCCTTTACGTGCGGGATAGTCGCGTACTCGTGCAGTATCCCCTCGATCTTGACCCAGGTCACCGCGGTGCCGTTCAGAGAGCTGTACAGGATACGGCGCATCGGGTTTCCGAGCGTGACCCCGTAGCCGCGCTCCAGCGGCTCTATGGAGACCTTGCCGTAGTCGCCTTCGACCTCGACTATCCTGATCTCCGGATCGGGTACAACCTCCGGCTCGTCCAACGGGAACTCGCCGGGTGCGAGTGTCTGAAATTCCAGGACCATGCCTGCTTACACCTCTCAGCCTTGATGGATTTGGCGGAGCGCCACGCCGGCGTCCGCCCCGTCCGGCTACTTGGAGTAGAACTCCACGATCAGCCGGACATCGATATCGGTATCTAGATGCGAAGTCTCGGGCTCGCCGAGCACCTCGGCCGCCCCGTTCTCCGGGTCGGGCCTCAGCCAGCCCGGCACCGTCCTCCTCGACCCCGACTCCATTATCGCCTTTGCGAACCCCGGGACCGAGCCGTTCGACGACTTCCACTTTATGACGTCGCCGGTCTCTACCAGGTAGGAGGGCACGTCCATCCGCCGGCCGTTGACGGTGATGTGGCCGTGCGAGACCAGCTGGCGGCCCTGCTTTCGCGACTCGGCGAACGAGAGCCTGAACACGACGTTGTCCAGCCTTCGCTCAAGGAGCTGGAGAAGCAGGTCGCCGGTTACGCCCGAGCGCCTTCGCGCCATGTCAAAGTACTTTCTGAACTGGCGCTCCATGACCCCGTAGGTAAAGCGCGCCTTCTGCTTTTCGCGGAGCTGAAGCGACCATTCGGAGGCGCGCCTGCGCCTGAAGCTGCGGTCGCCGGGCGGCTTCTTGCGGCGCTCGACCGCGCAGCGCGGCGTGTAGCAGCGCTCGCCCTTGAGAAACAGCTTTTCGCCAATGCGCCGGCACTGCCGGCAGCTGGGATCGGTGTACCTTGCCATCTATATGGCCGTCCCCGACAGCGCCCTGTGGGCCGACGCCGGGTCACGGCTCCCTCCTTCCTGAGTCCCTAGGTGACCCCGGCCCTGCTCGCGCCGGGAGGGCCACCCGGCCCTGCGAGGCCGAGCTCCTCGCCGAGCCTCGCAAGGCTCAGCTCCTCTTTCCTTATCCGGATATCGTAGTAAAGAAGCGTCCAGCAGATCGCCAGGATCGGCGGCACGCCGACCGCCACTACCATCTGCCCGATCCACCGCAGGCCCACCGTCGCCGACGAGTCCCCGCCGCCGGACCAGTCCGCTATCCAGTACGGCATCCAGCCGATCAGCGACATCCCCACCGCCACCAGCACGAAGGCCATCGACGCTCCGAAGGTCCGCCACCAGCTCCCGCGGACCAGCCCGAAGCTCCTCTTGAGCGCGTCCACCGGCTTGTGCCCCTCGACGATCACCGCCGGGGCCGCCACCGACCAGTAGACCGCGTAGACCACCGCCGCAATGAAGGGCACCACTATCCACACCAGCAGCGCCCCGCCGACCACCACCGCCGTTGTAAGCACCGTTACCGCGAGGATCGACACGTACCTCCACTGGGCCCGTCGGTAGGCGGTGCCCACGTCGACCCTGCCAAGAAGGTAGTGCTGGCAGACGGCCGAGACGGCCGCCCCGAAGAACGCCGCCGAGCCCAGCAGGCTCAGTGCGATCACAAGCGTGATGGCCCACGCCCCGGTGCCGATCAACTGGTCTATCACCGCTATGGGCGCGTGGACCAGGGCCGACATCCAGAGAAACTCCCGCCAGCGCCTCCGGTAGATCCGGAAGGCCTCGGCGACCATCTCCGTCACGCCGCGTTCGACCAGCGGACCTCCCGGGTCTCCCGGGGGCCCGGCCGTAAACTGCCTCACTGGCACTTTCCCTGTCGAGATTCAATGGGACCGCTATACCCTTCGCTTCTTGCGAGGGCGACAGCCGTTGTGGGGCAGGGGGGTAACGTCCCTTATGGACGTGACCACGATGCCCTGGGCCAGCAGCGACCTTATCGCGGCCTCCCTGCCGGCACCCGAGCCCCTGACGAACACATCGACCTCGCGAAGGCCCTGCTCTTTGCCCTTGCGCGCCGCGTCCTCGGCGGCGCGCTGCGCGGCGAAGGCGGTCGACTTGCGAGAGCCCTTGAAGCCGACCGTACCGGAGCTGCCCCAGCAGACGACGGCACCGGACAGGTCGGTGATGGTGACGATCGTGTTGTTGAAGGTGGACTGTATGTACGCCCGGCCCACCGGCACGGTCTTTCGGTCTCTTCTGCGCGTCCTCTGTCTCTTGGCCATGGCCTACTTCACCTTCGAGCGCTGGCCGCGTCCGGCCACCGGGCGGCGCGGGCCGCGCTTGGCCCTAGCGTTCGTGCGCGTTCTCTGCCCCCGCGCGGGCAGTCCCCGCCGGTGGCGCTGGCCCTTGTAGGAGCCGATGTCGATCAGCCGCCTGATGTTGAGGTTCACCTCGCGCCGAAGGTCGCCCTCGACCGTCTTCTCGCGCTCGACGATCTCCCTTATCCGGACCAGGTCCGAGTCCGAAAGGTCCCTGACGCGCGGGTTGCCGAAGACGCCGGCCCGCTCGAGCACCTCCCTGGCCTGGAACGATCCGATGCCGTATATGCGCGTAAGCGAGTACTCGACCCGCTTGTCGTCGGGGATGTTCACCCCTGCCACAAGTGCCATATCAGCCCTGCCTTTGCTTGTGCCTGCGGTTCTCGCAGATTACGTGTACGCGTCCCTTGCGCCGGATGATCCGGCACTTGGCGCACCTTTTCTTAACGGATGCCGAAACCTTCATCTTGCCATACCCTTCCCAGCCGGCCCCAGCCGCCTACCTGAACCGGTAGGTGATCCTGCCCCTCGCAAGGTCATAGGGCGAAAGCTCCACCAGGACGCGGTCGCCGGGCAGGACCCTTATGAAGTTCTTCCTGATCTTGCCGGAGATGTAGGCGTGCACCTCGTGGCCGTTGGCGAGCTCGACCTTGAAGGTCGCGTTGGGGAGCGATTCGCGCACCAGCCCCTCTACCTCTATGGTGTCCTTCTTCTTTGTCATCACAGATCGTTCGCCGTGGTCACCACCGGTCCGTCCGCCGTGACAAGGACCGTGTCCTCAAAGTGCGCAGAGAGCTCCCCGTCGGCGGTCACCACCGTCCAATCGTCATCGAGCACACGGGTCTTCCAGGTGCCCACGTTCAGCATCGGCTCGATCGCCAGGGCCATGCCCTCGCGCAGCAGCGGGCCGCGCCCGGCCTCGCCGTAGTTGGGCACCTGCGGGTCCTCGTGCATCACGTACCCGATGCCGTGGCCGACGTACTGGCGCACCAGCGAGTACCCCCTGCCCTCGGCGTATGCCTGCACGGCCGCCGAGATGTCGCCGACGCGGGCTCCGACCCGCACCTGCTCTATCCCGCGCCGCAGCGACTCGCGCGTGGCATCGATCAGGTCTGCGGCGCCCCCGGCCACCTGGCCGACCGCCACCGTAAAGGCGCTGTCGGCGTGCAGCCCGTCGACTATCGCCCCGACGTCCACGCTCAGGATGTCGCCCTCCCTGAGCTGCCTCGGTCCCGGTATCCCGTGCACTATCTCCTCGTTTACGCTCGCGCAGATGCTCGCCGGAAAGCCGAGGTAGCCCAGAAACGACGGCACCGCGCCGGCCTCCCTTATGGTCCGCCTGGCTATGCGGTCGAGCTCGGCGGTCGTGACGCCGGGGAGCGCCGCGCGCGCAACGTTCTCCTGGGCCCGCGCAACGACGCGGCCCGCGCGCCTCATCACATCGAACTCGGCCGGGGACTTTATCGTTATTCCCCCTGGCCGCTCCGTGGTCAGACCGACCGGCTTTCGCGCCGACCTTCCGGTCACCATTCCAGTAGAGCGCTGAATCTCACCCCTCCTTGCCTAGGCCCTGACCATCCGGTCCTGGCTGGCGACGGCGGCCTCCATGGCGCGCCACACCTCGTCTATCGTTCCCTCGCCGTCGATCTCGACAAGAATTCCCTTTCGCCGGTAGTGCTCGACCAGCGGGACCGTGTGGGTCCGGTAGACATCGAGCCGGTTCGCAACCGCCTCCGGCCTGTCATCCTCGCGCTGGTAGAGCTCGCCGTCGCAGTCGTCGCACTCCCCGGGCCTGGCCGGCGGCGAGAAGACCTCGTGGAAAGGCACCTGGCACTTGCGGCATATGAACCGCCCGCCGAGCCTCCTCACCAGCTCATCGCGCGGCACCCTGATGTAGAGCACGCCGCAGAGGCCTCCTCGACCTTCCAGCTCGCGGTCGAGCGCCTCGGCCTGGCCCAGGCTCCTGGGGAACCCGTCGAGCACGAAGCCGGCCTCCTGGTCCGGGGAGTTAACCCAGTCCATGACCATCGCTATCGTAACCTCGTCAGGCACCAGATCCCCTGCGCTCATGTACGAGCGCGCCCTCAGCCCGAGCTCGGTCTGGCGCGCCAGGTGGTCCCGGAAAAGGTCCCCCGAGGACACCAGGTTCACCCCGAGCGCGCCGGAAAGGCGGCTCGCCTGCGTTCCCTTGCCCGCGCCGGGCGGACCGAGCAGTATCACCCTCTTCAAGGCGCACCCCGCCCCGGGCAGAGCCGCGGCATCATCTGAGGAACCCCTCGTAGTTGCGCATCAGAAGCTGCGCCTCCAGCTGGCGCATCGTGTCCAGGGCAACGCCGACCATGATCAGCAGGCTCGTGCTGGAAATGGTCAGGGCGCGGATGTCCGTCACCTGCGAGATGAAGAACGGCAGCACCGCGATGAAGCCCAGAAAGAGCGCGCCTCCCCAGGTGATACGCAGGATGACCTTGTTCAGGTACTCCTGGGTGGGACGGCCCGGCCGTATGCCGGGAATGAACCCGCCGTTTCGCTGCAGATTCTCCGCCAGGCGCTGCTGCTGAAAAATTATCAGAGTGTAGAAAAAGGCGAATGCCACCACCAGTATGAATACGACGAGCCAGTAGGGCCAGTGCGTCGGGTCGAACGTATCGGTGAAAAACCGCGCCGCCCTCGGTACGAAACCATCGCTCAGCGGGTCTCTGAAATAGCTGGCGATCGTCGTCGGGAGGATGATGATTGAAAAGGCGAATATCAGCGGGATCATCCCGGCCGAGTTGACCCTGAGCGGAAGGAACGTCGATCCGGACTGGCGCTGCATCCTCCCGCCCCTGAACACGCTCCGCCCGTACTGGACCGGGACACGCCTCTGGGCCTCTGTGAACAGCACTATCAGGTAGACGATCGCAAGACCGAACACCGCAAGCAGGAGCAGGCCGCCGGCCTGGTCCCTCTGCAGGAAGCCCTGGCCGATTATCCTGGGGAAGCTCGCTACGATCCCGCCGAAGATGATCAGCGAGATGCCGTTGCCGAGCCCGCGCTCGGTTATCAGCTCCCCGAGCCAGACCAGGAACATCGTCCCGGCCACCATCGAGAAGATCATCGCTATCGTCGGCAGGTTCAGCCCAAAGTCCACCCCGGGCAGGACGCCCGACTGTCGCAGCAGCGTCAGCTGCCCCCAGCTCTGCAGAAAGGCGATCGGAACCGTCAGCCAGTGGGTGATCTGGTTGATCCTCTGGCGCCCGTAGTCGCCCTCCTGTGACAGGGCCTTCAGCGACGGTACGACCGGCGTCAGGATCTGCATGACGATCGAGGAGGTGATGTACGGGTACACCCCGAGAGCAGCGACGCTCAGGTTCGCGAGCGCGCCCCCGCTGAAAAGGTCCAGGAATCCGAGCAGGGCGTTCTGCTCGAACGCCCTGTTGAGGGCCTGCGTGTCGACGCCGGGCACCGGTACGTGGGCGACGAAGCGGAACACCACCAGCATCGCCAGGGTGAACAGTATCTTCGCGCGAAGGTCCGGGACCCTCATCGCGTCGATCATCGACTGGATGAGCTGGGGCCGCGATACCTCCTGCTGGCGCGCGGCGGCGCCCCTCTGCACCACTAGTCCACCTGCCTGACCGTTCCGCCCGCCGCCTCTATCTTGCGTCGCGCGGAGGCCGAGAACCTGTGCGCCGCGACCGCCACCGGGCCGCTCACCTCTCCCCTGCCGAGCACCTTGACGGGCCTTTTGGCCGAGTCGATCAGCCCTGCCTGGGCCATCGTCTCGGGGGTCGCCTCGGCACCGGCGGGCAGCCGCGAGAGCCGGTCCAGGTTGACCTCCTGGTAGCGCGTCTGGTAGCGCGGGGTGAAGCCGCGCAGCATGGGCAGCGACTTGATCAGCCGCAGCTGGCCGCCCTGAAAGCCGCCCCGCACCCCGCCGCCGGAGCGGGACTTCTGGCCCTTTAAGCCGCGGCCCGAGTAGGTGCCACGGCCGCTGCCGTCACCCCGTCCGACCCTGCGCCGGCCCTTGCGCGCACCCGCGGCGGGCCTAAGCTCGTTCATCTTGAGACCGTCGTTGTCTGCCAACCTAGTTCCCTGGCCTTCCCCTGCTCTCAGTCTGCCACCGGCTCGACCGAGACGAGATGGCGCACCTTGTGGACCATGCCCCGTATGGAGGGCGTGTCGGTGTGCACCACGGTCTGGCGAATCCTCCTCAGACCGAGGCTCTCAACGGTCCGACGCTGGTCCGCCTTGTTCCCTATGACGCTCCTGACAAGAGTGATCGAAAGCCTTGACACGACCTACCCCCGGCCGACGCCCAGCCGCGCCATGCGCGCGGCGCCGATCTGCTTTACGGTCCTTCGCCTGGCCCTCTCCACCTCGTGCTCCTTGAGCATCGAGAGCGCCCTGAACGTCGCCTTTACGGTGTTTACGGGGTTTGTGCTGCGCCTTGCCTTGGTCAGGATGTCCTTTACGCCGGCAAGCTCCACGACCGCGCGCACCGAGCCGCCGGCGATCACGCCCGTGCCCGGTACGGCGGGCTTTAGCATCACCTCTGAGCCCCCGTACTTGGTCGTTATCTCGTGGGGAATCGTGCTCCCGGAGAGCGGGACCTCGATCATGTTGCGGCGCGCGTAGTAAGAGCCCTTCTTTACCGCATCGGGCACGGCGTCGGCCTTGCCGAGCCCAACGCCCACCTTGCCGTCGCCGTCTCCGACGACGACGACCGCGTTAAAGCTCAGGTGCCGCCCGCCCTTTACTACCTTGGCAACGCGCGAGATCTTTACGACCCGCTCCTGCATGCCGTCATCGCTTTCGCGGTCCCGGTCTCTGTCGCGCCCGTCGCGGAAGCCCCTCTGGGACGTCAAATCACAAGTCCTTCCTGCCTTGCGGCCTCGGCAAGGGCCTTTACCCTTCCGTGATACCTGTTGCCCCCGCGGTCGAACACCGCCGAGGTTATTCCCTTGTCCACAGCACGCCTCGCCACCAGCGCCCCGACGGCCCTTGAGGTCTCGGTCTTGGGCCGGCCCGCCTGCACCTCGCCCTCCAGGCTGCAGGCCGAGGCGATCGTGACCCCCCTCTCATCGTCGATGAGCTGGGCGTATACGTGCCGCAGGCTGCGGAACACCGCCAGGCGCGGCCTTTCGGCCGTGCCGGAGATGCGCTTTCTGGACCGGGCGTGCCGGATCCTGGTGCGGTGCTTGTGTGTCTTGCTGACTGCCAACTGTCTGTCTCCCGGTCTGACGCGGTGGCCTCCGCTAGACCCTGCGGGCGGCCTTGCCGGGCTTTAGGCGGATCTGCTCGCCGCTGTACCTGATGCCCTTTCCCGTGTACGGGTTGGGCGGGCGGACCCTGCGGATCTCCGCCGCGAGCTGGCCGACCTTCTGCTTGTCGATCCCGCTGACCCTTATCTGGTTCTGGCCCTGTACCTCGATCGACACGCCCTCGGGCGGGTTGATCGTCACGGTGTGGCTGCGCATTACGCTCAGGGTGACCCCGGGCCCCTCCTGGCTCGCCCTGTAGCCGACGCCGACGAGGTCGAGCTGGCGGACATACCCCTCGCTCACCCCCGTCACCATGTTGGCCAGCAGGCTGCGGGTAAGTCCGTGCAGCGCCCGGTGGCTGCCCTCGTCGGAGGAGCGTGCAACCGTGATCGTCCCGTCGCTCTGGGCGACCGACATCGCCGGGTGCACCGCGAGGTTGAGCTCGCCCCTCGGGCCCTTTACGGTCACGTCCGCGCCCGAGATCGTCGCGGTGACGCCCCCGGGAATCGGTATCGGCTTTCTTCCTACCCTAGACATGTTCCAGTGCCTCGGCGCGCCGCCGCTACCACACGTAGCAAAGCAGCTCGCCCCCTATTCCCTTCTTCCATGCGTCCCTGCCGGTCATGACCCCCTGGGAGGTCGACAGGATCGAGACGCCGAGCCCGGCGAAGTACCGGGGGATCTCCCCCTTCCGCACGTATACCCGCAGGCCCGGGCGGCTCACCCGCTTAAGGCCCGTTATGGCCGAGTCTCCCCGGTCGTGGTAGTGGAGATGGATCTTTATGTTGCCCTGCGGACCGGCGGTCTCCTTGAGCTCGAATCCCTGGATGAAGCCCTCGTCGACGAGCAGCTGGGCTATCGATACCTTCAGCTTCGATGCCGGCATCGTCACTGAGGCGTGCTCCACCATCACCGCGTTGCGGATCCGGGTGAGCATGTCGGCTATGGGGTCGGTTACGGACATGGCCTACCAGCTGGCCTTCCGGATGCCCGGCAGCATCCCCGTAAGTGCCATCTCCCTAAAGCAGATCCGGCACAGGCCTACGTGCCTGATGAACGCCCTGGGCCGCCCGCAGCGGTTGCACCGGTTGTACCTGCGGGTCTTGAACTTCTGCGGCTTCTTCCAGCGCGCTATCATCGAGACCTTCGCCAATCTAATCTCCTTCCACCAGAGCGGCTTCCACCCCTAAAGGGCCCTGCCGCCTGTCGTCCTCGCAAAGGGAACGCCGAGCATTTCCAGCAGTCTCAGCCCCTCCCTGTCATTCGGCGCGGTCGTCGTGATCACCACCTGCAGGCCGCGCAGTCTGTCGACCGCGTTGTAGTCGATCTCCGGGAAAATCACCTGCTCGCGCAGGCCGATCGCGTAGTTGCCACGCCCGTCGAAGGACTTTCTGGAAAGGCCCCTGAAGTCCCTGATGCGGGGCAGCGCGGAGGCGACCAGGCGGTCGAAGAACTCCCACATCCGCCTCCTGCGGAGCGTGACGCTCACGCCCACCGGCATCCCCTCGCGCAGCTTGTAGTTGGCGATCGACTTTCGCGCCCTGTTGGTTATGGGGCGCTGTCCGGTTATCTGGCTTATGTCGCCCGTGGCGGCCTCGAGAGCCCGGGCGTTGGTCAGCGCCTCGCCGAGGCCGACGTTTACGACGATCTTGGCAATCGTCGGTATCTGCATCGGCGAGCTGTAGCCGAACTCCTTCATCATCGCCGGACCCACGGTGGAGCGGTGCAGCTCCTGGAGCCTGGGCAGCGCCCTGGGCCCGGAGCCGTTCTCGGGGACCGGGACCGCGGTCTCGGTCGCCTCTGGCGCCGCGGCGGCCGCCTTGCGGCGGCGTGGCCGCCTGGTGGCGGGAGCCTTCTTTTCGGCCATGATCTCGCTCAGCCTCTACTCGATGATCTCGTCGCAGGTCTTGCACACGCGGGCCTTCGAGCCGTCGGCGAGAAAGCGCCTGCCCACCTTGCAGGGCTCCACGCACGTCGGGCATACCAGCACCACGTTGTCGACCGGGAACGAGAGCTCCTTGTCGATGATCCCCGCCTGGCGAAGGCTCGCCGAGGGCTTGGTGTGCCTCTTTACCACGTTTACGCCCTCGACCTGCACGCGCTGGGTGTCCGGGAAGGCCCGAACGACCTTGCCCTGCTTGCCTCGGTCACGGCCCTTTACGACCAGAACGGTGTCGTCTACTCGAATCTTCATACCCATAGCCCCCGGCCTAGAGCACCTCGGGCGCCAGCGAGACGATCCTCATGAAGTTCCTGTCCCGCAGCTCGCGCGCGACCGGACCGAAGATCCGTGTCCCGCGCGGCAGGTTCTCCTGGTTCACGATCACCGCCGCGTTGTCGTCAAAGCGTATGTGCGAGCCATCCCGTCTGCGGTAGCCCTTCGATGTGCGCACTACCACGGCCCGCACGACCTCGCCCTTTCTTATGGCGGCGGCCGGCGCGGCCTCCTTTACCGAGGCGACGATGATGTCGCCCAGGCCCGCATAGCGGCGACCGCTGCCGCCCGGCACCCCGATACAGCTTATGGTCTTGGCGCCGGAGTTATCGGCGACCCTGAGGCGCGAGTAGATCTGAATCAAGCCTGCTTGTCCCCTGCGGCGGGCCCCGGCTCGTCCGTCCCGGCCTCCGGCTCGCCCTGCTCGGCAGCCTCCGGCTCTGACTCCGCCTGGGCTACGGCCGGCTCCGCCTTGTCTTCGGCGGCCGGCTGCTGGGCGGTCTCGGCCTCGGGTGCGTCCCCTTCTTCCGTCTCGAGCGCAGCCTCCGGCGCGGGCTCAGGTTCGCCCGCCTCGGGCTCGGCCTGCGCCTCGGGGGCGTCTGGCTCCGTCTCAGCCGGCTCGGTCTCCGCCTCCGGTGCGGTCTCCGCCTCCGGTGCGGTCTCCGCCTCCGGCTCGGTCTCGGCCTCCGGTTCGGCATCTACCTCGAGTTCGACCTCTGCCTGCTCGAGCTCAGGCGCCTGTTCGACCTCGGCCTCAGGCTGCCTTTCCTCCGCCGTGGGCTCCTCCTCGGCCTGCCTGGCCCGGGCGGGCTCTGCGCCCTGCTCGGTCGCTATCTCGTCCGGCTGGATCTCGGCGACGTCGCCGCGCTCGATTATCGAGGCGACCCGCCAGCGCTTGGTCTTTGAGATCGGTCGGGACTCGATCAGCCTCACCAGGTCGCCGAGTCGTGCATCATTCTCCGGGTCATGGGCGACGTAGCGCTTTTGCAGCTGGATCGACTTTTTGTACAGGCGGTGCGCGCGCCTATGCTCTACGCGGACCACCACGGTCTTATCCATCTTGTCGCTCACCACGCGGCCGACGCGGGCCTTTCTCCTCTCAAAGCTCATTGCCCGGCCCCCGCCAGTTCGCGCTGCCTCATGATGGTCTTTATCCGCGCCACGCGGCGGCGCGACCTCCTGATCTCGTTTACGTCGGCGAGCTGCATCGTCGCCACCCTGAACCTGAGGTTCATGAGCGCACGCTGCGTCTCCACCAGCTCCTCGGCGAGCTCCTCGTCGTTGAGCGTCGTAATATCGTCTATCGGCAAATCCGTCCCCTGGCGCCCCTAGGCCGCCCGGCCTAATAGGGGTCCTTTTCGACTATCTTCGTTGCCATCGGCAGCTTGGCCGCCGCGAGCCTGAGGGCCTCTCTTGCGATCTCCTCCGGCACGCCCGCCATCTCGAACATCACCCTGCCGGGCTTTACGACGGCCACCCAGTGGTCCACCGAACCCTTTCCGCTGCCCATGCGCGTCTCCGCCGCCCGGGCGGTGACGGACTTATCGGGAAAGACCCTTATCCAGATCTTGCCGCCGCGCCGCGCATAGCGCGTCATCGCGCGCCGCGCGGCCTCTATCTGCCTTGCCGTCACCCAGCTCGACTCGACCGCCTTGAGGCCGAACTCGCCCAGGTTGATCGTGCTTCCGGCGTTGGCAACGCCCTTGAGCCGGCCGCGGTGGTGGTGCCTGTACTTGAGTCTCTTGGGCTGTAGCATCAGCTCTCCTCCGGCGCCGCCGGTGCCGGGGTTTCGGCCGCAGCTGCTGCGGCGGCGGCTGCCTCAGCCTCGGCCGCGGCCGCAACGGCCGCAGCTGTCGCCGCGGCGGCCGCCTCGGCCACGGCGGCCTCCTGGGCGGCCGACTCCTCCGGGCTGAGCGTAACCTCGATCGGCAGCATCTCCTCGTACTCGGGCTCTCGCTGCTGCTTTATCACGTCGCCGTGGTACAGCCAGACCTTGACGCCGATGCGCCCGAAGTCCGTGCCCGCCTCGGCTATCGCGAAGTCGACGTCGGCCCGCAGCGTGTGGAGCGGAACCCGCCCCTCCATCGCCTTCTCCCGCCGGGCTATGTCGGCGCCGCCGAGCCGCCCGGAGATGATGATCTTCACGCCCTTGGCGCCCGCCTGCATGGTCCTGCCCACCGCCTGCCTTATGGCCCTCCGGTAGGCGATGCGCCGCTCCAGCTGGTCGGCGACGCTCCTTGCCACGAGGAAGGCGTCGAGCTCCGGCTGGCGTATCTCCTGGACGTTGAGGCGCGCCCTGCGGTTGGTCAGGGTCTCAAGGAGCTTCCTGAGCTCCTCCACGCGCTTGCCCCCGCGGCCTATGACTATGCCCGGGCGCGCGGTGTGGACCGTTACGACCACCTCGCTTGAGGAGCGCTCTATTTCGAGCCGGGATATGCCGGCGTCCGGGTACTGGTCGGCGATGTTCTTGCGTATCGCAAGGTCCTCCCTGACCAGGTCGCGGTAATCGCCCTGCTTGGCGGCGAACCAGGTCGCCTGCCAGTCCTTGATTATCCCGAGCCGAAAGCCAATTGGATGGGTCTTATGTCCCAAATCAGTCCGTCCCCTCGTCTACGACCACCGTGATGTGGCTGTTGCTCCGGATGATCCTGGCGGCCCGGCCCCGGGCCCTTATCCGAAGGCGCTTTGTCCGCGGGCCCTCGTTGGCGTATATCCCGACGATCCTGAGCTCACCCGTCCGCGCGATGAGCTCGCTCTCGGCGTTGGCCGACGCCGAGCGGACCACCTTGGCAACGACGGCCGCGGCCGGCGACGGCATGTACTGCAGCGTGCTCAGCGCGTCGTCGACGCGCATGCCGCGCACCATGTCGACCACGGGCCTTACCCGCTTTACCGACAGCCCGGTGTTTTTCGCAGTCGCGGTCGATGCCATCCGTATCAGCCCTACCTTACCGAGCTGGTCCTGTCGGACCTTGCCACGTGGCCCCTGAAGGTCCTGGTCGGAGCGAACTCGCCCAGGCGGTGGCCCACCATGTTCTCGGTGATGTAGATCGGCACGTGGCGCCGACCGTCGTGCACGGCGATCGTAAGCCCGATCATGTCGGGCATGATCATCGAGGCCCGAGACCACGTCTTGATCACGGTCTTTTCCGAGATCCGGCGAGCCCTCTCGACCTTCTTTGCCAGCTTGGGGTCCACGAACGGCCCCTTCTTTATGGACCTAGACATCGGTTACCTCTTGCCTCGCCTTCGGACGATGTCCTTGCTCGTCGACTTGTTGCGCCGGGTGCGGTAGCCGAGCGCGGGCTTGCCCCAGGGGGTCTTGGGTCCGGGCATCCCGACCGGGGACTTGCCCTCGCCGCCGCCGTGGGGATGGTCCCTGGGGGACATGACCACGCCGCGCACCTGGGGACGCCAGCCCTGGTTGCGCCTCCGGCCCGCCTTGCCGTGCTTTACGTTCTTGTTATCGACGGCGCTGAGCTGGCCCACAGTGGCCATGCACCCGCTGGAGACCTGCCTGACCTCGCCCGAGGGGAGACGGAGCAGGGTGTGGCCCTCCTCCTTTGCGAGCACCTGCGCAGAGCCGCCCGCGCTGCGGACCATCTGCCCGCCGCGCCCGATCTTCATCTCGATGTTGTGCACCGCGGTGCCCGTCGGTATCGCCCGCAGGGGCAGGGCGTTGCCGGGACGCACCGGGGCCTCCTCGCCGGCCATCACCGGGTCGCCCACCCCGAGCCCCTGCGGGGCCAGGATGTAGCGCCAGTCGCCGTCGCGGTACTTGATGAGCGCTATCCGCGCCGAGCGGTTGGGGTCGTACTCGATGGTCGCGACCTCGCCCGGCACGCCGTGCTTGTTCCTCTTGAAGTCGATCTCACGGTAACGGCGCTTGTGGCCTCCCCCGCGGTGCCGGACGGATATCCTGCCCCGCCCGTCGCGGCCCGCCCGCCGCTTCATACCCTTGGTAAGCGACTTTTTGGGCTTTCGCGTGGTTATGTCGTCGTTCGTCTGAAGGACGACGCCGCGCTGGCCTGGTGTGTTGGGCTTAAGTGCTCTTAGCGGCATTCCTACACGCCCTCGAAGATCGTTATCGACTCGCCCGGGGCGAGGGTTACTATGGCCTTCTTCCAGTTCTTGTTCACGCTCATCCGCGGGCCGAAGCGCTTTCGCTTGCCCTTTACCACCATCGTGTTGACGCCGACCACCTTTACGTCAAAGGCCTCCTGCACCACCTGCTTTATCTGCAGCTTGGTCGCCGAAGGGTCAACCTCGAACACGTAGCGCCCCGTCTCCGTAAGACCGGTGCTCTTCTCCGTTACGACGGGCCTCTTCAGCACGCGCGATACGTCCATTTCCTACCCCTCGTACTCCGGATCGTCGGCATCGTCGATATCGCGCCCCGAGCGAACGAACGGCCCGCCCCAGATCCGCTCGGCCTGCCTGACGGCCCCGAGGGTCATGACCACCCTGCCGTGCCTGAGCAGGTCGACGGCGTTCAGCTGGAACGCCGGCATCATCTTCAGCCTCGGGACGTTCCGCCCGCAGCGAAGGACCGACGGGTCCGTCCCGTCGCCGACCACAAGCGCGGAGCCGGAGACCCCCAGGGCCTCCATCATCGCGACAAAGTGCTTGGTCTTCGGCTCGGGCAGCCGCAGCCTGTCAACGACCACGAGCTCGCCCTCCCTGGCCTTTGCAGAGAGCGACGCCTTGAGCGCGGCCCGGCGCATGCGCTTCGGGGTGCGCTGGGTGTAGCTCCTTGGGCTGGGGCCGAAGACCACGCCACCGCCGCGCCATATGGGCGACCTGATGGAGCCGGCGCGAGCCCTGCCCGTGCCCTTCTGGCGCCAGGGCTTGCGCCCACCGCCGGAGACCTGCGCACGCGTCTTGGTGCTGACGGTTCCCTGCCGCGCGTTCGCCTGCTGGCCGACGACCACCTGGTGAACGAGCGCCGGGTTCGGGCGCGCGTCGAACAGGTCGTCGAGCACGTCTATGTGCCCTAGCGACTTACCCTGAGCGTCGAGCAGCCTGAGCTTCAAGCCCGGCCTCCCTTTATCGAACTTCGGATGTACAGCAGCGAGTTGCCCGCCCCGGGGACCGCGCCCCTTAGGAACAGGAGGTTGCGCGCCGGGTCGGTCGAGACCACCTCGAGGTTCTGAACGGTGATCCTGGCCGCCCCGTAGTGACCCGCCATGCGCAGGCCCTTCAGGACCTTGCCGGGCGTGGTTCCCGCCCCGATCGAGCCGGGCGCGCGGTGGCGGTCCGACTGGCCGTGCGTCTTGGGCCCGCCGTGAAAGCCGTGCCGCTTTATCCCCCCGGCAAACCCGCGTCCCTTCGAGACACCGGTGGCGTCCACGCGGTCGCCCGCATCGAAGGCGCTGACGTCGAGCGTGGCCCCCACCTCGACCCCGCTTAGGTCAAAACCAGGGCCCCTGTCGGCGCGCACCTCTCTTAGGTGGCGAAAGCTCCCGCCGGAGCGCCTCTGGTGGCCGGCCAGCGGCTTTGTGGCGCGCCTGGCCTCCTGAAAGCCGATCTGTATCGCCTCGTATCCGTCGGTCTCTGCGGTCTTTACCTGCGTGACGGTGCAGGGGCCGGCGAGGACGGCCGTAACGCAGTCGATCCCACCGTCCTCGCGCACCATCTCCGTGGTGCCTATCTTCTTTCCGAGTATCGCCTTTACCGTCATCTGCCGCGTTCCGAATCTAGAGCTTTATGGATATGTCCACGCCGGCGGGGACGTTCAGGCTGGTCAGGGAGTCGATGGTCTTTGAGGTGGGCTCGAGGATGTCGATCAGGCGGTTGTGGGTGCGGAGCTCGAAGTGCTCCCGGGAGTCCTTGAACACGTGCGGGGAGCGGATGACGCAAAAGCGCTTGATCGACGTCGGCAGGGGGACCGGCCCCGCAACCTGCGCCCCGGTACGCTCGGCGGCCTCCACGATCTGGCCCGCCGACATGTCCAGGATCCTGTGATCGAACGCCTTGAGGATGATCCTTATCTTCTGCTTTGTGACCATTGCCTAGCCCGCCTTAGCCGCCGTCGCCACCGACTGTGGCGCCTGCTCGAAGCGGTCGAACTCTATCGAAAAGCCCGCCCGTCCCTGGGTCAGAGAGCGCAGCGTGTTCGCGTATCCGAAGCTCTCGGCCAGCGGGATCGACGCCTGGACGACCTGGGTGTCGTCCACCGCCTCGATGTTCGTTACGTGGGCGCGCCGCCTCCCCAGATCGCCGATCACCTCGCCCAGGTACTCGCCGGGGAGCGTCACCTCAAGGCGCATCAGCGGCTCCAGCAGGTATGGCCTGGCGCGCCCGAGCGCGTCCTTCATGGCCATCGAGCCGGCGATCTTAAAGGCCACCTCCGACGAGTCCACCTCGTGGAAGGAGCCGTCGACGAGCTTTGCCTTCACGTCGATCACCGGGTAGCCGGCAATGGGCCCTGCGGTCAGCGCCTCCTTGATGCCCTGCCTGACGGCCGGGATGAACTGCTTGGGTATGTTGCCGCCCCTTATCTCCTCGGCGAAGGCGAAACCCTCGCCGGCCTCGAGCGGCTCGATCTCGATCTTGGCGTGGCCGTACTGGCCGTGCCCGCCGCTCTGGCGGACGAAGCGGCCCTCGCCGCGCGCGGGCGTCCCGATCGCCTCCCTGAAGGCGACCTTGGGCTGTCCGACGTTGCCCTCCACCCTGAACTCGCGCCGCATCCTGTCGACGATGATGTCCAGGTGGAGCTCTCCCATCCCGGAGACTATCGTCTGGCCCACCTCGCTGTCGTAGTTGACCTGGAGGGTGGGGTCCTCGTCCGAGAGCTTCGCAAGGGCCTCTGAGAGCTTGTCCTGGTCCGCCCTCGTCCTGGGCTCTATGGCGACCGATACCACGGGCTCGGGGAACGTTATCGCCTCCAGCACCACCGGCGAGGACTGCTCGCTGAGCGTGTCCCCGGTGGAGGTCTTCCTGAGGCCGACCGCGGCGGCGATGTCGCCGGCCGAGACGAACTCCACGTCCTCCTTGTGGTTGGCGTGCATCCGCACGACCCGGCCGAGCCTCTCGCGCTCCCCGGTGGTCGAGTTAAAGACCATCGACCCTGAGCCGATGGTGCCCGAGTAGACCCTGAAGTAGACCAGCCGGCCGATGAACTCGTCTGTAACGGCCTTGAACGCCAGCGCCGAGAACGGCTGGTCCGGGTCGGCCTCCCGCATCACGGTCTCGCCGGTGCGGACGTCCCGGCCCTCGATCGCCGGGACGTCGAGGGGGGAGGGAAGGTATGAGCAGATCGCGTCTATGAGCGGCTGGATGGCCTTGGTCCTGAGCGCCGTGCCGCAGAGCACCGGGACGATCCTGTTGGCGATCGTCGCCCTGCGCAGCGCACCGACGAGCTCCCCGGGGACGATCTCGTCGTCCTCAAGAAAGCGCATCAGCAGCTCGTCGTCGGTCTCGGCGACCTTCTCGACGAGCCTGGCCCGGTAGTCCTCGACCACCTGGGCCATCTCGGCGGGGACGGGGCCCTCCGTGGGCACCTGCTCGCCGTCCTGCGGGTAGAAGTGGGCCCTTCGCCCGATCAGGTCGACGACCCCGCGGAACTCGGACTCCGCTCCGATCGGGAGCTGGACCGCCACCGGGTTTGCGCCCAGGCGCCTTACGATGCTGTCCATCACCCTCTGAAGGTCCGCGCCTATCTTGTCCATCTTGTTGATAAAGCAGATGCGCGGCACCTGGTAGCGGTCGGCCTGGCGCCAGACCGTCTCGGACTGGGGCTGGACGCCCGCCACCGCATCGAGCACCACGACCCCGCCGTCGAGGATCCGCAGGCTGCGCTCCACCTCGGCGGTAAAGTCAACGTGGCCCGGGGTGTCGATGACGTTTATGGTGTGGCCCTTCCAGTTGGCCGTGGTCGCGGCGGAGGTTATGGTGATGCCCCGCTCCCGCTCCTGCGCCATCCAGTCCATCGCCGTGGTGCCCTCGTCGACGCCTCCGATCTTGCGGATGCGTCCGGCGAAGTACAGCACGCGCTCTGTGACCGTGGTCTTGCCGGCGTCGATATGGGCTATGAAGCCGATATTCCGCGTGCGGTCCAGCCGCGGGGCCCTAGGGGCGCGGGATGTCTTTGCCTGTCTTTTCTCGGTGGTCTTGGTCGTCATCGGGTTTCGTCTTTGGCGTGTGTCTTTGATTGGGGATCTTCGGGGCCTACCAGCGGTAGTGCGCAAACGCCCTGTTGGCCTCGGCCATCCGGTGCAGGTCGTCCTTGCGCTTTACGGCGGCGCCCTCGCCGCGGGAGGCCTCGAGCAGCTCCTGTGCGAGCCGCTCTGCTATGGGCCGGCCGGACTTTGAGCGTGCCGAGCCTATGATCCAGCGCATCGCCAGCGCCATGCGGCGGTCGGGCCGGACCTCTATCGGAACCTGGTAGGTCGCACCGCCTACGCGGCGTGACTTTACCTCCAGGGCGGGTACGGAGTTTCGGACGGCCATGTCGAACACGTCTATCCCCGGCCGCTTGGCCCGGTCGGAGGCCATATCGAGCGCCTCGTAGACGACGCGCTGGGCGGTCGACTTCTTGCCGCCGATCATCACGCGGTTGATGAACTTGGCCAGGTCCGTGCTCCCGAACCTGGGATCGGGACTTATGCGCCTTCTCTCCGCCCTGTGCCTTCTTGCCATGTGGGTATCGCCCTATCCCAGAGCCTGGGTCTTCTTGCTGCCGTACTTGCTGCGGCCGCGCCTTCGGTCGTCGACGCCGGCGGTGTCCAGCGCCCCGCGGATGATGTGGTAGCGCACGCCCGGCAGGTCCTTGACGCGCCCTCCCCTGAGGAGCACGACAGAGTGCTCCTGCAGGTTGTGGCCCTCGCCCGGGATGTAGGCCGTGACCTCCATGCCGTTGGTGAGCCTGACCCTGGCGACCTTGCGCAGGGCGGAGTTGGGCTTTTTGGGCGTCTGGGTCCTTACCTGAACGCAGACCCCGCGCTTCTGCGGAGAGCCCGAGTACCTTCGCCCCCTGTTCTTGAGGGTATTGAACATGTAACGGAGCGCGGGCGCCTTGTCCTTGCGACGCTTGGACTTTCGACCCTTGCGAACCAATTGGTTTACGGTTGGCATGACTAGTCCGGCTTTAGCTCCTTGCTGAGAACCTGATGCGGGCCCGCCCAGCCCGCAAATGTTGAGCCGCGTAGGCACGGGATGAGGGGCCCTTTCACGTACCCTAGGCAAGGCACAGTGATACCCCTCCGCCCACGCAGGCGACAAACAGGTATGCTACTAGCTCACCGATGCGGCCGTCAACCGGCGCAGGGGCCGTCGGCCCGCCGATCCCCGCGCCCGCGCGCGGGCGGCCGCTCTCGTTGACCGGCGGATGGCCCGGTGGTAGATTCGACCCGATGGCCACAGCATCCCCCAGAAGACGCCCGGGCAGGAGGGCCAAGAAGGCGCCCAGGGAGACCCGCCTGTCCATGGCGGCCGAGAACTACCTGGTCTCGATCTTCCAGCTACACGAGCTGGGGATACGCGTAACGCCCACCAACCTCGCATCGCAGCTAAAGCGCCTGCCCGTGGGCGAGGGGCTGGGCACCTCACTCCCGTCGGTCGGCGGCATGATACGCCGGCTGGTCCGCGAGGGGCTGGTGGAGACCCCGCCGGACAAGGACATCGAGCTGACCTCCTCCGGCAGGGTGACGGCCGAGCACATCGTGAGGCGCCAGCGCCTGGCAAAGCGCATGGTCGTAGATCTCCTTGGCCTTGAGCCCTACAAGGCGCACGAGGAGGCCCACCGCCTCGAGCACGCCATCTCAGAAGAGCTCGCAGAGAAGATCGACGAGCGGCTAGGCAGGCCCACCACCTGCCCATTCGGCCACCCCATACCCGGCAGCGGCTTCGTGCGCGACAGGCTCACCGTCCCCATCGAGAAGGTGGCCTCGGGGACCACGGTCACCATAGACCGCATCCCCGAGGAGGACCGCGAGCTACTGGAGTACTTCGTCCGCAGCGGGGTGATGCCCGGTGAGACGGCTGTCGTCACCGATGCCGCGCCCTACCGGGGGGTCGTCTCGATGAGGACCGGGGCCGCCGATGCGGTGGTCAGCTACGAGGTCGCCCAGCGCATCTGGGTAACGCCGGTTGGCGTACCGACGGCCGGCCAGACCAGGTCCGCTTCCCCGAGCTAGCGTCCCTGGCGTCCGAGGATGTAGGAGACCAGGTGCCAGCGCTCCTCCTCGGTAAGTAGGTTCCTGAAGGCGGGCATCACCGTGGGATTGGGCTCGCCGATCATCGCCAGCGTGAACGCCGTCCGGCTCCCGTAGGAGATCCACGCGAACAGCTCGCCCTCGGTGGCGTTCATCGCTATGTCGCCCATCATGTCCGCCGGGGCCGCGCCGCGGACCAGGTAGTCCTTCATCACGCTCTCGCCCGTAAGGCTCTGGCCGTGGCAGACCATGCAGTTGACCCGGTAAAGCTCTGCGGTCTCGTCGGTGTCGTAGGAATCGGCGTAGGCGTCGGGCTGGATGAGCGCTGCGTACTCCTCGGCCGTGTACACGATCTCCATCCCGCTGACCGGGACGGAGCCCTCGGGGGGCAGGACCCTCGGCATCTCCTGGACCTTGAAGGCCGGCGAATAGTGCATCTCGGAAAACACGACCGTCGCGTGGCTGCCGGTCTCTGGGAAGGCCGGCAGCTTAAAGCGCGCAAAGCCGAGCACGCCGGTCTCGCCCGTGTTGTTGTTGTAGCAGCCCGCCGCCGCAAGGGCCAGGACGACCAGTCCGGCCGCGGCAAGGGCCCGCAGCGCCCGCGGCGCAGCGCCCGTCGTATGGTTCTTGAGAAGGGGTGTAAGGGCCATGCGTCTAGTCGAAGTCGCTCTGCTCCCAGCCGCGCTTAACGTCCTCTGCGCCCGACTCCCTTAAGATCTCCTCCGCCCTGCCGACCCTGTCCTCGTCGGTGGTGACCGTAAGGCCGATGTAGCCCTCGGTGACCCGCGTGTCGTATGCGCCCATGAATACCCTGGGCAGCCGCGATTCGATGATTATCCCGATCACCGTGAAGATGATCGCGCCCAGCATGGTGCCCTCGTACATGATGATCGCCATGGGCGGCACCGAGAGGATGGGCTTTCCGCCGGTCACCAGCGGGTAGGCGAGCTGGGTGCCCGAGGTCAGCACGAGGCCGATTATGAAGCCGCATGCCGCGCCTATCAGCGGGTAGCGGAACAGGCCGTGATGCGGCTCCTCCTCCCCGAACGCACCCTCCGGGTAGGGGGTGCCGGTGAGTATCTCGTACTCGTCTCGCTCGAACCCGCCGGCGCGCACAGCGTCGAGCGCATCGGCGGCCTCGTCGACCCCCTTGAACAGTCCTATGACGCTTTTCCTGGCCATCATGGCGACACCTCGCCCATCTTTGTAACTCCGTTAACCCGGCCGGCTCCCCTGCCCGCCGTCACTCCCTGATCGACGCCGGCACCACGCGCCGGCCGACCCTTATCGTGTCCGCGAGCCTCGTCCCCTCCTTGACGTCGAAGACCGGCACCAGCGGGAAGATCTTTGCGAACAGCAGTATGCCCATGCCCACGAACGCGAACGTGGAGGCGACCAGCAGGATCTCGACGATGCTGGGTGCGTAGCTCCCCCAGGAGAACTCGAAGGGCTGGCGCCTCTGAAGGCCCGGGATGATGATCAGGAACCTCTCCAGCCACATCCCGACGTTAACCAGGATCGTCGTCCAGAACATCCACACCGGGCTCCTGCGCACCACCCTGAACAGCCAGGCGGGGACCGGGATGAAGAACGCCGTTATCAAAAACAGCAAGAAGAGCAGCCCCATCGGCATCTGGAATATCTGCCATTCCCTGAGGGCGATGTCGGCGCTCTCCAGCGTGTACAGGGCGAAAATCCACTCCAGGGCGAAGAAGAAGAACCACGTGGTCGCCACTATGATCAGCAGCCTTCCTATCGCATCGAAGTGGTCGTTGGTTATGAACTTGTCCCACTTCCACAGCCAGACCATCAGCGCCATGACCATGGCCACGGCGGAGACGCCCGAGTGGATCGCGCCGATGATGAAGTACGGCGCGAAGATCGTCGAGTGCCAGCCCTCCACGCCGATCGCCACCGCGAAGTCCCAGGACACGATGCTGTGCACCGAGACGAACACCGGCAGCACCAGCGCCGAAAGCAGGATCCCCGCAACCGCCTGAAGCTTCCACTGCCTGGGCGTCCCGCGGAAGCCCAGCGAGAGCGCAGCGTAGAACTTGCGGGTCCACCCGCTGCTTCGGTCGCGCACCGCCGCAAGGTCCGGGATCAGCGCTATGAACACGAACAGCGAGCTGCCGATCAGGTACGTCCCGACCGCACTGGGGTCCCACACGAACGGGGAGCGGATGTTGGGCCAGAGACCCCGATCAAAGTCGTAGGGCCCGACCCAGTAGAGCCGCCACGGCCGCCCCACGTGGAACATGATGTTCGAGAGCGCGGCGAGCAGCGAGAACAGCGTAAGTACCTCGGCCGCGCGGGTGACCGGGCGCCGCCACTCGGCCTGGGTGAGCCTGAGGATCGCAGAGACCATGATCCCGGCGTGGCTGATGCCGATCCAGAAAACGAAGTTGGTTATCAGAAAGCCCCAGTAAACGGGCCTGTTGACGCCGAGAACGCCCGGGCCCTGGTTGAGCTCCCAGCCATAGGCCCCGACGCCCGTCAGCCACACCAGGAACAGGAACCCGAAGCCCCCGAGCCACCACCTGGGCATGCCCAGGACGTCCTTGATCAGGCTGTGGTTTATCTCTTTATCGGTGGCGTAGGTGTATTCCTGCATTACCCACCACTACTCCGGCTTGCCAAGGACCAGCACCGTGGTCCGGTGGTACTTTTTGTGCAGCTTGTAAAGGAGCAGCTCCTTCTGCTCCCAGATGTTGATCACCGGCATCAGCCGGGTCGCGATCAGGAACAGGAAGATCGCACCGCCGATCGCTCCGACCACGATCAGCACGTCCGCAACCCCGGGATACACCGTGGCAGGAATATGCTCGATGCCGTGGAAGTTGGCCGCCTGATCGCTCACCGAGTACCCGCCGACGTAGATGCGAATCCTGTCAAAGAAGGTGCCGATCAGGACCGAGACGGCGACCATGGTCGGCCCCCAGATGCTCCTTCGGAGGAAGTTCCAGATCATCGTGACGAGCGGGAAGACGAACACCGTGATGAACGTCAGGTAGAAGATCGGCATGTACGGGCCGCGGATGAACAGGTCAAGCACGGCCTGCTCGTTGGGCTTTTTCCCGTACCAGAGGATGTTGAAGCTGGAGAACCAGAACCAGAACCACAGCAGCGAGAGGGCGAACATGAGCTTGCCCAGGCCCCAGAACTGGTCGATGCCGATCTCTGTGTAGCCGCAGAACCTGCGCAGGACGAACATCGTGATGATCATCGTCGCCGCCCCGGCCTGGAGCGCGTTCGCCGCGTGCGTGGCCGGGTAGAGCGCATCTATCCAGCCCGGCACGAGCGTCATCAGAAAGTCGATCGAGAAAAGGAAGTGCACCGTTACGAGCATCAGGAAGTAGAAGGCCCCCAGGATGCCGAGGCGGTGCTTTTGCCAGTCCCACTGGGCGCTGCTGCCTATCCAGCCCCGGGCAAGCCACCGGTAGCGCCGGCCCGCGGCGCTGCCCTTGTCCGCGCGGTCGCGCAGCAGCGCAAAGTCGGGCAGGGCCGAGACCCACAGCAGGGCAAATCCCACCACCACCAGCGCCACGATCGCAAGCGTCGTCCACAGGTGCGGCGAGTAGGCGAACACGTCGCCGGGGTGATAGAACCACAGGGACCGCCGCCCGTCCTCAAGGCCGGGCAGCGCCCAAAGGAGCGGGATGAACAGAAGCAGGCTGATCAGCCCGGCGACCGACCATATCTCGGCCGGGCGCGAGATTATCCGCCGCCAGTGACCCTTGGCTATTCGCGGCGCGATGGCCACCATGGGGGCGGCCGACGCCGTGGTGAGCAGGAACGAGAGCACGGCCGCCGTGTAGCCCCACCTGGCCGTGTCCGAGACGCCGTCGACGAGCCTCAGGATCATCCCGACGATGCCGACCACGAGCAGCGCCCCGAAGAAGGCTGCGGCGACCTTAAAGACCGGCCCGGCCTTCTCGCGCCTGCCGAGCAGGTCGCCCGTTATCGCCGGGTGGCTGTCCCAGGCGGGGTTGTCGGCGTAAAAGCCGGTCGGGGGGTGTGCGGCCTGACTAGCCATGCGCCTCCTCCGGCAGCTTGGCCGACTTATCGATCTTCCTGAGGTAGATCACGCTCGGGTGCGTGCCGAGCTCCTCGAGCATGTGGTAGCCCCTGCCGTGGTCCCCGTGGAGCTCTTTTTCCGCCATCCGGGCGACCGCCGAGTCCTCGTCGTTAAGGTCTCCGAACACAAGCGTCCCGGTGGGGCACGCGTTGACGCATGCCGGGTTCAGGGCGCGGTCGCCGTCCTCGACCTCGAGGCCGTCGCGCTTTGCATCGCGGCCGGACCTTCGGATGCGCTGGATGCAGAAGGTGCACTTTTCCATGATGCCCCTGCTGCGGACCGTCACGTCCGGGTTGAGCTGGTTCTTGAGGCTCTCCGGCCAGGCCGGCTCCCAGAAGTTGAAAAAGCGGACCTGGTAGGGGCAGTTGTTGGCGCAGAACCGGGTGCCTATGCACCTGTTGTAGACCTGCACGTTGAGCCCCTCTGCGTTGTGGTAGGTCGCGTATACCGGGCAGACGGGCTCGCAGGGCGCGTCGTCGCAGTGCTGGCACAGCACCGGTATGAAGCGCGCCTTTACGTCGGGGTACTCGCCCTCCCAGTAGCGCTCGACCCGGATCCACTGGTTGGCGCGCTGCTGGTTGAACAGGCCCTCGTCGTTGATGGGGATGTTGTTTTCGGACTGGCATGCGACCACGCACGCCTGGCAACCGGTGCACCGGTCGACGTCTATCACCATTCCCCACTTTGCTTCGGTCATCTGTCGCTATGTTCCCCGTGCTGCACTGTCTGCTAGCTGTCTACAGGCGTTAGCTGGATCACCCTGTGGTGCTCGTCGCGGGCGAAGTTCGGGTTGTTGTTCTCGAACTTGGGCAGCCGTCTCCACTCGCCCACCTTCTCTATCCTGACCCTGGTCGCGGACCAGGCCAGCGCCCCCGTCTCGTCATCGACCCTGGGGGCCAGTATGGACAGGGCGTTCGCGCCCCTTCCCTCGGCGTAGCGCCCGCCGGCGCGGTGGCCCTGGCCGAGCGGTATCGAGACCACGTCGGGCGGCACCGCAGGGTTCGGGTAGGCGATCGCCGTTATGCCGGAGCCGGCGAGGCCGCCGCCGCCGTGGGCGGACACCACCCGCAGGAGGTCTCCCTCGCGGATGTCCATCATCTCGGCCACCCGGTGGTTTATCTCGACCCAGGTGTCCCAGGTCGCGGAGGTCAGCGGGTCCGGCGTGGCCTGAAGCCACGGCAGGTGTGCGCCCTGGCCCTCGCCGAGCGAGGTCGACGAGAACGGGAGCAGGTGGAATGTATCCCCGCCGGGGCCGGCGAACTCGGGCGCCGGCGCCTCGCCGGGCAGCATCTTCGTCGCCGGGCTGTCCCCCAGGGGTGCCGATCCATGGTCGGTGTCCCACCAGCCGCCGCGCTGAAGCGCGCCGACCCAGAAGGCCCGGAAATCCGAGGCCCTCACCGAGCCACGGCCGAGCTCGAACAGCTGGCGCGCCCCGGCCTCGACGACCTCCCTGATCGAGCTCGCGCCGAGCCCCAGGTCAAGTTCCATCTCCGCCGCGACCGCCATCAGCGCATCGGCCATGGACCTGGTGCCTAGCTCGCTCCCCCGGCCCTCGAAGAAGGGCCGGACCACCGGCTGCTGGAAGCCCACGACCTGGTGGCCGGGCCCGGCCGCCGGGACGTCGGTGCCCCAGTCCTCGAGCGGGGTGTGGGCGGGCAATACGAGGTCCGCCATCGCCGCGGTGTCGTTGAGGTGGCTCGCGAAGCTGAATATGAACGGAACGTTGAACGACGCCTCTCGCAACCCCATCGCGTCCGGCAGGCCGTACATCGGGTCGGAGCCGTCGATTAGGAGGGCCTTTACCTGCCCGTCGGTCATCGAACGGACGAGGTCGCGCCACTCGGCCCCGGTGCCCGCCCGCAGGTTCGCCTCGGCGTCGATAAGCTCCTGGGTGGGAGGCGGCGGGTTGAACCTGAGGCCGCCCTCGGCGCCGACGGCGCCGACGAGGAAGTTCAGCGAGAAGATCGCCGTCAGGTTGAACAGGCCGTTCGTGTGCGCCCCGGCAGAGCCTCCGCCGATCGCGAGCGCAGGCCTCTTGGAGGCGAACTCCCGGGCGATCCGGGTTATCTTGTCCGCCGGGACGCCGACCTCCTCTGAGACCTGCTCGGGCGCCCAGCGGTCTATGTCGATCTCGCCGCCGCCGGTTATGTCCCGGCCGGCCACCGGGTCCGCCAGGCCGGAGCTAACGATCACCTGGATCATGCTCAGGGCCAACAGCCCCTCGCGCCCGGGCCTGACGAAGACCATCTCGTCTGCGTTGGCGCCGGTCATCGAAAAGCGCGAGTCGACGTGCACCATCGTCCCGCGCTCCCTGTCCCCCTGCCTGAACTCGCCGTAGCCGCGCATGTAGCGGACCGGCGATACCCAGGTGTTGAGAAAGTCGGCGCCGAACGAGAGCAGGTACCTTGTGTTCTCGATGTCAAAGTCGGGGAGCCTGTCCTGGTCGAACAGGTTCTTCATCACCACCCGCAGGTTGGTGTTATCCAGCGGGTCGTAGCCGAGATAGGTGCCCCGGTATGTGCTGACGAACCGGTCCACGACGACCCCGGCCGCAGATACGGACGGCCGGGTGACCACCACCACCTGGCGGTTCTCGCGATCGTCCCTTATCTGCCCGAGCTGGTGGGCTATCCGCGATATGGCGTCGGACCAGCCTATCTCCTCCCAGTTGCCCTCGCCGCGCTCGCCCACGCGCGCCATCGGGCCGCGAATGCGATCGGGGTTGTAGAGCTCCTGGAGCAGGGCCTCGCTGCGGGCGCTGTGCCTTCCCCGGTTGACCGGGTAGTCGACGTTGCCCTCGACCTTCTTTGCGCGGCCCTCCATGACCCTTACGACGACACCCTCGGAGGTCGGAAATCCGCCGGCGACGGTCGCGTACCAGTTGTCGAGCCCGGTGACCAGGTCCTCGGGCATGCCCGGCGGCGACTGGACGAACAGCTCGTCCTCGGGAATCCCGCACGCGGCGGCCACGACGGTGCCCAGGGCGCCGCCGCCCACTATGGTCAGGAACTGTCGCCTTGTCAGAGCCATCGGTATGCCGTGATCGATTCCATCAGTAGTGACACGTAGTGCAGTCCGTGGGCGCGCTGTTGTCCCTGTGACAGTCGACGCAGTCGCCCATCTTCAGCGGTTCGACCTGCCGCACCTTCTCCATCTTCTCTACAGGTCCGTGGCAGGTCGCACACACCGCCGATGGCGGGATGCCGTCGCGCTCCGAGAAGAACTGGACGTGCGCCTGGTGGTTAAAGCGCACGTGGTCGGGCAGACGATGGACCCTCACCCAGTCGATGGGGCGGCTCTGGGCATGATAACCGCGCAGCTTTTCGACCTCGGGAAGATCGTCGCCGACCACCGCGTGGCACGACATGCACAGCCCCACGGCCGGAACCGTCGCCGCCGCACCCTGGGTGACGTTGCGGTGGCAGAAGGTGCAGTCGAGCCCAATTCCGCCCTCCTCCTCTGACCCTGCGTGGACCGTGTGCGGGAAGGCTATGGGCTGGTCGGGTCCCTCCGTAAAGCCGAACACGCTGACCGGCCGGCCGAGCCAGGAGGAGATGACGAACAGGAGGACTCCCACCACGACCGCGAGGCCGAAAAGGCTGACCAGGCCAAGCACCCCCAGCAGTGCCATCCTCTTTGGTCCGGGTCTTTGCGGTTGAAAGTCGCCTGGTAGCAAGTATCAGTACTTCGGTTTCAGATTAGGGATCAGATCCAGTAGTTGGCCCAGAAGTCCCTCAGGACACCCGAGTTGTCCACGACCCGCGACAGCATGTACATCGCGGCCCCGAACGAGGCGAGCGCGAGTGCGTAGAAAAGGGGCCTGGTCCGCGAAAGTCCGGCATCGATATGGCGGGACTGAATGAAGGAGGGCAGCCAGTTGTGTGCTATGAGCATGTTGGTGGCGAAAGACACGACGAGCGCCACCATGATCCAGAGGTTGGTTAGCAGGTCGCCGAGTTCACTCCACTGGGGATTCGCTAGAACTTCCGGATCCACTGCCTACCTTTCGGTGATTTAGCGATGCAGCCCCACCCGGACGGCGAGCGCCGACGGCGCCGCGCGCCCGTATCCATGCCCGCGCGAGGCTTGGTGAAAATTATCACACCACTTTTTTGGTGTCAAGCATACGTTTATGCCTATATATACGGGGAAACGGGCAATTTTTGGGGCTCCAAAACGGCCCGAAATCGCGGCCTCATGGCGGCTTGTCGCACCGCCGGGAGCCCAATAACATTGCCCCTTTCCGACCACGGGCGCCGCGCCGGGCGCCCTTGAGACGAGCCAGGGGGGCGCAGATTGGCCGAGCCGCACTTCGGATCAGAGACGTTCCAGTTCCTTGCCGAGCTGAGGCTAAACAACGACCGGGAATGGTTCACGGCCAACAGGCCGCGCTACGAGCGGCACGTGAAGGGACCGCTCCTTGAGTTCATCGCCGAGTTCGGCGAGGTCCTCCCCATCATCAGCCCCCACTTCGTCGCCGACGCACGCCCCAGTGGCGGGTCCATGTTCCGCATCTACAGGGACGTGCGCTTCTCCAGGGACAAATCCCCCTACAAGACCCACGCGGCCGCCCACTTCCGGCACGCCAGGGCACGGGATGTCCACGCACCGGGCTTCTACCTGCACCTTGAGCCCGGCAACGTGGGCGCCGGCTGCGGGATCTGGAGGCCCGACACCTCCTCCCTTGCGAAGATACGCGATGCGATAGTCGCAAACCCTGTCGGATGGAAGGGGGCCACAGAGGGCATCGAGGGCCTCACCCTCATGCACGGCGAACCGCTCAAACGTGCGCCCAGGGGCTACGATCCCGAACACCCCCTCATCGAGGTGCTCAAGTCCCGCAGCTTCGCGCTGTGGGCGGGATTCAGCGAGGGAGAGGCGACCGCGCCCGACTTCCTTGAGCGCTTCCACTCGACCTGCGCGCTGGCCGGGCCGGTGACCGAGTTCCTGTGCCGCGCGCTCGACCTGGAGTTCTAGCCGGCCGGGTTTCCGCCCGGCGATGCGGCAAGTTGCGCGTCCCGCCGGGCGGGCCCTATTATTAGGCTCACCCACCGACCCCTGTCCGCAGGGAGGCGCGTGTTTGAAAGGGCGGTGCGGGCCGCAGCCCCGGTGACGGGGAGCCGCATCCCGCGGATCGAGGGAACCGACCCGCCCCCCGGCCCTTTGGAGCAGACAAAGATCGATCGGAGAAACCCTATGACAACGCCCATCGAGCAGCGATACATCGACCTTCACCCGGCCTCCATGGAGCGCTTCGGCAGATCCAAGGACCTGTTCCCCGACGGCGTCACCCATGACGCGAGACGGCTGCGTCCGTTCCCCATGTACGTCAGCCACGCCGAGGGGTCACAAAAGTGGGACGTGGACGGCCACCGCATCATCGACTACAAGACCGGGCACGGCGCGATGATCCTCGGCCACTCCCACCCGGCGGTGGTAAGCGCCGTCAAGGAGGCGATGGAAAAGGGCACGCAGATGGGCTCTTCCACCGATGCGGAGATCCGCTGGGGCGAGCTCGTGCGAGAGCTCGTGCCATGCGCCGAGAAGGTCCGCTTCCAGAGCTCCGGCACCGAGGCGGTCATGATGGCCCTTCGGCTTGCGCGCGCGTTCACGGGCAAGACCAAGGTGGTCAAGTTCGACGATCACTTCCACGGCTGGAGCGACTACGCGCTCGCCGGGGGATCCGGCCTCGGCGGCATCCCGAAAGAGACGCTGGACACCATGATCGTCCTTCCGCCCGACGACATCGACCTGGTGGAAAAGACGCTGACCGAGCGCGACGACATAGCGGCGCTGATGCTCGAGCCGACCGGCTCGCACATGGGCCTTCACCCGATATCTCCCGAGTTCCTGGGCCGGCTGCGCGAGATCACCGAGCGGACCGGCGTCCTGCTCCTCATGGACGAGGTCGTGACCGGCTTTCGCCTCTCGCGCGGCGGCGCGTCCCGCAGGTTCGACGTCACGCCCGACCTTACGACCATGGCCAAGATACTCGGCGGTGGGCTGCCGGGCGGCGCGGTCGCCGGCAGGGCCGAGATCATCAACCTGATGGAGTTTCACAACGACGCCGACTACGACGCCAATGAGCGCGTCTCCCACCCCGGCACCTTCAACGCGAACCCGCTCTCGGCCGCAGCAGGGGTGGCGGCGCTCGAGCTGGTGCGTGACGGCGACGTGAACGAGAGGGCGGATGCCGCCGCCGCCAGGCTCAAGGAGGGCATCAACGACCTGCTGGGCAGGATGGAGATCCCCGGCCAGATGACCGGCCACGGATCGCTGCTGTTCCTGCGGCTCGGGGTGGACCTTGAGGTCGAGGAGGACGGCGCCACGTTCCACCTGACCGACGAGGAGTGGGCCAAAGTGAACGACGGGAGGCGCAACTCGCAGCTGCACCTGGCCCTGCTCAACAACGGGGTGGACCCCATGAGCAACGGCACGCGCCTGATCGTCGGGCAGGCACACTCCGAGCGGGACATCGAGGAGACGGTCGACGCCTACGAGAAGTCGCTGGCAGAGGTGCGGGGGCTCGGGCTGATCTAGCCCCGGGCTAGACGTCCGGGGCGCCCAGCCGGTCGAGCTCGGTCCCGATATCGTCCAGCTCCGGCGCGGGCGGCTCTGCGCCCCCGTAGAACGCGGCGTTGAACGCGGCCGTAGCGCGGGTGGCGATGCCCCCGGGGACCAGGGCGTCGAGCTCGCCGCTGTACTCGGTCGGCGTCGCCGAGCGCGGCCTGGCTCCCCCGAGCGATCCTGCATGCAGGAGCAGGCGGTAGTAGCCGCGCATCGCCCTTACGACCCCGGGCGGCCCCGCCGGCAGCAGGATCGGAGAGCGCACCCTGCGGCGGCGAAGCGCGGCGGGCAGCAGGCCGTAGAGCATCGCGGCAGCGTCCAAGACCGGGTCTGCCTCCTCCCTCACCGACTCCCTCACGCCCTGCGGCGTTCGCGCCGACCCCCTGCCCCGGCGGCGAAGCGCACGGGAGAGGATGAACAGCCCAGCCGCCGATAACAGAGCCAGCAGCATCCACTCCAGCGCCTCCACATACAGAGGCGTCCGTCCCGACTGCTGCTGTAGGAACTGCTCTCCTATGGACTCTCCTGCAGGGATCAGGTCGCCGCTCGGCCCGTCCCCGGCAAACAGCCCCACGAACAGCCTTACGACCCCGTTCACCACCCAGGCGACCGGGACGATGAACGCGTAGAACAGGATGGTGCCCATCCACGAGAGCACCTCGTTGACCGGCGCGCTCACCGCGTCCAGGATGCTGCGCCGCACGAGGCTGAACGCAAAGCCGATCGCCAGCACGACGGCCACCGCCGCGCCGACCGCCCGCAGCCATATCATCACCCCCCTGCCGCCCCCGGCACCCCTCCCGAGGCGCGCAACCCCGAGCCCGGCCAGCGCGCCCGCGAAGAACACGAACAGCGCACCGAAGGTGTTTAGCGGGGTCGCGGTACCGATGTCGACCAGCACCGCAAGGGCCATCAGCACGGTCCCGATCTTGTAGCTGCGGTCGAGCGCGTCGCCGGGCTCCTCCGAGGAGCCGAGACGCCCGCCCCGCCACCACAGCACCACCCCGGCTATCGCGCCCACCGTCGCCCTGAAGTTGGCGCCCGCAACCTCCGAGCCGCCCGCGACGACCCCGGGCCAGTCCAGGTCCCAGAACGCGTCGGACAGGTCGACCTGGGTTCCCAGGACCAGGTACACGGCGCCCGCGCCCGCCAGCGCCTGCAGAACATAGGGGAGCGCCTCGCTCACGAGCGATCCGGACCTGCCCGAAGGCAGGCGCGAGAGCATGTGTGCCACCACCGCCGCGACCGCCATCAGTGCCAGTACGGCGAGCCAGCCGAGAGGGCTGCCGTCGGTGCCGAGCGCCAGGCCGACGATGCCCAGAAGCGCATATATCCACGCGCTCTCCGACACCACCAGTGCGGCGATGACCAGCCTGTCCTGGGACGCAGGGCTCATCCGGTCCCGCCCTCCCCGGCATGATCGTCGAGCCGGGCCATCTGCTCGGCGATATCGTAGAGGACAACGCCCGCCGGCACCGGCGGCGCCGGCGGGCCGCCAACGTAGACTACGGCGGCCGGGTGCCCCTTCGCCCTCAGGCGGGAGAGCACCCCGGCCAGGTCGCTGTCAAAGTAGGCGGTCACCAGCACGAGCGTGGCTCCCGCAGGGAATCGGCCCATCCGGTCCTCCAGGTGGGCCGTCATCGGCGAGAGGGTTATCGGCTGGAGCGTCGCCAGCGTCTCGAGCACCGCCCTGAGCTGGGACCCGCTGCGCGACGGGCGCAGCTCGGCGGGCCTGTCGGTGACCATGGGCACCCCGTTTGAGACCAGTCCTAGCGAGTAGCCGCTCTCCATGCAGTGGGATGCGAGGGAGGCCGCCGCGGTTATCGCGCGCTCCAGGCGGACCGGCGAGTAGCCGCGCCAGTGCTGGGGCGATGTCTCGACGGAGACGGCGAGCATCACCGTGACATTGGCGCTCGGATCGAAGGTGCGGACCCACAGCGACCGGCCCTTGGCCGTCGCCTTCCAGTCGATGGCGCCAAGCGGGTCGCCGGCAGCGTACTCGCGCGCGCCGGCCGGCCTTGACGGGTCCTGGAAGATCCTCAGCCCACCGGAGACCTCGCCGAGGGGCCGGCCGCCGGGGATGCCTATCTCGGGGAGGGACACCACCCTGGGGTAGACCAGCACGGCATCGGTACTGTTCATGCGTATTCTGGAGTCGAACAGGCCGAACATGTCGCCGGAGTCGATCCTGGCGGGCCCGAGCCGGAAGTAGCCGCGCTGCCGAAAGCGCACCGAGTAGTCCCACCGTATGCGCTCATACCAGCCTATCGAGGTGCGGTGCTCGAGGGTGGAGGAGTTCGGGTCGACGCTCGCCGCGACCCTGGCTCCCTCAACGGTCACCGCGTCCGGGATGCTGTCCTCGGTCCTGACCCAGGCGAGCGGGACGGGCTTTCTGTTCGTAAGGACGATTGAGAGCGGTGCGGTCTCGCCTATGAACACCCTGCGCCTGGGCAGGATGCGCTCGTAGGTAACGTGGCTGAGCGAGACCCTGCCCCAGATCCAACTGATCCCCGTCATCAGCAGGCCCATCGCCCCGAAGGCGATCAGGACGCTGTGGCCGGTCAGCACGCCGGCGACTATCAGGATGACAAAGAGCCCGGTCCACAGCTCCTGCCAAAGCTGGGCCAGCAACGGCTAGCCTTCCTGTCCGGACCGTGCCTCGTCCGTGCGGCGCTCCACCTCTATGGGAACCGGGACCTTAGTTAGGACCTCGGCGATCGCCTCCGCCGCCCCGAGGCCCCTGAGCCTTGCCGACGCGCCCATGATCATGCGGTGGGCGAGCACGGGCACGGCCAGCTCCTTTATGTCGTCGGGGAGCACGTAGTCCCGGCCGGAAAGGGCCGCCCTTGCCTGTGCGGTCTTGTAGAGGGCGAGGCCGGCGCGCGGGCTGGCGCCGAGCTCTACGCCCTCGTGTTCGCGCGTCGCGCGCACCACACCGGCGACGTAGCGCCGGACCAGCTCGTCGACGTGCACCCGCGCGACCGCGGCCCGTGCGGCGCTGAGCGCCGCAGCGTCGGTCACCGCATCCAGCGAGGGAGGTCCCTGCGGGGTGTCGAATCGGAGGAATATGTCGGCCTCCTCGCTGGCGGTCGGGTAGCCGAGCTCCACCCTGACCATGAAGCGGTCGAGCTGCGCCTCCGGAAGGGGGAAGGTTCCCTCCAGCTCCACGGGGTTCTGCGTCGCGAGCACCAGGAAGGGATCGGGCAGGGTCATGGTCTCCCCGTCGACAGTGACCTGGCGCTCCTGCATGGCCTCGAGCAGAGCCGACTGGGTGCGGGGCGTGGCCCGGTTTATCTCGTCGGCCAAAAGCACCTGGCTGAATACCGGACCGGGCCTGAAGTGGAAACTGGCGGTCTGCTGGTTGAAGTAGTTGACGCCCAGCACGTCGGCCGGCATCAGGTCGAGGGTGAACTGTATGCGCCCGAACGAGCATCCGAGCGAGGCGGCCAGCGAGCGGGCGAGCGTGGTCTTGCCTATGCCGGGCACGTCCTCGATCAGCACGTGCCCGTCACACAGGAGTGCCGCAAGGGCAAGGTCGATGGCCTCCCCCTTGCCCACCACCACCCGCTGGACGTTGCTCCTGACACGCTCTGCCAGCGGCTGAACCAGCGCGGCCGGCCCGTCAGGCGAAGGCAGCAGGTCCCCCTCGGGCACCGCCGATTCGGGATCCAGTGCCCTGGCCCTCAACCGAGCCGGGCGGCGTGCGCGCCGCCCAGGCGCCCGAAGACGGACCCGTGCATCAGGCCCGCTGCGCGCAGGCTGTTGTAGTAGAAGATGCCGCCGACTATCTCGCCCGCCGCGTACAGGCCCTCGATCGGCCGGTCCTCCATGTCGAGAACCCGCGCATCAGTGTCGATCCTCAGGCCGCCGTACGTGTAGGTTATGCCGCCCGTGACCCGGTAGGCGAGGAAGGGCGGACGGTCTATCCGTATCGCCCAGTTGGACTTGGGCGGGCTTATCGTGCGGGTCGCGTTGCCGTCCAGGCTGCGCGGGGCGTACTCGGCATCGTGCGCCTCGGCGTTGTAGGCCTCGACCGTCGCGCACAGCGCTCCCGGGCTGACCCCTATCTGCCGGGCCAGTTCCTCGATGGTCCCGCCACTTTCCGGGCTCGAGCCCCCGTACCTGTCCTCCAGCAGGGGAGCGGAGCGGGCATCGAATATCTGGTAGGCGATGCTGCGCTCCTGGGCCAGCACCGCGGCTCCCACCCGGACGAACGTCTGCTCGGCGAACGAGGCTCCCTCGTCCACAAAGCGCATTCCCTCAACGTTTACCATGATGCCCAGCGGATAGGAGCGCCTAGGCATCGCGTCGGTGATCGGCAGGTCGCCGGTTGCCGGAGCGCCGACGTCGATGGGGGTTCCGTGGCAGCCCGTCCACTGCCCGGCTGGTGCGGCCCCGACCGCGAGGGCGGCGCGGTGCCCGTCGCCGGTGTTGTAGCGCGAACCGCGCACCTTCGCCCTCTCCCAGTGGGCCCCTAGGTACTTGACCCTCATCTCGGCGTTCGCCTCGAATCCGCCGCAAGCCAGGACCACCGCCCTGCTGCGGATCAGGTGCCTGCCGTCGGCGTCCTGGGCTACGAGGCCGCTGATCTCGCCCCGGTCTCCCTGGATCAGCTCGACCATCTTGGTCCCGTACAGGACCTGGATCCCGGCGCGCCGCGCGGACCGGGTGAGCATCTCGACGAGCCCCGGCCCCGATCCGAGCGCAGACAGGCCAACCTGGTTCGGTATGACCGACGGCGCGCTCTCCAGCGTCGGGTTGATCGACAGCTCCCAGGTAACGCCGCGCGAGTGCATCCAGTTGATCGTCGGCCGCGACTGGGCTATGACCACCTCTGACAGCTCCTCGGTCGTGTCGCCGTGGGTGGCCTCGGCGAAATGCCGCCGAAAGTCGGCGGCCGTGTACGGCTCCATCGACGCGCGGCCCAGGTCGGCGTCGTCAGGTAGAAGCGAGCGCAGGTCGCTCAACCCGTCGTGCGTGAAGCGAAAGCCCCCGCCCGTGTAAGGGCAGTTGCCGCCCTGGGAGGAGGGCGGGGCCTTCTCGAGCACGGCCACCGAGGCGCCGGCCTCCCGGGCCGACAGGGCCGCGCAAAGAGCGGCGTTCCCGGCCCCGGCCACTATAACGTCGAAGTAGATGCTTTCCGCCATCCAGTCCCCCTCTGCGCGGCTCGGCAAAGTATAATGGGTTGCGCTAAGGAGAATCAGTCGTGGGCACGAGCAGCAAGGTCAAGACGGCGCTGATCCTGTTCACTCTTGCCACGGTCGCTTACTCGATCGGCACCAAGAAGTCGCACGGACGCTTCATGGGCGTGCCCTTCGAATGGAGAGTCCCTCGACTAGAGACTGTCAAAAGACGGCTTTGGAACCCCTCGGACGATCGATTACTCACCCCGACGGTCTACGGCATAGGCTGGTGTCCCAACATCTACCAGATCCTGTTGCGGCTCGGATACGCAAGGACGCAGCCTCAACGCGGACCGGAGCTCGCCGACCGTGACGGGGACCGCTTCGCCTAATTCCCGGCCCACCCGGGCCCATCACGCCTTGCCCGGTGGTGTAGTGGTAGCACACAGGCCTTTGGAGCCTTTGACCCAGGTTCGAATCCTGGCCGGGCAGCGATCCCGCCTGCTCAGTCCCCTGGGAGCCCTCGGCGCCGCCCTCCTGATCGCCGCGCTCGCCGCCTCGGCGGCCTGCAGCGGCGCGCCCGCGGCACAGCCCGGCGATACGCCCGAGACCGAGGCCGAAGATCCCGCGGGCGCGGCCACCGACAGCGTCGGCACCTTCACGCTGACCGGGGAGATGAGCAACGACCGCCAGTACCACGCCTCGGTCAAGCTCTCCGACGGACGGGTCATGGCCGTCGGCGGGCGCGGCAAGGGCGTCAGCGAGTGGCCCATCGTCCACCGAACCGCCGAAATCTACGACCCGGAGACCGGGCAGTGGACGAGGACCGGATCGACGGAGGATGACCGCCAGTTCCCGACGATCGCAGAGCTTCCCGACGGCCGCGTGCTCCTGGCCGGGGGCAACGACAACCGGCTCGACCCGCACAAGACCGCCGAGGTCTGGGACCCGGAGACCGGGGAGTGGAGCCCCACCGGAGAGATGCTCCGCCACCGCGAGCAGGGCGCCGCGGTCGTCCTCAGCGACGGCCGCGTGATAGTCACCGGGGGCAAGAGCAAGACGTTCCAGCAGCAGGCCCATTCGGAGATATACGACCCCGAGACGGGCGAGTGGACGCTGACCTCGGAGATGGAGACGGGCCGCGCGCTGCACACCGCTACTCTCCTCGTCGACGGCCGCGTCCTGGTGACCGGGGGCGGCAAGTTCGACGGCCCCTACCACGCCACGGCCGAGGTCTACGACCCTGGCGCCGACGCATGGTCGCCCGCGGGGGAGATGAGCACGGGCCGAGCACTGCACACCGCTACTCTCCTCGCCGACGGCCGCGTCCTGGTGGCAGGAGGGCTGGGCAAGCGCTCCAGCGCCGAGATCTACGACCCGGAGACCAACGCCTGGTCGCCCGCCGGGGAGATGTCGATCTCCCGCGCGGAGCACACGGCCACGCTGCTCACAGACGGGCGGGTGCTCCTTGCCGGAGGGGTCGGGAAGCGCCAGTCGGCCGAGCTGTACGACCCGGAGATCAATACCTGGCAGTCGGCCGGCGACATGAACTTCGACCGCTACAGGTACACGGCCACGCTGCTGGACGACGGGCGCGTCCTGCTGGTCGGGGGCCAGAGCGGGATCGCCGAGACCGTTCTGGCCGAGACGGAGCTGTACACGCCGTAGCCGCCGATATCGACCTGGACCGCCTGCTCAGGCGGACCTCCCGCGCCTTCTACCTGTCGATCCGCGTCATGCCGGGCCCGCTGCGGGCACCGATCGGCCTCGCCTATCTGCTGGCCCGAGCGGCGGACACGATCTCCGACGCGCGGGCAATCGTGCCGGAACGCCGCCTCGCACACCTGGTCACGCTTAGGGAGCAGATAAAGGGTCCGTGGTCGGCCGAGGCCGTCGAGCCAATCACGGCTGATGTCCTTGAGACCGAGGCCACGCGGGCAGAGGCCGACCTGCTGGACTCGCTGATCGCGCTGCTGGAAGAGCTCGACAGGGCGGACGCCGCCGACCGCGGGCGCATCCGCAGCGTCGTCACAACGCTGACCGAGGGCATGGAGATGGACCTGTCCTCGTTTCCGCCGGGCGAGCCGGGGAAGGTCGCCGCCCTGGCGGACGCTGCGGCACTGGACCGCTACACGTACCTTGTCGCCGGCTGCGTGGGGGCGTTCTGGACGCAGATGTGCGCGGCCCACACGCCCGCCCTCTCCGGCTGGGACATCGATTCGATGAGCGAGACGGGCGTTCGATTCGGCAAGGCCCTTCAGCTGACCAACGTGCTGCGCGACGTTCCCGCCGACCTCAGGAACGGCCGGTGCTACCTCCCCCTCGACCGGCTCGGGGAGCTGGGCCTTGCGCCCGCGGACCTGCTCGACCCGGACAACTCCGAGAGGGCGCTGCCGGCCCTTGCGGAATGGATACAGGTCGCCCTGGGACACTACGGCGAGGCGCAGCGCTACGTGCTGGCGATACCGGGCGGGCAGCGCCGCCTGAGGCTGGCCGCGCTGTGGCCGGTCCTGATGGGCCTTGAGACCCTGGCGATCCTCGCCAGCCGCCGAAGGTGGCTCACCGGGGGCGAGCGGGCCAGGGTCTCGCGCAGGTGGGTCTACTCAATGATGGGTCGCTCGGCCCTTGTCTGCTCTTCGGACCGGGTCATAGGGCGCTGGATGGCCGGGCTCGCCGCGAGGGTGGCCGCGGCCATCTGACCCCGGGCTCGGCCGCCCGGCGGGCGGCCGGTCCGAATTTGACGGGCCATCTGCCCCGTGTTAAAACGACCACGCCCCGGCGAGGCGGTGCCACCGCCGCTCCCGCCATAGGGCAACAGCGCATCCTGGGAGGGGCATTGGACGCAAGGGGCCCTAGGGGCATGGTCCAGACGGTGCTGGGACCGATCGAGCCGGCCCGGCTCGGCGTCACGCTGATGCACGAGCACATGCTCCTTGACACCACGTGCTATTTCCGCGAGTCCGAGCACGCGAGCTTACGGGGCTTTAAGGACATCCCCTTCTACCCGGAGATGACGGCGCGCTCGGACGTCCTCTACAACCACCACCTGGACGGCAGCCGGATGTTCGACGAGCGTGCCGCAGTCGAGGAGGTCCTCGAGTTCAGGCACGCCGGCGGCAGCTCGTTCGTCGACACCACCAGCGTAGGCATCGGCCGAGACCCCCTGGCGCTCGCCCGAATCGCCAGGGCGACGGGCCTGAACATCGTCATGGGCTCAAGCTACTACGTCACGTACTCGCACCCGCCGGACATGGACCGGCGGACCGAGGACGATATCGCCCGCGAGATCATCGCCGACATCACCGAGGGCGTCGGAGACACCGGCGTAAGGAGCGGGATCATAGGGGAGGTCGGGAACTTCTGGCCCCTGACGGACAACGAGGTGAAGGTCCTTCGCGCCTCCGGGGGCGCCCAGGCCGAGACCGGAGCGCCCATAACCATCCACTCCGGGGTCGGGGACGAGGCCCCCGCCGGAATCATCGACCGGCTCGTGGAGGGCGGCGCCGACCCGGCGCGGGTGATCATCGGCCACCTCGACACCGCGATCCAGGACCCCGGCGCCCTGCGGGCCCTGGCCGAGACGGGGTGCTTTCTGGAGTACGACATCTTCAGCTGGGAGAACACCGGCCCGTTCGTCGATCCGGACATAAACATGCCAAACGACGGAGGGCGCCTCGAAAAGATAATGTTCCTGCTCGGGGAGGGCTTTGAGGACCAGGTCGTGATCGCGCACGACATCTGCAGAAAGTGGCACATGCGCCGAAACGGCGGCAAGGGCTATGCCCACATCATCGAGAACATCGTCCCGCGAATGCGGAAGCTGGGGGTGAGCGACGCCCAGATCGACAAGATCCTTATCGCCAACCCCGCCCGGGCCCTCACCTTCGTCTAGGGCACCCGGGCCGAGCTTGGCTTAAACTGGCACCCGCCAGCACAGGAGGACAGAGAAGATGGCAAGGAGCCACAGCACGATCGAGGACCTGGTCCGAGGATGGAAGGAGCGGGGGATCACACACGTCCAGTTCGAGCTACCCGACATGCACGGGGTGAGCCGATCGAAGATCATTCCCCTGGCTCACGTCGAGAGCTACGCCGCTTCGGGCCTGAACATGTACGGGGGCACGGTCACGCTCGACACCGCCTCCTCGGTCGTCCCGAACACGCTCTACAACGAGGAGGTCAACTACGCCGACCAACTCCTAAGGCCGGACCTGGGGACGGCGCTTGACGTGCCCTGGCTGGAGAGCACGGCGCGATTGATCTGCGAGGGCGAGTGGGAGGACGGCACGCCCCACAGGGCCGCGCCGCGCTGGCTGCTGCGCCAGCTGCTGGACCGGGCCGACTCCATGGGCTTTGAGGTCAAGGTGGGCCTCGAGTACGAGTTCTACGTGTTCGACCCGGAAAAGCCCGACCCGGACCCCTACTTCGGGGGGCTGCACATCTTCAACACCCTGCGCAACCGCTACGTGCCCCTCATCGACCGCATCCTTGCCGAGATGCCGCGGGCGGGCATCGATATCATCACCGCCAACTGCGAGTACGCCCCGTCCCAGTTCGAGATCAACTTCGCCCCGGCTACGGGGATCACGGCCGCCGACAACGGCTTTACCTTCAAGAACGGGGTAAAGACCATCGCACACCAGATGGGCTACAACGCCACCTTCATGACAAAACCCCTCCCGGAGGACGCCGCCAACGGCTGCCACATCCACATATCGCTCTCCGATAAGAAGACGGGCGAGAACTCCTTCCTGGACAACGACGACCCGGACGGACTGTCCGAGGCGGCGCGCCGGTTCATCCAGGGCATGCTCGATCACACACCGGCATCGATGGCCCTGCTCGCGCCGACCATCAACTGCTACAGCCGCTTTGTGCCCCACCACTTCGCGCCCTCCAACGTCAGCTGGGGTCCTCAGGACCGCAGCGCCGCGGTAAGGGCCAAGAACTCGCGCGACGACAGCACCCACCTTGAGAACCGCCTGGGGACCGGCCTCGCCAACCCCTACCTTGCGGTCGCCGGCGTCCTGGCCACCGGCCTGCTGGGACTTGAGAAGGGTGTCCCCGCTGTCACGCCCGACCCCACGGCCGGTCCGGTCGAGGACGATCCCCAGTACACCAAGCTGCCCGCCACGCTCGAGGAGTCTCTTGCGGCCCTTGAGGCCGACCGCGAGTTCGCCGAAATGCTGGGCGAGGAGTTCGTCAGCGTCTACACCGTGATGAGACGTCATGAGCTCGCCCGCTTCCGCGCTCACATAACCGACTGGGAAAAGAGCGAGTACCTGGAGATCTACTAGCCGCCCGGGACCTCCGGCGCCCCCGGCGCCGTCTGGGAACCGAATGGGGATCGGGAAGGCGGATGCCGGGAGGTCTCCCGGATGCCCCTACACCAGCCCACGCACGGGCCGGTAGGAGGCGATGACCGCCACCACCGCGACGGCGGCCATGCCCGCGCCCGCCAGCGCGGCCAGGGGCGCACCCAGGGGGCCCGCAAGGGCGCCGGCCACAAGGCCTCCGCCCACCACCGTTCCCCAGGTCATCATCCAGATGCCGGAGATTCGCCCCCGGTAATCGCTGGGCACCACCCTCTGCAGGAGCGAGGACACCAGCGTCTGGGCGCTCGTAAAGCCCATCCCCACCACCAGCGCGGCCACCACCGCGACGGAGAAGGAGGGCGCGACCGCCATCAGCACCAGACCAACCGCGGCGAGGAGCACGCCCGCCATCACGGCGTACCCCTTTCGCGGGATCTCTCCCATGGAGGCCAGGACTATCGTGCCTACCATCGACCCCGCCCCGATCAGGGCCAGGAGCGCCCCGAGCCGGGCGGGGCCGACCTCGTAGACCTCGGCCGCGAACACCGGCATCAGTCCGCTCGAGAACGGGACGACAACCAGCGGACCGATCAGCGCCATCAGCAGCATCGCCTGAACGATCGGGGTGTCCCTGACCAGGCGGAACGAGCCGGCGAGTCCGGACAGCGCGGTCCAGAAGGTGACCCTGGACTGGGCCTGGTTTCTCGTGCGGATCATAGAGCCCATGAGCATCGCCACGAACTGTGAGCCCGCCGCAACGAACACGGCCGCAGCAGGCCCCATGCTCGCCAGCGCGATCCCGCCCACGAGCGGACCCAGCATCCTCGTCGTGCTGAACGCCAGCTGCACCAGCGAGAAGGCGTTGACCAGCCTGGCCTCTCCAACGATCCCGGGGATGATGGCCATGCGCGCCGGCTCGATGATCACCCAGGAAAAGCCCATTAGCAGGACGAATACGAAGATGTGCCAGGGCTCGATGAGCCCGAGCAGGATCACAAGGCCGAACGCCACGCTCAGCGTGCACTGGTAGGCCGGAACGATGGCCAGCACCTTTCGCCGGTCCAGGTTATCTACCAGGACCCCTCCGAGCGGCGCTGCGAGCAGGTTCGGGAGCGTGTCGAGCCCGAGGGCGATGCTGGTAAGGAAGGCCGACTGGGTCAGGTCGTAGGTGAGCCAGCCGATGAGCACCTGCTGGAAGAAGAATCCGCCGGAGGTGCCAATGCTGGCGACCCACAGTAGACGGAAATCACCGTATCGAAAGGACCTGAACGTCCTTATTCGGGTCAGAACGCCGGCCAATGCCGCCAAACCTCACAGAGACTTTAGAAAAGCCGCTTAGCAGGCGGACGGGCCGTCGGGTCGCGGAACCGATACGCACAGTCTAGCACGCGGCGGGGCGTATTGACTGGCCCCGCCCACGGTCATAGACTGCCTGATTAGTGCCTTTCGAGCCCGTCCGGGCCAGAAGGAGAGCGAAATCCATGTGCGGCATAGCCGGTTTCATGTTCAAGAACGGCGGTGGACAGGCGCCTCTGGGCAGGTGCCTTACCGACATGGCCACGGTCCTCGGGAGCCGGGGTCTGGATTCGACCGGCCTCGCGCTCTACGGCGGCCTGCCCGCCGGACACCTTGCCCTCAGGGTCCACCTCAGGAGGGACCGCCCGGCCAACAGCGCGGGCGCCGAGGCCAGGCTCTCGGAGATACGAGAGCGGGTGGGCGAGGTCGCCTCCGTGGCCGGCGTCAGGTACACGGGCAACATAGCCCGCATCGAGATCAGCGACGTCCCCGATGCGGCGGACCTCGAGCAGATGATGGGCATCACGCACGCGGTCGAGTCGACCGGGGCCGAGGTCCTGAGCCTCGGCAATGCGATGGAGATCGTAAAGGACGTGGGCCCGGCCGATGAGATGGCCGTCTACGACGCGGCCGGCTTCGAGGGCACCCACGGGCTGGCCCACACCAGGCTGGCCACCGAGAGCATCGTCAACATCTGCTATTCGCACCCCTTCTGGGCGAGGCCGTTCCCCGACATCGCCGTCGTGCACAACGGGCAGCTGACCAACCACAACAACCTGCGCCGCTCGCTGCAGAGGCGCGGCTATGAGTTCCTCACCACCAACGACTCGGAGGTGATATCGGTGTTCATCGCCGACCGCCTGCGGGCGGGCGCCACGCTCGAGGAGGCGCTGACCGACTCGATCGAGGGGCTGGACGGCACGTTCACCTACCTTGTGACCACGCGGGACGGGATCGGCTTTGCCAAGGACCGGTTTTCCACAAAGCCCCTGGTCGTCGCAGAGGACGAGGGCTTTGTCGCGATGGCCTCGGAAGAGGTGGCCCTCGGGCACCTGATAACGAGCGAGACCCGCGTCTACGAACCGACCGCGAGGGCCGTGAGCACGTGGCATCGGTAGACGCCAGGGGCCTGAGCCTCCGGGAGGTTAACACCGCCATACGCGCCGGCCTGACGGCCGACGGGGAGGTGCTGGTCACCAACTCCGAGTCCCGCCACAACCTGGCGGTCGGGCTCAACCAGCCCGGCAGGGTGACCATAGACGGCAACGTCGGCTACTACTGCGGCGGCATGCTCAAGCTGGCCGACATAGAGGTCACCGGGAACGCCGGCTGGTCGGTCGCCTCCGACATGCAGTCCGGCAGCGTCGTGGTCCGGGGCAACGCCAGCGCGGCCGCCGGCGCGGCGATAAGGGGCGGCACCCTGGTGGTCCACGGCAACACGGGCCCCCGCACCGGCATCTCCCAGAAGGGCGGGGCGATCGTGATCGGCGGGTCCGTCGACTACATGTCGGGCTTCGTCAACCAGAGGGGCGTGATGATCGTGTGCGGGGACACCGGGGAGGCATTCGCCGACTCGATATACGAGGGACGCATGTTCGTGCGCGGCCGGGTCGCGGACTTCGGCAACGGCGCCAAGTTCGACGACCTTGGCGAGCAGGACGCGGCCGAGCTTACCGAGCTGCTTGGCCGCTACCAGGTGGCCGGGGCACCCGAGGCCGCCGAGTTCCGCAAGATCGTCTCGGACAAGCGCCTCTACAACTTCAACAAGCGAGACTTTCGGCTCTGGCGGACCGCACTGTGATCTGCAAAGGGAGGACGGCAACGTGACAGGCGGCGGATCGGCGAACGGCGGATCGGAGGACGCAAGGCCTCTCATCCGCGAGAGCTTTTTCTACGGCCCCGAGGTGGTCGAGGACATTCAGGCCAAGGCCGAGCTTGGCCGCTACCGGATCCGCGGCTTCGGCACCCTACGGCGCCTCCCCTCGTTCGACGACCTGACGTTCATAACCTCCGGCATGAGCCGCGTGCCCCTTGAGGGCTACCGGGAAAAGTGCAGCACCGAGACCGTGCTCGGCGCAAGGCACGCATCCGAGCCCCTGAGGATGGAGACGCCCATCTACATATCGGGCATGAGCTTCGGGGCGCTCTCGGCGAGCGCCAAGGTGGCCCTGGGCAGGGCCGCCACACGCATGGGCACCATGACGGTTACAGGCGACGGCGGAATGCTGCTTGCCGAGCGCGAGGCCTCGCGCATGCTCATGTACCAGGTCCTTCCCAGCCGCTACGGCTTCAACCCCGACCACGTGCGCGCCGCCGATGCACTCGAGATCGTCATCGGCCAGGGCGCAAAGCCGGGGACGGGAGGGCTGCTGCTGGGCCTCAAGGTCTCGGAGGTCATCGCCAACCAGCGCGAGCTGCCCCCGGGCGTCGACCAGCGCAGCCCCGTCCGCCATCCCGACTGGATGGGTGCGGACGATCTGATGATAAAGATGGAGGAGCTAAGGGAGGTCACCGAGGGGCGCGTTCCGCTTTTCATAAAGCTGGGCGCGGGACGGGTGACGGACGATGTGAAACTCGCCGCAAAGGTCGGCGCCGACGTCATCGTCATAGACGGCATGGAGGCCGGTACGGGCGCCTCCCCGGAGCTGCAGCTCGATCACACCGGAATACCGACCATGCCGGCAACCGCCGAGGCGGTACGCGCCCTTCAGGACCTCGGGCTTGAGGAAGAGGTCGACCTGGTCGTCTCGGGCGGGCTGTCCAGCGGCGCGGACATGGCCAAGGCGCTGGCCCTGGGTGCCAAGGGCGTGTCGATCGGCACCGCGGCGCTGATCGCACTTAACTGCAACAAGGCCATCTACACGGAGGACTACGAGCGGCTGGGCACCAGTCCCGGCGCCTGCCACCACTGCCACACCGGGCTGTGCCCGGTCGGCATCACCACGCAGGACCCGGACCTGGAGGCCAGGCTGGACCCGGACGAGGCGGCCGACCGGGTGTTCAACTACCTAAATGCCCTGACCCTGGAGATCCAGCTGCTTGCGCGCGCCTGCGGAAAGCGCGACATCCACAACCTGGAGCCCGAGGACCTGCGGGCCCTTACGGTGGATGCCTCGGCCATGAGCGGCGTGCCCCTGGTAGGCTCGAACAAGGTCTACTAGAAGGGACCGGGGCCTCGCCCCGGCCGCCGCACGGCCCCGCGCCGGCGAACGGCTACCTCAGCCACCACAGGAGCGACCTACCCGATGGACAAGATATTCGAGATACACATGGCCGGTGAGACCGTCAGGGCCGTCCTGCTCACCGGCGAGGCGCCGGAGACGTGCGCGGCGTTCGAGCGGGCGATGCCGACGAGCACTTTCGGCGTAAACGCCAAGTTCGCGGGGGACGAGACGATAGCCATGCTCCCGTTTTACGCGCCCCCGGGGGAGAACCAGGTGCCCTCCGTGGCCCCCGGGGACATCGGCTACTATCCGCGCAGCCAGACCCTGTGCCTTTTCTACGGGGAGATCATGCCCTTCGGCTACATAAACCTGTTCGCCCGGGTCGTCCCCGAGGACCTTCCCAGGGCGGTCGCGGCCGGCAGGCGCATCCTTGAGGCCGGCACGCTCCCGGTCTCGATCAACATGGGAGACGCATCAGGGGCTGCGACCGGGCCGGCGCCGGCGCCGGCGGGAAACGCGGCCGCAGACGCGCTGCGCGCGGCGACCTCCGAGATCTGGGAGACCGAGCCCGCCGACGTGGCCGCCATGCGTACCCACACCCGGCCCCCGATGGGCAACCTTCCGTGCGTGGTCTACTCGAACTTCGATCTGTTCTGGGGCACTGAGAACCTGCACGTCGCCCGGGAGCTGGCCGACGAGATGCCCGCCGCCCAGGCGGGCAGGGTGGCGGCAGCCTACCTGCTCCGCACCGACCACCGCCTGTCAAAGTGGGGCTTTGAGGGAGCGTCTACCCTGATCCGCCAGGCTGCCGGGGCTGCCGAGGCCGCGGCATCCACGGATGAGCTAAAGGAGATCCTTGACGCCGCCAACGTCTACCTCAACCGCCTGGGCAGCTGGGTGGACGCCATGATCCCCTGGAACGACCTGGACCGCCGCCTGACGCTGGTCGGAGGCTAGCTGCCTCCTCGCCACGACCTCCACGGCAGGCACCGGGTCAATCGGCGTAGACCACCCTCGTTTCCACGATGCGGTCGATGATGGACCGGCGCTCCTTCTCGTCCATCAGCAGCACTATCCCATCGGCGACCAGGCCCAGCAGCCCAAGGCCGTGAAGCAGCCACTTTAGGACCTCGCGCACGAACATAAGGCCCCAGCTCGTAGGCTCGCCGCTTCGACGCACGGCCCTGATGGCGACGATCTGCTTGCCGGGCGTCTGTCCTCGCCCGAGGACGATGAGCCACCAGATGATGTATCCGATGAAGAGCGTCAGAGGGATGAGCACGAAGTCGAGCAAGACGGCTACGAGCCGCCTCAGCGAGGATGCCGTTTCGATTCCCGGTGCCGTCAAACGCCTCTCCTTGCTCCGGGCCGTCCCGGTGAACGCTCAGTCGCCCGTACCCGACCCTCCGGCCGCCGCTACCCGTCGCCCGGTTCGGCCCCTGACTCACGCTCGGCCGACCGGCGATCGGCCATCTTCCATCCGAAGCCCACGGCCACGGACGCCAGCATCGCCTTTACGAGGTCGCCGGGTATGAACGGGTACATCCCGGCGGAGAACAGCTCCCCCTCGGCCGGCCATGAAAAGCCCCCGTAGCGGAGCCACAGCAGTGCCGGCAGGTAGACCACAAGCATCGCCAGGACCATCGTCCACATCGACCTGCCGCGGTTCCATCCGCGCTGCGAGAGGTAGCCGACCAGCCACGCCGAGGCTATGAAGCCGATCAGGTAGCCCCCGGTTACCCCCTCGCCGGTGTATGCCCAGCCGTTGCCGCCGCCCTGGAATACGGGAACGCCGGCCATGCCCAAAAAGTAATACACGAGTATCGAGAAAAGGCCCCAGCGCCAGCCGAGCACACCGCCGATCATCAGCACCCCGAAGGTCTGGAACGTGATGGGGACGGGGTTATCCGGTAAAAAGAACCGCGCCCTGGCAAGCCCCACCAGCACGCCCACCAGCGCCAGGGAGACGGCCAGTTTGTGGGTGGAGTTGATTCCCGGGTAGAGGGCCTCGAGCAGGGAGGGACCGGGCTTTCCGAGCAGCGCCCAGGGACGCGCCTGGACTACCAGGGCTCCCGGCCGCGTGACCATCTGCATCACCGTCTACACCTCCGACGGCCCGCCGTCGCGCGGGCGGAAGATAGAGTCGGAGCCGAAGCTGACCCGCCTACGGGCGCGGCCGAAGAGGCCTCCGCCCACGGTCATAAGCGCCGCAACGCCCAGCAGCCCCATGGGGACCTTCTTCAGAAACTCCCTGCGGGAGCTGCCAGAATCTTCGTTGTCCTTAGAGTCCATACGGACCTCCTAAAAGTCGCACACACCGCCCACCGTGTCATCCGCGGCGAGCCGCCGCAATTATAGCGGCGGCCAAACCCCCGTTCAACGAAACTCGGCCGGTCCGCACAGCCGCTTACTGCTGGCCCGCGCCGCCCCCGGCCAGCCCGTGGAAATGGTCCACCGGACCGTGCCCGGACCCTACCGGGTAGGCAGCGCGTATGGCGGAGGCGACGTAGCGCTTGGCCATCGCCACCGCATCTCTCGTCCGCAGGCCCCTGGCAAGGCCGACCGCCGCCGCCGCCGAGAAGGTGCAGCCGGTCCCGTGCGTGCTCAGGGTCTCGATCCGCTCCCCGGCAAAGATCTCCATCTCACCTCCCGCCAGCAGGACATCCGTCGCCGGACCGCCGTCCGGCCCCCCGGTTATCACCACGGCGCGCGCGCCCAGCCCGGCTATCTCCCGCGCGGCCTCCCGCACCTCGTCGATCGTCTCTATCGGCCGGCCGACGAGTACTGCGGCCTCCTGTAAATTGGGTGTGATCAGGCTGGCCGCCGGGACCAGAAGGCGGACCAGCGCCTCCTCGGCGTCCTGTCTGAGCAGCCTCGCCCCGCTGGTCGCCACCATCACCGGGTCGACGACCAGCCGGCCGACCCCGTGGCGCCGCAGTCCGCTGGCCACCTCCTCGATGATCTCCGCGCTAAAGAGCATCCCCGTCTTGGCGGCGTCGGCGCCGATGTCGTCCATGACCGCATCGATCTGGGCACGGACCGTGGCCGGACCCACCTCCAGGACATCGGTTACCCCCAGCGTGTTCTGTGCGGTCACGGCGGTTATGGCCGAGGTGCCGTAGGCGCCGAGGGCCGCGAATGTCTTAAGGTCCGCCTGTATCCCGGCGCCCCCGCCGGAGTCCGAGCCGGCAACGGTCAGGATGCGCGGCCTGCTCACGCGGGCCACTGCGAGCCCGCACCAGTGTGGGCCTGCTCCCAGAACATCAGCTCGTAGGCGAGCGCGGTGCGCACCAGCCAGTCGGTTCGCGGTGACCGGTCCCCGGGTGCGATCGAGTCCAGGTGAGCGCCCATCCAGCCGACTATCTCGGCGAGCGCGGCGGGCCCGTGCAGGTCAATCCACTCCCGGTAGAACCCGTCGTCGGGCACCCTGCCGGCCTCGATCAGCCTGGTGGCCCACTCAAGGTACGTCCCCTCGGTCACGTAGAGCACCGTGATGATCTCGTCGAACGTACCCTCGTGCCCCACGCGGGTGACAAAGTCGCAAAAGCCCTGCGTGGCAGGAGACGCGACCGATGCGGTGAGCTCCTCGGCGGTCGCATCCAGTGCCCCAAGCGCCCTGAGGAAAAGGTCGTTTTCCGGGTTGAGCACACCGCTGAGGAACCGGTTGATCGGCGCGCTTGCCGCGCCCAGGTCGGGGGACTTGGCGATGGCCATGCCCATCACCGCCACCAGGTCCTTTACGAAGATGTAGTCCTGTACGAAGTAGAAGCGGAACCTTTCGAGCGGCAGGGTGCCATCGCCCAGCTCGAGGACGAACGGGTGGACGACCACCCGCTCCCAGGCCCGCTCGTGCTTGGCCCTGAGTTCGCGAGCGAAGGAACCGGTCATGCTCGGTCCGCCATCGCACGCGCCGATGCGGCGAACCGGGACGGGAGAGTGGCCGGGATCGTCCCGGCCGGCGTGGGAACTATCGCAACTGAACCATGTGACAAAAAAAGCACCGCCTCTGTCCGGGTCCCTAGTGGACTGGGCCGGCGCGGCGATGCCTAAGTGGTTCCCGCTCCCTACGCTGGCGTTATCCAGGTCAGGTTCGAGGGGTCGACGGCCCTTCGGCCGGCCTCTCAGCCCTAGCGGGCTCCCCCGGGTGAATATGATCTATAGCTCTGTGGCGCAAAGTCTATTTCCGCGCCGACACCATGTCAAACGCACGGTCTTGGCACGGCATGCGGACTCGGATTAGGCTGTCCGGGTGACCGTCGGACCCGGCCCGATCCCATCGTCCTACCTGCGCATCTTCGCCCTCGCCGGTGGGGGATTCGGCCTTGTGCTGACCCCCCTTGTGATGGCGACGTGGCTCGCCGAGTCGGACGCATACCTGCTGGCAGGCCGCCTGTTTTTCCCAGCCTACATTGGCGCGATGGCGGGGCTGTACTACTTTCAGGGGCGGATCGGGAGCCGGTCAACGCTCTGGGTACGGGGCGCGTTCTGGCTCACCATGGCGGCCCTCGGTGTTGCGCTGGTCGGCGACCTGGGCTCGTACTATGCGGGGTCCGGGAACGGGTCAACCGTGGGCTTTTCGCCCCTTCAGTCGATCTTCTACGGTGCGGTAGAGTTCCCCGCGATCGTCACCGCGCAGGTCGGCATGACCATCTACGGGCTGGGGCTCAGGAGATCCGGCGCGGTGGGCGCAAGGACGGCCTGGGCCGCTTCGGCGGTCGGTCCGCTGGGCCTGCTGCTCTGGCCCCTGCACATCCCGAGCGGTCCCATGTTTGTGATCAACCTGTTCACCGTGGTCAGCTCGCTCGCGCCGGCCGGCGGGGGGACCGGCGCCCCAGCCCGCTCCGGGGCGGCACTCCCCTGACCGATCTCGTCGAGGGCGCGGCGGCACTCGGGATCCACCTGGACACCGAGCAGGTGGAGGCGTTCGAGCGCTACCTTGAGCTGATCGTCGACGGCAACCGGCGGGCGAACCTGACCGCCATCGTCGACCCGGACCAGATAAGGACGCGCCACTTCCTTGACTCGCTCACCATCGCCGCCGCCGTCGATCCGGTCATCATCGCCCGCTCGCGCGTGCTTGACGTCGGCTCCGGTGCGGGGCTGCCCGGGGTCGCTCTCGCGATCGCGCTGCCGGGCTGCCGGGTGACGCTCCTTGAGGCCACGGGGAAAAAGGCGAGCTTCCTCGGGCGCCTAAGGTCCGAACTGGCGCTGGGCGACCTCGAGGTGATCCGGGACCGGGCGGAGACGGCCGCGCACCTTCCGCAGGTGCGCGAGAGCTTTGACATCGTGGTGTCAAGGGGCGTTGCAGGGCTGTCCACCCTGATCGAGCTCACGATGCCGTTCTGCCGGCTCGGCGGCCTGCTGGTCGCCTACAAGGGAAGGGAGGCCGAGGCCGAGCTGGGCAAGGCAGCCCGTGCGCTCGGTGCCACCGGCGCGGGGGAGCCGAGGGTCGTCAGCGTAGACCCTGCGATAGTCGGCGAGGGCAGGGACGCGCGCCTTGTAGTGGTCCCTAAACGCTTACCCACTCCCGCGCGCTTTCCCAGGCGCGAGGGAGTGCCCGGCAGGCGTCCGCTGTAGAATGGCCCACGGCCAATGCGAATAACCCGACTCGTCGGCCTCGTTCTCTCGTCAGCGGACTCGAGCGCCAGCGCAGACCTGCCGTCGATCCTTCGTCGACGAATATTTTCACTCCCGACCCTCCTCTCCCTGGGTGTGGCGGGGGCGTTCATATTCTTCCTGGCCTCGGGCATCGATCTGGACTGGTCGGACACCTGGCAAAACGTCAGCCAGATGAAGCCCTGGCCCTTCGTCCTGGCACTGGCCCTTTACTACCTGAGCTTTCTGTTCCGCGGATACCGCTGGAGGCTGCTGGCGCGCAGCGCCGCCAAGAGCTCCGATAGGCCCGAAGACTCCATCCGCCTTCCATCGACGCTGCGCCTCGCCCAGCTCATCATCATGGGCTGGTTCGTCAACACGATAGCCTGGCTCAGGCTCGGCGACGCCTACCGCGCCTGGGTTTTTTCCAAGGACACCAAGGGCGGCTTTTACTGGGGTCTCGGCACGCTGCTGGCCGAGAGGATGCTCGACATGGCCACGGTGGCGCTGATGATTGTGGCCGCGGTGCTGGCGGCAACGGTCACCACCGACAACACCATACTCAGGTACCTGGTCATAGCGACCGCCGGCTCCGCAGCGGTCTTCTTTGCGCTGCTCGTCGCCATGCGGCTCTTCGGGCTCAGGCTGGCACGGCTGCTCCCGAGCGCGCTGGAGCGCATATACGGCCAGTTCCACCAGGGAAGCCTCGGCAGCATAGAGGCCCGCAACCTACCCCTGCTGGCGGCCCTGAGCGTGATCGGGTGGGCGCTCGAGGCGGCCCGCCTGTACTTCGTGGTCCAGGCGCTCGACCTGTCGCTATCGATCCCGATGGTGCTGCTCGTCTCACTGGGGCACGCCGTGCTCAGCACGGTGCCGACCCCCGGGGGGATAGGTGCGGTCGAGGCCGGCATGACCGGGCTGCTCGTGCTCAGCATGCCCAAGGCGGACGCGGCTTCGGTGGCCGTGCTCGACCGATCGATAACGCTGCTTAGCGTGATCGCCATCGGCGGCCTGGTATTCGTGGCAAATCACATCATCACCCAGCGCAGGGCGGCCAGGGCGGCCAGGGCGGAGGCCGAGGCGGCGATATAATTGGTCTCGGTGTCCATACGCACCGGAGAGACTTTTCCATGACCATCACAAAGACCAACCTTAGGCGCCACAGCGCCGTGCAGGTGGACGGTGCCGACCGTGCGCCGGCCAGGGCCATGCTGCGGGGCGCGGGCCTTAAGGACGAGGACTTCGAAAAGCCCTTCGTCGCGGTTGCAAACCTGGCCAGCGACGTAACGCCCTGCAACGTGCACCTCGACCGGATCGCCAGGGCGACCAAGGAGGGCGTGCGCGCCGGAGGGTCCGTTCCCTTCCTGTTCGGGACGATAACCATCAGCGACGGCATCTCGATGGGGACCGAGGGCATGAAGGCCTCCCTGGTGAGCAGGGAGGTGATCGCCGACTCGATCGAGACGGTCGTGTTCGGTGAGAGCATGGACGGCCTCTTGGTGGTCGCGGCCTGCGACAAGAACATGCCGGGCGCGCTGATGGCGATGGCGAGGCTGAACGTGCCGTCGATCTTCGTGTACGGAGGGGCGATCCTGGCGGGCAACTACCTGGGGAAGGACATCAACATCCAGGACATGTTCGAGGCGGTCGGGGCCCACTCGCAGGGAGATCTCTCCCTGGATGAGCTGATCGCCATGGAGAGGGTGGCCTGCCCCGGCGAGGGCGCCTGCTCCGGGATGTTCACCGCGAACACCATGTCCTCGGCCATCGAGGCGCTGGGCATGGCACTGCCGGGCACGGCATCCATACCGGCCGTCGACCCGCGAAACCTCGAGGCCTCGCATAGCGCGGGAGAGGCGATGCACGCGCTGCTTGAGCGGGACATAAAGTCGCGAGACATCATGACCAGGGAGGCGTTCGAGAACGCCATAACGGTGGTGCTGTCGATGGGGGGATCGACTAATGCCGTCCTGCACCTGCTCGCGATAGCAGCCGAGGCCGAGGTTCCACTGTCGATCGACGACTTCGACCGTCTCAGCCGGCTGACTCCCTACCTGACCGACCTTCGGCCGGGAGGGCGCTACGTGATGCCCGACATGGACAAGGCGGGCGGCGTGCCAACGCTGATGCGCGAGCTGCTCAGGGCCGGCCTCCTCAACGGCGAGTGCCTCACCGTTACCGGCAGGACCATCGCCGAGAACCTCGCCGACGACTACGCGCGGACCGGCGCAGGGCCCGACAGCAAGGTCATATACCCGATAGACAACCCGAGAAGCCCCACCGGCGGCCTGGTCATCCTCAAGGGCAACCTTGCCCCGGAGGGAGCGGTGATGAAGGTCTCGGGAACAAAGCACCTGCGGCACGAGGGACCTGCCCGGGTCTTCGACTCAGAGCGCGGGGCCTTTAACGCCGTCACCGGCGGGCATATACGGCACGGCGACGTGATCGTCGTACGGTATGAGGGACCCAAAGGCGGTCCGGGCATGCAGGAGATGCTGGCCCTGACCGGTGCGATCATGGGGGCCGGCCTCGGGGAGACGACGCTGCTGCTTACCGACGGGAGGTTCTCGGGCGCAACGCGGGGACCGATGATCGGGCACATAGCGCCGGAGGCAATGACCGGCGGCCCGATCGCCCTGCTGAGCGACGGCGATGTGATCAGCATGGACGTCGAGACCCGCGAGCTGTCGATGCGCGTTTCCGAAGAAGAGATCTCCCGGAGGCGCGAGGCCTGGACCCCGCCGGCCCCGAGGTACACCCGCGGCGTGCTCGCAAAGTACGCCAAGCTCGTCTCCTCGGCCGCCGAGGGGGCGGTGACCGGCTGAGGCTCGCCTAGCCGGAGATTGCCCTCCTAAGGGCCTCGGTCAGCGACTCTGTGCGCTGCTGGTCGAGGTTGAGCGGATGCACGGTGAGCTCGCCGGACGGCAGGCCCACCTCCTGGACGAATACCCGCGGCTCGCCCGACTTCAGGCGACGTGAGACCTCGAACGCCGTCATGCCGAGGGCCCGCTCGTCCAGTACTATCCGAAGCACCGGCGAACCCTCCTCGGGTACATCCACTACCGGCTCCACCGGCAGCCCGCTGAGCCCGTCGACGACGTACTCGAGATAGCCTCGCTGCTGGGCAAAGCTCTCCTCAAGACCTCCCTCGACGAAGTTCCTGAGGGCGGCCAGCAGGCCGATCACCTCCTCCTTGGCCACCTTAAAGCCGCGACCTATCCCGTGCCTCGGGATGCCCGGGAGGTCGCCCTTGGGGATCAGGTCGCCGGGGGGATCCCAGATGTTGAAGAACTCGTCCATGTCCAGATGCTGGAGGGCCACCGAGGCGATCAGGTCGCGCCGGCCGCACAGTATCCCGCTCGACTGCGGCCCGCGGAGCGCCTTGCCGCCCGAGAACGCTACTAGGTCGGCGCCGGCCCCGATGAACGCTCGCAGGTTCTCCTTGGGCGGCAGCTCTCCCGCCGCGTCCACGAGCACGGGGATGCCATGGCGGCGGGCCACCTCGACCACCTCGGCAAGAGGGGGCTCGCTTGACGGGCCCTGCCCGTAGTAGATGCCCGCGGTCCGCTCGGTGATCGCCGCCTCGTACTCCCAGGCCTCCGTGCGGCGGACCCCGGCGTTGGCGACGACCTCGTTCATTCCCACCTCCACCAGGCTCGCCCCGGCGACGCGGGCGGCGTGATCGTAGCCGTTGCGATGCTCGCGGGCGATTATGAACTCGCTCCTCAGCCCCGTCGTGTCGGGCAGCCTGTCCATCGCGGCGGGGCTGAGCCCGGCCATTATGGCCGCGGCCCCCAGGGTGAGTGCGGACGATGCGCCGGCGGTAACGTAGCCGGCCTCGGCGCCCGTAACGGCGGCGATGTAGCGGCTGGCCCCCGCCTGGAGCTCTACCATGGAGACCGACTCCGCGGCCGCAGCGGCCATCGCATCGACCACCACGCCGGGCATCAGCGCACCGCCGACGCGGGTTGAAGCCCCTGACACGTTGATTATCGTGGGTACACCGAACTGTTCGTAGACAGACATCTTTCTCCTCTCTAGCTCACCCGGCCCGCCCGGGAGCGTTCTTCAGAACGCCTCACCGCCCGAAGGCCCGCAGGACCCGCGCCGCAGACTCGTAGTCGCGGCGGCCTCCCCTGAAGATCGGGGGGACAAGATACACGTTCCTGTAGCCGGCCTCTGCGTAGCGGTCGATCAGCTCAACGGCTATGTCAACGCCGTCCCTTCCCCCGTCCATCGCGGCGGTCACCCAGTCCGGCAGGGGTCCGAAGGTCACGCCGTCAGGCACCGGCACCTGAACGCCGCAGAAGATGGGCCGCCCCAGTTCCTCGCCCCAGGCGTCGGCGTAGGTTTCGGCGAAGCGGGCGAGCACCGACGGCTCAAACAGGGCCTGCAGCAGGAAGAACTCGGCGCCCGATTCCACCTTCCGGCGCGTCAGGCCCACCTGAGCCTGTAGCGGCATCCCCAGGTCTATCGTCGCGCCGACGCAGAAGCCGGAGCGGGACCTCAGCTTCAGACCCCTGAAGTCCACTCCCTCATTGAGCCCCCTGACGTCCGCGATCATCTCGGTGGGCCGGTAATCGTCGACAGGGACCGCCCAGCCCAGGTCCCCGGCCCGGTAAGGGTCGCCCCTTACGACCACCACGTTCTCAAGGCCCAGAAGGTCGGCGCCAAGCAGCATGCCCTGGATGGCCATCCTGTTCATGTCCCGGGTAGAGACGGTGAACAGCACGTCCCTCCCCGTGTTTCGGGCAATCCAGTGCGCGCCGGACACCGGGTTCAGCCTGGGGGACTTGCCGGGGTTGTACGCGACCGAGATGAAGTCCGCGGGAAGGTCCGCCGCACCGGACAGCAGCGCCGGATCCCCACCCCTCGGCGGGGAGAAGTCGCACACGAACACGTGCCCGTCCCCGGCCTGCTCGCAGCGCTCGACGACCTTGGCCATAGGCGCAAGTGTACGGGCGGCAGGGGGCGAAAAAAAGACCGGAGAACCTGCGGCTCCCCGGCCTGAGCAGTTCGGCTGCGGCCCTACTTCCAGCCCAGCGAGCGGTTTTTACCCGGCGTAAGGGAAACCCTGTGGCCCTGGTGGCACTTAAAGCGCTCCTCGCGTATGTCCCGGCGCTTTCCCGATAGCGAGGACTGTTCCATCAGGGTCGAGCAGAACGGGCAGGTCACCTCGTAGACCGCCCTGTTGCGCAGCCGCACGGCCTGGACGTAGGTGAGCGTGTGCGCCAGCTGAGGCGAGTCGCCCACGTAGCGCAGGACGTAGGTGGCGCCGGCGCTAACCAGGTTCTTTGGCCGCCCGTTGCTGGACCGTTCCTGGTGGCCGTAGTCGACGTAACCGCACTTGAGGCATTCCGGCTCTTGAAATCCCTTTACCAGGGCGTCGTAGCAGCGAGGGCACCGGACGTGGCCGCTCTGCTCGCGTATCGGGCGCGCTACCGCGTTGGGGCGCGGCTCAACCCGCGCCGGTGCGGGCGGTGGCGGTATCGCCGGCCGGAATGTAGTCGGTGTGGCCTGGATGACCATTGCGCCCCTCCCCAACCGTGTGGCGGGCCGTCTGACCGGCCATAACGCCACAGGTGTCAAATTTAGACAATTGATAAACATTGTTTGAAACTTTGTCAAGACTCATTTCAGGAAATCGCCGCCTTTTTCAGTTGTGATCTTCTTCTCTATCGTGCCCGGCCGTCCGCTACAGACCTGGGAAGGATTCCCATGGACCGCGCCACCATGCGATGGATAGCCTCATCACGGTGTCGGATGCGAGTCACTCTATGGCACTGTTGTTCTACATTTCAGACCCGTCCTCCCGGGGCTGCGATCGGCTGAAAAGGGTCTTCTGTAGGTCGGCCGGGCGCGTTTGACACCCTCAGGGGCCGGTGCTACCTTCCGACCGTCCACCGTGAAGATCGTCGTCTGCGCCAAACAGGTCATCGACCCCGAGACCCCACTCTCGGCATTTAGGATCGATCCAGACCTGATGAGGGTGGTTGCGGCTCCCGGGGTCCCGCCGGTCGTCAACGGATTCGACGAGAACGCCACGGAGGCGGCCCTTCGGATCAAGGACGCCACGGGCGCCGCCGTCACCGTCCTTTCGGTGGGGGACGGGTTTGCGATGGACGTGATCAAAAAGCCCCTGTCCATGGGCGCAGACGACCTCGTGCTGGTTCAGGCCCCGGAGCTTGCCGACCTGGACGCGTTCGCCACCGCCTACGTGCTCTCGCGGGCGGCCCGCGAGCTCGATGCCGATCTCATCCTGTGCGGCCGCCAGGCCTCCGACTGGGACAACGCGCAGGTCCCGCTCATCCTCGCCGAGATGCTCGAATTCGCCTGCCTGCCGTTCGCGCAGCACGTGACCGTCGAAGGCAGCGCCGTGCGCGCAGAGCGCGTGCTGTCATCCGGATACGAGGAGATAGAGGCCGACCTACCGGCGGTGGTCACCGTCAGCAACGAGCTGGGTCCGCCCAGGTACCCGACCCTTCGCGGAATCATGGCCGCCGGCAGAAAGCAACCGACGGTGATGAGCCCCCAGGACCTTGGGCTCGACCCGGACCGCCTTGCGCCAAGGTGCGATTTGCGCGAGCTGTATGTGCCGGAATCGAGCCGCCTGTGCGAGTTTATCGAGGGCGAAAACGGGGCCGATTCCGGCCGCCTGCTCGCGCTCAGGCTGAGGGAGGAGGGACTCATCTGATCGAGCGGGCCCTGGTGATCGGAGAGCTTGCGCAGGACGGCCGGCTGGAGCAGGGCTCGGCCGAGATGATCGCGCTCGCACGAGCGCTGGCGGTGGAGGTGTCCGCAGTGGTGATCGGCGGGGCTGAATCGGCCGCTGCCACAATAGCCGCCGGTGCGGACAGCGCGTACCTGGTCGACGACGCCGGGGACGTTCAGGCCGGCGGTCGCGACGCCCAGCTGCAGTGCTACGAGCAGGTCTGCCGCCAGTACCGGCCGACGGTGGTCCTGGTCTCGAGAACCGACGTCGGGTCCGAGATCGGGCCCCGCCTCGCCGCACGGCTCGATGCGGCACTGGCGCAGGACTGCACCTCGGTCGGACTCGAGGAAGGCGGCCGGCTGGCGGCTGAGCGGCCGGTGTACGGGGGCAACGCCGTCGCCAGGGTATCGCTGCCGGACGACCGACCTGCCGTCATCACGGTCCGGGGCAACGCCTACGATCCCCTTGAGCTCGACCCGTCAAGGTCGGGAGAGGTGACCAGCGTGCGCCCCTCCCTCGACCCTGGGCGCATCAGGGTGAGGTCGATCCGCCGCGTGCGGCAGGACGCCGCCGGCATCAGCCTGGAGGACGCGGCGGTCGTCATAGGCGGTGGCAGGGGACTCGGCGGCCCCGAGCCCTTTGAGCAGCTTCGCGAGCTGGCAGGGGCGCTCGGAGGCGCGGTCGGCGCGTCGCGCGCGGCCTGCGATGCGGGATGGATAGACCACTCCCACCAGGTGGGGCTCACGGGCAAGACGATCACCCCGGATCTGTACATTACCTTTGGGATCTCCGGTGCCAGCCAGCACATCGCGGGCTGCACCGGGGCAAGGAACATCGTCGCGGTGAACACCGACGAGCGGGCCAGCATTTTCAGGGAGGCCCGCTACGGCATCGTCGGGGACTGGAAGGCGGTGTTACCGGCGTTCCTGGCGACCGTGAATGATCTCAGAGGAGGCTGAATCGGCGTGCTGTGGCGATCTCGCCGCCGAGCGCGTAACATGGAAGAGTCGGCTGCGTGCCAGGTCCGCCCAGGACCTTTTCGGCTCGCCCAATTTCACCTGGAGAACGCCCCTTGATGGAGGGAGATTTCGAGCTAGACGTCAATGAAATCCTGATCGACATCAGCGAGGCTGAGGTGCTGTCGATCTTCTTCCCGATGTTCCGAAAGTCGCTCGTCGTGGACCTGCGCTCCACGGAGCACTCGGGCCCGATGGTAAAGATAATGCCGATGGTGGCCTCCCCGCAGGAGCGCATGCGGGCGATCCGCAGGCTGCGTCCCGGCTTTCCGCGCCGTCACAGCCTTTCGGTGATCGGGTGGCCGCGCTACGTCGAGAGCCTTGAGACCCACGGCATATGGCAGCAGCTGATCGACCAGCTCGCCAAGGCGGGCCATCCTTCACCCGGCGAGTACATGCCGCGGGTCATGGAGGAGCTGATGCGCCAGGAGAAGGCCGAGCTTGCCCGGGTCGTGATGGGCCAGAACTACCATACGATCTGGACCAGCCAGCGCACGCCGGACTGATCACGTCCCCCGGCCCCGCAGGGGCCCCTAGACCGCCGCGGCCTCCTGCTCATGGGTCTCTACGATCCGGCCGGCCAGGTGGTCCGGCACGGGCTCCAGCCGTGCCAGCGTCAGTGTGAAGGTCCCCTGGCCCTGGGTTTGAGACCGCAGGTCCGTCGCGTACTGCAGGACCTCGGACTGGGGAACCTCGGCCTCGATCACCGTCGTACCATCGCCCCGGGGCGTCATGCTCTGGATGCGGCCCCTGCGGCCGTTGAGATCACCCATGATGTCTCCGGCAGCGTCGTCCGGAACGGTCACCTCAAGCATCATGATCGGCTCAAGGAGTATGGGATCGGCCGCCTTGATGCCCTTTTGCAGGGCCTGGGACCCGGCGATCTCGTAGCAGATGCCCGACGAATCGACCGGGTGGCTGCTGCCGTCGACGAGGGTGGTCTTGATGTCGACGACCGGGAAGCCGGCGAGTACGCCCTCGCCCATCGCCCTGGACACGCCCTTTTCCACCGACGGGATGTACTCGCGGGGAACGGAGCCGCCGACGACCTTGGACTGGAACTCGAATCCTTCGCCCCTGGGCAGGGGCTCGATCTCCAGCCAGACATGGCCGTACTGGCCGTGACCGCCGGACTGCTTTTTGTGCTTGTGCTCCACCCTTGAGGTGGATCGGATGGTCTCCTTGTAGGCCACCCTGGGCACGGCGAGATCGACGGAGACGGCGAACTTGCGATCCATCTTCTCCATCGCCACCAGGATATGCACGTCGCCGAGCCCCGCGATCAGGAGTTCGCCGGTGTCCTGCTGGCGCTCGACCCTCAGCGTCGGATCCTCCTCGGCGATGCGGGCCAGGGCACTGGTGAGCTTGTCCACGTCGGTCTTGGCCGTGGGACGGACCGCCATCGTGTAGACCGGGTCCGGGAAGGTCAGGCCATCAAGGACGACCGGGCCGTCCTTGTCGGTAAGCGTGTGTCCGGTCTCGACCGAGCTGAGCTTGGAAACCGCCCCGATGTCGCCCGGGCCGAACTCCGTGACCGCCTCGGTGTCCTTGCCCGTCACGACGAAAACCTGGCCGACCCGCTCGCTCTGGCCGGGCGCCGCGTTCCAGACATGCGAGTCGCCGCGGAAGGTGCCGGACATGACCCTGAAGTAGGAGAGTTTGCCCACGAACGGGTCCGCGGTGGTCTTAAACACCAGGGCCGCCAGTGCGTCGCCCGCCTCGCCCCTCTCATCCGCCCTCTGCCCGCCCGCATCGGCCGGAGACGGGCAAAGGGAGATCAGCGCCCCGGTCAGCTCGGCGACTCCGACGCCCGCCGCGGCCGATCCGAACAGGACGGGTATCACGGTGCCGTCGGCAACCGCGCTCCTGAGACCTGCCGAAACCTCCTCCCGGGAGAGTTCCTCTCCCTCCAGGTACTTGGTCGCAAGGTCGTCGTCGCTCTCTGCGACCGCCTCTACCAGCCTCTCATAGGCCGCCTCGGCGCGATCGGCCGCCTCCGGCGGCGGGTCCTTTGCGAGTATGTCGTGGACCCCCGCAAACGAGGTGCCATCCCAGACAGGCACATTTACGGCCACGCTCTCCCTGCCGAAGGCCTCGGTTATCGATTCCATGGCGCGGTCGAAGTCGGTGTTTTCGCGGTCCATCTTGTTGACGAAGATCAGCCGCGGCAGGCCCGCCTCACCCGCCATGTGCCAGGTCTGCAGTGTCCCGACCTCCACGCCGGCCGGCGCGGACACCACCTCCACCACGGCGTCGGCGACCCGGAGCGCGGAGACCACGCCGCCCCGAAAGTCCGCGAACCCCGGCGTATCCAGGATGTTGAGCTTGTGTCCCGCAGTCCTTACCGGGATCACCGACAACTGGACGCTCGCGGTCCTCTTGATCTCCTCGGGCTCGTAGTCGGAGACCGTCGTTCCCTCGTCAGTGCTGCCGAGCCGGGACGTCTGGCCGGCGGCGAACAGCATCGCCTCGGCGATCATCGTCTTGCCCGCCCCGCCATGCGATACCAGGGCAACATTGCGCAGCTTGTCAGAGCCGAACTCGGCCATCCTCGCTCCTCCTCTGTCTAGTACCCGCGCGCCCCGGCGCACCGCCTACGAGGGGCAGGGCACGGGCCGGCACATTGTAAAGGCGGCCCCCGAGGGGTGCAATCGGCCGCTTGCGGTTCCCACGGCGCGAAGGGGACAATTGACGGATGTCGACGCAGACCATCGGATTTGTGGGCGGCACCGGGCCGGAGGGCCGGGGCCTTGCGCTCAGATTCGCCCTGGCCGGGCGGGGCGTCATGATCGGGTCCCGCCAGCGCGAGCGGGCGACCGACGCGGTGGCCAAGATCGCCGGCAAGATTCCGGAGGGCTCGGTCGCAGGGGCCCTCAACGACGAGGTCGCAGCTGCATCCGACGTCGTGTTCATCGCGGTCCCCTACCAGGGCCAACGCCCGACGCTGGAATCGATCGGTCCCAGCCTCGCGGGTAAGCTCGTTGTAACCGTCGTTGCCCCCTTGGCCTTCGATGGAGGGGCCGCCACGGCGGTGCGGGTGCCCGAGGGCTCGGCGGCCCTTCAGGCGGCACAGCTCCTTCCGGACTCGCGGGTAGCGGCCGCGTTCCACAACCTGTCCGCGCTGGACCTGCTCAGGCCGGACAGATCCGTCGACTCCGACGTTTTCGTATTCTCTGATGACGAGCGCGCAAGGTCCGAGGTCGCAGACCTCACGGGCCTCATACCCGGAGCAAGGGCGATCGACGGAGGCGGACTCGTGAACGCGCGCTACGCCGAGGACCTGACCGCCCTGCTGCTGAACGTCAACCGCATCTACAGGGCGCACGCCTCCATCCGTTTAACGGGCATTTAGCCCGAGACCCAGCTATGAACAGAGCGATCCTCACGGCCGGACTCGCCGTCCTCGCGGCGACCCTCCTCGCCGCGGCCCCGCCCGGTGAAGGAGATGCGGCCGCCGCACAGAGCCCCGGCGTCGACGCGCCGGCCGCGATACGCATCGTCTCCTCGGACCACACGGTGCTGTTCCCGAGCCACATCCAGTTCACGCTGAGGGCCGAATCGGACGACCCGATAACAGGCATCTCCATCCACTACCGCCTCGGCGACCGCCCATACTACGTCTACGGCTACCCGGCCTTCGATCCGGGAACCGCCGTCACGGCCACCTTCACCGTCGACAGCGACCGCGCCGCCTACCTGCCGAGCGGCCTCGACATCGAGTACCACTACCGCATCGAGAACGCATCGGGGCGCTCCCTCAGGTCCGACAGCTACCGCCTGACCTACCTCGACCCCAGGTTCGACTGGCAGTCGATGAAACTGGAGTCCATCGAGGTGCTCTGGCATGACCGCCCGCGCTCGGAGGTCGAGGCCGCCGCCGCGGAGGTGGACCGCCGGCTCGCCGGGGTCCGGCGGGTGCTGGGGCTGGAATCTGCGCCCGTGATGCGCGCCGTCATCATCAACGACCGCGCAGAGGCCTCCCGCAGCTTTGCGCCGATCAGCCGGGCGGCCACCGACAGCCACCTGTACGCAGGATTCGCCTACGTCGATTTCGACCTTTTCCTGCTGGCCGGGGTCGGCGTCAGGGGCATGATGCACGAGATGGCCCACCTGCTGCTCGACGAGGCGATAGCCTCCCCGCTCGGCAGGATCCCGGCCTGGTACAACGAGGGCCTTGCGATGTACTTCGAACCGGGCTCGCAGGGCACCAACCCCGCCGTCCTTTCGGCGGCGCGGACCGGGTCTCTGCTCACGCTGTCCTCGATGCGGGGCCAGCCCGGGCGACCCGGTGACGTGAGGCTCTTTTACGCCCAGGCCCGGAGCCTGGTCGCCTACATGATCGAGGCCTACGGCGAGGAGAAGGTCACCGAGGTGATCGCAGAGGTCAGCGCGGGCACCCGGTTCGAGGACGCGATCAGGCTCGCCTACGGCATCGATCCCCTCCAGATCGAGGACGAGTGGCGGGCAGCGATAGGTGCGCCTCCGATCGCAAAGGGCCGGTCGACCGACACCGATCCCTCGGCGGCCCCTACGCCGCCCGCCGAGCCTGCCGGGCGCCAGGAGCCGGACCGCGAGGCCGATCAGTACGAGCCGTCCCTTCGCGCCGACCCGGGCACCTTCGGAACCTCCCTGCTGCTCGCCCTTGCGGCCTCGTTCGCCGCGGCGGTGGCAGGTGGCGGCTGGCTGCTGCGCCGCCGGCGCTCCGCCCGCCGGTCGGCCGGTCAAGAGCCCGAGGGCTTCGACCCGCGCTACGACACCCCCCCCTAGCGGCCCCGGGGAACCGCTGCCGATTGTGGCAGCGACCCGCCGAGCCTAGAATGGCGCGGATGAAGCTCCGCGTTCTGGGCGTCCACAACATGGAGAGCGAGGCAACCCGGCTGGCCGGCTACCTGATCGACGACGTGCTCGCCCTGGACGCAGGCTCGATCTCGCGCTCACTCACCTTCGACGAGCAGCGCCGGATAGGCGCCGTCCTGATCACACACGAACACAACGATCACGTGCGGGATCTGCCGGCCCTCAGGCACAGCCTTGCCGCCGCAGGCGCCTCGTTCGACGTCTACGGCCTCGCCGAGACCCTCGAGTCCATAGTCGGCCGATACATACCGGACACCGGGTCGGCGGGCGCGCCCGCCGGTCCCACAGTGCGGCCGGTAAGCGAAGGGGAGACCTTCCTCGTGGGCGGGCACAGCGTGCGGGCCTTCAGGATGCGCCACAGCGTGCCGTGCGCCGGCTACGGGGTCTCGGACGGATCGGCATGCCTTTTCTATACCGGCGACACGGGCCCCGGGCTAAAGGACGTCTGGAGGCGGATCGAGCCCGACGCCCTTCTCACGGAGGTCACCTACGGCAACGACAACCAGGAGGCCGCCGTAGAGCTGGGCCATCTGACCCCCCGGCTCCTTGAGGCCGAGCTCGCGGCGTTTCGCGAGGCGCGAGGGTACCTTCCAAGGGTCATAGTCACCCACATGAACCCGCCGTGGGAGGCGGCCGTGCGCAGCGAGATCGCCGCCATGGCCGGCGGCCTGGGAACCGAGGTCATGGTCGCAAGCGCCGGCCAGACGCTCGAGATACGGCCGGGAGGGGCCAGGTGATGCCGGCTCGCCGGGCGGCCTTTATCTACTCGGACGCGCTGACCAGGCACGTTCTATCGGACGAGCACCCGATGAAGCCGGTGCGCCTTCGCTACACCTACGAGCTGCTCAGCGCGTACGGAGCATTCGAGCCGGAGGCCGCGGTGCTCGTAGAGCCCCGGCCGGCCACCGACCGGGAGATTGGCACCTATCACACCCCGCAGTACATAGAGGCGGTCAAGAGCTACGGCCGCGGAGAGGTCCCGGCGAGCGCTCACCTCTTCAACTTCGGACCAGGGGACAACCCGGCCTATGAGGGCGTCTACGAGGCGGCCGCCCTGTCTACGGGCGCCTCGATGGTCGCCGCCGAACTCCTCATCGACGGGCGGGTCGATGCAGCGATCAGCATCTCCGGCGGCCTGCACCACGCCATGCCCGGCTATGCATACGGCTTCTGCGTCTTCAACGACCCGGTCGTCGCCATCAAGGCGATGGTGGCAAGGGGTATGCGCGTGGCCTATGTCGACATCGACTGCCACCACGGCGACGGGGTGCAGAACGCCTTCTACGACACCGACCGCGTGCTGACGATCTCGCTCCACGAGTCGGGTGCATACCTGTTCCCGGGCACCGGTTGGGCCCAGGAGACCGGCGCGGGCGTCGGCCGCGGCTATTCGGTCAACCTCCCCCTGTTTCCCTACACGACCTCCGACACCTACCTGTGGTGCTTTGAGCAGGTCGTCCCGCCCCTGCTCGAGAGGTTCGCACCGGACGTGCTGGTCACCCAGCTGGGCATCGACACTCACTTCAGGGACCCGATCACCCATCTGGCACAGACCGTACAGGGGTTTTCCGACGTTCTGCGGGCCTTCTCCGCGATGCCGTATCGCTGGCTGGCCCTTGGCGGGGGCGGCTACGACCTGCAGGCCGTTGCCCGCTGCTGGGCGCAGGCCTTTGCCGTAATGTCCGGGCAGGAACTCCCGCCGACCATCCCCGCGCCCTACGCCGAGCGCTACGGCGTAAGCTCCATGCTCGACCCGGACGATCTTCCCATTGGCGACGACATGCGGCGCCAGGCGCGCAGCTACGGCGAGTCCGGGGTCCAGGCCCTGCACTCGCTGATCTTCCCGATGCACGGCATCCGGTCGGCCTAGGGCCGGGCCCGCCGCCGCACGCGGCGGCGTTGTGTCAACATAGCGGGTATCCACATGTCCGGGGGTGAGACATGGCAAAGGTGACGGGCGCACAGCTGATATCGAGGTCTCTGTCGGAGTGGGGCGTGGACACCGCCTTCGCCATCGCGGGCGACCACACGCTGCCTCTGATGGACCGCATGGCGGGGGACGGGTTCCGCTTCATAGACGCAAGACACGAGCAGGGAGCCGTCGACATGGCCAATGCCTGGGGGCGGATACGCGGCATCGGGGTCTCGATGTTCACCACGCCGGGCCACGCAAACGCCATACCCGGCCTGACCTTCGCCCACCAGCTCGAGTCGCCCCTGGTGAATATTTCCGGGAGCGCCGCGCGGCCGCGTCTCGGCCAGTGGGCCGCCCAGGAGTTAGACCAGATTGGAATGGCGGCCCCGGTCACCAAGTCCTCGATCATGGTGTGGGACCCCGTGCGCATACCGGAGCTGATCTCCCGCGCATTCCGGACGGCCACGTCGGGCAGGCGCGGGCCGGTGCACCTGACCATACCCGTGGACGTGCAGACCGCCGAGGTGGACGAGTCGACCGTGCGGGCTCATCCCCCGTCGCTGCACGGACCGCCGGCCGCGTCGATGGCAGATCCAGGCGATATCGAGGCGACGCTCGACCTTCTGGGTGCGGCGAGCCGCCCGGTCATCGTCGCGGGCAACGGTGCCTGGACCATAGGCCAGGGCGAACTGGACAGGCTGGCCGAGGTGACCCGGATCCCCGTGCTGACCGAGGAGGCGGCCCGGGGGGTGATAGCGGACGATCACCCGTACTGCTTCGGCATATCCGATCCGCGGGTCGTCGAGGCGGCCAAGCTCATAGGGACGGCCGACGCCGTGCTGCTACTGGGGAAAAAGCTCGATTTCACCCTCGAGTTCGGTGAGCCCCCCGGCATCGCGGCAGACGCCTCGATTGCCCAGGTCGACCCGGAACCGTCGGTGATCGGCCGCACGCGCGGCGTCGACATCGGGATAGCGGCCGACCCGCGGGCGGTGGTCGCCCAGCTGGCCGCCGCCGCCGAGGGCCGCAGCTGGAGCGAGGGGGGCCTGGTGGCCGCGCTGCGAGAGAGCGTCGCCCGACAGCGCCGCGAGCTGGCCGCCCTTGCCGACGACGGTCCCGGGATACACACGATGAGGATCCACACCTCCGTAGAGCCCCTGCTGGACGATGACTCGGCGGTGGTCCTGGAGGGGGCGGACGTCGGCTTCTACGGGGCCGCGTACCTGCCCGCGGTGCGCAAGGACCGCTGGTTCACAAACGGCGCGATGGGCATGCTCGGGTGGGCGATTCCCTTCGGCATAGGCGCCCAGGCGGCCCTGCCCGACTCGCGGGTCGTGGTGATGGCAGGCGACGGCTCGTTCGGCTTTAACGGCTTTGAGCTCGACACCGCCGTCCGCCACCGCATCCCGGTCGTGATCGTGGTGGGCAACGACTCGGTATGGGGAATCGACTACCACCAGCAGGTAAAGTTCTTCGGCCGCGCGATCGCCACCGAGCTCAGGCCGGGAACCCGCTACGACCTTGTGGCAGAGGCGCTGGGCGCACGTGGAGAGTACGTCGAGGAGGCCGGCGACGTGGGTCCCGCTCTAAGGCGCGCCCTGGATTCCGACATCCCTTCGGTAATCAACGTGCGGACGAGCCCGTCTCCCAGCCCGCTGACGCGGTGGGTGCTGGACACCAAGCAGTACTAGGCCGGCGCCCGGTCGGCTAGACCTCCTTGTACTCGCCCTCTATCGTTCCGTCGTCCGCATCGCCTTGCGTCCCGCCCTCGGGCGGGGCGGCGCCGGGGCCGGCTGCCCCCGCCGCCTGCTGGGCATAGACGGCCTGGCCCACCATCTGGACCGACGCCTGAAGCTCCTGGACCGCGAGGTTGATGCGACCGGTGTCATCTGACGCGATGGCGCTGCGCACCGCCGACACCTTCTCCTCGATCTCCTTTTTCTGATCCTCGGAGACGGCGTCCGGATTGTCCGCTATAAGCTTCTCTGCCGCGTGGGCGGACGCCTCGGCCTCGTTTCGTGTCTGAACGGCCTTGCGCCGCTCCTCGTCCTCGGCGGCGTGGGCCTCCGCATCCTTGACCATCTGCTCGATCTCGGACTCGGACAGGCCCGAGGAGGCTGTGATGGTGATCTTCTGCTCTTTGCCCGTGCCCTTGTCCTTGGCCGAGACGTTGAGAATGCCGTTGGCGTCCAGGTCGAAGGTGACCTCGATCTGCGGCGTTCCCCTCGGCGCAGGGAGAATGCCGTCGAGCATGAACCGGCCGATCGTCTTATTGTCCGTGGCGTTGGCCCTCTCGCCCTGCAGCACGTGGACCTCCACGCTGGTCTGCCCGTCCGCAGCGGTGGTGAAGGTCTCGCTCTTTGCCGTGGGAATAGTGGTGTTGCGCGGTATCAGCGGGGTCGTGACCGCCCCCATCGTCTCAATGCCCAGCGTAAGTGGGGTGACGTCCAGGAGCAGCAGGTCCTGCACCTCCCCCTGTAGCACGCCTCCCTGGATGGCGGCTCCCACGGCGACCACCTCGTCGGGATTGACGCCCTGGTTGGGCTCCTTGCCGAAGAGGTCTACCACGGCCTTCTGGACCGACGGCATACGCGTCATGCCCCCCACCAGGATCACCTCGTCAACGTCGCCGGGACCGACTCCGGCATCCTTAAGGGCCTTTCTGCAGGGCTCCACAGACCGGGCCACCAGGTCCTGCACGAGGTTCTCCAGGTTGGCCCTCGTAAGTGCCATGACCAGGTGCTTGGGACCTGAGGCATCGGCGGTTATGAATGGCAGGTTGATCTCCGTCTGAACCAGCGTCGAAAGCTCAATCTTGGCGCGCTCCGCAGCCTCTCTCAGCCGCTGCAGGGCCATCCTGTCCTGCTTCAGGTCGATCCCGTCGCTCTTTTTGAACTCGGCAGCTATCCAGTCGATGATGCGCTGGTCGAAATCGTCGCCCCCAAGGTGCGTGTCGCCGTTGGTGGCCTTAACCTCGAATACGCCCTCGCCGATCTGCAGGATCGTTATGTCGAAGGTGCCGCCGCCGAGGTCGTAGACCGCGATCGTCTCATCGCCCTTCTTGTCTAGGCCGTAGGCCAGTGATGCGGCGGTCGGCTCGTTGATGATCCTGAGCACCTCGAGCCCGGCGATCCTGCCGGCATCCTTGGTGGCGTTTCGCTGGCTGTCATCGAAGTAGGCCGGGACGGTGATCACCGCCTGGGAGATCTTCTCGCCGAGCTTGGCCTCGGCATCGGTCTTCATCTTCTGCAGGATCATCGCCGAGATCTCAGGCGGGGCGTAGGACTTTCCGGACATCGCCACCGACACGTCGCCGTTTGCGGCGCTCGAGACCTGGTAGGGAATGAGGTCGAGGTCCGGCCTTATGGTGTCCTCGCTATAGCGCCGGCCCATGAAGCGCTTGACGGAGTAGACGGTGTTCTCTGGATTGGTGACCGCCTGGCGCTTGGCGGTAAGGCCCACGTAGCGCTCGGCGCTCTTGGGGTTTACGGCAACCACCGACGGGGTGGTGCGCGCGCCCTCCGAGTTCTCGACCACAACCGGGTCTCCCCCGTCGATGACCGCCATGCAGGAGTTGGTGGTCCCCAGGTCTATTCCAAGTATCTTCGGCATTTCGCTATATGCTCCTGTGGATTGTTCTCATCGAGACGCCGCCTCGCGCTCGAAATCTGCCTTGCTTTCTCGGGTTGGAACGCGGCTAGCCGGCGTCCTCAGGCGACTTTGAGACCGTCACCTGGGCGGCACGCAGCACCCGGCCGTTGTGCCTGTAACCGTTCCTTATCACCGACATCACCCGGCCCGGCTCGACTTCGCCGGTCTCCTCGAAGAAGACCGCCTCATGCTCGGCCGGCTCAAAGGGCTTGCCGCTGGCCTCTATGGGCGTGACGCCCTCGGTCTCTAAAAGGCGGTCGATGCCGCGCCGCACGAGGTCCAGTCCCTCTCTCCAGCCGGGCGCGACCGCGTCCTCCGGGACCATCTCAAGGGCCCGCCCGAAGTCGTCGGCAACGGCGAGGACCTTCAGGATCACCTGGGACTGGCCGAATTTCCTGAGCTCCTCCCGCTCGTCGGCGGCCCTCTTCCTGTAGTTCTCAAGATCGGCCTGCGCGCGCTGGGCTAGCGCTCTGAACTGGTCCTTTTCCCTGAGCGCCTCTTCCAGGACGGCGGAATCGACCTGCTCGGTCCCGTTGCCGTCCTGCTGTCCTCCCGTCCCGTTCTCGCCGTCTTCCAGCTGCCTTTCCATTTCGCTCATAACATTACGCTCCGCCCGCGTGGCCGACCTACCTTGTGCCCACTCCGAGCATCTGAAACATCTCCCCGAGGCTCTCGTCGACAACGCGCTTAAGCTCAACCCTCCCGCGGGTCGCCGCGACCTCGGCCTCGAACCGCAGCTTGAGCAGTCTGTTGAAGATCTCCAGCACCAGCTCAACACCGGACAGGTTGAGACCCAGGTCACCCACCAGGTGCTTGATCAGCCGGAGCCGGGCGAGATCCTCCTCGGAGTAGAGCCGGAGCATCCCGCCGGTCCGGAAAGGGGACACAAGGCCGATCCGCTCATACTTGCGCAGGGTCTGGGGATGCATCTCAACGATGCGTGCGGCGACGCTGATGATGTACACGCCGTCGCTGCCGGTATGGTAATCGGTCGGACTTCTCACCGGGTTCCTCAGCCTCCATAGGGACCCTGCAGGATGCCTAACCTGCGCCGTGTGGCGCCGTTATATAGATGTCGCTGGCAGGGCCAATGAATCTACCGAAAGAGTATAGTAACTTGATACGCTATGTGTCAATGAATATAATTCAGAATCGCGATTGTGATGATTTGCACGGTTGATGAAACAGATCCAATCCGACCTCGGGGCCGGTGCGTAGTAGTCATCTACAGGGCTGCCGACTCCAGGGCATGCGGGCCAGGCAGCGCAGGCCTATATCAAGAATATACATAATCAATATCAAGGCAAATCGGTTAACAAAATACTCGGGGCGTTAAAGAATGTCACTCCGGCAACCGTGCCGGATGGCGGAATGGAGGATAAGGAGGAGAACATGATGCTTTCCCTAAAGAACTGTCCCAGGTGCAAGGGCGACATGCAATCGAACCGGGACGTTTACGGACCGTACACCGAGTGCCTTCAGTGCGGTCACATGGACTACAGCGGCACAATCACGACCGCAGGCACCCGTCTGAAGAAAGGTGCCAAGAAGCCCGCAGCCGCCTAGACGCCCGAGTAGCAGCTTTCGCAGAGAGGCCCGCTCATCGGAGCGGGCCTCTCTCTTTTCACCAGAGGTCCTCCCGGAAGCGCTGCTCCTTCCAGGGGTCGCCCTCCATGTGGTAACCCCTGACCTCCCAGAACCCGGGAGCATCGTCCGCCAGGAACTCCAGGCCGTTCACCCACTTGGCGCTCTTCCATCCGTACCGCTTGGGAACCACCAGCCTCAGCGGTCCCCCGTGCTCGCGACCCAGGTCGGCGCCGTCGTGGCGATAGGCAAACAGGACATCGTCGTCGCACAGCACGTCGAGTGCCACGTTGGTAGAGTAGCCGCCGTAGCTGTGGACCATCACGTACCTGGCCTCGGGCAGAGGCTGTACGGCGTCTAAAACGACCTTGATTGGCACGCCCTCCCAGGTGTTCTTGAGCCGGCTCCACTGGGTAACGCAGTGGAATTCCGCGTCGATCGTCACGCGGCCGAGGTCGACGAACTCGTCCCAGTCAAAGACCCTCTCGGATTCGACCAGACCGAAGGCGCGCATCCTCCACTCGTTGACATCCACATCGGGCGTCCTGCCGAAGGTGAGAACCGGGAACTTCGCGGTGGTGAACTGCCCCGGCGGTACCCCGTCGTCCGGCTCTCGCGTCCGGTTGATCCTGCCTAGCTTCCTTAGCATCCTTACCTGCCCACGTGATTCGGCGACCGGTCTGCGCCGGGTACAGGCCCGGCAGCTTATGCCGCAACTCCATTCCCATTGTCGGTGATATCACCCGTCAATGAAATGGCCGGGCCCCGGCGCCGAAACGGCTCAATCGGGCAGACCGACCTGTTTGGGCGCTCCGGACGCAGGTTCTGGGGCCCCGGGGGCAGTGCTAGAATTCGCCGGATGCAAGCAGACTCCACGTCCCCCCCGTCCGAGTTTCCGTCGGGACCCATCCACCGCAAGACGACACTGGACAACGGCCTGCGCGTGATAACCGGCGAGATGCCCCACACCCGGTCGGTGAGCATCAGCATATTCGTTGGTGTGGGCTCAAGGCACGAGCCCGACGGGCAGGCGGGGGCCTCCCACTTCCTGGAGCACCTGCTGTTCAAGGGCACCGAGTCGCGGCCGGAGCCCGAGATGATCAGCGGGACGGTCGAGGGGGTGGGCGGCGTGCTGAACGCCGAGACCGAGCAGGAGTTCACGGTCTACTGGTGCAAGGTTCCTCAGCCCTACCTGCTTGACAGCCTTGACCTGCTCATAGACCTCGTGCGCAACCCGCTGCTGCCCGCCGAAGAGGTCGAACGTGAGCGCTCGGTCGTACTGGACGAACTGGCCATGATCCACGATCACCCTGACTACAAGGTGCAGTCCCTGCTGGACGGGATGCTCTGGCCGGACCACCCGCTGGGCAGGGACATCGCAGGGACGGGCGAGACCGTCTCCTCACTCAGTCGCGAGACCCTCTTCGGACACCTGGAGCGCTACTACACGCCATCGAACTTGGTGGTGAGCGTCGCCGGCGCAGTGGACCACGATCCCGTCGTCGCCCATGTCGAGCGCGCCAGCGCCGGCTGGCGCGCCGGGCCCGCCGCCGAGTACACCGCCTACGACGGCGTGCCCCGCCAGCCGGCCGTGAGCATGGAATACCGGCGCACCGAGCAGGCCCACCTCTCTATAGGGCTACCGGGCGTATCCCTCTTCCACCCGGACCGCTATGCCCTCGACATGTTGAGCGTCGCGCTCGGCGAGGGGATGAGCAGCCGACTGTTCCTTGAGGTGCGCGAGCGGCGCGGCCTCGCCTATGACGTTCACTCCTCCGTAACCCACCTGCGGGACTGCGGCTCCTTTCAGGTCAGCGCGGGTGCCGAGCCGCGCCGCATATACGAGACGGTTGACACGATACTCGCCGAGATCGCATCGATACGCGACGGCATACCCGAGTCGGAATTCGAAAAGGTCCGTCGCCTGGCTTCGGGACGCCTCATGCTGGGCATGGAAGACACCCGGGCGGTCTCCTCCTGGTTCGGCCTCCAGGAGATGCTGATGGGACGGATCGTCGGCATCGACGGGGTAATGGAGAGGCTGGGAACCCTCACCTGCGACGACCTTGACCGCACCGCCGCCTCCCTCTTCGTTTCAGACGGCCTCAGCATGGCCGTGGTGGGACCATGCAGGGGCAGGCGCCGGCTCGAGACCAGTCTAAAGCTGTAGACTCGGCGAGCAGGCGAGCTTCCGGCCAGGCCCAGTGCCTTAGGCCCGATAACTTGTTACCCTAATACCATGAGAGAGGTATTCCAGGAAGCCAGAACACAACTGTCGGGGGGGCACAGGGCGGTGGTGGCAACCGTGGTGCGAACCAAGGGCTCGACGCCCCAGAAGCCGGGCGCCAAGCTGCTCATCCGCGAGGACGGCTCGGGGGTCGGCACCCTGGGGGGTGGCTGCGTGGAGGGAGACATCTGGTTCGCCGCGAAAGAGCTGCTCAGCAGGGGCGGCCCCGCCCAGTGCCGCGAGTATCAGCTCAACGAGGATCTCGCCGCGGAGGACGGCCTCGTGTGCGGCGGGACCATGTACTTCCTGATCGACCCCGTCTACCAGCCGCAGGAACTTCTCTCCTACACCGAGGAGATCGCCGACGCTTACGACGGCAAGGGATCGGTAGCCCTGGCCTCGCTGACAAAGCCCGCCGGCACCGCCGACGGCCCCGTAATGTCCGGGGCCGGTACGGGCCGAAAGCTCTTCATACGCCAGGACGGCTCGACCCAGGGCACCCTTGGTTCGGACCAGCTCGACCAGGACGCCATCGACCGCGCCAGGTCGCTGATGATCCACGGCAGGAACGAGTACGTGGCGGCAGACGATGGGTCGGAGTACTTCATAGAGGCATACACGACCCCGCCCAGGCTGGTGCTGGCGGGCGGCGGTCACGTGTCCAAGGCCATCGCCCCGCTCGCAGCCCGGGTAGGATTCCACGTGTACGTCACCGACGACCGCGAGGAGTTCTCGAATCCCGAGCGTTTCCCGGAGGCGGTCGAAACCGTCACGGCAAATCCCGAGGACGCGATGGCCTCACTGCCGATCAACCCGAACACCTTCATCATCATCGCGACGCGGGGCCACCGCTACGACAACGTCGCCCTGGCCGCTGCGGCCGCCACTCCCGCACACTATGTCGGCCTCCTGGGCTCAAAGCGCAAGATCATTCTCATCTACGAGGACCTGCTGAGGATGGGGGTGTCGATCGAGCGGCTACGCGAACTGCGGTCCCCGGTCGGGCTGGACATCCACGCCCGGACGCCGGACGAGATCGCGGTCAGCATAGTCTCGGAGATGCTCATGTTCCGCCTCGGTGGGACCGGAGCCGTGATGAAGCTCGACGACGGGCTTATCGACAAGATCCACGCCAAGCACCTGGCCGCCACGGCCGGAGAGCGGGTGCCCGAAGCCGCTGCGGTCGCCCTGGACTGAGCGGCCGGCCCGCAGAAGCCGGCATCCAGGCGACGGCCCCAGATGACCGTTTCAGCGATCCTCACCGCGGCCGGTGAGTCGAGCAGGATGGGCAGCCCGAAGCCGCTGCTTCCCTGGCCGTCGGGGCGCGGCGGCGACGTGACGCTGGTCGAGTACCAGGTCTCCCAGCTCCGCTGCGCCGGTATCGACGAGATCGTCGTCGTCCTCGGTCACAGGGCGGAGGAGGTCGAACCGCTCGTGCGCGGGGCCGGCGTGCAGAGCGTGCTGAACCCCGACTACCACAGAGGCAAGACTACCTCCATCAGGGCGGGCCTTGCCAAGATAGACGCCCGCGCCAGCACGGTCATGTTGCTTGCGGTCGATCAGCCGCGCCCGGCCTCCGTAATCCGCCGCGTGCTCGAGGCCCACGCAATGAACGGTGCCGCTGTCACCTCGCCCCTGCACCACGGCAGGGGAGGCCATCCGATCGCTTTCGACTCGCTCCTGCTTCCCGAACTGCGCCAGATCACGGAGGAGGGCCAGGGCATAAGGGAGGTAATAGGCCGCCATCTCTCGCGTGTGCACCGGGTAGATATCGATGATCCGGCAGTACGCCTGGACCTGAATACCCCCGAGGACTACCGGCGAGGCTACGACTCCGCCGCCGGGCACGCCGCGGCGACATGAACAGCCCGGCCGTGCGCCGACCTATGCGGGCGGGGCCCCGGCCAGGCTACCCCTTGAGGTAGACTCCGTCCGGGTCCAGTTCCCCGCGCAGTAGCTCTACGATCTCGGCCGATGGGGGCTCCATCGTCGGCAGCGGCGAGCGCTCTCGCCCGAGCTCGAATCCCGTCTTGCTCTGCACATCGTCAAAGCCCGTGCCCGGCGCAAGCGCGGCCACCGACAGCGTCCCCGTTGCACGGTCGATCTCCATCACGCACAGGTCCGTGATAACGGAGATCCTGGGATAGTGAACGGGAAGGCCGGCCCTCTTCCTCGCGTCCGGGCCATCCAGATAGCCGGGGCTGGTGATGTAGTCGCAGCGCTCAGGAAAGCGCCGCAGCTCATGCCTGGTGATGATAAGGATACGAGGGGAGTGCGAGGCAAGATCGTTTGCGCCGCCGCTTCCAGGGAGCCTTACTTTCGGGCGGCTCGGGTCGCCTATGACCGTGGAGTTGAGATTGGCGTACCTGTCGACCTGTGCGCCCCCGAGAAAGGAGACGTCTGCGATCCCGCGCTGCAGGATGCCGCCGAGCGAATCGAGCAGGGAGCCGTGGCGAACCGCCCTGTGCATGACCCTGGGATCAGAGACCGAGATCGGCGTCGGCAGCACCCTCGGCGCAACGGGTCCGGTCTCTACCACGTAGCACATGCCGGGGGCATGGGTGCGCTGGGCCAGCAGCCCGGCGACCATCGGCAGGCCCGTGCCTACCAGTACGACATCGCCATCGTGTATGTGGCGCGAAGCCTCGGTGACCATCAGTTCGTCCGGACGCCAGCCGGTCATGGCCAGGGACTCCGAATGTGGCTCTCGTCAGCCGGGCCGAGATGAAGTGGGCGCCTCACAGCATCCGCTCCATTTCCGAGACCAGCAGCGCGCGCCTCTCGTCGGTCAGCGCCCAGTCCAAAAAGCCTCCGAAATCGCGCGGCTCGTTGACCGCACGCCGCAGATAGTCCGCGTACTGCTCGCCTCCTGCCCGGGCCAAACGCTGGTACTCGACGATGTGCTCGCGGTCGTGTTCGTAGTGCCCGTAGACCGACGTCGGATAGGCGCCAAACGGCTCAATCACAACGGCGTCGACGAACAGGTAGGGCACCGTGGTCTCGGCCGGATGATCGCGGAAATACTCCGGCCCGACCAGCTCCTCGCAGCTCACGATCACCGCCTTGGAGGCCTTGACCATCTCGGGCTCGTGCGTCGAAAAGCCCTGTATGGAGAAATTGCCGAGCGCATCCGCCCTCTGCGCATGAACCACGGACACATCCGGACTCAGCGCCGGGAGCAGCGCGACGGGCCCTGCGTCATCGGAGAAGGGATCGTCGATGACGGCGACCTCCCTTCCGGGGCCATCGGTGCGCTTGGTCTCGATGATGTCCGAGCCCAGCAGGCTCTTTATCGGCATGAAGGGCAGGCCCAGCGACGCCGCCAGGAACCGCGAGGCCATGGCCAGGTGGCTGTAGTCGCCGATGGAGATCGAGCCCGCTTCGGCGGCCGCACGCCAGCGGAAGGCGGTGCCGTATCGCTCGAGGTTGCCGGTCCCGCATTCGGTCCGCCTGACAAGGCCCGCGCCCACCAGCAAATCCATCGACATCGCCAGATTGCAGCCCACGACCGTGAGGTCGCCCCTGCCCCTGCGCACTATCTCGAACGACAGGGCCATCGGACACCGGCCGATGCTCTGCCCCCCCATGCCGAGCACCACCCCGGCAGGTACGAAGCGATCGACCGCCTCTGAGGCCGTCATCAACTTGTTCGTCAGTGTCTTTCCCATAGGTTCGCATCGGCCCGCGTCCCCGGGCGGCCCGAAATTGTAGCAGGCCCCAAGGTGCCGATATCATGGGCCCGGCCCCATGGGGCGGCCGGGAATCAAACCTAGCAGTTGGACCCATCTATCCAATGAGACAGTTCTCTCGAATCGCCGAGCAGGCCCGGCAATTCATGGCCGAGCGGCAGATCGGCGGCTGGCTGATCTACGACTACCGCTACTCAAACCCCGTGATGTGGGACGCCCTCGGGCCGGTGTCCTTTCTGACCCGCCCCTGCTGGCTGTGGATTCCAGCGGAGGGCTCGCCCGTACTCATGCCCAGCACGGTCGACCTGAGTCGTTACGCCGCGATCCAGATCGACAAAAGGCCCTGGTCGCGCCGCGACGAGATGATCGAACTGGTCCACGGCGCGGTGGCCGGGGCGGGGAGGGTCGCGATGGAGTATTCGCCCAGGGCTGAGCTTCCCCGGGCCGCCCGAGTGGACGCGGGCACCGTTGAGCTGGTGCGCGAGGCCGATGTGGAGGTCGTGTCGTCGGCCGACCTTTTTCAGTACGCCACGCAGCGATGGGGCCCGGAGCAGCTGGCCTCGCACAGGGAGGCGGCCGACCGTCTGTCGGAGATCGTGCTCGACGCCTATCGGTTCATCGCCGAGCACCTGTCCTCAGGGGTTACCGAGCACGGGGTGGCTGAGTTCATTCGCCGCCGCTTTGGAGAGGAAGGCATGGCCATCCTGGACGGCCCCGTCGTGGCGGCCAACGCAAACTCCGCCGACCCGCACTACGAGCCCCCGCCCAGCGGCTCCTCGTCTATCGGGGCAGGCGACTGGGTCCTGATCGACCTGTGGTCCCATATGGAAGGAGAGACCACGATGGCCGCCGACATCACCTGGACAGGTTTCGTCGGCCGCCAGGTGCCGGCAAGACACCGGGAGGTCTTCGACGTCGTGATCGGTGCGCGCGATGCGGCCGTCGAGCACCTGCAGGCAGCTCACCTGCGGGGCGATGCGCTCATGGGCTGGGAGATGGACAAGGTTGCAAGGGACTTCATATCCGAAGCCGGATATGGCGATTACTTCGGGCATCGCCTAGGGCACAGCATAGGGCGCGAGATCCACTCCAATGCCGTCAACCTCGACGGCTACGAGACGAGGGACACCAGGCGGATTATTCCGGGGATCTGTTTCTCCGTAGAGCCTGGCATATACCTGCCTGACTTCGGCGTCCGCTCAGAGATCGACGTCTATCTGTCCACGGACGGTCCGCTGGTTACGACCACCATGCAGCGCGAGCCGGTGCTGGTGACAGCGTAGCCGGGCGCCCCGGACAACACCGCCGCACCCGGTCGTCGCGGCCTTGCGGGCCGGCCTGTGGACCTGAGATCTACCTAGTCCGACGATGGCAACCGTTTCGGCTGCTGGACCACCATTTCCTGGCCGTTGCACTTGACCACGCCCGCACCGGCCTTGGTGCATAGCAGGGTGACTCCGGTGTCCAGGGCCCTGTAGCGCTTTCCTAGCTGAGTGGCCACAGCTAGCTCCTGGCGACCAGCGGCCGGTCGCAGCACGTCAGGTCGCCATCGCCACCACGGGTTACGACGAACTCGGCGCCGCACTCCCCGCAGGCCAGGCGGGTCCCGGTCCTGTTGTTCGGTGCGTCAGACATGTCTGCTGGATTATATCCATCCTGCTCGGGAGCCGGCCTCAAGGAGCTGCCGCCTCGCTGATCGACCGGCCCGGCACACCGGTAACCTCGGTTGCGAATCCAGGAAAGAAGGGCTCCCGTACATACGGCGCAGGATCACATCACGCTGGCCGGCCCGAGGTCACGCCACGGATATAATCAAACCGGCGACTGGCACGGGGAAGTGTCGGAACTGGTAGACGAGCAGGATTTAGGATCCTGTGCCGCAAGGCGTGCGGGTTCGACTCCCGCCTTCCCCAGCCATGGAGACCCAGACCAACAGTCCAATCGGTTCCGCCTAACCGACGTTCACCTCCATGGTCGTGGCTTGGACCCTGGCTCTGCCCGGCTCCGCCGATACCGCCCCAGTCCCGTTGGACTGCAGCAGGGGCCGACGGTCATCTCGCGTCAGCAGTTCAGCGTATGGGCCGAGCGCCGCGTCCAATTTGCGATCGTAGTACCCAGGCAGCGTCTCGGATCTCCCCTCATGAAACGCCCTGAAGTCGCGATCGGTCTTCATCACTTTAAGGATGCGCTTGTACTCCCGGTGGATGCGCCATGCGCCCTGGGAGCGGAGGGTGTGGAGCACACGGAGCGGATACCCAGGCGTCGCCACCAATCTCTTAAGCACGACCTGGGGAGATGCCATATGGGCGTACATTTCGACGAGGTGCTCGTAGTAGGTGACCGGGTCGTAGTTCTTGAGTGTCGTAACGATGTGAGGTGCGTAGTAGAAAGCGAACGGCATCGAGGTCAAGATGCGCCCCTCGTCTAGGTACCTGTCGAACAAAGGGGTTCCACCGAAGGGAGTGGGGATATTGATGGTCGGCCACACGAAGGGCGCGCGCGACATGAAGTCCTTTGTCAGCTCGACCGGCCTTTCTCCCTCATCGCCGTCGAGCCCGAAGATCAGGTTGGCCTGCATCCCGGGCACGTACTCGCGGATCTGATGGAAATGGTCGACCACCTGGTCGAGCTTGATGTGATCTGCACGTTTCGACCCTACGCCGGACTTGTTCGAATATGCGCTCCAGGATTCAACCCCCGGCGCCAGGTAGAGGCATCCGGTGGAGCGCAGCCTTTCGAGTCTCTTCGGGCGCAAGATGGACAGGGAACTCTCCATGATGTAGTAGCTGCGCCCTCTGTGCGGGATCCTCTCTAACACCGAGAAAAGCTCGTCGAACTTAACTGCAAAATTCGGGTCGTGGAAGCTGACGTATAGCTTGGGGTAATTCTCGAATATGAACCGCAGGTCGGCCTCCAGCCTGTCCAAGGGCAGCAACATGAACGGATTGGCCCAGTCGATGCAAAAGTCGCACGCGTATGGGCAGCCGATGCTCGCGAGCATCGGCACGGTGCTGGATATGTATGGCCTTCCGCGGGAGAAGATCGATGTCTCGATCTCCGGCATCCGCTCCTCGACGGTCGGTATATCCTTCAGCTGACGGCCGCTGGTCACGGTCTCTCCCCGCGGAGTCTCTCTCAAAATGTCCTCAAGCAGGGACTTATCGCAATCGAGCACAACCACGTCGAAGAAGCGGCGGCAGTCGTCCGGGAATGACTTTGCATGTGGGCCGCCGATGACCGTGAGAACGCCGTCCCGCCGGAAGACCTTGGCGAGTGCGTAGGCCAGCGCGCTCGCCTGCGTGTACGTAGAGATGAACACAACGTCCAGGTCGTCAGGCAGTAGATCCTTCGCGTCGCCCTGGCCATAGTAGGTTGCGTAGTAGGTGTCGTGACCCATCTGTCGGCACCAAACGCTAATCGCCTGTGGCATGACGCTGGCATACTGCTTGAGAAAATAGTAGGCGTAGGCGGCATGAGACCAATGACTGTTTCTCTCAGGACGCAGGATCTCAAGTACGCCTACTCGCACGGCCTGCCTCCTGGCGCTATGCACGAATTCCTGCGGATGGAGCGCGAATATGCGATCGAATCAACCTTCATGGGTGCGTACTGTATGACGACTCTGCCTCTTGGTGGTGGTCCGCCGTCCGTTTCTCAGTGCCCCCGCTATCTTAGCCCCATTGACGTTGACACTGTTGCAGACCTGGGGATGCAGGCCCCTTGAGACTTCCAAACGAGATGCGGATGTGGCCAGAGATTGGGCTTGGCCGCGAAACCCGTCTGGTCGCAGGGAGGGGATGCACACCAGCGGCCACCAGGGAGAAAGCAAGGCCTACATTCTTCCGTCGAGCCAAGCTCCCCGAACCCGGATTCCCCTAGGCGCCGACCCAACTGGGGAAAAGCGGCCGGGGGACAGACACCTGCAAGAGAGTCAACACGATCAAGGGTCTGCTCGGTGAGCCGGTGGCCTAGAATAGCAACCTCTCAGTGCCAGGGAGCAGGCAATCAACGGCCGTGCGACCCGCTTTCCAGATGAGAAACTTGATCTATCTGCCTACCGATCGGAATGTCGCGCGGCCGGTCCGGGGTCATTTGATCGACCCGCCACGGCCGGAACCACCGCCAGAGAGTCGCAGTTCAGTCCCCTGAGGTCCTCAAAGAAAGAGGGTTAAGTTGAACTCAAAGACGGACAAGCCTTCCAGACGGCCAGCCAAGGCCTCACATAGCGCCGCGCCAAGGGAAGACGGCTCCAAAGTGGTCCTGCTTTCGGGCGGCAACCCTCAGATTCCGAAGGGGGACGGCAACGAGCCCGTGCAGGCCTACATCGCGGCCATGCCGGGCTGGAAGAGCGACGTCGGGCGCCGCCTGGATGACCTCATCTTGCGCACTGTACCCAACGTACGCAAGGCCGTAAGGTGGAACTCGCCCTGGTACGGCATCGAGGGCCGGGGCTGGTTCGTCAGTTTCCACGTCTTCACCCGCTACGTAAAGGTGACCTTTCTCAATGGTGCGTCCTTGAGCCCCTTGCCCCCCGGCTCAGGCAAGGACAAGGAGTCGCGCTGGGTCGACATCCATGAGGGCGAACTGGACGAGGTACAGATGACGGAGTGGATCGGCCAGTCGGCCGCCCTGCCTGGCTGGCGGGGGTTCTGACGACCTGCCAGGCTCCGTTCTTCATCGATCGCATGGCCGTGTGGGGGACTGGCTGGACCACCTCGTAGGCGAAGCGCCGGCGGCCCAGTGCCGCCATCATCGATAGGCAGACCAGGACTTCTGGCCTCCGTATTGGGCTCGGCACGGCTGAGGCCGGCTCGGAAATGAGCCGGCCTTGCCGCTCCACCGCAGGGGCTACGGGGCGGGGTGGGCCTCCCCCAGGCGTCCTTAGAGTGCGCGCACGTTCCACCTGGTCTTCACAGTGGCTACCACCGCGAAGGCCAGTGTGGCCACCAGCGCCATAGCAGGACCCGATGGGAGGTCTACATGGAAGGAGACATACAGGCCGACCACCGCCGAAATGGCGCCGACCAGCGCGCCGATGACCATGACCCCGACGAACCTTTTGGCCAGGAGGTAGCCGGTGGCCGCCGGAGTGATGAGCATCGCCATGACCAGGACGATGCCGGCGGCCTGTATGCCGATGATGATTACAAGCGCCAGCAGGGCGAGCAGCACGTACTCGATTACGCCCGTCCGAATGCCGATAACCGTAGCACCCACCGGATCGAAGGTCGTGTACACGAGATGACGATGAAATGCATACAGCCCGACAACTACCAGTGCGGTCAGCCCGAGCGAGATGAATACGTCGTTACGCGAGACTCCTAGAACCTGTCCCAGCAGCAGATCCTCGATGTTTACATTGACGTGGGTGGCCACCGACAGCATCACCAGGCCCAGTGCGAACATGCCCGCGAAGATAATGCCGATCGAGGTGTCCTCGCTAACTCCAGTGCGTCGGCTGACCGAACCCATCAACAGGGCAATCCCTATTCCAGCGGGCACGGCCGCAAAGAACGGGCTGATTCCCAGCATGAAGGCGACAACCATGCCGGGCAGCACCGAGTGGGCGAGCGCGTCTCCCATGAAGGCACGTCCCCTCGTGATTACGTATGCACCGAGTACCGGGCACATGATGCCGACGAGCACGGAGACTATCAGCGCCCGCACCATGAACCCGTACTGGAAGGGCTCGGTCAGAAACGCCATTACGCTTCGCCTGTGGTGCTGCCCGGCCCGTTTAGCACAAAGTCCAGGCCGTGCGAGCCGTAGAGCTCCTCAAGTACCTTCGGCGTGAACGCCTCTTCGGGTGCGCCGCATGCGCAGACGTGACGGTTGATGCACAGCACCTGGTCGAAGCGCTCGGCCAGGTTGGTAAGGTCATGTGTGGCCAGCAGAACTATCATGCCATCGTTGCGAAGTGACTGGAGAACCTCGATGATGCCCTCTTGGGCACCGACGTCCACCCCGCTGAAGGCCTCGTCCAGCAAGATTATGCTCGCTTCCTGGGCCAGCGCTCTTGCGATAAACACCCGCTGGCGCTGCCCGCCGGACAGCTCCGTCATCAGGGACGAGCGCCGCTCCCACAGCCCAACTCGATCCAGACATACACGCACCATCTCCCGGTCACCCTTGCTAGGCTGACGAAACCATCCGACATTGCTGGATCGCCCCATCATCACTACGTCCAGGATGGTGGCCGGAAAACGCCAGTTGATGCTGTCTCGCTGGGGGACGTAGGCCAGCGATCCGTTGCGGGCATCCGCGCCACGCAGTTCCACGGTCCCGCTCGCGATGGGCAGAATTCCCGCAATCGCGTCGAAGAGGGTGCTCTTGCCGGCCCCATTGGGGCCCAAGACGCCCATCAGGGTTCCCCGCCCTACCTCGAAGGTTATGCCGGTCAGGGCCTCGAAGCCGCGGCGCTCGACGGTTACGTCTTTGACAGATATGCCCAGCGTGGCGTCCATCTTCAGCGTCCGATTACGTCAACCACTCACCAGTGCACTCCGGTCCCTCGACCAGCGATAGCTGATCGGTCCGTGTAGGACGGACCGATCAGCTGCGGAGTCCTCAGTTCAGGGCCTCGGCTATGCGCTCGACGTTGGCGCGCACCATCCCGATATAGGTGGCCGCACCGCTGCCATCGCCTCCAAGAGAGCCGGAGTACAGCCTGACGAACTCCGCGCCGGATTCCGCGGCGACCGCCTGGGCCAGGCGATCACTCACCGTCGTCTCGCCGAACACCGCCGGGACCTGATACTCCCTGACCTCCTCGACCAGATGGGCGAGATCTTCGGGAGACGGCTCAGCCTCAGTCGTGATCGACAGGATCACCCCGATCACCTCGAAATCGTAGAGGTTCGCGAAGTAACCAAGGCTGTCATGCGAGGTCACCAGCAGCCTGTTGGCCTGCGGCACTCCTGCCAACTGCTGCTGTGTCCAGGTGTGCAGTTCGTCAAGCTCTGCGCCATATGCAGAGGCATTGGCGACGTAGGTGTCGCGGCGGTCAGGATCCAGGGCGGACAGGCGTTCGGCTATGTCGTCGACCGCGAGCTTTACGCGAATCGGATCGAACCAGAAGTGAGGATCATGGATGCCGTGGCCGTGGCCCTCGTGCTCTTCCTCGCCCTCGTGCGAAAGGGCCTCCAGGACCTCTACGGCCTCGTCGGCCCCGATATGACCCTCATCGAACTCTTCGAGTACTGCCTCCACCATCTCGACAAGCTCATCCCCGTGCTCCTCCTCGTGTTCCTCCTCCCCCTCTTCATCCCCGTGATCGTCACCCTCGTCCTCATCTGCTTCGGCGTGGTCCTCACCCTCATCTTCATCCATATGGTCTTCATCCCCCGCCTCTTCATCCATGTGGCCTTCATCCCCCGCCTCTTCATCCATGTGGCCTTCATCCTCCGCCCCTTCATCCCCGTGGTGCTCGCCCTCCTCTAGGGCCTCGAGCAGCTCCCGGATCTCCTCCAATGCCTCCTCGGGGCTGATCTCACCCGCCTCCACCTCCTCGATGGCGTGGGCGACCCCCTCCAGTAGTTCGACATCCTCTATGTGAGTTTCGCCGAACTCGATCGGGTCTATTAGTTCGCCCAGTTCTACTATGGTCGAAGGGTCGCGCGCGGCGTTCTGCAGGAGTTCCCTTAGCCAAGACTCCTCCAGGCCGAGCCCTACGCTGAGCACCAGGTCGGCGTCGGCAACCCTCGCAACGTCCCTGGCACCGGGCTGATATCCGTGGGGATCGGCACCCACCGGCAGCAGGCTGAACACCTCTACATTGTCCCCGGCTATGTTCTCCACCCAATCGGCCACGATGTTGGTGGTCGTTACGACGAGAAGGTCGCGACCCTCTGGTTCGGGTTCTTCCGACGTGGCAACAGTAGGCTCGACCTTCGGCGTCGCCACCGTCTTCGGCGTCGCCACCGCCGTGCCGCTGTCGTCCGAACAAGCCGCAAGAGCCGCCATAAGGACGAGCGCAAGCGCCAAAAGGACGCTCTTGGCCGCACGGGAAATCAAGTATCTGTTTTTGGACGTCATCATCAGTCAGAGTCTCCCTGTTAGCGATCTATGGGCTTGCCTCAGAAGAGGTCAATTGCGCATCCAGTCCTTTGATAATTTGTCTCAATCTTGAGCGACGCGAAATCGACAAAATGCGGTTGTCTAGTCGATGATAATAGGTCTCAACGCAGGCCAGGGTAAATCGTCACTTTTGCCCTGGATTGTCCCTAGCTGGTCTCGCCCTCGACGCAGCGGTCACAGATGACGTAGAGCTCGATCCGGTGACCCATTATCTCGCCGGGAATATCGGTGCCCAAGCTCCGAAGCAAGCGCTCAAAGGTAGTGGCCCGAAATTCCCCGACTATGCCGCACCTGACGCATACCGTGTGGTGATGGTGCTCAATGCGCGACAGGCTGTACTTGGGAGCGCCGTCGAGGAGGTTCAGCCTGCATATGACGCCTACCTCCATGAGGAGCTTTATGGTCCGGAAGATCGTCGCCCTGCCTACCCCGGGCAGTTCACTGCCGATCTCGTCCGCGGTAAAGCCTTCCTGCTTGCCCTCCAGGATTCGGATGATCGCTCTCCTAGGGGCTGTGGATCGATAACCGCGATCCTCGAGGACGGCCATCATATCCGGGCGAGAGGCGGTGGGCGGCGTTGTCATGACCTGGATTATAGGCACCCTCAGCGGTGAATGCGGAGCCCACATCCTATCGGTGATCTGTTTTGCGCGTCAAACTCGACACCGCGCCTTTGCCGCGATGAATTCTGCCACTGACCAAACGCACCACCCCGGCGCAAACGTGCCGGCTCAACTGCCGGCTTACCTACTGGGCGGAAATGCTGACCGCAGTTGCCTCCGGCACCGGGATGGTGCGAGACCTAACGAGACGGGTCTCAGCGGTGACGACCGGGTCATGTCCGAACGCCGTACTGCCCGCGCGTCCGCAGCTTCCGCCGTCCCCTCCTACTCCTACCAGGGCCCGTTAGGCCCCGCATTCGGTGCGGCCTAGCCTATGGCGTGAGTCGGCTCACGCCGTTCATGGCGGCGTCCGCATAGCATTCGACCAGCGTGGGACAACCGATCACGGACTCCAGGAAGTAGTCGATCGTGCCGCCGTGCGCGATCACGGCCTGCCCGACGTGTATCAGTTCGGCCGCGCCGTCCCCGATCGTGTGAACGCCCAGCAGCCTGCGGGTATCGGGATCGAACAGCAGCTTAAGGAGGCCGACGTCGTCGCCCTGTATGACGCTGCTGATGGTTTCCCTGTACAGTGCCTTGCCCACCTCGTAGGGAACACCCTCGCCGGTGAGCTGGTCCTCCGTCTTTCCCACCATCGCCACCTCGGGCACGGTCTTGACGGTGTACGGGTAGAGGGCGGGGAATCCGCTTGAGGGGACTCCAAACGCGTGGCAGGCGGCCAGACGACCCTGGAGCTTGGAGGTCGAGGCAAGGTCCGGAAACCCGATGACTCCGCCGACCGCATAGACGCCCTCTACGTTGGTCTGGTAGTTGTCGTCGACGCTCAGGCGGCCCCGTTCATCGGAAATTATGCCCACCGCCTCGAGCCCCAGCGACTCGGTGGCTCCCGTCCTGCCGACGCAGTACATTACGGCATCACTAACTATCTGCTTTCCGCTATCAAGAAGCACGCGCACCCTGTCGCCGAGTTCATCCCTGAGGTATTCGATGTCAAAAACCTCTTCGCTCAGGCGCAGTGTCACGCCCGTCTGGCGAAGGTGGTAGGCAAGGGTGTCGCTGATCTCTCTGTCGGCGAAAGGCAGCAGCCGCGCCTCCTTGTCCACCAGCGTGACGCGCACCCCCAGGGTTGCAAAGGTGCCACAGTACTCCAGGCCGATCGATCCGGCCCCGACGATGGTCAGCTTGCGGGGCAACTCGGGCAGGTTAAGGACGTCGTCGCTAACGAATATGAGCCTCCCGTCCGCATGAACCACGGGTGGCCTGGTGGAAAACGCCCCGACCGCTATTACCGCCTTATCGATATTGATGGTGCGGTTCGTTCTTCCACCGTCGGCCCGGAGCCGAATGGTGTGGCGATCCACGAACGAGGCCTCGGCCTCTATCATCTCCACCCTGCTTGCGGCGAGGCGTCCGCGCAGGATATCCACCTCCTGCCGCATCACGTACCGGGCCCTTTCCATAAGGTCGGCCATAGTGACGTTCCGCTTGACCGAATACGACCTGCCGTAGACCTTGCGCTCCCGGTGGCCGGTAAAGTGAAGAACGGCCTCGCGCAGGGTCTTGCTCGCGGTTCCCGTGTTGACGCTCACGCCGCCAACGTCCCCGAGTTTCTCGACCACGGCCACGCGCCCGCCGAACCTTGATGCCTGGATGGCCGCCATCTGTCCGGCAGGGCCGGACCCGATCACGACCATGTCATAGTCGTAGCTGGTCACCGCAGATGCTCCCGCCCCGGAGATGTCTGTGACACGCGGGCTGATCATGTACCGGTCAGGCGAGTTGCGTCAAGCCGCCCCGCTAGCCCATGCGCCGGATTCGGGTCCCCGTCCAGGGCCATGTAGCTGAATCCTACTCAACGGCACAGCAGCAATCCTCCGCATGCCTGCGTTGATCGGCAGGACCCGCGGTCCAATTACCTGCCGTAACTGATCGCCTATTGCGACTGTATATCATCATCCGAAAAACAAGTCGCTGAGGCTCAAAATCAAGGCAAGGAACTCGGGCAAGAAGAAGGAACATTATCAGGCCTGATTGTTGTGATACTGGCTCTCATATAGATCCAATACTGTACCCCTTCGAGCGAATGTAGGGTCTTCGTCTTCCAACCTAAAGACGACCGGTTCCATCTCCCGTTCGTGGCTAGTTGTTGCGCCAAACAACACGAGATTGGCAGGGGGTTGTCTGGTAAACTCATGGTGTGTAAGTATGAACAGTGGTGAGACCACTAGCTGTAGCAACCTGCAGCAAAAAGAGCTTTGATGGAGGAGCATATGGCCCACGAACACGACCAGCACGAGTGCGATACCCACGAGCACCACGCCGATGAGGCTGGGCACGTGCATGACGAGCACGAGTGCGATACCCACGAACATCACGCCGAGCACACCGAGCATGAGTGCGACGACCACGAACACCACGGCGATGACGCTGGGCACGTGCACGACCAGCACGAGTGCGACGACCACGAACACCACGGACATTAGACATCGGTGGCCCCTCCAGAAGGTGCAACTGGAGGGGCCGACCTTTCTTAAGCGAATCTAGCCTGCCAATCTGAGCGCCCGTTCTCCCCTGCGGCCCGATGTTTCGGCCGCAGGGGAGAACGGGCGCTGGCAGTTTCCTGTACGTCAGACCCTGAAGGCCACCGGGGCTAAGCGGCTGGCGTAAGCCCTCTACGGTTTCACGGGCCTCCCGTTGGCTCCGTGATCCATCCCGGTCTTCGTTAGGCCGAGCGCGATGGACGCACGCAGGTCCCCTATGCCAGCACCCTGCCCGGGCGCGGAGGGGAGCCGCCCCACGTCACCTTCAGCATGTTCGCACCGGAGGACGACGGTCGCGGTTCCGGAGGCTATGGACGCTGCGATCGTGCCGATGACCCTGGGAGGGTCCGACAGGCACCGCCTGACGGTCTCACTGGAGACGATCGCAGCACGGGCCGCGTCGCGACCCGGCTGCAGCGGATCAGACCTCCAGAGTGAGCCGTCCACCGTTTGCGCATTGGGCGAAGGGCCGTTGAGCCCACAATTGGACGGAACGTCCCGGTGCTCACCGTGGGCTCCTGCGGGACTTCACATGACTACGACGGACCGCAGCACCTCTCCGCGCTCCATCTTGGCGAACGACTCCTCGACATCTCCCAGAGCGATCGTCTCGGAGACGAATCCGTCCAGGTCGAGGCGCCCCTGCATGTACAGGTCTATAAACAGTGGGAAATCCCTCGTTGGCAGGCAGTCTCCATACCAGGATGACTTAAGGGACCCACCCCTTCCGAACACCTCTATCAGCGGCAGGTCGATCCTCATATCCGGGTTCGGGACGCCGACGAGCACCACGGTTCCCGCGTGGTCCCGGGAAAAGAACGCCTGCTCGTAGGTCACGGGATTGCCGACCGCCTCAATTGCCACGTCCACTCCGTTGCCGCCGGTCAGATCGCGTATGGCCTCCACCGGGTCGATATCTGTCGAATTGATCGTATGCGTGGCTCCAAATCCCTTTGCCCACTCGAGCTTCCTGTCGTCTATGTCGACGGCGATTATGGTGTGCGCGCCGGCAAGGCGCGACCCCGCTATCGCCGCATCGCCGACGCCTCCGCAGCCGAAGACCGCGACCGAGTCGCCCCGCGTCACGCCCCCGGTGTTGACCGCGGCTCCCAGACCGGCCATAACCCCGCACCCTACGAGCCCGGCGGCCGCGGCGGAAGCCGCCGGATCGACCTTCACCGCCTGACCGGAGTGGACCAGGGAAAGCTCGGTGAAGGCGCCTATCCCGAGGGCCGGCGACAACGGACTCCCGTCGGCGAGAGTCATCTTCTGGGCGGCGTTCATGGAGGCAAAGCAGTACCAGGGCCTGCCTCTCAGACAGGACCGGCAGTCTCCGCAGGGAGCGCGCCAGGCGATGATCACGAAATCGCCCGGGGCAAGGTTGGTCACGCCGTCTCCGACCTCCTGCACGATCCCGGCGGCCTCGTGCCCGAGCAGGAACGGGAACTCATCGTTTATGGCTCCCTGACGGTAGTGAAGGTCGGTGTGGCATACTCCGCACGCCTGCACCCTGACCAGCGCCTCTCCGGGGCCCGGGTCGGGCACCATGATTTCCTCGAGCGTGACCGGGGCGCCGGCCGACATGGCTATCACTCCGCTGACCTGGTTTGCCATCGATCTCTACCTCCTGGGGTATAGTCGGGATTCCGCCGGTCCATGGCCTACCGGGCCCTGGACTGCGAGGCCAGATGTGTTGGGAAAGCGCTGTGTCAGGGCCGGTCAGAAGGCCGCCCCAATGCGGCTCGCAGGCCGCATGCGAGCAGATTCTAGCAGACCCCAGGTCCTCGCCCCCGCGGCGCTAAAGGAGCCGCACCAGGCACGGCCTCCGCGATCCGCGGGGCGCGCCACGATCGAAGTCCGCCGGACCTAGCCGTCCCTCGATTGAAGGCGCTCTTCGATCCGCGCCAGGATGTCGCGGATCTCCGTAAGGACGTGCGTTGATTCCTCCGGTGTCGCCTTCGGGGCGGTGGGCTCCCCACCGGGATCGAGGACCTGCTGGCGCTGAAGGAGGATCGCGTTGCGCATCTCAACGGCGTCGATTACCCCGACAAGATCCCCCTCGCTGCCGGCCTGCGGACCGGATTGTCCGGCGGTCTCGACCCTCAGGCCCCGCAGCCCGAAGAAGCGCATCAGCGGGTCGTCGTGCAGGCGAACGTCGGTGATCCTGTTCAGCGGAATAGTCGCCTCCTTGCGGAAGAACACCCCCTTGCGAATCTCCACCGCCTGGGTCGTAACGCGCGCCGACACGCGCCGCAAGAATTCGCGGCCGTACCAGCCGCTTACCGCCAGCCAGAAGGGTATGAGCAGCACCCCGACCACGCTGATGGCGAGAAACAGCGAGATGAGCCAGGCGCTGTAGCCGATCAGCCGGGTATCGAACTCCGCCTCGTATACGGTCTCTCCGGTAATGTGCGGGGCGTCCTGGGATTCGACCTGGATACTCATGTAATTAGATCCTCTCTCTCCAACCCATCGGCAGCCCTGGCGGCATGTGGCCGCTGAAGGACAATCTCAGGGAGATCCAGTGCCGTACTGACGCTCCCTGCTACTGCTCCAGAGAAGCCTCCACGCTGAGGTCCACATTGCCCTTCATCGCGCCGGAGATCGGGCACCCGTCCTTGGCCCCCTCGGCCGCCTTGGCAAAGGTGGCCTGGTCTATGCCGGGGACCTTGCCGGCGACCCTGAGGGCGCTCGACTTAACGAAGAAGCCCCCGCCCTCTTTGGGCGCGAAGGTGACCTCAGCGCTCACCGAAAGGCGCTCAGGCGGCGTCCCTGCGCCTCCGAGGCCCGCGGACAGCGCCATGCAAAAGCAGCTCGCATGTGCGGCCGCGACCAACTCCTCCGGGCTCGTCTTACCGCCGGGCTGGTCTGAACGGGCCGCCCAGCTCACCGGAAGATCCGTAAACGCCCCGCTGCTGGCCGCGCTAACCTCTCCGTTTCCAGCCATCAGGTCGCCGTACCAGACCGCCTCCGCTCTCCTTACCACAGACATGTGCTCCTCCTTCTGAAGGTCGTCTCTAATTTCCGGCCGACCGGGCACCTCGTCCCGCGACGGCGAGGCGCATCCTACCACAAGTACCCGACACCCAATACATCAACGTAAGCCCCATGCCCAAGGGGTGGAAGGCGGATACCGCCGGACGCTTCGCTGGTATACTCAAATGGCATGGACGCCTCGGCAATCCGCAACTTCTGCATCATCGCCCACATCGATCACGGCAAGTCGACCCTGGCCGACCGGCTGCTGGCCGAGACCGGTGCGGTCGACCCGCGAGAACTCGTCGAGCAGCACCTGGACACGATGGATCTGGAGAGGGAACGGGGCATTACGATCAAGGCACAGGCGGTCCGCCTCTCCTACAGATCGGACTCCGGGCGGACCTACCAGCTCAACCTGATCGACACCCCCGGGCACGTCGACTTCACCTACGAGGTCTCGCGCTCTCTGGCGGCCTGCGAGGGCGCGCTGCTGGTCGTGGACGCGAGCCAGGGGATACAGGCTCAGACCCTGGCCAACGTATACCTGGCCCTGGACAGGGACCTGTCGATCATCCCCGTCATCAACAAAACGGACCTGTCGGCGGCAGAGCCCGAGAGGGTGGCAAGCGAGGTCTGCGACACGTTCGGCTTTAACACCGACGAGGTGATCTACGCCTCCGGTAAGACCGGGGAGGGCGTGCGGGGCCTGCTCGAAGCCATCGTCGACAGGGTGCCTCCCCCGTCCGGAGAGGCCTCAGCTCCACTGAAGGCCCTGATCTTCGACTCAAAGTACGACCCCTACAAGGGAGTGATGGCCTACGTCAGGGTCTTTGAGGGATCCGTCCGGTCCGGCGAGAGGATAAGGGTCATGGGCAAGTCCACCACGGGCGAGTCCCTGGAGATCGGCGTCTTTTCCCCCCAGGAGACACCTGTCGGCGGCCTCCGGACCGGAGAGGTCGGATACATAGCCACCGGTTTCAAGCGCGTCGGCGATGCGCCGGTGGGCGACACCGTCACCGTCGCCGCCAACGGCGCCTCGGAGCCATGGGAGACCTACCGGCCCATGAAGCCGATGGTCTTCGCCGGGCTGTACCCCGCCGACGGCGAGGAGTACTCCGACCTTCGCGAGGCCCTTGAGCGGCTGGTGCTCAACGACGCCGCCCTGGCCTACGAACCGGAGCAGTCGGTCGCGCTGGGACCGGGCTTTCGCTGTGGATTCCTGGGCCTTTTGCACATGGACATAGTTCAGGAGCGGCTGGAGCGCGAGTACCGGTTGTCGCTGCTCGCCACCGCGCCGAGCGTCGCCTACCGCGTCGCCCTCACGGACGGCACGGTCCTGGAGGTGGACAACCCGGCCGACATGCCCGCGCCCCAGACCATCGACGAGGTGAGGGAGCCGTGGCTGGACCTTACTATCCTGGTCCCGGACGGCTATATCGGTCCGGTGATGGAGCTGGTGACCGGGAGGCGCGGAACGATGCGGCGAATGGAGTACGTTCAGGGCGGCGACTCCGGCGGCGGCGGGCTGGCGGTTGCGCAGGGCCAGAGGGTGATGCTCGAGTACTCGGTGCCACTGTCCGAGGTGCTGGTGGATTTCGCAGACCAGCTCAAGTCTAGGACGCAGGGGTATGCGTCGATGGACTACTCGCTCGCCGACTACAGGGCGGGCAAGCTGGTCAAGGTGGACATACTCGTAAGCGGCGAGCCGGTCGATGCGCTCTCTGTCATAGCGCACCGGGACACCGCATACCAGCAGGGCCGCGACCTGGTGGCCCGACTCAAGGACCTGATACCCCGGCAGCTGTTCGAGGTGCCCATACAGGCCGCGATCGGCAACAAGATCCTTGCGCGCGAGACCGTAAAGGCGCTGCGCAAGAACGTGCTCGCCAAGTGTTACGGCGGCGACGTCACCCGAAAGCGCAAGCTGCTCGAGAAGCAGGCCGAGGGCAAAAGGCGCATGAAGAAGGTCGGTCGCGTCGAGATTCCCCAGGAGGCCTTCCTGAGCATACTCAAGGTGGACAGGTAACCGCCAGCCAGCAGTACTCCACCCTCAGCGCCCTCCGGCGCGCAGGGCTTCCCAACCCCAGCCCAGGCCCGCGGGCCGCCTTGGATGTTGCGCTCAGGTGACCGGTTGACTACCATGGCCTTGGCCGTGCTAGGCGGGGAGCTAGCGGTGCCCTCTACTCGCAATCCGCTCCAGCGGGGCTGAATTCCCCTCGGAGGTCCCCCTCCCAAGGCCACTGTCCCCGGACGCCGGTGCTGAGAGCCGGGTCCCACGCGGCGAGAGCTTGTGAACCCCGTCAGGTCCGGAAGGAAGCAGCGGTAAGCAGGGCCTCTCGGGTGCCGTGGGTCCACCTGGCTTGAGCCGGCCCCGGCGGTCAAGTCTCGGGAGGAGATCGAACAAGGGGTGCACGGCCGCAGTACACATCTCCGAGAGATCGGCGATACTGCGCGGCAACCGATGCGACCGCCGTCCAGTCCAAAGACGACCGTGCGTCCCAAACGCTCGCTCGGCCAGAACTTCCTTAACCACCGCGGCACAGCCCGCAGGATCGTAGCCGCCCTCGAGCTTTCGGCAACGGACACCGTGGTGGAGATAGGCCCCGGCCGGGGCGCCCTTACGGGCCTGCTGGCCGAGGGGGCAAGTCGCCTTATCGCGGTAGAGATGGACGATTTGCTCGCCCAATCGATGGCCGAGCGATTCTCCGCCGAGGACGCTGTGACGATCGTCAACGACGATGCCCTCGCGGTCGACATCTCGCAGATCACCGGGCCCGAACAACCCTACAAGATGGTCGGCAACCTTCCGTACAACGTCGCCTCGCCTATCGTCCGTCGCTTCCTGACGGCAAAGCGCCGGCCATCGCTGATGGTGGTTATGGTGCAGCGCGAGGTCGCCGACTCGATGACCGCCGCGCCCGGTGAAATGACATACCTGTCGGTCGAGGTGCAGCTTCGCGCCTGCGCGCGCAGACTGTTCAACGTTCCGCCCACGGCCTTCAGGCCCAGGCCAAGGGTGCACTCGGCGGTCGTCTCGCTTATCCCCCGCGCCGAGCCGGTCCTCGACATCGACTCGGAGGACAGGTTCCTGCGGATGGTCAGGGCGGGTTTTGCCGCGCGCAGAAAGCAGCTTCGCAACTCCCTCAGGCAGGGCCTCAGCCCGGCGACCGGTGATGTCGAGGGCCCTCTTCGGGCGGCCGGCATAGACGGTGGCCGCAGGGCCCAAACCCTCTCGCTCACCGAGTGGGGCTCCCTCTACACGGCCCTGCGTGAGGCCGGGCTGTGAGTCAGGTCCGTATAGCGGCGCCGGCCAAGATCAATCTCACGCTCGAGGTGGTGGGAAGGCGGTCGGACGGCTACCACGATCTGGCATCCATCCTGGTCGCGGTGGACCTTCGGGACGAGGTCACGCTCGATGACGCAGAGGAGGTGTCCCTGGAGTGTGATGCCCCGGGCCTTTCCGGCCCGGACAACCTGGCGCTTCGTGCCGCAGAGAGGCTTCGTGCCGAGACCGGGCACCGCGGGGGCGCCACGATACGCCTTGCCAAGAAGATCCCGCAGGCCGCGGGCCTGGGCGGCGGCAGCAGCGACGCGGCGGCGGTGCTGATCGGCCTTAGCCGTCTGTGGAACCTGCGCATGTCCGCAAAGGACCTGACGCCGATTGCCGCCGAGCTGGGCTCTGACGTGCCCTTTTTCCTCTACGGCGGAACGGCGATGATCCAGGGCCGCGGCGAGATAGTCAGGCCCCTTCCCCCGGTCGACCTGAGGTACGCGCTCATAGTCACTCCCGAAATCCAGCTACACAACAAGACGGCCACCATGTTCGGCATGCTCTCCGGGGGCGGCCTTGACCGGGGCGCCCTCACCAGGAAGCTGGAGGCCCGGATCAGGGGCGGGGGAGATGTGCCGGCGCAGTTTCTCTACAACCGGTTCGACGCCGAGGCCAACCGGGCATACCCCGGCCTGGCACACTGCCGGGAGACCCTCGCCTCGATGGGCGCCACCGAGATCCACCTGTGCGGGGCGGGCCCGTCCCTGTTCACCCTCGTCTCGCGCCGGGAGGTCGGGACCACGCTGGAGCTCCTTCTCGCCCGCAAGTACGGCTGGCGCTCGCACCTGGTCTCGCCGACACCTCCGGTCGCATGGCACGGGGAGGCCGAATGACCGACAGCGTGATCGCAGGGGCCCTGCTGGGCCTGATGATGGCCTCCGTATTCGTGGCGGTGGGGGCGATCATATTGCTGCCCTACGTCGACCCCAGGTCGCCCCGGGTGCAGATGCTCGTCGAGAGGGGCGGCAACTCCCGGCGGTTCGTCATGGTGGTCCTCGCCTTCTACCCTGCCTGGGCGGCCATCGGGGCGCTCGCGGGCCTGGTGCTCGCGGCCTTTGAGCGCGGCGCACCGGGAGGAGGACTCGGGAGCCCAAACCTCGCCTTTACCGCGGCCCTGCTGGGCTTCACACTGCTCGGCTCGGCTCCGGCGGCTATGGTCCTGAGGCGCTCTGTGCCCGCGGTGATGACGATGGGGCTGGCGTTCGCCGGCCTGTTCGGCTGGGCCCTGCCCTACTTCGCCGGATAAACTGGTCCGGACCCATGCATATGAGCCCCGTCAGAGCCGACCAGGGACGATCGAAACCGATCCCGGGACCCGCAGCGGGGTGACCCAGCTGCCTACGGCCCGCGATCCGGTACTCCAGCAGCAGTGGGTCGCCCTCGACCTTGAGACCACCGGTCTGTCGCCCTCGTCGGACGCGATCATCGAGGTGGGGGCCGTCCGGTTCCGCGGAAGCGAGACGCTCGACACCCTTTCAACCTTCGTCAATCCAGGACGGCAGCTGAGCGAATTCATAGTCGGCTACACGGGCATCACGCAGGATGACGTCGACGCTGCACCCTCCCCGTCCGCTGCGCTTGGCGAACTCAGGTCCTTTGTCGGCGCAGACCCGATCGTGGGACACAACATAAGGTTCGACCTGGGCTTTCTCGCGGAGGCGGGACTCAGCCTGGCCAACCCGACCTGCGACACGTGGGATCTCGCATTCGTCCTGCGTCCCGGCGCCTCCTCATACGCGCTGTCAAAGCTGGCCGCCGAACTCGGGGTCGGGCACGACCGGCCGCACCGCGCCCTGGACGACGCGGCGGCGACGGCCAGGGTCTTTGCAAGGCTCATAGCCGAGGCCGCCGAGCTTGAGATCGACGTGCTATCGGAGCTGGACAGGGCGGCGCGACGATCCGGCTCCAGGCTCGCCTACGTGATGGCGGACCTGGCCGCGACCGCCGCAGCGGGCCTCGCGGATGCCGCCGACAACCCCACGCTCGGCTTCGACATCGCGGCGATTCGGCACCGCAGCCAGTCGGCTCCGGCGCTGAGGGCGGTCAGAGAGCCCGTGCCCGTGGATACCGACGCGGTCACGGCCGCCCTGGAGGTGGGCTGGCCGCTGGACCGCTCGATGCGGAGGTTCGAGCACCGGAAGGAGCAGGTGCAGATGGCGCGGGCCGTCGCAGAGACCATCAACGCCTACGCCGCCGGTGGCGAGGGCCGGCTCATAGTCGAGGCGGGCACCGGCGTGGGCAAGACGCTGGCCTACCTGCTGCCGGCGGCGCTATACGCGCTCAGCAACAATGCCCGGGTGGTCGTTTCCACCAACACGATCAACCTGCAGGAGCAGCTCCTCAGCGATGACCTGCCGATGGTCACCGATGCGCTCAAGGCCATGGCGGCGTCCGGCAATGGCGGCCCGGATGCCTCCAGGCTCCGGGCCACCCAGCTCAAGGGACGGTCAAACTACCTGTGCCTGAGCAGGCTCCTGAGCCTGCGGGCCAGTGAGTTCGTCTCCGAACCGGACGCGCGCATGCTCTCCAAGCTGCTGGTCTGGCTGCGCTCCACCGCGACCGGGGACCGCTCCGAGCTGAACCTCGGCAACCGCGCGGCCTCCGAGCCCTGGAACCGCCTGTCGGCCCAGGGGGCAAGCGGATGCAGCGGCGTCGCCGGGACCTGCTTCCTCAGGTCCGCCCGCGAGCAGGCCTCCTCGGCCCACCTGGTCATCGTCAACCACGCACTTTTGATGGCCGACCTTGCGACCGACGGCTCGATCCTGCCCGAACATGACCTGCTGATCGTCGACGAGGCGCATCACCTCGAGGAGTCGGCCACCCGGCAGCTGGGCTTTGAGATCGGCCAGGCCAACGCACAGGACCACGTGGCGGCCATCGCCGGGCAGGGTGGCCTGCTGGCGCGCGCCGCGGACATGGTAAGGGCCAGGCCGGTGTCAGACAGCCGGCGCCAGACGGTCGAGCAGATCGCCGGGGAGGTGTCGGCCATCAGCCCGCGGATCCGGGAATCGCTGGCCGGGCTGCTCGCCGAAGCGGGCAGCGTGGCCGAGTCTTCAGACGAAGGCCAGGGCGGAGGCGACAGGTCGAGGGGGGAGCTCAGGGTGACGCGGGCCACGCGGGCCCAGCCTGCATGGTCCGGCCTCGAGGTCACTTGGGAGCGGACCGACCTTCTCCTGGCCGAGCTCTCGGACGCCCTCTCCCGCCTGGTCATCGCAATGGAGGACCTGGAAGGGGCGGACCTGCCGGGATACACGGGCCTGATGGTGAACGCGGCGGAGGCTGTCCGGGAGAACGAGCAGCTGCGCCTGCGGCTCTCCGAGTTCTTCCCGAGGCCGCAGGGCGACAGCGTCTACTGGGTCGCAAGGTCACCGCAGATGGGCAGGCGCCCACCGCAGATCGGGCTGCACGCCGCCCCGCTGAGCGTCGGCGACAGGCTGGAGGAGATGGTCTATTCGCGCACCGGCGCCGTCGTCATGACCGGCGCCACGCTCGCTGCGGACGGAAGCTTTGGCCACCTCGTGGACCGCACGGGTTTCGATCATGCCCGCCAGCTTCTTGTCGGGTCTCCGTTTGACTACCCGAGCGCGGCCCTGGTCTGCCTGCCGGACGATCTGCCGGAGCCGTCGTCGTGGGCCTACCAGGGCGTGATGGAACAGGCCGTGGTCGACGCGGCTGTGGCCGCCGGCGGGCACACCATGGTGCTGTTTACGTCCTACGCGTCGCTCCAGCAGGCCGCGAAGGCCATCCGTCCGTCCCTGAGACCGCATGGCATCTCCGTGCTGGCCCAGGGAGCTGACGGAACCCCGCACCGGATCGTCGCCGACTTTAAGCAAGACCCGCGCTCGGTGATCCTCGGCACCGCCAGCTTCTGGGAGGGTGTGGACCTGCCCGGCGATTCCCTGAAGGTCCTTCTGGTAACGCGCCTGCCCTTTGCTGTGCCCACCGACCCCATCGTCGCCGCCCGCTCGGAGATGTTCGAGGACCCGTTCCGCCAGTACTCCGTTCCAGAGGCCATCCTGCGGCTCCGCCAGGGCTTCGGCCGCCTGATACGGACGAGCTCTGACAGGGGCGTTGCGGTCATCCTGGACCGGCGGATCATCTCCAAGGGCTACGGCAAGACATTTGCCCGCTCTCTGCCCCCGGCGAAACTCTCCCGCATGTCGCTCGCCGAAGTGCCCCGGGCCATCAGAGAGTTTCTCGCCGCCGGGGGCTGAGCCGGCCGCCGGGTGATCATTCACCTTGAGGGTCCGCTGGACCTGGCCGCCACGCTCGCGAGCGGGCAGGCGTTTCGCTGGCGCAGGCAGGGCGAGTGGTTCGAAGGCGTGCTCGGCTCCTCCATCGTTTCGCTCAGGATGGCCGACGGCGGGCTCGAATTCCATAGCGGGCCGGAGCCCGAGCGGCAGGTGTGGCCGCTGCTGGCCGACTACCTGGCCCTGGACATCGATCTCGAGGAGATCTACCGGTCGATAGGCACCGACGAGGTGGTCGGCGCGTCCATAGGCCGCTACCGGGGGATGAGGGTGCTGCGGCAGGATCCCTGGGAATGCCTGGCATCTTTCATATGCTCGTCGAATTCCAACCTGCCGCGCATACAGTCCAACATTGAGGCCATAGCTACACTCTGCGGCGACCCCATCGAGGTCCGCGGATCCGCCCGGCACGCGTTCCCTTCTCCGGAGCAGCTGGCCTCGGCCGGACCGGTCCGGCTCAGGAGGCTCAAGCTGGGGTACCGCTCCGAATACCTGCACGAGGCCGCCGTCGCCGTCGCCGAGGGACGCGTCAGCCCATGGGCGCTGAGGGAGACCGACTACGAGGAGGCTCTCGACCGGCTGCTCGACGTACCGGGCGTGGGAGACAAGGTGGCCAACTGCGTACTCCTGTTCTCGATGGACAAGCCCGGTGCGTTCCCGGTCGACGTCTGGATCCACAGGGCCCTGGAGGAGATCTACCCGCAGGAGATCCGCGCATTTCGGCGACGGCTCATGCGCCGGGCCGGCCCCGGGCGCCCCAGGCCGGGCAGACGGAGGGACGGCGCGATCATCGCGCGTGACCGACTAAGGCAGTGGGCCCAGGAGCGATTCGGCAGCTACGCGGGCTGGGCCAACCACTACCTATTCCACGATCGCCGCAACAGGCACTGAGGGGCAGAACCCTGCCGGGTCAGCTTGCCGTAAGCCCTCCGTCCAGGGTAAGGCAGGACCCCGTCACGTATGAGGCCCTGTCCGACCAGAGGAACACGACCGCCCCCGCCACCTCCTCCGGCCGGCCTATTCGACCTGCCGGGTGGGCGCCGGCAGCCTTGGCCCGGGCATCTGCGCCGGCAGGACCGTAGAGCCGCTCGAACATCGGCGTGTCGACGCCGCCCGGGCAGACGGCGTTCACCCTGATGCCCTTATCGGAATACTCCAGGGCCGCCGCTCTGGTCAGGCCGATCAGGCCGTGCTTGCTCGCCGTGTAGGCAGCGAACCTGGGGGTCCCGATAAGGCCGTTGGCGCTGGAGAGGTTGACGATGCTTCCGGCACCCTGCCTGAGCATCTGCTGGATCTCGAGCTTGATGCAGACGAACGCCCCGCGCAGGTTGAGGGCCATCACCGCCTCCCAGTCCTCTTCCGTCACCTCGTGGACCAGCCTTCGCTCGCCCTCTACGCCCGCGCCGTTGCAGGCCAGATCGAGGCGCCCGTAGGCGGCAACCGCGCCATCGATCAACGCCTCAACCTGGTCCGGGTCTGCCACATCCGTGGGTATGAAGGTGGCCTGTCCCCCCGCCGCCTCGATCGACCTGACGGTCTCGGCGCCCCGCCCGGGGTCGCGGGCCCCGATCACGATCCTGGCGCCCTCGGCGGCACCGCGCTCGGCGACCGCCCTCCCGATGCCGTAGGTGCCGCCGGTGACCACCGCCACCTTGCCGTCGAGCATGCCCATAGCTACTGCGCGAGCAACCCGGCGTCTACCGACATCGCGTGGCCGTGGACGAATGCGGCATCGTCGGTGCACAGCCAGGCGACGACCTCGGCGACCTCTTCCGCGGTGCCGTAGCGACCCATCGGCGGAACGCTCTTCCACTCGTCGTACAGTTCGGGGTGGGCGTCCCAGAAGGGCCTGTTGATCTCGGTGTCTATGAGCCCCGGCGCAACGCAGTTGACCCGGATGCCACTGCGCGCGTACTCGAGGGCCGCCGACTTGGTCATGCCCACCACGGCGTGTTTGCTCGCCGAGTAGACGGACAGGCCCTTGCCTCCCACCAGGCCCGCACCGGAGGCCGTGTTCACGATGCAGCCGCCACCTCCATTCAGCATGGCGGGGACCTCGTACTTCATGCACAGGAACACGCCCGTTGAGTTGACCGCCATGACCCGGTCGTACTGTTCCTCCGAATGCTGATCGACGGTTATGTCGAACAGGCCTATCCCGGCGTTGTTAAAGGCGATGTCGAGCCTTCCAAAGCGGTCCGTCACGGCGTCGACCAGTGCAGCGACATCTGACTCCGAAGAGACATCGGCGTGCACAAAGCAGGCCTCGGCCCCCAGCGCGGCCACCTGGGATACGGTCTCGCGTCCACCCTCATCGGCGATGTCCGAGCAGACGACGGCAGCCCCTCCGCGGGCGAAGCGAAGCGCGGCCGCCCGCCCGATCCCGGCCGATGCGCCGGTCACGAGAGCCACTCTGTTCGAAAACTCCTGGGAGCTCATCCTCTGGACATCACCTACTGGGCGGTCGCCGCGCCATCGACCGTCATCGCGTGGCCGTGGACGAAGGAAGCGTCGTCGGACGAAAGCCAGGCCACGACCTCCGCAACCTCTTCGGGCTCTCCATACCTGCCGATTGGCTCCATGGGAAGCCACTCTTCCTCGGCCTCGGGAAACTCGTCCCAGAACTTCTGGTTGATCGGCGTGCGGATGATGCCCGGGCAGATGCAGTTGATCCGGATACCCTTGTCCGCATACTCAAGTGCCGCCGAGCGGGTCAGGCCGACCACCGCGTGCTTGGAGGCAACGTACGCGCTGATGCCCGCCATGCCTATCAGACCCACCATCGAGGCGGTATTGACTATGACCCCGCCGCCCTGGGCGAGCATCTGGGGAATCTGGTACTTCATGCCGAGGAAGACGCCCTTCGTATTGATCGCCATAGTCCGCTCGAACTCGTCGAGGGTGTGCTGGTCGATGGGCTTACCAAGGCCCCCTATTCCGGCGTTGTTGTAGGCGATGTCGAGCCGTCCGTAGCGCTCGACCACGGCCCTGACCATGGCCTCGATGTCCGCGGAGACGGCGACATCGGCGCGGAAGAACGAACCCTGTCCGCCGGTGTCCTCGATCATGCGCACCGTCTGCTCGCCCGACTCGGCGTCGATGTCCGAGCAGGCGACCTTCGCGCCCCTTCGGGCGAAGAGCAGTGCGGTCGCCCGGCCTATTCCGGAGCCCGCACCGGTAACCAGCACTATCTTTCCGTCGAACTCGCCCATGTCCCTCACTGTCGGCGCGATCCCGATGGCATCGTAACCTGCACCGTCCGACTGTGCCAGCCGGCAGGCGACCCAGGCGCTGCCCGGGGTCTCCCTAGGGCACGGTCAGCACGATCTTGCCGAAGAAGTTCATCCTCTCCATCAGACGGTGGGCGTCCTGCGTCTCCTCCAGCGGGAGGCTCGCCGCGATGACGCCCTCGATCGTGCCGCGCCCGGCCAGGTCGACGATTCGGACGAGATCCGCCGTGCGTCCCATGAAGACCCCGAATACGCTCTGGTTGCGCACGAACAGCAATCCCACCTGCAGTTCCACCTTGAGGCCCGTGGTAGCCCCACAAATGCCATACCGGCCCCCGGTGGCCAGCGACCGCGAGGCATCCTGCCAGAAATCGGCGCCCACGTGGTCGATGACCACGTCAACGCCCCGGCCACCCGTCAGCTCCCTGACGCGGTCGGCGATACTCTCCCGACCATAGACGATCACCTCATCCGCCCCTAGATCACGCGCCTTTTCCGCCTTCTCGTCAGTGCTGGTCGTTGTGATAACCCGGGCCCCGATGACGCGCTTGGCCACCTGAATGCCGGCCGTGCCGACCCCGCTGGACGCCGAGAGGACCAGCGCGGTCTCCCAGGGCCTCAGCCGGCCGCGTCGCACCAGGATCGACCAGCAGGGCAGAAACACCGTCGGAAGGGAGGCCGCCTGCTCATAGGAAAGCCCGTCCGGCAGGGAGACGCAGTTGTCGGCGGGAACCACGGCCAGCTCCGCGTAGCCACCGTCGACAGTCGAACCGATCATGCCGCGCCGCTCACACAGCTCGGTCTCACCGGCCAGGCAAACCGTGCACTGGCGGCAGTTGAGCTGTGGGTTGACGACGACCCGGTCTCCGGTGGCTATGCGCTCCACCTCGCCTCCGACCTCGACCACCTCACCGGCGATGTCACCGCCGAGGATATGGGGCTCGCTGAGCGCAAGCCGTGTCCCGCGCTGGCCGGCCCTGGTGTACAGATCGAGCCGGTTGAGGGCGCAGGCTCTCACGCGTATCAGCACGTCGTTGGGGCCGGGTCGCGGATCGGGCCGCTCGCCCAGCGTCAGCACGTCGGGCGGACCGTGTCTTTCGAAATAGACTGCTCTCATGATGTGCGCATCTCGCCTGCTCGCTCGGTTGCGACCGCCCTAGACGGTCCCTCCCACCAGCGGCCTGACCCTGTCGGCGAACCGATCCATGCGCTTAAGGGTCTCGTCTATGGTTGACCCCTCGTAGTCGAGCATAAGGTGCTCTACCCCCAGATCGGCCAGTGCCTCGATATCCTCTGCGACCTGGGCCGGCTCCCCGGTGAGTAGATGACGCGTGCCATCGGGCCCGTACTGTGGCCCGGCGTCGGAATAGAACATCTCGGCGCTGTAGGCGATCCTAACCGAGTCCGCGGGTCGTCCCGCCTTCTCCGTCTCAAGGCGGAGCCGACCGATGCCATCCCTGAGCCTCTCGATCGAGTCAAGCCGGTGGCGGGGATTATTGCCGAACGGATACCAGACGTCGGCGTGGCGGGCGGCTCGACGCAGGGCGGGCGGGCTCTCTCCGCCGACCCAGATGGGCGGGCAGGGCACCTGCACCGGCTTTGGCTCAAAGGCGATCCCGGCAAAGCTCACGTACTCTCCGGAAAACTCCGGGCTCGCCGATGTCCAAAGCTCCTTTACGGCAACGATGTATTCGTTCGTGACGGCGCCGCGCCTTGCGAACGGGGGCGACTGGAGGGCCACGAATTCCTCCTCCATCCAACCTGCGCCGCAGCCGACATCCAGCCTGCCCTCGGACAGCACGTCTATGGTCGCGAGTATCTTCGCCGTGAGAAGCGGCTCCCGGTACGGCAGAACCGTAACCGACGTCAGCAGCCGGATGCTCTCTGTCACGGCCGAGAGGTAGGCGAGCACGGTGAGCTGCTCGAACATGATGCCGGAACCGCTCGACTCCTCCGTGTGGGCCCACTCGCCGGCGAATTCGCCCGACTCGGTATACGGGTAGCGCGAGGAGACATCCCGGGGAATTACGATATGGTCGCCGACGGCGAGGTGGTCGAAGCCTAGCTCTTCCCCATGCCGGGCTACCCGGGCCAGGGCTTCGGGGCCGGCGAGGACGCCGGTCGCCGGCGCCTCGAAACCGTACTTCAAAGGCCCGCCAATCTAGCCTACGAGAGGCCGGATCTCGCGGGCGAAGTAGTCCATTCGCTCCACGGACGCGGCTGTGGAAGTGGTCAGCAGGTCAAACCCGAGCACATCAATCAGGATGTTCTTGACGCCAACTGCGGCCAGATCTCGGATGTCGCCGGCGATCTGCTCGGGCTGCCCGGTCAATAGCACCCTCTCTCCATCCTCGGTGTGCCGGGCCTCGCGCTCGTCATACCAGCTGGCGGCGTAGGCGAGGGAGACCGACTCGGGATCGCGACCCGCCTCCTCGGCGTGCCCCTTGACCCGCCCGTAGTACTCGGCCAGCTTCTGCGGCGTATCGAGACGGTAGTTCGGGTTGTTGCCAATGGGATACCAGGTGTCGGCAATTCGGCCGGCGCGCCTCAGCGCCGGCGGGCTCTCTCCGCCGGTCCATATGGGCGGGTGTGGACTCTGGACCGGCTTGGGCTCAAAGGCGATGGCCGAGAAGCTGACGTAGTCGCCGCTGAACTCCGGGCTGGGAGAGGTCCATAGTTCCTTGAAGGCGGCGATGTACTCGTCGGTTACCCTGCCGCGACGCTCGTAGGAGGGGGCGCCCACGGCCTCAAACTCTTCCCTCATCCACCCGGCCCCAATGCCCAGGTCGAGCCTCCCGCCGGATAGGACATCTATCGTCGCGATGGCCTTGGCGGCGTGAACCGCCGCCCTGTACGGGACCACCATCACCGTCGTGAGCAGGCGTGCGCGTGTGGTGGCTCCGGCCAGAAAGCTCAGCGTCGTAAGCTGCTCCAGACACTGGCCGACGATCTCGCCGCCGGGGAATTCGCCCGAGTCCGAGTACGGGTAGCGGGAGACAATCGACCGTGGTATGACGATGTGATCGGATACCCCTATAAAGTCGAAGCCGTGCTCCTCTCCCCGACGCGCCAGCTCGGTCGCCCCGGCGCGGGTTGCCAGGGGCCCTCTGTTTGGAACCACGAAGCCGAATCTCATAGCGGCGCCACCCTAATTCCGGGGCGTGACGGTTGTCAACGCCTTGACATATAAGAACGCTAGTGCTAGCTTTCGACCGGAACATACGTGCGGAGAAGCGATGATGGCCAAGAAGCTGTCTGAAAAGCAAAAGCGCATCCTGGAGTTCATCCAGCTCTTCCTGGATGAGCACCACTACCCTCCCACCGTAAGGGATATACAGACCGGGTGTGAGATCAGCTCCACCTCGGTCGTGGACTACAACCTCCGCATCCTGCAGCGCGAGGGCTACCTCAAGAGGCAAAACGAGGTATCGCGCGGCATCGAGCTGCTCGGCACCGCCAGGCGCAGCGCGCCAAACGTGGTCACGATACCCATCCTGAGCAACATCGCGGCGGGCGAGCCGCTGCCGGTGCCGAGCCAGGACACCTGGAACAACGAGAACACAGAGACGATGGACCTGCCCACCTTCCTCACCAGGGGCAAGGAGAACGTGTTCGGGGTACGGGTCAAGGGCCAGTCCATGATCGATGCGCTCATAACGGACGGAGACCTGGTGCTGCTTGAGCCGACCCAGACCGCCTCCGACGGCGACATGGTCGCCGCCTGGCTGCGCGACAACGAGGAGGTGACCCTCAAGCGGTTCTTCCTCGAGAACGGGAGGGTCCGTCTTCAGCCAGCAAACCCGTCGATGGACCCCATCTACGTCCCGGCGGACAAGGTCGCGGTGCAGGGCCGCGTGGTCGGCGTCATACGCTCGGTCAACTAGACGCACATTCCCTCGATCGTGCGCCCCCGGTACGGGCCTCTTTTCTCCCTGCTCGCTGGGCCCGCGGCGCCTGTTGACTGCGGTTCACCGGCGCGGGACCGCCGTTGACCGGTATCCTACGCGACGGTATCATTCCCATACCGCGTGGCCTAGGCGCGCAGGAGGTAGCAGATGCCGTTTCGAATAGGGCCTACCGAGCTAATCATAATCCTGGTGATCGTTATGATCGTATTCGGTGTCGGGCGACTACCTGAGATCGGGGGCGCGCTGGGCAAGTCGATACGCTCGTTCAAGAGGTCGGTCACCGGCGACGACGAGGACGAGAAGGCCGAGACGGTCAAGTCGACCGAGGAAAAGACCGAGAGCAAGGCATAGCTGCCATACTCGGCGGTTCGCACGGCCTGCGGACGGGACGCTGAACTAAACGGGCCGCAGCCCTGAGGGCCTTTTGGCGGCCGCCCTCCGGCACGTTCCCTGCGTCTGCCGATTACGCATCGGCATGGGGCGCGGCGCGGCACATTTGGCCCCCACTCGACCCTATGCCCTTACGACCCACTTTGGGTTGCGTCCCGTTGAATTCGTTACTTGAGAGCGAAGGCGCCGACGCAGACCTGAGTCCGGTCTCCCACCGGTGGCTATCCACAGCGGTCCACGGGACTCGGTTCGTTGACAGTTAACGGCCCGATCTGCTAGTTTCCGGTCCACCTTCAGGGCGGCTCCGGACGACCGTATACGGTTGGAGAGAGCAAGAGCGGCGAGACGCCTCGCCAGGCCGCCCGGATACCGACAATTCAGTTCTCCGGGTTGGGGACCGATAGCAATCAGGGCTCGACTAGCGTAACCGTCGGGAGCCGAGAAATGGCACAGCCTAAGGGGTCCGTCAGGGCGGTGGACATCCTGACTCCGGTGCAGGGGCGGGATAGTTCGGCCGCATTGCACGGACCCGGCGTGGTCTCCGCCCCCAGAGGGACGGGCAGCGTCGCAAGGCCCCCCGTGAGAGAGCTGTGGCCATAGCCAGGTCCGTTCCGTTCGCCTCGGCAGGCCTGTCGGTGCTCAGGCTTCCGGGCTACGCTCGCCTTTTCGACCGGGCGGTTCCGACCCTGCCTGCCCTGCCCCTCATCGGGTGGATTGTCTTTTTTGTTGCCGTTCCGTTCGGCTTTACCGTCGCCTTCAGCTTCCAGACCTACGACTACTACAACACCGACCTGCCGTGGACTCTGAAGAACTACCAGAACCTGGTCAGTTCCCCGCAGTTCGCCAAGCTGTTTGGCAAGACCGTCCTGGTGAGTCTGATCATAACGGTGGCCTCGCTGGCAATCGCTTCGCCCATGGCCTACTACCTTGCGCGGATAGCCCGCCGACGCGTCGGCCTCCTCCTCGTCCTTGTCGCCGTATTGCCGCTGTGGATGAACATCGTCGTTCGCAACTACGCCTGGATGAGCCTGGTCAACAACAAAGGCGTTTTCAACACCATCGGGACGACGCTGGGCCTTGAGCCACTGCAGATGCTGTTCACGATCTCCCTGGTCGCCGCCGTCGGGATCACCCTCTTTATACCCATAGCCCTTCTGGTGCTCTACGGGAGCATGGGGAACATAAGCTCCGAACTGGAAGAGGGCGCAATGGATCTAGGCTACAGCCGCCCGCGCACCTTCCTCAAGGTGATCTTTCCGCTCTCTTCGTCCGCCTACCAGACGGCCGCCCTGCTGGTGTTCATGCCCTCGCTTGCCCTCTACGTCACACCGAACATGCTGGGAGGTACTGACGGAGCGCTGCTGGCCAGCGTACTTATGCCGGTGGTCAAGACAGGACTGAATTTCGCCAAGGGCGGTGCGATCGTCGTGCCGATAATCATCATCCTGATGGTGCTGGTCTACATCCTGCGCCGAGGCCTGAACATCGAGAACATATACAGGGCGGGCATAGGGTCCAACATTGCCAGGACCGCCTCTCGCAAGAATACCTGGCTGCTGGGCTACACGCTGTTGATCATCGCCATTTCCTACATGCCGATCGTCAGCCTCGTGTTCTTCTCATTCGAGGCCAACACCCTTGCCCAACTTCCCCTGATGGGATTCTCCCTGAGGTGGTGGGAGGACATGTCCAACAGCGTGCAGCTGCTGAGCTCACTCAGGGCCAGCATCTACGTCGCCCTGGAGACCGCAGGAATCACAATCGCCCTCAGCGCTCCGGCGGCCTACGCGATAACCAGGTTCAGGCTGGCCGGCCGGGGCCTGATCATCTTTATGAGCATTCTTCCCATGCTCATCCCTGAATTCATCCTGGGCATGTCGATTCTGCTCACGCTGGATGCGCTGGGCACCAATCTGTCCCTGCACACGATCGCAATGGGCCACGCCACGCTGGCCCTGCCTTTCGTGTTCCTGACGATACTGGCTCAGCAGTACGGCTTCGACCGGGACACCGAGGCCGCAGCAAAGGACCTGGGCGCCGGGCCCATAGCGAGCTTCATCAAGGTCACGCTGCCCCCGATGCTCACCGCGATTGCCGCCGCCGCCTTCCTGGCGGTAACGGTCTCGTTTGGCGACTACGTGGTCGCCTTCCTCCTCACCGGGACGACCACCACGCTGCCCATCTACATCTTCGGCCTGCTAAAGAGCGGCGTCTCTCCGACGGTGAACGCGGCCGGTTCGATGCTGCTTTTCGGAATCGTAGCCATCGTGGCCATAGCGATAATCAGGCCATGGCGATATGTGGGAATGATTTCATCACGTTTGGCCCGTTTGACACCTTAGATTGACATTGGTAAGTTCCGTCACCAAAGTGCGTTTACAAACTTAATAGTCTGGACTGGCATAGGAGTGCTGCGCTAAAGGATCCGCCATTAGACACGACGGAGGTCTGAACAGATGAAAAGCACGATTGAGGAGCTTATCAACAAGGACCTGAATCGCCGCGACTTTCTAAAGCGCGTTGCGATAGTGGCCGGGGGGGTGGCGGTGGCCGGTCCTGTATCGCAGATCCTAGCCGCCTGCGGGGGAGACGATCCTGATGGGGCTGCCGCGGGCGATCAGAAGAGACTCTCCGGAACCGTCAAGGTTCTGGCGTGGGGCGACAAGCTCAACGACGACGTAAACGACAACTTCAACCAGACCACGGGCGGCTCCGCCCAGTTCACCATCTTCACGGAGAACCCGGAGGCTCTGGCCAAGATCCGCCAGAACAAGGAGGCCTTCGACACCGTCTTCATCGACGGCCTGTGGGCCAACACGCACTGGAACGCGGGCACCATCGTCCCGATCCCCTTTAAGGACTGGGACATATACGACGAGTACTTCACCGAATTTGCAGACCTGTCCGATTGGCAGGTGCCTGGCGGCCAGATGGCGATCCCCCATGCCTGGTCCGCCGACGCGATCGCCTACAACAGTAAGTATGTAACCCGCCCGGACAGCCTTGCCGAACTGCTCGATCCTAAGTGGGAAGGCAAGGTGGCGATCTACGACTCCTTCTACCGGAACATGCTTAATTTTGTTCCCGCCGTCACCGGCCTCAAGGTCACCGACATGCACGCGGAAAAGACCCTCGATGACGGCACGGTCGAGCAGGTCTATGACATACCAGACGATGTGCTCAGGCAGGTCAAGGACACGATGATCGAGCGCCGCGGTAACTTCAAGATGATCTGGAAGGACATCGACGAACTGACGAGGGCGTTGGTCAACGAGGAGATATACCTTGCGATAGCAGGAAACTACATCACCCAGAACGCCCTTGACGCCGGCAGCGAGGATATCGAGTTCGTCAACCCCACCGCCCACGGCCTCATGGGCTGGATCGATGGGCAGTGCGTGATCAAGAACAAGCAGTTCGAGGACAATCCCGATCTTGTTTGGGAATGGATGAGGCACTATCACTCGGGGGAGGAGCAGGCGAAGATCATCGGCAACACCTGGCTGGCCTCCACCAGCCGGCGGTGCCTTGAGATCCTGGAGTCGCGGTCGGACGAAAACGCAGAGCGCGTGCGCAAGCTGGCTGCGCGGGAGACGGGGATCGTAAAGGAGATGTCCCTGCTCAGGCCGATCGCTCGTCCCGAGGTGTTCCAGGACGCCTGGGCGGAGTTCCTCGCGGCCGGCTAGGCCAAGGGAATCGTCCATACGACCGGACGTGGAGGGCTCGTCGCGGCGGCGAGCCCTCCCAGCAGTCACTCCGGTGACAACCATTTCGGCGGGGCTGTTCGCCCTCCTGGCCATGTTTACCCTCGCCGCCGCATGCCAAGACCGTGGCCACGCCCCGGTGACGGCCGTATCCGCCGGCACCTTCCACACCTGCGCTATTACGACCGAGGGCGCGCTGCTGTGCTGGGGCGCCAACGGCAACGGCCAGCTCGGTGATGGCTCTTCGGTAAAGCGACGTACGTCGCCGGCCAAAGTTGCTGGACTGGCCGAAGGCGTGGCCGCCGTCTCCGCCGGCGAACTGCACACCTGCGCGCTGACCGACTCCGGCGACGTAAGGTGCTGGGGAGAGAACGGCAGCGGCCAACTCGGCGACGGCACCACGACGGACCGGACGGCCCCGGTGGACGCCACCGGCCTCGGCGAGGGCGCCGTCGCCATATCCGCCGGCACGATCCACACATGCGCGCTCACAGCCTCCGGCGGCGTAAAGTGCTGGGGACGCATGCTCCTGGGCCCGCTGTCGGTGCAGGAACGGGCCCTCGGCACCGGCATGGCCAGGGACGTCAAGACCGCCGAATACGTCGAAGGGCTGACCTCCGGAGTGATCGCCGTCTCCTCAGGCACGCTGCACACATGCGCGCTCACAACCTCGGGCGGCGTAAAGTGCTGGGGGTACAACAGGGAGGGGCAACTGGGCGACGGTACCAAGACTGACAGTGGCACACCGGTCGACGTAGCCGGACTCGGGGAGGGCGTGGTGTCGATCTCGGCGGGCTGGAAGCATACCTGCGCCGTTACCTCCGAGGCCGCGGTAAAGTGCTGGGGATGGAACAACGGCGGCCAGATAGGGGACGGGACGGTAACCGACCGCACCACACCTGCGGTTGTGGACGGGCTGAGGGAAGACGTCAAAGCAGTTTCGACCGGACGGATGCACACCTGCGCACTCACCGCATCGGGCGCAGTCAAATGCTGGGGATTCAATGGCGTGGGTCAGCTCGGCAACGGAAAGACGCTGCCGAGCAGTGCGCCCGTGGATGTGGCTAGCCTCTCCGGCGGCGTGACCGCCATAGCTGCCGGGCTCTCACACAACTGCGCGGTCACCTCCGCAGGCGGTCTGAAATGCTGGGGAATCGGCAGTTCGGGGCAGCTTGGGGACGGAACGCCGAATGCGCAGCACCGGCCCGCCCCGGTGGACGCTGCGGGGCTGTCCGGAAGGCAATAGGTCCAGGCTCCCGCCGGAGGCCCTTCGTGCCGAGAGGACTACCCTGTGTGAATCGCGGGAATCTTGCGCCGGCTTCGCCACATCCTTCCAGACTCGCCGAAAGCCCTGCATGGACTAACTGACGCCGTCTGCAATCCGCCATTGCCGCCGGGATAAGCGCCCTTAGGCCCGACGATCCATCGGCCGATGTGGCCAGGAAATCTCCGCGTCCGACACTGACCGCAGCGTCCTCCATTGTGAACGGTGTCACTAGATTGACAGTAAGGCAAAAGAGGCCTACAGTCGCGGCCACTAGACGGTGGGCCGTAGACCCACCACGTCGTCTTGCGCTGCACGTTCGAGATCAGTACGGAAGCCACGTTCTCAATCGAGGGGCAAGCTAAGTGGAGCAGCTGAGGCTAGAAGGCGTAACGAAGCGGTACGGTTCGGTTACCGCCGTTGACGACATATACCTCAGCGTTGAGAGGGGAGAATTCATCACCCTTCTGGGCCCCAGCGGCTGCGGAAAGACGACGACCCTTCGGATGATCGGCGGGCTCGAGGAGCCCACCAGTGGCGTCATCTACATCCAGGGCGTTGACGTGACCCGGGTACCCGCCTTCAAGAGGCCGACGAACATGGTCTTTCAGAGCTATGCGCTCTTCCCGCACCTGTCGGTTTTCAACAACATCGTCTTCGGGCTCAAGAACATGAAGGTTCCCAAGGATATCCAGCAGGAAAAGGCCGACCGAATGCTGACCCTGGTACAGCTGAAGGGTCTGGAGGATCGCCGGCCCAACGAGCTGAGTGGAGGTCAACAACAGAGGGTGGCCCTTGCAAGGGCCCTGATCAACGAGCCTGCGGTGCTGCTCCTTGACGAGCCGCTGGGCGCCCTCGATGCCAAGCTTCGAAAGGAGATGCGGTTCGAGCTCAAGCGGATTCAGCATGAGCTGGGAGTCTCATTCATATTCGTCACGCACGACCAGGAGGAAGCTATCAGCCTGTCGGATCGCATCGTGCTGATGAACGAGGGCGAAGTCCAGCAGGAGGGCACTCCGAGGGACATATTCGAGAGCCCGGTAAACCAGTTCGTGGCCGACTTCGTCGGCGTAGGGAACTCGGTTTCAGGGCAGTGCGTGGAGCGCGCCAACGGCTCCGTTCTCGTCAGGTGCCTGGGTGGAAGCCTCGTCAGCGTCCAGTCGGACGAGGACATCTCCCCCGGTGATACGGCGACCGTCTGGGTGCGGGCAACAGACGTCAAGGTGGGCAGCGGGCTCAATGGCGACGAGGGCCAGACATGGCAGGGCCGTGTCGGCCAGCTCCTCTACTACGGAGACCAGGTAGACCTCGTCGTGCTCGTCAGCGGTGAAACCGGAGACGAGGAATTCCGGACGGTAATCTCGGCCGAGCAGTTCTACGCCGATCAGCTTGAGGTTGGGAGCGAGGTGCGAATCGGTTGGGAGACCGACAAGGGGCGGCTTTTTGTAGGCTAGATGGGGCCGGTATCCCCATAGCCAGGGCAGGCCGTTCCCCAAGAAAGGCCGGCACGTTGCCGCCGAGGGATTCCAGGGGGCCGGCCACGCCAGGTCCTGGGCCCGCCGAACGGAGGGATGCCCAACGGTACTGAGGTCGCTATGGGTTTCCGGAGCGGAGCCCGGCGAGTTACCCGGTCGGCGGCGGACCAAGCGCTGCCCGGCACGGGTGGCGGCAGATACGGATAAGGAGAGGCGGTTGCCATTTTCGGTTGGTCCGACAGAGGTCATCATCGTCGTGATCATCGCAGTGATGATCTTCGGGATAGCCAAGCTGCCCTACATAAGCGGTACGGTGGGCAGGGCCATGTGGGAGTTCACCAAGAGCCAGGAAGAGGCCGAGACCCTAAGTCCCGGGTCCCGAACCGAGGACGAGAACAGATCGCTCCGACCGCCTGATCGAGCCGGATAGTCAGATGTCCATCCGCACCTCGCCGGTCGCCAGGGGCGGCCCGAGATGGCGGTGCAGTCGGCGATTCATCAATCCTGCCCGGGCCAACCGGGCGGCCCGGGATAACTGACGGGGCTACGGGGTCGCGGCGGCGTGCTGCTCGCCCGCGTGGTACGAACTTCGCACCAGCGGCCCCGAGGCGACGTGCCGAAAGCCCATGGCCAGTCCCTCCTCCCGGAGTTCGTCGAACTCCTGCGGGGTCCACCATCGCGTCATCGGCGCGTGCTTCTGAGAAGGTCTGAGGTACTGGCCGATCGTGAGCAGGTCGCAGTCGACCGAACGAAGATCCCTCATCGTCTCGATGACCTCGTAATAGGTCTCACCGAGTCCAACCATCATGCCGGACTTTGTGGGAACCTCCGGCCGCATCATCCCCGCCCGGGCCAGCAGTTCCAGGGAAAGATCGTAGTCGCCCCTGGCCCGGACCCGCGGAAACACCCGCCTGACGGTCTCGATGTTGTGATTGAGCGTATCGGGTCCGGCATCCATCACCATCTGCAGGGACTCTCTCATCCCGCCGAAGTCTGGAATCAGGACCTCAATCCGGCAGCCCGGCACCCGTGACCGGATCTGGCGAATGCACTCTGCGAACATCGACGCTCCGGCGTCGGGAAGGTCGTCCCGGTCAACCGAGGTGATCACCGCGTACTGCAGCCCCATCCGCTCGACACTTGAGGCTAGGCGGATGGGCTCGGCCGGGTCAACAGGCAGGGGCCTGCCCGACGTCACAGCGCAGTAGGTGCATGCGCGCGTGCATATGTCACCCAGGATCATGAAGGTGGCCGTGCCCAGGTCCCAGCACTCTCCGATATTCGGACAGTGCGCCTCTTCACACACCGTGTTGAGTGCCTCGGCACGAAGCAGGCTTCGAAGACGCAGATAGTTCGCGCCACCGGGCGCCTTCACCTTGAGCCAGTCGGGGAGCCGCCTCCTTGGCCTCGGCGGAGCTCGTTCGATCACCGGGCCATGTTACCAGAGGCGGCATCAACGCCTGCGCACCGCGCCCCGGTGCTATATTGACCTCACCGGACCTTGAAACTGCGGGCGATTGGATGACATCAGAGAACACCGGGGTGGCGTCTGCCGCCACCGATACCGAAGAGGAACTGGTCGAACTGGTCCTCGGCGACATCTCACCCTCCGGGGATACGACCGCCGCGTTCGAGGGCGGCACGATAGAGGTCTTTGGGGGCATACCTGGCGAGCGGGTCGTCGCCCGCGTTCACCGCTACCACAAACGCAGGCGGCAGGTCGTTGCTGCAGCGGTCGTCGAAGTCATAAGCGCCTCACCGCACAGGGTCGCACCACCGTGCCCCTACTACGGGCCGTGCAGCGGATGCCCGTGGCAGCACATCGACTACGACCACCAGCTGGCGCTGAAGGCCGATTCGGTGCGCACGGCCCTGGCTTCGCACCCCGAGCTCGGCGGCACAGTAGTCGCCGAGACGATCCCGGGGCCCGACCGGCTCGGATACCGCAACCACGCAAGGTTCACAGTCCGCAGACAGGGAAGGCTCGGGTTTACCAACCGGATCACGAGACGCTTCGTTGACGTTGGGCGCTGCCTGCTGATGCACGAGGGCATCAATGAAATCCTCGGGCGCCTCCAGGGGCGCGTGGGAGAGACCACGCAGCTCTCTGTGCGCTACGGCATCGGCTCCGGCGAATGGCTGGTTCAGCCGGCCATGAAGAGCGAGTCCATACCCATGCCCACGGGCCAGACGCACTACCGGGAGCGTCTCTTCGACAGGACCTTTCGAATCGCCTCACCGTCGTTCTTCCAGGTCAACACCAAGCAGGCCGAGACACTGGGCGGGCTGCTCCTGCGCCGCCTTGAACTCACGGGCTCGGATACCGTGGTCGACGCCTACGCAGGTGTTGGCACCTTTGCCGCGCTCGCTGCCGCTCACGCCAAGAGGGTGATCGCCATCGAGGAATCTACCGCCGCGGTCAGGGATGCAGCCGTAAACATAGGTGCCTTGACGAACGTCGAGTTCGTCGAGGCCAAGACCGAAGATGTCCTCTCAAGCCTCGAGTGCTCGCCCGATGCGGTAATCCTCGACCCGCCGCGCACGGGATGCCATCCGGACGCCATCGGCGCGGTCGTAAGGATCGAGGCCGATCGCATCGCCTACGTGTCGTGCGAGCCGATATCCATGGCCCGCGATATGGCCATGCTCGTATCAGGCGGATACAGGGTCACAAACGTCGACCCGCTGGATATGTTTCCCCAGACGCACCACGTCGAATGCGTGGCAACGCTTCGGTGGGGAGATCACTGAGGGACCACCGGCTGCCGGTCCGTGTCCTCACCATTATGCCGCGGCCGCCTTGGTTACAATGGACGCGGTGTACGGTCCAATAGCAGACGGCGGCAACGATCCGCTACTGATCCTGGCTTCGGCCTCTCCCAGGCGCCGTGAGATCCTCTCTGGCTCCTGGGCGGGACGGCTGAGTGTGTCCGCATCAGGTATCGAGGAAGATAGCCCCAATACTGGCGAGACCCCGGCAGATTATGCCGTCCGCATCGCCGCCGCCAAGTGCCGGGCCGTGTCCGGCGACTCCGCCGCGGCCCTCGTGATCGCAGGGGATACGATCGTCGAGCTGGACGGGGTGATCATGGGCAAGCCATCGAGCGCGGACGAGGCCAAGCATATGCTGTCGGCCCTGAGGGGGCGGGAACACTCGGTAACCACCGGGCTGGCGGTAGCCTCGCCATGGATGGCGGAACTGCTGCTGGACCACGAGACATCGATCGTCAGCATGCGACATTACTCCAGCGAAGAGACAGAGGCATACATAGCCTCGGGCGAGCCCTTCGACAAGGCCGGGGGATACGCCGTCCAGGACGTCCACCTCGCGCCAGCGGAGCGAGTGCGTGGATGCTACCTGAACGTGGTTGGCCTCCCCCTGTGCAGGCTGTCGAGACTTGTGGCCGGCGCGGCACCCGGACTCGCCCATCTGCTCCGAACGGGAGAGTGTACTTCCTGCCTGTCCACCGCCGGACTGAGGGACACGGTGGCGGCGACATGAACATCCTGGGCATGGGATTCCTGGAGCTGCTGGTGGTGTTCTTCATCGCCTTCATCGTCCTGGGGCCGGAGCGGATGGTGGACATGAGCAAGAAGGCCGGCCGCCTGGTGGGCGATCTGAGAAGAATGAACTCCGGCCTTCGGGAGACCCTTACGATCGACGAGTCGGAACAGGAGCCAGAGTCCCGGACAGAGCGGGCGGGTGACGACGACAAGCAGCGAGAGGGCGCGGACAGTCAACTGCACGAGGCACCGGTCGACTTTCGGGCTTGGAGAGCGAGCCGCCTCCACATCCCACCCGACGCCGGGGAGGATGGAGGAGGGGAGCAGACCGACGGCAGCGGCGGCGGGCCGAACGGGGCGACACGATGAAGGACCGCAGCATGCCGACCCGCGATCACATCGCGGAACTGCGCAGGCGCATGGTGTGGTCGGCGGTGGCTGTGTTCATGACCACCGGGGCCGCATTCTACTTTCACGAACAGATCCTGACGCTCCTGATGGAGCCCGCGCAGGGCTTTGCCAACGTGCCCGAGGGCAAGCCCATCTACCTGGATCTGACCGAATTCATCGGGGTGGCGATGAAGACCTCGCTGCTGGTTGGGATCGCGGCGTCACTGCCGTTCGTGCTCTTCCAGCTGGTGATGTTCGTTGCGCCCGGGCTGAATCCGACTGAGAGACGATACCTGTTCGTCCTCCTGCCGATGAGCCTGATAGTGTTCCTGGCCGGCGCTGCATTCGGCTACCGGATCCTCTTCCCGCCGGCGGTCAACTTCCTGCTAGAGTTCGGCAGCGATATCGCCACTCCAATGCCCCGCATCGGCACCTACGTGAATCTGATGCTGTCGCTGCTGTTCTGGATGGGCCTGGTCTTCGAGACGCCGATAGTGCTGTTTTTCCTGTCTCGCATCGGCGTCGTCACCTCCGAGTGGCTGGCGAAACGGCGTCGATACGCGCTGGTGGTGGCATTTCTGCTCGGGGCCATCATCACCCCCACGTTTGACCCCATCAACCAGACCCTGGTCGCAGTACCGATCATGGTGCTGTACGAAGCGGGCGTATGGCTTGCCAAGCTCGGTACGCGCAACCGGCTAAAGGCGCTGGAAAAGGCGCGGCAGGCCTCTACCTAGCCGACCACCAGACCGCCCGAACCGCAGGCTCCGACAGACCATGATCTAGGCAGGTTGCCCCGGCAGCAGGGGAGGGGGAGAAACGCCGAGGCCTGCGGGGTTGCGGGCCCTCCCTCCGGATGCCGGACAGACGCAGGGGCGGGGCGGCACCTCTGCCGCACCCGCCCCCAACTGCGCCGGGAAATCCGGCACCCTATCGTCCTGGCCGCGGGCTACCTGTAGCGGCGATCACCCGTCTCTATGAAGTAGGCCCGGGATGCAAGGTCTACGAACTCGGCCACATCCGCGTTATACGGCAGTTCCTGCTCCACGCGTTCGGCAATATTCAAAACCTCTATCAGGCTCCCATACCTCGCCCAGTAGCTGTGCCTCAGCAGCTCGGCGTACTCGGCCACAGCCGCCGCGAGCTGGAATCTGGGATCCGCGTCCTCGAAGCGATCGGCCATCTCCCTGCGGAAGAACTCGCGGTCTATCTCCACAGCGCGGTTGCTGTCCGGATCCTTGTAGCGCACCCACACGGTGCCTATCGGACCGCGGGTGCGGTCACGCAGCTCAATCTCGTAGAGCGCCGTAACGTCATGCCCCGCTCCTACCTCTCCTGCGTCAACGTAGTCGTTGCGAAAGTCCCTGTCGGCCACCTCCCGGTTCTCGTACCCGATAAGGCGGTAGGCCGCCACAACGGCGGGATTGAACTCAACCTGGATCTTCGCGTCCCTTGCGATCACCTCCAGGGTGCCCGTGAGCGACTCGGAGAACACACGCCTGGCATCGTAGAGCCTGTCCACATAGTGATAGCTTCCGTTCCCCCTGTCGGCCAGCTGCTCGAGCAGAACGTCGTTGTAGTTGCCCATGCCGACCCCGACCGTCGTCAGGTCGATGCCCTCGCTTACGCCATCGGAGATCCTCCCGAGTATGGCCTCCGGCGACGTCAGGCCGACGTTGGCCACGCCGTCCGACAGCAAGATCACCCTCGTTGTCCTGCCCACGTCGAGATGTTCAGCGGCCATCCGGTACCCCAGGGCCAGCCCGTCAGACGCGTTGGTTGACCCACCCGCACTGAGCGAGTCGATGGCCCCGAGGATGGCGCTGCGGCTTCGGGTCGACGTCGGTTCCATGACTACCCTCGCTCTTGTTCCGTACGCGACTATCCCGACCCTGTCGGAAACTCTCAGTTCGTCTACCAGCACCCTCAGCGACTCTTTGACCAGCCCGAGGCGGTCCTCCCTGTTCATCGAGCCGGAAACGTCGATGACGAACACCAAGGTGGCGTCCCTGCGCTCGCCCCTGGAGATCTCCTTGCCCTTGAGGCCGACCCTCAGCAGCAAGTGCCCCGGATCGCCGAAGGGGGATGGCGCACCGTCTACATGGATCGAAAAGGCCTGGTTCGCAGGCGGCGTGTAGCCCTGGTCGAAGTAATTTACGAACTCTTCGACCCGCACCGAGTCCGGGTCCGGCAAAAAGCCGTCGGATATGAACCTTCGGGCGACGGTATACGAGGCGGTATCCACGTCGACCGCAAAGGTCGACATGTTGTCCCTGTAGGTGTCGACGAACGGGTTGACGCCGTAGTCCCTGAAGAAGGTGGCATCGTACGGCTCACCGGACCTGTCCGCACCGCCGCGGTCATATCGCTCGCCGCGGTCCCGCCGGTCACGGGGACCGTAACTGGAGCTCGCTTCCGGCCCGGATTGCGAACTGGTTACCGAGATACTCTCGGTCTCCACGCGCTGGTGGGAAACGGGAGTCGGCGTGGCAACGAGCATCTTCTCTGTCTCCACCTCGATGACCCTCTCCACCTCCACTACCTTCTCTACCCTTCGCCGGGAAGCGGGGGTCGGCGTAGCGATCCTGATCATCTCGGTCTCCACCTCGATGACCCTTTCCACCTCCACCTCGACGATTTTCTCGGTCTCAACCTCCACCACCTTCTCCACTTCGACCTCCACCTCGACGATCTTCTCCTCCACCACCGGAACCTCAACCGTCCTTTCGACGACCCTGGCCTCGCCCGCGCAGGCGAGAGCCACGGCCGCCAGGGCCGCCAAGGCCACCAACGACATCTTCAGCGAGTACCTCATCCATGCACCTCCCAATCGAACTAGCGCACTTTCGCCGGGAACGACCGGCTCCATGCTCGTGGCATATGGACGAAGCCGAGGACTGTTTTGTTCCAATTGCCCCCATGCGCACGTTTGTTCTATACTCTGTGCGTGACCGTGTCCGACATCAATTCCTACCGGGCACTTATGGGAAAGGTGTTCGGGTACCCGGAGTTTCGGCCCGGTCAGCAGCAGGTGCTGGGGCGGCTGGCCGACAGCGACGTGCTGGGCGTAATGCCCACCGGCTCAGGCAAGAGCCTTTGCTATGTCCTGCCGGCCCTGTCGGCAGGACGCACGGTCGTGGTCTCTCCGCTCATTGCGCTGATGCGCGACCAGGTCCACTCCCTCAGGAGCGCCGGCGTGCGCGCCGCTTTCATCAACTCCTCTCTCGACAGGGCCGGTCAGAACGCCAGCTACCTGGGGTTCGTCAGGGGTCAGGTGGACCTGCTCTACGTGGCTCCGGAGCGGTTTGCCAACGGAAGATTCGTAGACGGTCTGCGAAGGGCCGGGGTCAATCTTCTGGCCATAGATGAGGCCCACTGCGTGTCGGAGTGGGGCCACGACTTTCGGCCCGATTACCTGACCCTGGGCTCGGTGCGCCTGGCCATAGGGACACCGAGAACCCTGGCCCTTACCGCCACGGCCGAACCGGCCGTCCAGGACGACATCCTGGATCGTCTCGGCATACTCAGCGCCGAACGCGTGGTGACCTCGGTCGACCGGCCCAACCTTAGGTTTGCCGTCGAGCACGTACCGGACCTCTCGGCCAGGCGTGAGCGGCTCATGCAGCTGATCTCCGAGCGCAGGGACAGACCCGGCATCGTCTACGCCCGTACCCGACGAATGGTCGAGGAACTCTCCTGCATGCTGACGGAGGCCGGCATGCCTGCAGAGCCCTACCACGCGGGCATGGACATGGAGCGGCGAGACGCCGCTCAGCAACGGTTCACTATCGACGAGGCCCCCGTGATCGTTGCCACCAATGCCTTCGGCATGGGGGTCGACAAGCCCGACGTGCGCTTCGTGATCCACTTCAATATGCCCGGGCGGCTGGAGGCCTACTACCAGCAGGCTGGCAGGGCAGGGAGGGACGGCGAACCCGCCGACTGTATCCTCCTCTACGGGGGCCACGACATCGCCGCCCAGCGACAGTTCATAGAGCGCGGCCACCCGGATGAAAAGCAGGTGCGGCAGGCCTGGGTATCACTCGTTGCAGCCAACTCGCCTGGCGCCTCTGACCCTGAATGGGGCGACGGGCTGGACCGCGGAGCTGACGGGTTCGCCGCCACGCTGGCCGCCCTGAGGGCCTGCGGCCTGGTGGACCACGGCTCGCTCAGACCGCTTTCTGACGACCCGGACGCCCACATCGACATCTCCACGGTCACCAGGCACAAGCGATACGTGGAGGACCGCCTGGCACGGATGCTCGAATACTCCGAGGCGAGTGGTTGCAGGCGGGCGATGATCCTACGGTACTTCGGGGAGAGCCCGGCCAGTTCCTGCACAGCCTGCGACAGCTGCATCCTCAGTCCTGACGAGGCCCGGGCCGAATACCCGCCGTCACTCTACGAAGCGCTCATAGCCCTTCGAGAGAAGATAGCCAAGCGAACATCCAGAGCACCTTACCAGGTCCTGGAATCGCGTTCCGTCAGGGAGCTGGCCACCTACAGGCCCCGGGACATGGACGAGCTCATGGAGACCTGGGGCATCGGTGAGATCAAGGCGGACTGGTTCGGGCGGCGAATCCTTCGGGCCATCGCCGTGTGGGAACAGGCCAATCCGGATGCGCCCCCGCGCCTTCGGCGCAGACTGCAGCGCTCCTTTGCCGGACCCTCCACCGTCGCCCCGACGCCACCGGTCTCCGAATCCGACCCCCTCTACTCCAAGTTGAGGGCATGGAGAGCCGATCGGGCCAAACGGGACGGCGTGCCCGCCTACATGGTGTTCTCGGACCGTACGCTGAAAGAGCTCGTGGCCGCACTGCCCCGCGACCGCGACTCCCTGATGCGCGTAAGGGGCATTGGACCGGCCAAGCTGGGCACTCTTGGCCCGGAGGTGCTGACCATAATAAATGCGGCGGCCGCCCCCGCATGATGCCGAGGCCCAGTTACCGGTCCATAACCTCCAAGAGTGCACTCAACCGCGTTTCGGGCATGGCCTTCCGATGGTCCCTGAACCCGTACCGCGGCTGTGTGCACGGCTGCCACTATTGCTTTGCCCGCCGCTTCCACTCCCATTTCGACCTCGGGCCGGGAGAGGATTTCACGGGCACGATCTTCGTCAAGACGAACGCCCCCACCCTTCTCAGGCAGGAGCTGTCGGCCCGATGCTGGCGACGCGAGACCGTCGCCCTCGGGACGGCCACCGATCCATATCAACCAATCGAGGGGAAATTCCGCATAACACGGGATTGCCTTAAGGCTTTCGCCGATTGGAGGAGCCCGGTGGGACTGATAACCAAGGGCACGATGGTCATCCGGGACGTTGACGTCCTCTCCGACCTGGCAGACCGGACGGATAGCTCGGTAACCATAAGCATCCCGACCGTAGACCCGGAGCTATCCAGGCGTCTGGAACCGGGCACGCCGCCCCCGGCGAAGCGGCTCAGGGCCCTGAAGGTGCTCGCCGAGGCCGGCATAAGAGCGGGAGTCAGCATGGCCCCCGTCATTCCCGGCCTGACCGATGACCTGGAAGCCATGCGGAGCGTTGCCTCACGGGCCGCCGAGCACGGCGCGCAGTTCCTGTGGGGCGGAGCCCTATACCTGAAGGACGGTACAAGGGACCACTTCGCTGCCTTCGTCCGGGATCACTACCCTGGATTCGAGCGCGACCTCTTTAGCCTCTACCCGGGAGCGTACCCACGAAGGGACGTGGCAGGCCGGATCAACGAAAGGGTAGCCGCCGTCAGGCGGGAACAGGGCTTTGCCGAAATGCAGCTGACGCGGGACCGCGCCCGTCCCCGCCAGCTCGAGTTGAGCCTCTAGCCGCCCTCGCCCCGCCGGGGCCCCTGCCTAGGGCCTGAAGATCCCGAAGGAAAAGGCCTGCTCGAGCGGAAGCACAACCGACTTCCCGGTTTCGTCGGTCTCCAGGAAGTCGGTCATCCACTCCATCCAGCGGTCCACCACCTGCCCTCGCACGCTGTGCCAGTCCTCCTCGGTGGGGGCCACGCCGTGCACGAAGAGCAGATCGCCGTGCCTGTAGATCACCATGCTTACCCCGGCGCCCGCGATCACCTCGGCGAGCTCCGGCCAGAGCTCGTCGTGCGCCTTCTTGTAGCCGGCATATCCGCCCGGCCTGAGCCTCATCACCGATCCGATCGAATACAGGCCTCTGTACCTCCCCTTCCAAGTGCTCGGCCACATGTTCCCACATCGGGCTGAGTCCTGTCGGCCAGCGCCCGCCGCCTGAGGGATCATGGCCTCTCCGGCATAGCCCCCGCTGCGGCGAGCGCCGCCGTGATCTCGGCCTCGACCTCGGGCACGTCACCGGTCCCGAGCGCAGTCCTGAGGGCATCGGCGGCGGCCTGTCCGCCGATGCGGCCGAGCGCCCAGGCCGCGTGACCTCGCAGCATGGGCTCGGCGGCCCCGGAAAGGACGCGCTCAAGGGCCGCGACGGCCGACGGGTCTCCGATGTTGCCGAGCGCTATGCACACGTTCCGCTGAAGGCCCACCCGCTTCGCCCGCCTGATGGGGCTGCTGCGGAACCGCTCTGCGAATCCCTCGTCCGTCAGCTCTAGCAGCGGCAGCAGGGCAGGCGCCGAGAAGTCGTGGCGCTGGGCGAACTGGGGCTCAAGCGAGCCGATCGCCTTGCGGTTGACAGGGCAGACATCCTGGCAGATGTCGCAGCCGAAGACCCAGTCGCCGATCATCGGCCGCATCTCCAGGGGAATGCCGCCCCGCAGCTCTATGGTCAGGAACGAGATGCACTTGGCGTTGTCAACCACGTAGGGGGCGACGATCGCACCCGTCGGGCAGTCAACTATGCACGCTGTACATGCACCGCAGGTCTTGCGCAGCGGTGGATCTGGCCGAAGGGCAAGGTCTGTGACAACCTGCGAGAGGAAGACCCAGGAGCCATGGGTGCTGGTAAGCACATTGGTGCTCTTTCCGAACCAGCCCACGCCTGCCCGCTCTGCGGCAGCACGGTCGTTCATCGGCCCGTCGTCCACGAAGATCCTCGTCCTGACGGACCGTCCAGCGACCCCGGGAAGCTCATCGACGAACTTCCTCAGCCGCCGCTTAATCACCCTGTGGTAGTCCTCTCCCCACGCATACCGGGCCACCCTGCCGGTAATCTGGCGATCACCTCCCCGCTTCCGGGTGTTGTAGCTGACGGCGAGCGAGACGACCGATCGGGCTCCCGCCAGCAATTCGGCCGGCCTGTTGGCCAGGCGGACCCGATCCTCCGTGTACCAGGCCAGTCCATCCATCTGACCGGCCCGCACCCGCTGAAGGGCCGCTTCCTCATCGCGTACGAACGGCTCGGCACCGGTTATGCCAACCAGGTCGAATCCGACCGACAGGCCCAGCTTCTTTACCCTGGTCTCAAGGCTGGTCAATTGCCCCTGCCTCCGCGGGCCCTGCACCGGCGTGCGAGGCCGCCGCCGCGCCTGCCGCAGTCGCGTCCGATCGGCGCCTGGGCAGGGCATCCCCGGCCCACCCGGCGAACGGCCCCGGGCACCTTTCCGCAGCCTTCGGAATCACCTTGTTGACCGGGGTTCTCAGGCAGGAATATGCTTGACGTAGCCACCATCTTCTTTTCTCTATGAACAACAACCTACCACCACATTTGGGGATGAACATATGTCTGCTGCCAAGATGAAGGAGTTGACCAGGGCGTACGGATTCGACGAGGTGGCGATAGTCCCCGGGGACGTTACCATCAATCCCGACCAGGCCAACACCCAGTTCTCCCTCGACGGCCAGTCGTTCGACATCCCAGTCATCGCCTCGGCGATGGACGCAATAGTCTCTCCGGAGTTCGCCGGGCACATGGAGAAGGCCGGCGGCCTAGCCGTCATGAACCTGGAGGGGGTGCAGACACGATACGAGGACCCATCCGAGCCCCTCAGCAGGGTCGCTTCGGCCCCCGAGGAAAAGGCTACCCAGGTGCTTCAGGACGTCTACTCCCAGCCCGTCAAGGAGAACCTGATCGGCGAGCGGGTGCGCGACATAAAAAAGACCGGCGCCCGCTGTGCCGTCTCGGTCACTCCCGCCAGCACCAAGCGCATGGCACCGGTTGCCGCGGACGCAGGTGCCGACCTCATTTTCGTCCAGTCGACCGTGACCACCGCCCGCCACCTTTCCAAGAGCAAGCGGGGCCTGATCTTCTCCGAGCTACTGGAGATGATCAACGTACCCGTAGTGGTCGGCAACTGCGTTTCCTACGACGTCGCACTGGAGCTTATGGATACAGGCATCAACGGAGTTCTGGTCGGCGTGGGGCCAGGGGCGGCCTGCACGACCAGAGAGGTGACCGGGGTAGGGGTCCCACAGGTGACCGCGACGATAAACGTCGCCACGGCGCGTGACGAGTACCTGCGGCGCACCGGCCGCTACGTGCCCATCATCACCGACGGGGGTATCCGGACGGGCGGAGATGTGTGCAAGTCCCTCGTCAGCGGCGCCGACGCGGTAATGATCGGCACTCCGCTTGCGCAGGCGGAAGAGGCCCCGGGCGAGGGACATAACTGGGGAATGGCCAGCCCCCATCCCGATCTGCCCAGGGGAACCCGGGTCAGGGTAGGTGTCAAGGGTTCCCTCGACCAGATACTGTTCGGACCCACCTCCAAGACCGATGGAACCCAGAACCTGGTCGGCGCCCTCAAGATCTGCATGGGCATGATCGGCGCCTACAACATCAGGGAGATGCACCATGCAGAGATGGTTGTCGCGCCGGCGATAAAGACCGAGGGCAAGCACTTTCAACTCGGCGGCCACTAGGCGCTAGGGGAGGCTCACACCCCTAGATCGACAGCGTCCCCCTCAGGATGGTAACGCAGCGTCCACCGACCTGAACGAGCGTCGGGACACGGCCCTCGGCCCTCACCCTGACATCCATGCGGCTCGGCCTGCGGATCTCAAGGCCCTGACAAACGGTCAGGTCCGCCGTTCCACCACCGATGTCCAACATCCCCTCAAACGCCATATAGGCGCCCAGCGCCCCGGCCGCGCTGCCCGTGGCAGGGTCCTCTGAGATCCCCGATCGCGGGCTGAAGAATCGACAGCGCACCCTGCCGGGCCCTTCTACGGCGAAGGCGCTGACTCCGGTCACGCCCAGACGCCGCTCCATCAGCGAAAGTGCAGACCACTCGGGACTCAGCCGCGAGACGGCCTCGACGCTCGCCAGTGGCACCATCAGCTGCCTCAGACCGGTCGAAGCGACGCGCGGCCCGGGCATCGACTGGGAGACCTCGGCGACGTCGCATCCAAGGACGGCCGCGATGTCACCGGCGTCTTCCACCCGCTCAGAGACCTCGGGCCTTCCCTGCGTCATCGTGATCAGCGGACCATCCCCGGTCAGTTCGATCCCGATCGGCAGCACCCCTATGCCTACCTCCTGGCGCACCGACAGGGCCCCCTCGGGCGACCCGAAACGCCCCTCCTTCAGGAGGGCGAAGGCGGTCCCCACGCTGGGATGCCCGGCGAAAGGCAACTCCCTTTTCGGGGTGAATATGCGAAGCCTGTAGTCCGCCGTCGGCTCGCTCGGCCGCAGCACAAACGCCGTCTCAGAAAGGTTGGTCTCGGCCGCGACCGACTGCATGGCCTCGCCTTCCATTTCGTCGGCATCCAGCACCACCGCAAGCGGGTTTCCGGCAAGGGGGCGATCCGTAAACACATCGATCTGGCGGAACTCGAACTCTGCCATCACGGGCGCCTGAAGGGGCCGATCTCGATAACCCGTGGCAATCCCAGAAGATCGTGGTGCAGTGCCGCATCCGTCTCCGGGAAGAGGCCCGCCGATAGCGCGGCGACGTGGCGGGCGCCGCCAGAGTAGATCTCCACCAGCAGCCTTCCTCCGTCCGAGAGCGCGCAGGGGGCCTGTGAAAAAAGCTCACGGGTGGGCTCCAGCCCGTCCGTGCCTCCATCCAGAGACATCGCCGGCTCGGCCCGCACCTCGTCAGACAAGGTCTTCAGCACGGCGGAGGGTATGTAGGGAGGGTTGGAAACGATCAGATCGAACCGGTCCATCGCACCGATCACGGGCGCCAGATAGCGGCCACTATGAATGGCTACCCGACCGTCCAGGCCGTGGGCGCGGCGGTTGCGCTCGGCGATAGCCAGCGCCCTCTCGCTCGCCTCGATCGCATGAACGATGGCGCCGGGCGCGTTCGCCGAGATGGCAAGCGCTATGCACCCGCTCCCGGTTCCGACGTCAAGCACTCGCGGGCGGGCCAGTCCCGCGATCCGCTGAAGGGCCAGATCGACGAGTAACTCCGACTCCTGGCGGGGTACGAGCACGTCCGGCGAGACGGCGAAATCCATGCCGTAGAACTCCCTGGCCCCGGTGATGTAGGCCAGCGGCTCCCGGCCGGCGCGTCGCCCGACCAGGCTCCGCAGCTCGCTTGCCTGTCCGGCGCTGATGTCGTCTGCGAGCCGGGAATAGAAGGCTGACCGGTCTATGCCCAGCACGTGGCGCGCCAGTACCTCGGCCTCGAGCCACGCATCCTCTACGGCGGACGCAGCGAGCCGCTCCCTGGCCTCGGTCCAGGCCCGGCGCAGGCGCACCGGGCCGGCCCCGTCAGATGCCGGCGGCCTCGAGCTTGAGCTCCTGCTCGTAGCCAATCAGCGCGTCGATGAACGGCTGTATGTCACCGTCCATCACCTCCTCGAGGTTGAACTGGGAATGCCCGGTGCGATGATCGGTCACCCTGCTCTGCGGAAAGTTGTAGGTGCGAACGCGCTCGGACCGATCACCCGTGCCTACCTGGGAACGTCGCTGTTCGCTGATCTCGCGCTGCTGGCGTTCCACCTCCCGCGCATAGAGCCGGGACCTGAGCACCGACATGGCCTTTTCCTTGTTCTTGTACTGTGAGCGCTCGTCCTGGCAGATCGCCACTATGCCGGTCGGCTTGTGGGTGATCCTCACCGCGGTGGCGACCTTCTGAACGTTCTGGCCGCCGTGGCCGCTGGCGTGGAAGATGTCGATATCGAGGTCCTCGCCCCTGATGTCCAGGTCGACCTCCTCCGCCTCCGGAAGGACCGCCACGGTGGCCGCCGAGGTGTGGATTCGCCCGCTGGACTCGGTAACCGGAATGCGCTGAACCCGATGGCCGCCGCTCTCATGCTTTAGCGCACTGTATGCCCCTTCTCCCTGCACCTTAAGGACGATCTCCTTTATCCCTCCGGTCTCCGACTCGCTGGTCGACACGACATCGACCACCCAGCCCCTCCTCTGGGCATATCTGGAGTACAGGCGGTACAGGTCGGAGGCGAAGAGCGCCGCCTCCTCACCGCCCGTGCCGGCCCTTATCTCCATGACCACGTTCTTTAAGTCATTGGGGTCCTTGGGAAGGAGCGCGAGCCTCAGGCCCTCCTCAAGCTCGGCCTTCCTGCCCTCCAGGACCGCCAGCTCGGCACGGGCCAGATCCACCATCTCCTTGTCCGACTCATCCCTGACCATCGCCCTCAGGTCGATCGAATCGCCGACGACCCGCCTGTACTCGGCGCCGAGCTCGGCGAGATGTCGGAGACTGGCATGCTCCTTGAGCAGGCCCTGCGAGCGCCTGAAGTCCGCGGACAGTTCAGGGTCCGCCAGCTGGCGCTCTATCTCGGCGAAGCGCTCCTCGACGGCGGCCAGCTTATCGAGCACGTCTAGTGGCCCCTCGCAGCCACCCCGGGAACGGCGTTCCCGGAGCGTTCCGTGAGCCAGGCGGCCAGGTCATCTCGCGCCATCGACCGCTGCTCTCCCGCCGTCAGGTCGCGCACCGTTGCGGTGCCGGCGCGCATCTCGTCCTCCCCCACGATTACGGCATGCGAGGCCTCGACCGACGATGCGTAGCGCATCTGGCTCTTCAGCCCGCGTGATGGCGCCACAATCGCCGCCACTCCCGCCCTGCGCAGACCGGAGGCCATCGTCACCGCCTCGCCTCGAGCGGGGTCCCCGACGTGGGCTACTACCACCTTCAGGGCATCAGCGGGCGCCCCTGCGAGGTTCGAGCCCAGATTGGCGACGACTCGCTCTATGCCCATGCCGAACCCCATGCCCGGAGTGGGACGGCCCCCGAGCTGCTCTATGAGGCCATCGTAGCGGCCGCCACCGATTATGGTGCTCTGACTGCCGGCCTCAACGGGCACGATCTCAAACACGGTGCGGGTGTAATAGTCGAAACCCCGGACCATGGAATGCTCGACCTCGTAGGGCATGCCAACGGCATCGAGGTGGCCGAGCAGGGTCCTCCAGTGATCGGCCGCCTCCGACCCGAGGTGGTCTACGGACCGGGGCGCACCCTCCTTCACTTCGGCCATGCGGGGGTCCTTGGAATCGAGCACGCGCAGGGGATTGGTCTCAATCCGCGCCCTTATCTCCTGGGGAACGTGCTCAGCGTTATCGCGGAAGTAGCGCTGCAGGATCGCCACATAGCCCTCCCGCGTCTCCATGTCTCCCATGGTGTTTACCAGCAGCCTGAGCTGACCGATGCCCAGCTCCTCAAGAAGATTCCAGCCCATCTCGATGACCTCGGCGTCGATCTCGGGCTCCGGTCCGCCGATGACCTCAATGCCAAACTGGTGATGCTGGCGGTACCTGCCGGACTGCGGCCTCTCGTAGCGAAACACCGGACAGAAGTAGTAGAGCCTGACCGGCTGGGGGAGATTGTGCATGCCGTGCTCAAGGTAGGCCCGGCAGACCGGGGCAGTACCCTCCGCCCTGAGCGTCAGAGGATCGCCGCCACGATCCTCGAAGGTATAGGTCTCCTTCTCCACGATATCCGTGACCTGTCCGACGCCGCGGACAAATAGCCTGGCATCCTCGAACGTGGGGGTGTCAATGCGTCCGTATCCAAACCTCTCGGCGGTCCGGCGGGCGGCGCCAACCACAAGGTCCCAGGGAGCCTGGTCTCGGGGGAGACGGTCGTATGTGCCCCTAGGGGCCTGGAATCTCACTTCTCGGTCGGCACCATCCAGAGTCGGCCGCACATTTACATGCGATCTTCCCAATGGTACGCCCCATCGAGCGGACGCTGGGTCGGCCGCCCGACGGCCCGGGCTCTAGAGGCGGTGGACAAGGGAGCGAGCGCACGTTGGCGCCGAGACGGGCCCACTGGTTTGGGACGGGCTCAAACGACCCGATACGGGTATAATCAAGCCACAATCATGGTAGACGCCCTGCTCAAGAAGGCCCGCAAGTACCTTCCCGACGACAAGATCGATCTGATCGTCGAAGCCTACGAGTTCGCCGACGAGGCTCACGCAGGCCAGACACGCCTTTCGGGTGAGCCCTTTATAGAGCATCCGCTTCAGACGGCGATGTTCCTTGCGGACCTTAAGCTCGATCCAAACGCCCTGGCAGCCGCCCTGCTGCACGACGTCATCGAGGACTGCGATATCTCCTTTGAGGAGCTTGAGAAACGGTTCGGGAACGAGGTGGCGAAACTGGTGGCGGGCGTGTCCAAGCTCACCAAGAACGAGGCCTTCGCCAACCGGGAGGCGTCGGTGCTGGCCGAGCTTGCGGCCGATGCCGATCTGCTCTCCAACGGAACCGGCGCAGACCGGCCGGCCGACGTCGATTCGGAAATGTCGGCCTTCTCCAAGGAGATGACGGAGAAGGAACGGATCAGGGTGGAGAGCCTGCGGAAGATGCTGATGTCGATGGCAGAGGACATCAGGGTCGTACTGATAAAGCTGGCCGACAGGCTCCACAACATGCGTACCCTGACGGCCCACAACAAGGCCAGAAGAGTCGCCATCGCCCAGGAGACGCTGGACATCTACGCGCCCCTGGCCCATCGGCTGGGCATCTGGGAGATCAAGTGGAGGCTGGAGGACCTGGCCTTCAGGCACATCAATCCGCCCGCCTACCGCGAGATCTCCAAGATGCTGCAGTCAAAGCGCACCGAGCGCGAGCAGTACGTCGAGCGGGTCCGAAGCACTCTCTCGGGCGCCCTTGAGGCGGCGGGCATAGATGCGGACGTGACCGGCAGGCCCAAGCACATCTACTCGATCCACAAAAAGGCCCAGAAGTACGAATCGCAGAACATGTCCATGGGCGACATCTACGACCTGTTCGCCCTGCGTGTCTACGTGCGCGAGGTCCCCGATTGCTACGCGGCCCTGGGGGTCGTCCACTCCCTCTGGCGCCCGCTGCCCAACCAGTTCGACGACTACGTAGCCAACGCCAAGGACAACCTCTACCAGTCCCTGCACACCACGGTGCTGTGCGAGGGCGCCTCTCCCGTCGAAATACAGATCCGCACCCACGATATGCACCAGGTCGCCGAGTACGGCGTTGCGGCACACTGGCTCTACAAGGAAGGCCATCCCACCGACACGCAGTTCGAAAAGAAGATGACCTGGCTGCGGCAGCTGCTGGACTGGCAGCGGGAGGTCACCGGTGCCGAGGAGCTGGTCGAATCATTCAAGACCGACATCTTCGACAACCAGGTCTACGTCTACACCCCCAACGGCGACGTAAAGGAACTGCCGGCCGGCTCTACCCCCCTTGACTTCGCCTACCGGATCCACACGGACATCGGCCACCGCTGCGTCGGCGCGCAGGTCAACGGCAAGCTGGTGCCGCTGCAGTACGCCCTGCGCAACGGCGACACCGTGCACATAGTCACGAGCAAGACCGTCAGGGGACCGAGCCTGGACTGGCTCAATCCCAACCTGGGCTACGTCAAGACCAGCTCAGCCAGGCAGAAGATACGCCAGTGGTTCAACCGGCAGGAGCGACGCATCAACGTGCAGCGGGGCAAGGAGCTCTACAGCCGTCAGATCAGGCGGCTGACCACCGGCATGGACGACGGCCAGATCGCAACGCTGGTGGGCATGGACTCGGCGGACGAGCTCTACTACTCGCTCGGGGTTGGCTCGATGACCGTCTCGCAGATCGCCAACCGGCTGTCCTCCGAGGAGGTCGCTCCTCAGGAGGCAAGGCCTCTCCCGCTGACGCCGACCGGTCCGGCGGCCGGCATCGAGGTGCTCGGCGTCGGCGATCTGCTCACCCGCATCGCCCGCTGCTGCCAGCCGATCCGCGGCGACGCCATCATCGGATACATCACCCGCAGCAGGGGTGTCACGGTCCACCGCCAGGACTGCCCCAACATCGCCGCCGAAAGCGTGCAGGAACGGCTGATAGAGGTGAGCTGGGGGCGCACGCAGACGCTGTACCCTGTCAACATCCAGGTCGAGGCATACGACAGGGTCGGACTGCTAAAGGACGCCACGTCCCTGGTTTCGGAGGAGCATGTTAACATTGCCTACTGCGTCACCCGCGAGGTAGAGGACCGGAGCATCATCTCGATGACCGTCTACATCAAGGGGATCAGCCATCTGAATCGACTGTTCGCCAAGCTCGAGGGCATAAGGGGCGTCATCAGCGTGGCCAGATCCTTGGAACAGCCCGTCCTCCCGGGGTGACCGCCAGGAGAATTCCCAATTGCCCAGCGCCAAGTCACATAGAACATCGTCCCGCCGACAGGTCAGGAACGGCCCCCTGCGAAGCAGGGCCAAGACGCACATAGCCAAGGCGCGGGCCGCGATCGCAGATGGCGACATGCCAGCCGCCGAGCTCCGGGTGCGCAGCGCTGTCGTGGCCCTGGACAGGGCGGCCAAGAAGGGCGCCCTGCACCGGGGGAACGCCAGCCGCCGCAAGTCGCGCATCATGAAGCAGCTCGCGGCAGCGCAGCAAGACCTGCAGCCCGCCACCGACTCCTAGAGCTACCCTCCGGATCCCCCCTCCAGGAACTCCCTGAACACCGAATAGTACGGTGCCCCGGGTTCGTGATGGGGGTCGTTGTGCATGGCGCCCTCCAGCAGGAACAGGCGTTTTCGCCCGGGTGCCTCCTCGTAGACCCGGCGGCCCATTTCGACGGGAACGATCTCGTCGTCCGTGCCGTGGAAGACCAGGACCGGCGCTCGCACCTCGGGCATCTTGGCAAGGTTGTCGAATCGCGCGCGTACGAGCAGCCAGGACGGGAGGAACCGATTCTGAAGTCGCGCCATCTCCGCCACGGAGGTGAACGGTGACTCCAGCACCAGCGCCTCGACCTGTCGGCGGGTCGCCAGTTCCACCGCAACAGCGGCGCCGAGCGAGCGGCCGAACACGACGATCGACGAACCGGAGAACTCCGGCCGGGCCGCTATATGGTCGAACGCCGCCTCGGCGTCCCGGTAGAGCCCCTCCTCGGCCGGCGAACCCTCGCTTCGCCCGTAGCCCCGGTAGTCGACGATCATCACCGGGGCCCCCAGGCCGCGGGCCATAGCCGCCACGGCCGCCGCCCTGTGCCCGATGTTGCCGGAGTTGCCGTGCAGCCAGAGCAGGACACGGGTCGGCTCGCCTCCCGAGATGGAGGGGCGCACCAGCCAACCATGGAGCCGAACGCCGTCACGGGTATCGATCCAGACGTCCTCATAGCCCAGGCCGTGATCGCCGGGAGTGGCGAGCAGTTCGCTCTCGGGGAAGAAGATAAAGTACCTGTCCAGCAAACCAGCCTGTCTCACAAGGGCCGCAATCAGAACGGCGAGGACCGCCGCGCCTACGATCCAAATCAGAGCGCGGGCGGGCACGGTGGGCCTCAACTATTGGTCCCCAGGCCCGCCGCCTCTATCCTGCGCCGCCCGGCCAACCCGCCCGCCGGCGCTGCGGGCCCGTACCGGCCCGCCCTCGCCGTCTAGGACGGCACTCCCCGGGCCCCGAGGTACTCGTGGAGGCGACGCACCATGGCGGAGTTCTCCTCCTGGGAAAAGCCGTCGACCATCGGTGCCTGCTTTCTGGTCATTCCATCCACTAGGCCCGCCTCTACGAAGCTCTCCAAGATCTCCCTTTCGCGCTCAACGGAGGCCAGAACGTTCCTGCCCGACCTCTCCGACAGGGCGGCGACCAGGCCGTAGCCTCCCCAGTTCGAAGTGCTGGCGATGACGAGCTCGGTGGTCCCGGTTATGCATGGCTTTCCGACCAGCTGTTCCGTTGAGGCAACCAGGTCCGCGTGGTTGCCCATGCCGATCTCGTTACCCCCATCACCCACGCCCACGGTGCGGTCGTGCGGTCCGAACAGGAAATCGGTCTTGGCGTTGTAATCGGAGATGTCCCTGCCGTGCATGTTTCGGAACTTCCCCTCGTCGGTCATCCCGCACCGCTCTATGGCGATCAGCACCGACGGCGAGTGCTGCGAAAGAAGGTCGACCGCAAACTCCTCGCTCTCATCTTCCGGGGCTATGGGAAACTCCACTACGCCGGCGGCATCACCTATCGTCTGCTCAATCTGCGGCACGGCGTACCGGTCGGAGACATAGATCACCTTGTACCCGAGCGCGGCCAGACCCTCGCCTATAACTACGGCCCCCGGGGGTCCGTCCGTCTCGCCGGCCCCCGCGTCCAGGATGTAGAACCCCGTCACGATGAACGCCGTTCCCGGAGAGTCCAGGATCAGGTCTGCCGCGCGGGTGCAAAAGTTGGAACTGAGACGCGGCCTGAGCGCCGAAATGCCCCGGCGGTCATGGTCCAGAACGATATCTTCTATAGTCTCCACCTTCTCTCCTAACAGCGCCGTCTCCGAAGCGGTCAGAAGACCGCGTAGTCCTCGTCGACGGCGTCGGTGATGAACATGTAGCCGGGCGAGTGGGTGATCATCAGAGGGGGCTTGGAATTCATCGCCACCGCCTGGGGGGTCACGCCGCATGCCCAGAACACGGGCACCTCGCCATCCCTGATCTCGGTTGGCTCGCCTAGGTCCGGGCTGCCAACGTCCCTGATGCCTATGGCCCCCGGGTCGCCGATGTGAACGGGAGCGCCATGGACTGCAGGGAACCTGGAGGTGACCTGAGTGGCCCGCACCACGTGGTCACTGACGATCGGCCTCATCGACACGACCATCGGCCCCGACAGTGACCCTGCCGGCTCGGTCTGGATGTCGGTGATGTACATCGGCACGGTTGACCCGCAGTCGATGTGCCTCATTCCTATACCCGCCCGCATGAGGGCGGACTCGAAGGAAAAGCTGCATCCGAGCAGGAACGCGACCAGATCGTCACGCCAGTACGCCTCGATGTCCGTCACCTCGGCCTCGAGCTCACCGTACCTGTAGACCCTGTACCTGGGTATGTCGAACCTCAGGTCGGCGTCGGGCGCCAGGCGCCGCGGCCGGTAGTCTCCCGGCTCGGTGACCTCCAGCAGCGGACAGGGCTTGGGGTTGCGCTGGCAAAAGAGCATGAAATCAAAGGCCTTATCGGTGGGCAGTACTACCAGGTTGGCCTGCACGTGCCCGGGGGCCATGCCTGCGGTAGTCTCGTTCACCTCACCCGTTCGGATGAGCTGTCTGACCTCGGCCGGTGCCTTGGGCAGGGCGGTTAGCTGCATGTCGTCACCTCCTGGCTACCCGGACCATACAACGATCCGGCCTGTCTAACCAGACTCACTCTGGCGTCATTCCCCGAGCAGATTATAAGGCCGCCCGTTCCGCCGGCCGGTCACGGCTGCCTGCCCGCCCTCTCCTTGAGCTCGTAGAGCTTTGCGATCGCCTCAAGGGGCGTCATCGTCGATGGATCGATCGACAACAGCTCTTCCACGACCGGCGATGGCGGCCCCATGAAGCTGAGTTGCTGGGGAGGTCCGGCCTGAGGCGGGGGCCCGTTGCGTGACTCTGAGCCCTCCAGCTCCGAAAGGACGTCCCAGGCGCGGCTGATCACCCCGGAGGGCAGGCCCGCGAGCCTGGCGACATGCACCCCGTAGCTGCGATCGGCGCCGCCGGGCACGATACGGTGCAGGAACACGACCTCTCCCCCGTCCTCGGCGACCGAGACGTTGTAGTTGCGCACCCTCGGCAGCGTATCGGCCAGGCGCGTAAGCTCGTGGTAGTGGGTGGCAAACAGGGTCCGACAGCCGAGCGCGGGGTGGTTGTGGATGTACTCGGCCGTCGCCCTGGCTATGGCCAGACCGTCATAGGTGGAGGTACCCCTTCCGATCTCGTCGAGCACGATCAGCGACCGGGGGCCGGCATGGTTGAGTATGGCAGCCGTCTCCACCATCTCGACCATGAACGTCGACTGGCCGACGGTCAGGTCGTCCTGCAGCCCCACCCTGGTGAATATGCGGTCCACCGTGCCGACCGAGGCGTGCCTGGCCGGCACGAAGCTCCCTATCTGGGCCATCAGGACTATGATCGCCACCTGTCGGATGAACGTCGACTTGCCCGCCATGTTGGGCCCGGTGAGTATCACCAGCTGCTCGTCCCCCGTCGAAAGGCGGGCATCGTTGGCCACGAATCGCCCGGGGGTGAGCATCTTCTCCACCACCGGATGCCTTCCCTGATCTATTTCCAGACTGGCACCCTCGTGGAGCTCGGGCCTGACGTATCCGTTGCTCGCCGCCACCTCGCCCAGCGATCGGAGCGCGTCTACCCGGGCCAGCGCACGCCCGGTCTCAAGCACGCCGTCGGCCGACCGGGCGATCTCCGCGCAGACATTGCGAAACAGCGACACCTCCACCTCGGCGATGCGGTCCTGGGCCGCGAGGACCCGGGACTCGTACTCCTTCATCTCGGGCGTAACGTAGCGCTCGGCATTGACCAGCGTCTGCCTGCGCACGTAATCCTCAGGGACACGGTCCACGTTGGCCTTGCTGACCTCTATGTAGTAGCCGAACACCTTGTTGTACCCGACCTTGAGGGACCTTATCCCGGTGCGATCCCGCTCCCTGACCTCAAGGCCCGATATGTAGTCCCGCGCGGTCTTCGCCCCGTCCCTGATGCCATCGAGTTCCGCCGAGTAGCCGCGCCTGATGACCCTGCCCTCGCCCACGGAGGCGGACGCATCATCGGCTATGGCCGCACCTACCAGGCCTACGACCTCCTCGTGCACGCCTATCAGCGCGCCCAGCGCGGCTACCTGGCCCGTCTCCTCCGGCCCCGCAAGCAGCTCGCGCACCCGCGGCGCCAGATGGAGGCTGTCCCTGAGGGCCAGCAAATCCCTGGGCGCTGCCGAGCCTCCGCGCACCCTGTTCATGAGCCTCTCGATATCCGAGATGCCCGACAGCAGCTCCGCCACCCTCAGGCGCCTGAAGGCGCTGGAGTGGAACCACTCCACGACCTCCTGGCGCGCCCGGAGGCGATCGAGATCAACAAGAGGCCTTCCTATCCAGCGCCGGAGCAGGCGGGCGCCCATGGCGGTCCTGGTGTCGTCGAGCACCGCGGCAAGGGAGGCATCGCTCCTGCCCCATCTCCCACCCTCGAACAGCTCCAGATTGCGCATTGTCTGAAGGTCGAGAACCATGTAGGACTTGACCGAGTAGGTGGTCAGGCGGTCAAGGCGCTCGAGGCCGGCGCGATGGCTTCGGGCCAGGTAGTCTGCGATGGCGCCTGCCGCCCTCGTGGCCAGCGGGAGTCCCTCGCAACCGAACGCCTCAAGGGACAGGACGCCGAAGTGCCGCTTGAGCCTTTCGGTCGCCGACTCCAGTCCAAACGCTCCCGGCGGCAGTTCGACGGACGGCCGCCCATCGATCGCGAGGTCGGCGCCCTCCGGAACCAGCACCTCGGCCGGGTCCAGCCTGGCCAGCTCGTCCGACAGGCCATCCGCCGGCACCTGGCCCGTCGCGAACTCGCTGGTTGTGATGTCGGCGTATGCGAGGCCCACCTGGCCCTCGCAGGGGAAGACAGCGGCAAGGTAGCTGTTGGCGGTCGGATCGAGAATCGACTCCTCAACCACGGTGCCGGGGGTGACGACCCTTACCACCTCCCTGTCGACCAGGCCCTTTGAAGTGGATGGGTCCGAGGTCTGCTCGCAGAGAGCGACCCTGTGGCCGCACTTGATCAGCCTGCCAAGGTAGGTCTCCAGGGAGTGATAGGGGATGCCGGCAAGGGGGACGCGCTCGCCCTTGCCGAACTCGCGCGAGGTGAGTGCTATCTCCAGATCGCGGGCGAGGACCTCGGCGTCCTCATCGAAGGTCTCGTAAAAGTCCCCCATGCGAAACAGGAGGAGTTCATCCGGATGCTCGGCCTTTATGCGCAGATACTGGCGTCGGGCCGGGGTGCTCATCACGCCATTCTAAGGCAGCGAACCCGACCGGTCACCGCAGCGCAATGGCGGCGCCCTCCGGGCCCGCCTTTGAGCCCGCACCGGTGTCGAACGTTACGGACCAGGGATCAGTCCATCCAACGCTCTGTAAGTCGAACGTCAAGCTGTACATATAGCCATCCATTAGTTCCCTGTATTAGGTGTCACCGGCCTTTCCGCTTCATTTGGCGACTCCACAAACATCTATTAGCCTCTAAGTGAATCTACTTTGATCTGTTGCCGAGAGTGTTACGCAAAGTGGTACATTCAAGGTGAAACACATCAATGAAGGTAACTCAGGTGTGGCGTCCAGCACAGCTTTCGAGCCGCTTTGTAAAGGTCGTGAAACAGTCAGGACGATATTCCGACGGTCGGGGTGCTTACGGCTTGACTCTGTTGGTCCGAAGAACGTCATCCGGCCGGTTGTCCAAGTCATTCCAGCAGCGAGTCCGGATCAACGGACGCGTCCACTCGCTCGGCCTCGGCAGCTGGCCTGTGACCACACTGGCCATGGCGAGAGCAGTTGCGCTTGAGAATGCGCGACTGGCACGTCAGGGGAAAAAGCCGAGGCGGATCCGCAAACTTACCGTTCCAACTTTCAGTGAACTGTCAGAGAAGGTCATTGAAGAACGAAAGCCCATTTGGAAGAACGATCGCAGCGCTCGCGAGTGGAGGGCACCTCTTGCACGCTATGTGTATCCGGTCATAGGCGATTTGGCCGTTGACAGGATTTGCACCGCTGATGTCCTCCGGGTGCTCCGGCCGATATGGTCCTCACGTCCGGTAACCGCACGCCGACTCCGGACCAGAATTAGCGTGATTATGAAAGTCGCCATCACGGAGCAGCACCGCCATGACGATCCTGCTGGCGATGCCATTGTCCAAGCAATGCCGAACGGGCGACATCTGGCGAAACGAATGCCAGCCGTTCCACATCCGGAGGTCAGAGAGGCTCTGGACAGGATTCGCGGCGCCGACATGCAGCTTGGAGCACGGCTGTGTCTGGAGTTCTTGGCATTGACGGCGACTCGTTCACAGGAGGCGCGTGGGGCACTGTGGGGAGAGATAGACTTTTCCACAAACATCTGGACCGTGCCAAGCTACCGGCGAAAGACTGGCCTGACCAACTTGAGAGTGCCATTGTCCACCGGCGCCCTCGATGTTTTGGCACGGGCACGTGTACAGGACAATGGCTCCGGTCTCATCTTTCCGGCAATCAGAGGCGATCTGCTGAACGCCAATGCGCCCAGTACCTTGATGCGCAACCTTGGAATGGCCGGCCGACCTCACGGATGGCGATCATCATTCTCGACTTGGGATGCCGATACAGGCCAGAACCGCGATGTATCGCAATTGGCGCTTGGTCACCGTGTCCCAAGAGTCTTTGAGCGGTACCAGCGCTCCGACCTTCTGGCTATGCGGGTCAAACTGATGGAAGAATGGAGCCAGTACATCACATAGCCGACAGGCCGACATGTACAATGCGTGCCCGAGCGTGTGAGGCCAACTCTGTCGTGGTATCGCCAGACCAGAGGAGCAAATGGCTTAGGGAACATCTAAGGCGGCAATGGATTATTCGACACGACAGAAGCTTTATCAGCAGATAGAGCAAGATCGAAAAACCAAGGTTCTGTCATTTATAACGGGCAATCGCTCGGGCATGGAAACCGCCATTGCTCAGGATTGTATCGATCCGTTCGTCGATCTTCTTGAGCAGATTGGCCCTACCAAGCGCATATCTTTGCTTCTTCATACGAACGGGGGAGAGACGCTGGCTGCGTGGAGACTGGTGAACCTCATACGGATATTCTGCGATGAGCTTGAGGTCTTGGTTCCGATGAAGGCGCTGAGTGCTGGAACCCTGATCTCTATCGGTGCGGATCGAGTAGTCATGACGAAGCAGGCGGCTTTGGGGCCAATTGACCCGAGCGTGCGTAATCCGCTGAATCCTCAAGCAAGCATCGGTGGCCCAATTAAGCAAGTACCTGTCAGTGTAGAAAGTGTTAGGGGCTACCTTGACGCGGCTCGTGAAGAGTTAAAGATTAAGGGAGAGCAATCGCTTACTTCGGTTCTCATAGACTTAGCCGGTCATATTCATCCATTGGTGCTTGGTGAAATATTCCGTACGAGAGCACAGATACGTTTCTTAGCCGAGAAACTGTTGCCGAGGCAGGTCGAGGACAAGAAGAAGATTAGGTCGATCATTGACTTTCTTTGTGCCGATTCAGGTAGCCACGACTATACAATCGATCGAAGAGAGGCTGCTGGTCTCGGCCTGAAGATTGAGAAGCCGACTGACAGCCTGTACCAACTGTTAAGAAAGGTTCATTTGAGCTATACGCAGGAGCTCAAGCTGCTTGAGCCCTATACGCCGCAGTCATACCTTGCCGGTGTTCAAGTGAATACACCAGTCCAATTTTCGATCCCACGTGCTCTAGTTGAAGGAACCGTAGGCGGGTGCTACGGGTTCGTGTCTGAAGGGACGCTGATGCGCGTCCAAGTGCAAACCAACAATGGACCACAAGAAGGAGTTAAGGACGAGAGGACTTTTGAGGGCTGGAGGAAAATGCTATGAAGCCTAGAAGCAAAAACGCTGACGCCAGCTTCTACTACCATGAAGACGCAACGGCGGACGTTGCATCTTTGGATTCATCTGCAGTGTGCGGCAACCTCGCCGATGCAATGAAAGACTCCGTAGTGTTGTTTCCTGACGCTTGGATAGTCGAACCTGCGACTGTGGCAGCGCCTCCCCTTGTGAACAAAGAGGTCGAACCCAACCTATAGCAAACGGGTTCGCAGTGCGGTGGATCGAATTCGTCCAGCGCTAGTCCAGGTACCAACGGCGGTGGCTTTGTGGCACTGTCTATGGCTAGGATGGGTTTTGGCGAGCGGGGACAAGAGAGTCCTTCGACCATCTGTCGTAGACGAACTCGAAGAATCCTTCTACCGGTACAGGCTTCACGATGCGTGATAGCTGCTCCCCCGATGGGGTCAACAGCACCTTACCGATTTTCAGGTCGTTACCTGTGTTCTTTGGCAATGTGAGGTTGACTGTCCGGTCTCGGTACGCGGCCGTGATCGTCTTCGGTTGATTGGTAAGTAGGAAACCTCCGGTTCTTCGGTCGGTGCCTTGGGATCAACATCCTTAATGCCCCGTCTTGCAATGCTCTCCATGTTTAGTTGAATTCTCGTCTGCTCGTAAACGAATCGACGAGCAGCCCGTTGCTTGAGGTGATCGATTTTGATTTCGGCCTTGGCTAAGGTCATCGCTGCCTCGGCCTCCGCTTCAGCGACGCGACGGATTTGATGTGGCTCCCATAGGTCTCCCACTGCGTTCGATATCTTCTCGACTAGGACTGTTGCAGGCTTAGACAGCCCGTTTTTTCTGCGAGTAGAGTCCCAGCACGTGGTGTATTAAGGAGATCTACATAAAGAGAGACCACCGCGTCATCCTTAGAGAACAAAGAACACAACTCAAGGAGGGCGACGGTGGTCAAGGAAAGGATGGACCTGCTGGGGATATTGCGCAAGAGAGGAGCGGATGGAGATGTGGATTTCCTGCGTGAGGCGCTGATAGTCCTGGTGGAGGGGATCATGGATGCGGAGGTGTCAGCCAGGACCGCTGCCGGCTACAGGGAGCGCAGTACGGAGCGTGTGGCCCAGCGCAACGGGTACAGGTCCAGGCAGTGGGATACACGCGTGGGGACGATGGA